>CAUQBH010000020.1:0-14012 GCA_963516675.1 uncultured Flavobacteriaceae bacterium | reverse complement strand
ATGCGACTACCGTTTATAACTCTATGGGCAAATTGGTAAAAAAACTCAATAAAATCAATGACAAATACGGACTTATAGAAACAACGGAGCGCGAGGAACTTTGCGAGTGGATGAATACCATTATCCGCAAAACAGGATTGGAATTAGCCGACGATGTGGATATCACCGATGAATACCGCGAGTGGTAAAAAGATAGAAAAACAATGAAAAAAAAACTTACCAATATTGGTCTTACTTTTTGTGTTTATGGCGAGTATTTTGACCTTGAAGAACTTACTCATATCACAGGTTTTCCTCCTACAGAGCAGGCGTATAAGGGAGATGCTTTGAAGCATCGCATTAGCGAAGAAACTTTTTGGGAATATAAGTTTGCGTCTATGGAAACTTTGTATATAAGTGATTGTTTGGCTGTTTTTGAGCAAAAAGTGCATCCGTTTTTGGAAGAATTATCAGCTTTTATCAAAACACATCAGCTCACTGCACTATTCCGATTTTGTGTAAATATATACAATGAAGAAGTCCCTGCTTTGTCTTTTGATACCTCTGCTCTTGACCTACTTCACCAGTTAAATGGCTGGATTGATATTGACCAGTATATTTATTAGTTATGATAAAAAAATCATTAGAAAACCTTTTAGAAAAACAAGGTATTACCTTACTCAATACCCTTTCTAAAGAAGAGCGACGCGCTCGTACCGAAACTATCAAAGCGCGCTATCGCGAGGCAGGTTATGATGATTTGCCTCACGAACTCGTCACTTTCCTTACCATATTCGACGACAAGGATATCAAACGCCGCGATGGCTATATGGTTTTTATATATTCGCAAAATCTCCCTACTCGCCAAGAGATGCTGTACTATGAATCCGACGCAGGGGTTACCGAGCTTATTCCCTTTGGCGATGTCAATGCCGATGAAGTTCTCTGTATCGATAGTGTAGGTAGTGTATGGGGTGTGCTTGACCTTACCTCTTGGGTGCCTCGTAAAACCTATCACTATTTCTATGGAGGCGACCTCTATACCGCCCTTGAAAATATCATCAAAGGCAAAGTAGAAGAAACAATTATACGACCTTAAAAACATAATACTATGGCAATAGACGGCATAAAAATAATAGATAGCGATAGTGGCTATGACATTTATAACAATATCACTGAGCGTTATAAAGACGGTGAGGATATAGAAAAAATCAGACAGGATTGGCTTAATGAGGAAACTAATTTTTGTATTGATGAACTTTTTGCAGAAATCTATTGGACGGCTTTTGCATACGCTCTCTGGAAAATAGGTTACCCCCACGATGAGGTGCGCACCAAAGCTTTGCAACTCATAGAACAAGGAGCAACATCGCTCTGGAATGAGATAGACAGCAAAGCCCAAAAACAACGACAGAAAGCACTTGATAAGCTCAAACTACAATTGCAAGAGGACAACCCCAAACCTCTTGCTAAACCTGCTCCAAAGAAACCTAAAACACCTTATTTTGAAGTAGGAGATGTGTTGGCGGTAACCATTGATGAGCGTTATGGTATATGCTTTGTGTCGGCTGTAGAAGTTACTCCCCGAAAAATAGAGTATCATTTTGCTCCTACTCGATATTTAGCCCCTACTTATCCTATAATGAACGATTTTTTGAAAAGTGAAATACCTTGTGGGAAAAACAACCAAGATTTTGCCCTCAAAACCGATTGTTGGTTCAATCATAAAAATTTAGGAGCGATACTGCCTTCCCTCCAGAAGATAGGCACCGTACAATTAAAGCCTTATAGTTTATGGATACTCTCACCCGCTCATAGCATAGAGGATATCTATGAAAAAATCATAGAAGATAAAAAATATTTTGACGGGAAACTTAAGAAAGTAGAGGAACTCGTTGAAAAAGTAATAGAAGAAAACTTTTAAAAACACACCATGAAAAATACCCTTTGGCTTTATAAAGATTCTTATCAGATAGAGATTATAGATGAAACCAATCTTGATGATAATCAAAAAGCCCTTACTCGTTACCAAGAACGCCAGCCTTACGACCGTGAAGTAGGCGACTATGACCAATTGATAGGCATTCGGCTCTATGAAAATGAAGAACCCATTGGCAAAGTATTGCTTGTGGCTGATACCTATAATGTACTCAATGAGAAAGGGATTCTTTTGGATAATGATAGACTTCTGATAGCTTGTGGCTACGAGGTATTTTGTATGCTCTTACCTACATTAGAACTCCTTTGGCATACGCAGGTAGATATGGCGACTTGCTTTGAGATAGCGCCTTATCAAGATGATTACATTACCCACGGCGAGGTGGAGATATCACGCCTTAATAGGCAGGGCGAAATCCTCTGGCAGTTCAGTGGCAAGGATATTTTTGTGTCGCCCATAGAGCGTACGCCTTCTTTTACCCTTACGCCAAAGGGAATAGAGCTGGTGGATTTCAATTATGAAAGCTATCTGATAGACTATGATGGGAAACTTTTACGGTAGATAGAGGTCAGTTTTTGTGAATCGTTTTTATTTACATTTTTTGACTTTTAATCATAAAAACACTACTTTTGGGACACGCTTAAAAAGAACAATTATGAACATTATTTTAGCATCCACTTCTACACTTTTTGGTGGAAAATATTTAGAATATTTACGAGAAGAACTTGTGAAACTTTATCACGGAATAGATGAGGTTTTGTTTATTCCTTACGCTAGACCCAGCGGAATTTCTCACGAAGAATACACGGACAAGGCGCGTGAGTTTTTCGGAACTATTGGCATAAAAATAAAAGGAATCCACGAATTTGAAAACCCACAAGAGGCCATTGCCTCAGCAAAGGCGTATTTTACAGGCGGTGGGAATACTTTTCTTTTGGTCAAAACTCTTCATGAAAAAAATCTGATGAAAACTCTGAAAGAAAATGTAGAAAAAGGAAAGCCATATTTAGGATGCAGTGCAGGGAGTAATATAGGCGGGCTTAACGTCCAGACAACCAACGACATGCCGATAGTCTATCCGCCGAGTTTTGAGGCTATGGGGCTGGTGCCTTTTAATATCAATCCTCATTACCTTGACCCAAATCCAGATTTGAAACACAATGGCGAAACGAGAGAAACCAGAATCAAAGAATTTTTGACACAAAATAATATCAAAGTGGTAGGTCTTCGCGAAGGAAATTGGATTAGAAGAATAGGCGATGAAATCACGGTGCAGGGCAGTCAGCTCACACGGATTTTTGAGCAGGGAAAAGAGCCTTACGAAATAGAAACAGGAAGTAAAATAGACTAAAAAAACAGAAAATGTATGTAAAAGAAAAAATAGAAAACCTCCGAAAAGAGCTTCATCAGCACAATTATAATTATTATGTTCTGGATAATCCTACGATTTCGGATTTTGAGTTTGATGAAAAACTGAGAGAATTGCAGACCTTGGAGGCGGCAAATCCAGAGTTCTATGACCCGAATTCTCCCACGGTGCGTGTGGGCGGAGAGGTGACCAAGGTTTTTCCTACGGTTTCTCATGAGTTTAGAATGTACTCGCTGGATAATTCTTATAATTTTGAGGATTTGGAGGAGTGGTATAACCGAACCAAAAAAATATTAGAAACGGATGAAATAGAATTTGTGACCGAACTGAAATACGACGGCGCTTCTATTTCCATACTTTATGAACAGGGAAAATTCGTTCAGGCGGTTACTCGTGGTGATGGATTTCAGGGCGATGAAATCACCTCCAATGTGAAAACGATAAAGGACATTCCGCTGCAGTTATATGGCGATTTTCCAGAAAAATTCTACATGCGCGGCGAGATATATCTGACACGAAAAGCCTTTGATAAAATCAATCAGGAAAGGGAGCAGGAAGGGCTGGATATCTTCATGAACCCTAGGAACACAGCCTCTGGAAGTCTGAAAATGCAGGACAGCACGGAGGTGAGCAGGAGAGGACTTTCGGCGGTGCTGTATCAGTTTGTAGCACAGGATGTTACAGAAAAAACACACTGGGAACTGCTCCAAAAGATGAGTTCTGTGGGCTTCAAGGTTTCGCAGTATAGCAAACTCTGCAAATCATTACAGGAAGTGAAAGATTTTATCAATTTTTGGGATAAAGAACGGCAGAATTTAGGTTTTGATATTGATGGAATTGTAATCAAAGTCAATGACCTGAAACAACAGCAGATTTTGGGATATACCGCCAAGTCGCCACGCTGGGCGACAGCTCATAAATTCAAGGCTGAAAAAGTAGAAACTCAGCTTTTGTCTATTGATTATCAGGTGGGTAGAACAGGAGTCATCACGCCAGTTGCCAATCTGTCACCTGTGCTTTTGGCGGGAACTATTGTGAAACGGGCATCTCTTCATAATGAGGATATTATCAAGAAATTGGATTTGCACGAAAATGATTTTGTATATGTAGAAAAAGGCGGCGAAATCATCCCTAAAATAGTAGGCGTAAATACCGAAAAAAGGGAAGCGATGTCTTCGCAGATTAACTATATAACCCGCTGTCCAGAGTGCGATACGGAGCTGATAAAGGAAGAAAGCCAAGCGCTTCATTTCTGCCCGAATGAAATCCACTGCCCTCCGCAGGTGGTCGGTAAAATGATACATTTTGTTTCCAGAAAGGCTTTGAATATAGAAAATTTGGGTTCGGAGACTATAGAACAGCTCTATTGTGAAGGTTTGATAGAAACGGTGGCTGATTTTTATACCTTGAAAAAAGAACAGCTCTTGCCTCTGGAAAGAATGGCGGAAAAATCTGCGCAGAACATCATCGATGGGATAGAAAAATCAAAGCAAATTCCTTTTGAAAGGGTGCTTTACGGCATTGGGATAAAACACATCGGTGAAACCATCGCTAAGAAATTGGTTAAGAATTTTGGTTCGATAGAAGAACTCAGCAGGGCAACTGTGGAGGAACTCATCCAAGTGGAAGATATAGGCGATAAAATAGCCGAAAGCATAGCGGCATTCTTTTCTAATGAAGAAAACAGAAAGCTGATAGAAAGGCTGGAAGAGTATGGAATCCAGCTGGAAAGAGGCGAAGTATCCACGCAGGTATTGTCAGATAATCTAGCAGGGAAGACCTTTTTATTTACAGGTAAATTATCTCTTTTTACCCGCGAACAGGCGGAAGAAATGGTCGAAAAACATGGCGGAAGAAACATCTCTGCAGTGTCCAAAAACTTGAATTATTTAGTAGTGGGAGAGAAGGCAGGAAGCAAACTCAAGAAGGCGCAGGAGATAGGCACGATTACCATTCTGGATGAGCAGGAATTTTTAAAAATGATGGAATAAAAAAAGGAACTCTATTTTAGAGTTCCTTTTCTATAGAAATATTTAGATTATTTCTTCTTTCTAGCAACTGGCTTTCTGTGAGCAGTTTTTCCTTTTTTAGCTCCTACGGATTTTTTTGCAGTAGCTTTTTTAGGAGTTGCAACATGCACATCAGATTTTGTCAATGCATCCCACTCGCTTCCTGTTACATATTTCACTTCTACTTTTCTGTCTTTTTCTCTCTCTGCATCAGAAGCAGTCACAGGCACTTCAGCGAATTCAAAGCCTACACCTTTTGATTTTAACTGGCTGTGGTCTACACCTCTTTCTTCAAGGGCTTTAACTACTGCAGCAGCTCTTTCTCTAGAAAGTCTAAGGTTAAGGGCAGCATTTCCTTTTCTGTCTGTGTGTCCGATTACTAAGAATGTTCCTCCGTTAGAAGATTTGATAATCTTAGCAGCGTCATCTAGTTTAGGAGCAGCCTCTGGTCTTAGAGTAGCTTTACCTAGATTGAATAAAATATTTTTAAGAGCCGAAGTAACTTCACCTGCGATGTCAGCATGAGTTTTAGGGCATCCTTGTTTTTCTGGTAATCCAGCCTCAGTAGGACATTTGTCATCTTTATCTGGAACTCCATCTCCGTCTGTATCTTTCCAAGGACATCCATCGTTTTCTACTGGTCCAGGAACATCAGGACACTTGTCATCTTTGTCTAGAACGCCGTCATTATCAGTATCTCCCCAAGGGCATCCTCTGTTTTCTATCGGTCCAGGAACAGTAGGACATTCATCGTGTCTGTCTAGAACTCCGTCTCCGTCTGTATCTTTGTCAGTTTCAGCAACTACAGCTTCTGCTTTTTTACCTTTGTATAGTATGAAGCCAAGTCCAGCGTAGATATTAGCACCTTTTGATTCAGTGAATAAGATTTTCAAATCATCAGAACCTACTGACAATGGTCCTAATCTAAGAGCAAGTCCTGGTTTGAAATCTTGGCTCATAAAGTTGTAAGTCAAAGGAACAGATACATCTACCCATTTGCTCTCGAATCTAGGAACAAGCCCTACGAAACTATGGTAATAAGAGTTAGTAGAGTTAGTATTTGCTAAATTGATTAAACCATTAGCACTAACGAAAAATCTTTTTGTGATAGCATAGTCTGCGTATAGATTTAGGTTAGTAGGAAGACCTTGGCTTACAGATGATGTAGTCAGAGTAGTGTTATAACCTCTAGATCTAAGGTAGTCCGCAGTGGCATTAAGGTCAAAAATATCTATTTCGTTAGGGTCTATAGCAGAACCAGCACCTCTTATGCTCAGTTTACGAATATCATTGTATTTGATAGCACCGATGTCATTAACGGATGCACCGAATTTTAAAAAGTAAGGTTTGTCTCCAGATGCTTCTTTTAAAGTCAATTCAGCACCGAAATCTCCACCAAACCCTGTCGCTCCACCGAAGAAGTCTCCAAAACCATAGTCGTTTAATGATTTTTCAGGATTTAAGTTAGTATAAAGATCCCAATTAATGTTAGTTGCTGAGATAGTAGGGTTGGATGGGTTATTGTTATAGATTAAGTTGTGCCCATTACTTTCGAATCTATTTAGTCCAGCTCCTTTGTATAGTTTTACACTCGCACCTAATGATAGTTTTAGGTCGTTGTTATCAATCACAGCATAAGCACCTTTTACTCCTAAATCAGTAAGTGCAGTGGTATTGATACCAAATCCTGTATTATCAACCAATGGAATAGTAGCAAGACCAGGGTTGTCAGTTCCTAAATTCCCGTTTAAGGCATTAAGGAAAGCAGAATTTATGTTTTTCCCTTGACCGAAAAGTCTTACTCTTGAAGAAAATCCGAAGCCTAATTTGTTATTCACTGTAAACTGGAAAGACGGCCCTAAAACTTCACCTACAATTCCCAAGTTTATCAAAGCTCCATTTCCTCCATTGTGAGAAGCTCCATTTCCTAGCTCATCTAGTGTGAAACCACCGAAAGAGTTCAAATTTTTAAACTTGTAATAGTCGTTATTAACCAGCCCATTCACAGACACAAGATTAACAGCTACTTTTACTTTCTCATCAGTAAGTTTAGCCGGGTTGTATTGTGACCCATAAACTCCCGAATAGTTACTGTTGCTCAGCCCAAGATACTTCTGAGCCGATAGATTACTGGCTGCTACTCCTCCAAGGAATAGTCCCGCGATAAGAATTTTTCTCTTCATTTTTTATAGTTTTAATCTAATTATATTTTATTTTTCTATTAAACTTTCACGATGAAAATTGATTCCTTCCCATCCCGTTTTCATGAAATTTCTAATGTTCTGATGATTAGTCCCTTGCAAATCTCCTAAAACATCTTTTCTGTAAAAATCACCAAACAGAAATAATGTATTTTTCTCATTTAAACCTAATTTTTTCGCAAAAGAAAAAATTTTGCAAGAGCCATTATTTTGGTTCTCTTCGTTGAGAACTTCTCCATTCTGAAAAGCCGTAGGGACAAAGTCATAATGCTCATCAATATAAGCAATCACTTCATCGAATGATATTTCCTCAGGATTTTGTTTTATTTTATCTAAAAGATTCATTTTTAGTTATTTATTTCGAAAATAATAATCCCACACTGTTTTTGATATATCAGCAATTATTTTTTCGTTAGTTGATGTATTTTCTTTGGAATTTATCACAAAAACAGATATTGTGTAGTATTCGTCATCAGGTAAAATGATGATTCCCACATCATTGGTGGCAGCCTGAATTCCAGATACAATACCAGAAGTCCCTGTTTTATGGGCAACGATAACATCTGGAGGAAGCAGGGATATGAGCCTGTCTGCTCCAGTAGAAGTCTCATACATGATTCTGAATAAAAAATCTCTGGAAGACTCGGAAATTATCTCACCATTATAAAATTTTTGCAGAAGCCTGCTGGAGGCGTTTGCGGTTGTATAGTTGGAGTAGATGGATTTCCCATTCTTATTCATTTCTTCTTCATTGTATTTTATTGCAAAATCTTTGATACCCTTGCTCTCAATGAATTTCTGGACAGTATCAACTCCTCCAATCAGCCTCAGCAGAATGTCGCAACCATTGTTATCGCTCTGAGAAACGGTGTATTCTATGATTTCTCTCAAAGGGATATTCACATTGCCATTCGGATATTTATCACGAATGGGGCTCCAAGTATTCTCCAAAAGTTCAGATTTCTTGACAAAAATATTTTGTTCCAAATCCAAAATACCTCTGTCCACCAAATCCAAAACTGCCAATGCAATGTGAAATTTGAACACACTAAGCATCGGAACTTTTTTGTTTCCGTTAATATTTACTTCTGTTTTTCCTTTTGAGTTCATCACAGATACTGCCACAAGGGCATTTTTGCTTTGTATAATCTTTGTGATGTCTCTTTTTAAATTTTGTTGAGAAAAACAAAAAATAAAAATCCCCAAAAGACAAAAAGAAAAATATTTTTTCATTTGTTTAGTTTTCAGGTTTGTAGGAATCCTTCAGAGTTACTGTTCTATTGAAAACCAATTTGCTGTCCGTGCTGTCTTGGTCTTTGGTAAAGTAACCAATTCTCTGGAACTGCAGCGGTTCGCCCACTTTCACATCTTTTAGTTCTGGTTCTGCATAGGCAGTTACCACTTTCAGAGATTCAGGATTTACAAACTCTAGGAAATCTGTTTCCTTTTCTGCATCTGGCTGTTCGGTAGTGAAAAGTCTGTCATAAACTCTCGCTTCCACAGGCAGGGCGTGGTTTGCAGAAACCCAGTGCAGCGTTCCTTTTACTTTTCTTAGGCTTTCTTCTGTTCCGCTTCCAGATTTAGATTTTTCATTATAGGTAGCGTAGATAGTCCTAATCTCGCCGTTTTCATCTTTTTCTACTCTTTCAGCTTTGATGATGTAGGCTGATTTTAGTCTTACCTCACCACCGAGTTTCAGACGAAAAAACTTCTTGTCCGCTTCCTCTTTGAAGTCTTCTCTCTCTATGTATAGCTCTCGTGAGAAAGGAACTTTTCTCATTCCAGCGTTTTCATCTTCTGGGTTGTTTTCAGTTTCCAGCCATTCTTCTTTGCCTTCTGGGTAGTTTTCTATAATCAGTTTTACGGGATTCATCACCACCATCATTCTCTTGGCAGTTTTGTTTAAATCTTCTCTTACGCAGAATTCCAGCAGTTGAATGTCGATTAAGTTTTCTCTTTTCGCTACACCTACTTTCTCAATGAAATTTCGGATAGCCGCAGGCGTGTAGCCTTTTCTTCTAAGCCCAGAAACAGTAGGCATTCTCGGGTCGTCCCAGCCTGTAACCACACCTTCGGCAACGAGCCTTTGGAGTTTTCTTTTAGAAGTAATCATATAGGTTACATTCATTCGGGCAAACTCTCGCTGTTTGTTTCTGATAGTTCCTTCCGTATAGACTTGGTCAAGATACCAGTCGTAAAGCGGTCTGTGGTTCTCAAATTCCAATGAACAAAGAGAATGCGAAATCTGCTCTATGTAGTCACTCTCTCCATGAGCCCAGTCGTACATAGGATAAATTTTCCAAGTGGTGCCAGTTCTGTGGTGTGGTCTTTTTAGGATTCTATACATCACAGGGTCACGCATGTTCATATTAGGCGAAGTCATATCTATTTTGGCACGAAGAGACATCGTTCCTTCTTCGAACTCGCCATTTTTCATTCGCTCGAATAGATTTAGTGATTCCTCTACGGGTCTGTTTCGGAATGGAGATTCTATCCCAGGTTCTGCAGGGTTTTTTCTTTGTTCCGTGATAACTTCTGAAGACTGCTCATCTATGTACGCTTTGCCATCTTTTATCATCTGCACAGCCCAGTCATAGAGCTGCTGAAAATAGTCTGATGCATAGAGTTCTTTATCCCATTTGAAGCCGAGCCAAGCCACATCTTTCTTGATAGAATCTACGAACTCTTGTTCTTCTTTTTCAGGGTTGGTATCATCGAAACGAAGGTTCACAGGAGCGCTATATTTCTCGCCCAAACCGAAGTTGATGCATATTGCTTTGGTATGTCCTATGTGCAGGTAGCCGTTGGGCTCTGGCGGAAAACGAAAACGAATTTTGTCTCTGCTGAGTCCGTTAGCCAAATCTTCTTCTATAATTTGCTCAATGAAATTGAGTGTTTTTTTTTCTTCTTCCATATTCTTGTTAAATAATTGGCAAAGATAATGTTTTTCTTAAAAAATATCGGCAGATTCTAATCTTCATCTACTGACAAAATAGAGGTCAGAATAGATAAACAAACACTGAAAGCTAGAGTCCAGCCAAATCCGTCGATTACCATTCCATCCACGAAATAATCCGCAACAGAAACCACGATAGCATTCACAACCAGTGAAAAAAGCCCAAAAGTAATCAGCGATACAGGAAAGCTAATGATATTCAGGATAGGTTTTAGGAAAATATTCAGCAATCCCAAAACCACTGCAAAAATCACAGCCGAACTGAAGTCTAAGAAATGCACTCCGCTAAGCACCTTTGGTAGAAAATAGGCAACTGCAGCGGTGATAATCAAATTAACAATAATTCTCATTTTTAATAAATTTTGGTAAATATACATATATCTTAGCCCTTAGACAACAAAAACCTTTCCAACAGGAAAGGTTTTACAAAATTTATTCTGAAATTATATTCTCTTCGAAAAGTCCATCCACAGACCAGTATCTTTCTCCTGTGTCGTAGTTGATGGTCAGAACAGTAGCATTTTGTGGGATTTCTCCTAATTTTTTAGCAATAGCAGCGAGTGAAGCTCCTGTGGAAATTCCACCTAAAATTCCTTCTTCTTTTGCTAATCTTTGTGCGAAACTAAACGCTTCTTCTTTCCCAACTAGGATAGCGCCCTCTAAAATTTCTGTATTCAAAACAGCAGGGATAAAACCAGCACCGATTCCTTGGATAGCGTGTGGGCCAGGTGCGCCGCCACTGATGACAGGGGACTGTTCTGGTTCAACGGCAAAAGCTTTGAGCTGAGGGAATTTTTGCTTTACAATCTCTGAAATACCCGTAATGTGCCCTCCTGTTCCAACTCCCGAGATGAAGTAATCTACACCTTCTGAGAAATCATTTAGAATTTCCTGAGCTGTAGTATTACGGTGGATTTCTGGATTGGCAGCGTTTTCGAACTGCTGAGGAATCCAAGTGTTACTTTCTTTTTCAGCCAATTCCTGAGCTTTTGCTATCGCTCCTTTCATTCCTAATTCTCTTGGCGTAAGGACGATTTTTGCGCCATAAGCAGACATTAGTTTTCTTCTCTCTACGCTCATGCTTTCTGGCATTACCAAAGTCAAATCGTATCCTTTCACAGCGCTTACCATAGCAAGACCTACTCCTGTGTTTCCTGATGTAGGTTCTATGATTTTAGTGTCTTTATTGATTTTCCCTTCTTTTTCCGCCGCTTCTATCATGGCTAGAGCGATTCTGTCTTTCACGCTTCCTCCTGGGTTGCTTCTTTCTAGTTTTATCCAAACATTATGGTTTGGGAATAATTTACTTAGCCTTACTACTGGCGTTTTGCCGATGGTTTCTAATACATTGTTGAATTTCATAATATGATTGATTTAAAAAATTATTAAAAATAAAAAAGAGAGCTTGAAATCTTTCAGCCCTCTATATATGAATAACAATACAGCATTGCTACGCTCTCAGAAAAACTGAAGTCGTTATAATATAGCAACACATCATATTGTTTTTTACTATTGTCATCTCTTTTGGAATAAATATGAATGCAAATCTAATAATATTTTTTAAAAATGCAAATTTTTAAATAGAAAAATTAATAGGTTCGTTTGGTTTTTCTTTACTTCGGATGATGGTTTTGTTTTTATAATATACTAAACTATATGGCTCTATACTCTCTGTAAGCCAGACATTTCCGCCGATGGTAGAACCCTCCCGAATGATAGTATTTCCACCTAAAATAGTGGTGTTGGCATACACCGTTACATTATTTTCTATCGTAGGGTGGCGTTTTGTGTTGGCGATATCTTTGGAAACTGCTAAGGCTCCGAGAGTTACATTCTGATAGATTTTGACGAAATTGCCAATCACAGTCGTTTCACCAATCACTATCCCTGTTCCGTGGTCTATGAAAAAACATTCTCCGATGGTAGCGCCAGGGTGGATGTCTATCCCTGTTTTGCTGTGTGCCAGCTCTGTCCAGATTCTTGGGATGAGCGGCACGCCTTGTAGATGCAGCTGGTGAGCAAATCTATAAATAGAAATAGCATAAAACCCTGGGTAAGAAACCATTACTTCCTCTATATGAGTAGCGGCAGGGTCATTGTCTAGGATGAACTGGGCGTCTTTTTCCAGTAGGTTGTAAACATGCGGAACAGCCTCAAAAAAGCAGCTAGCAGCTTTTGCTTTCATATCAGGGTCTTCTATTACAGAATTGATAATTTGCTGAAATTCAAGTTTAAAACTTTCTAATCTGAGGTGAATTTCCGCTTCAGAATTACATCTTTGATATTCTAAAAAGAAGACGAAACGAAAAAAAGAATCGATGAATTTTTCTATTTTTCGTTTATCCAAGTCGTATTTTCGGTTTTTGTAACCACTGCTGAGATGGTTTAAAAATTCTTTTTGCATAATTTGTAAAAACTAAAATCATGCAATGATAAGAAATTCTCTTCAAAAAACTTATGAAATCTTAAAATAGATTTTCTCAATGGTTGAGATTAATTAGGAGAGTAATGAATAATTATTAAATTTGTGAGTTTAAATTTAATATTAAAAATGAAAGTAACAGTAATAGGAGCGGGAGCAGTGGGAGCGAGCTGCACGGAATATATAGCAATGCGAAATTTTGCGAGTGAGGTGGTATTATTGGACATAAAAGAAGGTTTTGCTGAAGGGAAGGCGATGGACCTTATGCAGATGTCTGCTGTGGAGGGCTTTGAAACTCGTATCATAGGTGTGACTAACAATTACGCCAAGACAGAAAATTCTAATGTGGTAGTCATCACATCTGGGATGCCTAGAAGACCAGGGATGAGCAGAGAGGAGCTGATAGGAGTAAATGCGGATATCGTGTCAGAAGTTACAGAAAATGTACTAAAATACTCTCCTAATGCTATTATCATCGTGGTGACCAATCCTGTGGATACCATGTCCTACCTTGTTCATAAGAAATTCCAACTTCCTAAAAACAGAATCATAGGTATGGGAGGAGCGCTGGATACAGCGAGATTTAGATATCGTCTGGCGGAGGCTCTGGGATGTCCAGTTTCCGATGTGGATGGTATGGTGATCGCTGCTCATACGGACACAGGGATGCTTCCTCTCATCAGTAAAGCGACTAGAAATGGTATCTGTGTAGCAGAATTTTTGAATAAAGAAAAACTAAACAGCATAGTGGAAGAAACCAAACTAGGTGGGGCTACTTTGGTGAAACTTTTGGGGACTTCTGCATGGTATGCTCCTGGGGCAGGAGTGGCTTCGCTGGTGCATTCTATCCTGTCTGACCAAAAGAAAATGATACCTTGTTCTGCCCTTTTGGAGGGGGAATATGGCGAGCAGGATGTCAGCATAGGCGTGCCGTGTATCATTGGTAGAAATGGAATAGAAAAAATAATGGAACTGTCTCTAAATGAAGATGAAAAAGAGAAATTCCATGCCTCTGCTGATGCTGTAAGAAAAGTAAATGCAGAACTAAAATTTTAATATTTTAAAAATTAAACCTAATGAACTCAAGAGAAGAAATCCAAGAACTGAACGACCATTTGCAGGCGTTCCCCAAAGCAG
>CAUQBH010000019.1:0-15063 GCA_963516675.1 uncultured Flavobacteriaceae bacterium | reverse complement strand
TTTAATGGTTTTAGGTTTTAAAATCTTCATTGAATTGCTTTGATTATAGGAAAGTTATTAATTTTGACTTAATATTGAGTGAAATTTTAACTTTGTAAGGAATGAAAAGTTAATATAGATGCTTTAGGAAAAGGCAAATTTATTTGTAATTCAAAAGCGGATTTGAATATGAAAAAATTAGCATTATTATTTGTTGGAGTTTATTATTGTCTAACTCTTGTTTTTTGATACAACAAGGGCATGTAGTAGATGGAATGTGCAGACCGAAGCATCCTAATTTTAAACTGCTCAAAACTCCATTTAAGAAAACGAATAAACTGACTTATAATAGAGTTTATATTAACCAATATTTGGTGGGGTTTGGTATAGTTTTTACCCTGATGGGAGGTTGATGTATTTCTATTCCAAAGATGGGTACGCGCTGAAAGAGTCCGATGTTGAAAATAAAAAATGGGAAAAAGCAAGGAACATCGGCTATTGGAGGACAGAGGGGAATAAGATAAAAATAGAGTATTTTGTTATGCTCTCAGCAAGGGACTTATTTTAGAGAAAAAGGAGAAATAAAAGGCGACACTATAGTTTTTTATCAGACTTTATTTTCCCCTATTAAGGGAAAGCTTGTTCGTGAAAGATATTATGTTTTGTCTGATATGTCATTTGAGTAAATATGCAGTAACTATTGTAAAAGTATTACTTGATTTGCGAAGATAAATTTAAAGTCTGACCTAAATTTATTCGATTCTTAATAGAAAAATATTTATCTTTGAAAATAAGTTTTATGTAATGGATTTTGAGATTGATAATTTGGATGGCTGGAAAGAAGTTATAAAAAGCATTCTTCCATATTTGAAGCACAATATTTTGCTGTTAAAAGGCAATTTGGGTGCAGGGAAAACCACTTTTACCAAATATCTGCTGGAGGAAATGGGAAGCGCAGATGGTGTGGATTCTCCCACTTATTCCATTGTAAATGAATATAATACACCAAAAGGCAAGGTGTTTCATTTTGACCTTTATAGAATGAAAAGTGTGGAAGAAATCCAAGACATTGGGATAGAGGAGTATATAGACAACGGATTTTTGTCCATTATAGAGTGGCCAGAGATTTATGAAGAGGAACTCTATGACATCCCATACCACGAGATGAAAATAGAAAATACAGGAAGCACAAGGAAGATTTCCTTTTCATCAAAAAATGATTGACTGTAATAAATAGTTTTAAAAATATCCCATGAACAGTAGTGTTTTTACTCCTTTTATCGAGAAAGAGCTGGTACCGCAAGAGGAAAGGCTGGAAGTGATAAAGAAAGGCGGAATCATGACTATAGGCGTTCCGAAAGAGTCCTCTCTGAACGAAAACAGAGTGCCGATAACTCCCGATGCTGTGCAGGTTTTGACGCAGTGTGGGTATAAACTCATGATAGAGTCTGATGCGGGAAAAAAGGCGTTTTTCAGTGATTTGGAGTATTCTGAAGCAGGAGCTTTTATCGTGGATAAAGCTAAGGCTTTTGAGCAGGATTTGGTGCTGAAAGTAAGTGCGCCTTCTTTGGAAGAGATAGCATTGTTAAAGTCTAATTCTTATATCATCAGTGCATTACAGATTAATCTTAGAGAAAAAGAGTATTTCAAAAAACTTTCTGAAAAGAAAATCAATGCCATAGCCTACGAGTTCATAGAAGATGAAAATAAAGAGCAGATGCTGGTAAAGCTGATAGGCGAGATAGCAGGCGGAATGTCAGTGCTTTGTGCATCGGAGATGCTTGCTGTTTCGAAAGGGCTTATGCTGGGCGGAATTACAGGAGTGCGCCCTGTGGAAGTGGTGGTTTTGGGAGCGGATATTGTGGGAGAATATGCGGTGAGAGCAGCGATAGGGCTGGGTGCCACAGTGAGGGTTTTTGATAATTCTCTATCCAAACTTAGAAATATCCAAAATTCCATAGGCAGCCGAATTTCAACTTCGATGATAGACCCAAAGGAACTGACTAAAAGCCTCCGAAGAGCCGATGTGCTGATAGGAACTATTCCGAGAATAAATATGCCGCCTATTGTGACAGAAAAAATGGTAACGCTGATGAAGCAGGGAAGTGTTATCGTAGATTTGACTATAGATACAGGGAAATGTGTGGAAACTACGGAAGTTACTGATTTTGAGAAACCTTATGTGGAGAAGCACGGAATCTTGCATTCTGGATTACCGAATTTGACTTCCAAAATTCCAAGAACAACCAGCAAAGCCATTAGTAATTTCTTTTTGAGCTATCTTCTGAAAATCAATGAAGAAGGCGGTTTAGAAAATGTATTAAAATTAGGAAACGACTGCAGACAAGGATTTTATATGTACAAAGGCCGCCATACCAAACAGCTGGTTTGTGATAAATTTAGGCTTAAATTTAATGATATCAATCTACTGTTGTTATAAAATAAAAATCGGTCTCCCAAAAGACCGATTTTGCATTATATTTTCATAATGTCTGCTTCTTTTACTTTCAAGTGTTCATCAGAACTTTTGACATATTTATCAGTCAATTCCTGAATTTTACTTTCTGTATCTTTGATAACATCCTCAGAAACTCCGTCTAATTTTTTCAGGTCTTTCATCGCTTCTTGTCTTGCGTTACGGATGGTTACTTTCGTTTGTTCCGCTTCTGCTTTGGCTTGTTTTGCTAATTCTTTTCTTCTTTCTTCCGTTAGCGGCGGTACATTTAGAATGATATTTTCGCCGTTATTAGAAGGTGCAAAACCAAGGTTAGAAACGATAATTGCTTTTTCTATCGCTCCTATGGCGTTTTTGTCCCAAGGCTGGATAGAGATGGTCATGGCATCAGGGATAGAGACATTGGCAACCTGCGAAAGCGGTGTCATCGCTCCGTAATATTCCACCATTACATCTTGTACCATAGCTGTAGAAGCTCTACCAGCTCTGATTTTTTGGAAAGCGTGATCCAAATGTTTTATCGCTGCATCCATTTCTTGTTTAGCAGATGCTATGATAAGTTCTAATTCTTCCATTGTATATTGAAAATTTGATAAATTACACATTTAGTTTACGATAGTTCCTATATCTTCTCCTTCTACTATTTTCAGGAGATTATTTTCTTTATTCATATCAAAGACAATGATAGGGAGATTGTTCTCCTGGCTTAGAGTAAAGGCAGTCATATCCATTACTTTAAGGTTTTTTTCAATAACTTCATTGAATGATAAGCTATTGAATTTCATAGCATTGTCGTTTTTCTCTGGGTCGCTGTCGTAGATACCATCTACACGAGTTCCTTTCAGAATTACATCAGCGCCTATTTCTATGGCTCTGAGCGTAGCAGCTGTATCCGTAGTGAAATAAGGGTTTCCTGTTCCTGCTCCGAAGATGACCACTCTTCCTTTTTCCAAGTGTCTTACGGCTCTTCTCTTGATGAAAGGCTCTGCTATTTTGTCCATTTCTATGGCTGTCTGAAGTCTGGTTTTCAAACCGATGTCCTCCAAAGCGCCTTGTAGAGCCATTCCATTGATTATCGTAGCGAGCATTCCCATGTAGTCGCCCTGAACTCTATCCATTCCCTTAGCTGCTCCAGAAACTCCTCGGAAGATGTTTCCGCCGCCGATTACTATGGCAACTTCGCAGCCTTTGTCCACTACTTTTTTGATTTCTTGGGAATATTCATTAAGCTTCTCAGTATCAATACCATATTGTTTGTCTCCCATAAGGGCTTCTCCGCTTAATTTTAGTAGAATTCGTTTGTATTTCATTGTCTTATAATGTTTTAATTTTTATGGTTGATAAAGATTCAGTCTTTAAAGCATCCAAAAATTCATGCAAATATAAACAAATCAGAAAGAAAATAATAGAATATTTTGGATTATGAGATAATAAAATTTAATTTTGGCTTTATGAATAAGAAAGGTTTGGTTATAGCCATTGATGGATTTTCATCCACAGGAAAAAGTTCTATTTCTAAAGTAGTAGCAGATACTTTGGGACTTATCCATATCGATACAGGTGCTATGTATAGGGCGATTACGCTTTTTGGGCTGAGAAATTTCAAGAACGAAAAACAAGAGATAGATTTGTCTAAACTGCTTCAGAATTTGAATGAAATTTCATTAGAATTTAGAGAAAATAGCGGAAAATTAGAAATTTATCTAAATGGAGAAAATGTAAGTAAGGAAATCCGTACTACAGAAGTCTCTGATAATGTTAGTTTTATAGCAAAACAGCCCGAAGTGAGGGAGCGTTTGGTGGTTTTACAAAGGGATATTGCAGAAAAACAAGGCGTGATTATGGATGGCAGGGACATAGGAACGGTGGTTCTGCCCAATGCAGACTATAAATTTTTCCTTACTGCAAGTGCAAATGAACGCGCAAGGAGAAGATTTTTGGAGCTGCAAAGCCTTGGTATAGAGACTACTATAGAAGAAGTGAAACAAAATCTCATAGAAAGAGACCGAATAGACAGCGAAAGAGAAATTTCTCCACTGAAACAGGCTGAAGATGCGATACTTATAGATAATACAAACCTAAATAAAGAAGAAACTATAGATTTGATTTTATCATACATTAAGAAATAATTAACAGAAAAAAATTGTTTGTTTGGTATATTTATTGTATTTTTACCTAAGTAATAGCAAAGGGCTATTCAGAGATAAATATTAACATTTAAAAAAATTACTAAAATGTCAAGAGAAAGAAATTCAGGTATTGTGCTAGGTATATTAGCAGGTGCAGCAATAGGTTCGTTACTAGGTGTATTATTTGCTCCAGAAAAAGGAGTAGAAACTAGAAGAAAATTAAGAAGAAAAGCTGAAGATTTGAGAGATGAAGCTTTGGATCATTATGAGCATTTTAGAGATGAGGCTCTAGAGCGCTATGAGAACATTTCTGGAAAAGTAAAACAAGGAGCAGAGAAAGTAGTAGCTGATGTGAAAGAAAGCTATGAAAACTATAAAAAAAATAGTTAGTCTCCAAAAGACACAGAAATTTAATAGTAAGATGATTTAAAAGAGGGGATTTATAAAAGTCCCCTTTTAGTTTTCAAAAGAGAAAGGAAAATGATAGGCTTGTTTAAAAATTATATAGAAAAAAGAATCAGTCTCTTAAAACTGGAAACGACAGAAACTTCTGTCAAAGTGCTCAGTATGGCAGTGTATATCCTGCTGATGGTCACTTTGGGAATTTGTTTTTTTGCGTTTTTCTGTCTGGGGCTGGGGCTTGTGATTGGTAATTTGCTGGGAAATTATGCTTATGGGATGCTTATCATGGCGAGCATATTTTTGGTAGGTTTGTTGGTAGTTTTTTCTCAGAAGAAAAATATCATAGAAAATATGAAAGAGCGTTTGGTGAATATTATTTACAATGAGGAATAAGATGGGAAAAATAAAGAATTTTCAAGATTTAAAAAATCAAAAAGAAGAACTCAAAACAGAAATCAAAGAAATAGAATCTGTGCTGAGTTTTGAAAACCCGAGAAAAACCTTAGGGGTGATTACTAATGGAGTTACAGAGAAATATTTAGGCGGAATGATGGATTCTGGTTTAGTCCAAAATGCTTCTTTTTTGGCGAATAAATTTTTGCTTCCCTCTTTGGAGGCAGGTTCTGCTAAGCTGCTTACCAATGCACTTTTAAAAAGAGTAAAACCTTCCATGAAAAAGACATTGATAGGACTGGGTATAGCTGTTCTGACTCCTATTATTATCATGCAGATAAAAAAAAGATTGGATAATTTTCAGCAGAGAGAAACAGCAAAAAGTTTAAGTAAATTGATATAAAATAAAAACTTCTCCTTTTAAAGAGAAGTTTTTGTTTTATTGTTTAATTACTTGAATGATTTTTTGTGTGTTGTTACTCAGCACATATCTCATTAGGTATTTCCCTTGTTTCAGCCTGTCTACTCTTATTTCTGAGTAGTTAGCGTTGATTTGGACATCTGCTACTACATTTCCCAAAATGGAATAAAATGTAGCAGATTTTATTTTTACATTAGGGTCAGAAGTTTTTAGGTATAAAAAATCCTTCGCAGGGTTCGGATAAGCGATAAGTTCCTTATCATTCGCCGTTTGTGATGATTTTCCTGTTTGAAAACTCTGAGCCTCCATCTGCCCAAAACCTATAATACTGAAAAAAAACAAAAATAAAAATTTCCTCATACTTCCAAAATCAATTTTTTATTCCTACAAAAATAATCAAAAAATACTAAAAACAAAAAATAATTAAAAATAAATTTCAACTATAAATTTACAAAAACCATTCCAAAAATAAGATGTATTAAATTAAAAATATTACTTTTGTTTCATGATTTTACGAGGAGACAATTTGATAAAAGAATACGGCCCTAAAAAAGTAGTAAAAGGGGTAAGTTTAGAAGTGAAAAAAGGCGAAATAGTAGGGCTTCTGGGCCCGAATGGAGCTGGAAAAACCACTACTTTCTACATGATAGTAGGGCTGGTAAAACCTACTTCTGGCGAGATAACCTTGGACGGAAAGGATATCACACAGGATGCGATGTATAAAAGAGCACAGAAAGGCGTGGGATATTTGGCGCAGGAGGCTTCTATTTTTAGAAAATTGTCAGTAGAAGATAATATTTTATCGGTTTTACAATTGACTAATAAATCAGGAAGTGAGCAGAAAAATAGATTAGAAGAGCTTTTGGATGAGTTTTCCCTGCAGCATGTGCGCAGAAATAGGGGAGACCTGCTCTCTGGTGGGGAGAGAAGAAGAACGGAAATTGCCCGATGTCTGGCAACCGATCCAGATTTTATCCTTTTGGATGAGCCTTTTGCGGGGGTAGACCCTATTGCGGTCGAGGATATTCAGAAAATCATCCGCTCCCTTGTAAAAAAGGATATAGGGGTGCTTATTACCGACCACAATGTCCAGCAGACCCTTGCTATTACTAATAAAACATACATCATGTTCGAAGGAAAAATCTTGAAAGAGGGCATTCCAGAAGATTTGGCGAATGACCCGCAGGTAAGACAGGCTTATCTTGGAGAGAATTTCCGTTTTGAAAAAATTTAATGAAAAAATCAATATGAAAATACTTACTTCCCCAGCTAAATTGATGAAAGTTGGGGTTTATTCAGAATTTATAAAGCCTACAGAGCCTCAGTTTATAGAGGATTCGGCTTTTATTCAATCTTATTTAAAGGAAAAAACACCTAATTTCTTGGCGGAACTTATGGAGCTTTCACCAAAATTAGCCGATGAAAACTGGGAAAGAAACCAAAATTGGAAGAAAAATCCAGCCGAAAATGAGTCCGCACCAGCCTTGTTGGCTTTTACAGGCGAGGTTTATCGCGGGTTGGATGCCCAGAGTTTGGATAAAAAGGCGATTGATTATTTGCAGGAGCATTATAGGATGCTTTCAGGCTTGTATGGATTGTTGAAGCCTTCTGACTGTATTATGCTGTATCGACTGGAAATGGGGCGAAAATTTCAGTTTGATAAGTATAAAAATTTATACGAATTTTGGTCGGAAAAGATTACGAAACAGCTTAATTCTGAGCTAAATGAAGGTGAACTTCTGCTCAATCTGGCAAGTAATGAATATTTTAAAGTAGTAAATCGTAAAAAACTCCATGCTCAAGTGGTTGATTTTGACTTTTATGAAATGAAAACAGGGAAGCCCAAAACTATAGTGGTTTATACGAAACACGCCAGAGGTCTGGTGGTGCGCTTTTGTGCAGAAAACAATGTTCGTTCCTTGGAAGAGCTGAAAGCCTTTGGCGAAGAAGGATATCTCTTAAATGATGAACTTTCCACAGAAAACAAACTTGTTTTTATGAGGTGATATGTGATTTAAAAAAAAGAATATATAAATTTATATATTTGATTTTCAGTAAGATATAGTAAATATTCCTATTAGAATAAATTATTCCAATAGGAATAGGTTTTATAAAAAGTTCTTCTCATCTTTGTTCCAAAAAGAAATCAATGTGCACAAGTTTTTGTTAAGTGTTTTTAATAAATTATTAATTTAAAAAATGTTCAAAAATGAATTTAGACAAATTGAATTTACAAGAATTGAGTAAAGAAGAAATGGTGAGTGTTACTGGTGGTAGTTGGATTGGGAGAGTATGGGATCGAATTAAAAAAAATTTTACAGGAAGTGAGAATGGTGCTCCAAGAGAAGGAGAAGTTCATGTAACAGTATTAACTATTGATCTTTAATTAATTAAGGGAAGAAAATATATTTCTTCCCTTATCTAAATTAAATATAAAAATGAGATTTAATATAATTTTTTTACTGATATTCAATAGTTTTTTATTTGGCCAAATAAAACAAGATTCTGTGACTTTGGCAGAATTGGATTTGGATAAAGCAAGTTTAGAAAACTTAAATAACTATCGTAAAAAACTTAATAAAAATAAGATAAACTTATCTTATCATATAAAATTCAGTGGGGTTTTTCATCGAAAGGATAAGGATTCTATAACTTTTACTGGTACGGCAAAATATAAAAATGATCTGTTTTTAAACAATATCCATTTTGGCGAAAATATAAAGAAAGAGGATAAAAGCACTCTACACAAATTTTTCAATCAAATATACAACCTTGCTTATACTTATTATTCATTTTCTCAAGATAAAAATAGTATTTTGAATAACTTTTATTGTATACAAAATGGAGATAATCAATGGAATTTTAAGATAAATAAACAAGCCAAAGAAAAATTAGCCACAAATATATCTAATAAAATAAACTTTGAAATCCTGCTGGATAATGAAGGAATGGTGCGACAGATATTTACTTTTTCAGATACATCTAATGGTTTTAATAAAAATGGAAAAGTATCTTCTTCTCATTATATAGAAATACATTTAAGTAGAATAGATAAAGAATATAAGATGAAACATATAAAAGGTAATATTCTCAATCCATCTACTAACGAAAAAATAATATTTAATATTAGTTTTGAATAAACTCTATTTTATAACTTTTATCTTAATAAAATTAAGTGTAAATAAAGATTTTGTTAAGTGTTTTTAATAAATTATTAATTTTAAAAAATGTACAAAAATGAATTTAGACAAATTGAATTTACAAGAACTGAGTAAAGAAGAAATGGTAAGTGTTATTGGTGGCAGTTGGATAGGGAGAGCATGGAACTGGATTAAAAATCATTTAGGATTTTCTTCTAATGATATTCCAACAAAAGAGGGAGGATATACAAATTCTACACATGTGACAGCTACTTGGGAATTTTAGTGCAAGAAAAAAATAGATTGAAAAGATGAAACCATATTTTGTGATAGTTTTCTTTATTTCTATGTTTTTAGGGAAAGCTCAAGAGCAGAGAACTATAAAAAATATAGATGAAATAAATTTAACAGAAGAAAGTGATAAAAACTTTGAAAATTATCAGAAAGCATTAGGGAAAAATACTTTATATCAATCCCTTCAAATTTCTTTTTCTGGTGAATATATTAAGGAGAACAGTGTAACTTTTTTTAGTGGAGAGACAGAATATAATGAAAAATTTGTTCCGAGAAAAACAGAGATAAATGAAAATTTGAACAAGGAAGATAGAGAAATAGTACATAAATTTTTAAATCAATTATATGGAATCATCAATTTTTACTATGCTCTTTCACTTGATAAACAGAAAATTTTAAGTGAGTTTTATTGCTTATCAGATACGCCTAATGTCTGGTTTTTTAAGGCAGGTAGAAAGCAGACCAAAGAAAATATAGGTGTAAACTCTGCAGATAAATTGAATTTTAAGGTTGAGTTAGATTCTAATGGAAAAATAAGGATAATAACAATCTTTTATGATAGAGTAGAAAAGGATTTTAAGAATTTAAAAGAAAAGGTTTCTCATCAGACTATATTAAATTTTATATCGTATAAAGATGGTATCAAGCCACAATCCATAGAAGGAATGATAGTGATTCCATCTAATGGAAATAAAATTAAATTCTTGGTCAAATTTCAATAATTTGATAATCAGTTTAATAAAATAATTTACAGAGACAAAAACACACATTTTTGTCTCTGTTTTTTTATACTCAATTGAAAAAAACTACTTTCCAATACAGCTGTCAATCGCTTTATCTACGCGTTCATCCAAATCTTTGGGAGGATTATCCATAGATATATCAACAATTTCATCATTGCTGAGGCTCTCATTAAGCTTGTTCATCGCACATTCGCAATATTCCCTTGCCTCACTTTCTTTTAATCCAGAATTTTCGATACAAGATTTCACGCCTTCTTCTATAAAGGTTTTGCGGAGACCATCACTGTATGCGTTTTTTATTTTTTCTGTTGCTTTTTGAGCTGAATCACTGCTGCATGCACCTAAAATAAACATCGCAGATAAGATGAAAATAGAATTTTTCATAATGATGTAATTTAAGAACAAATTTAACGAAAAAAAATAATACTGATAATCAATGGTTTATTTTATTTCTTTTTAAAATTTAACTACTTTGTATTGCATAATACTTGATTGTTCGTATATTTGCAATGTAAAATAAGATGAACACCAATCATTAACTATATAAAAAACAAAGGATGAATATCGAAAACACGAAAGCGCAGATGAGAAAAGGAATACTGGAATTTTGTATTCTGAGCCTCATCAAGAGAAGAGAGATGTATGTTTTGGATTTGATGGAAGAGCTGAAAAAAGCCGATATGGAAGTAGTAGAAGGAACGCTCTATCCGCTGCTGACAAGACTGAAAAATGCAGAAATCCTCTCTTATCGCTGGGAAGAATCCACAGGAGGGCCGCCCAGAAAGTATTATAAACTCACAGAGAAAGGGGAACTTTTCATAGCGGAGTTAGACAAAACATGGAGCCAATTAATAGAATCAGTAACTCAAATCACAAAAAATCAATAACATGAACAAGACAGTATCTATCTCATTAGCAGGGTTTTCCTTCATCATAGAAGAGCAAGCCTACGAGAAACTAAACGCTTATTTGCAAGCGCTTCGGAATTCTTTGGAAAAAGATGAAGCCGATGAAGTGATGTATGATATAGAAATCAGGATTGCAGAAATTTTCAGAGAAAATCTTGATAAGAGAGAAGTGGTGAATAGTGATGATGTAGAAAAAGTCATTGCCCAGATAGGAACTCCAGAAGCCATAGAAGGGCAGAGTGAAGAAAATGCAGAGCAGGAAATCCCCCAAGAAAAGACAAAAAAAGAACTTTTCCGAGATATGAAAAGGGGCAAGATAGCAGGTGTCTGCGCAGGGCTGGCTCAGTATTTCGGGATGGATATTTCGCTGATGAGGATTATTTGGATTTTGGTATTTATTTTCTCTGTGGGCTTTGTTTCTGTGGTGGCTTATGTCATTCTGTGGGTAGTAGTTCCAGAGGCGGAAACGGCATCAGATTTTTTGAAAATGCAGGGAAGACCCATCAATTTTGACAGTCTTAAAGAAGCAGGGCAGAGGGTAAGTTCTTTTTACAACGAAAACAAATCAGAAATAGCCAAAACAGGAGCTGATATCTGGAAAGTTGCCCGAATTGTTTTAGGGTGTATAATGGCTATTCTTGCTGTTAAGCTTTTGATATCTTTATTTTTATCACTTTTGGTTCTTTTAGGAGGTTGGGATTTTCAGTTTTTGGGAATGTATGAGGATTTGGATGAGTTCAATTTTATTTTTGACTTAAATGACGAAACAAGGTATGTCTTCGTGGCAATTGTAATCTTCACAATTTTAATTCCTATAGTTGTTTTTACAGAATTGAGTATCATATTGTTTTCGCCTAAAACAAAAGTAAAATATTGGAGTTTTTCAGTAGGATTTCTTACTATTTGTTTATTAGTTTTAGGTATTTATTTTGGTTTCTTAGTATCAAAAAGACAACTGATTTACAGCGGAAACAATTTTCAGGAAGAGCGAGTTTCTATCAACACCCAATCGAATGTCCTTACCCTTGATTTGAAGCGGGTAGAGATTCCGCAGAACTTTAGAGCCTATGGAGATGATATTTTTTCGGATAAGAAAAAAATCTATAAAGAAGATTATCCAGATGTCTATATTACAAGAAGAAATGATGTAAAACAGCCATATATCATGATTAGGAAAAAAGCCGATGGCTATAATATCCCTATCGGTCTGAGTGTTCCTGTGGAAGTTTCTGGTAATGCGGTATTGCTGCCGAACTATATAAGTTATTCCTATGACCAAAGATTTCGGGATTATGATGTGGACTATGAACTGGTCATTCCTGAAACGATGGAAATCAGGGATTTAAGCGATGGCAGAGTGGATATCCACGGAGATGAACACGGATTTTATAGAGAAGAAAGAGGATATCAGCCAGAGCCGCAGGTGGAATCAGACACCATATCAACAGGTAGAAAATATTAACTAAACTAAATCACAAAGTATTTTTAAATAATGTTTTGCAGAGTTGCAGAACATTATTTTTTAACATCAAATATAAAGTGTGCATAATGCTTTTTGAAAAAAATAATGTAGATTTGCTCCTTTAACTTTTAATCATGAGAAAAATAATAGGATCATTACTGCTGAAGCTTCTGGGCTGGAAGGTGGTGCTGGAAGGGGATTTGGAGAATCTGAACCGCTGTGTGCTTATCGTGGCGCCGCATACGGACAACATTGAATATCTTTTGGGGAATTTAGTTTATTGGAAATACAAAAAACCGCTGAAAGTCATCATAAAAGATACTCACACTAAGGCTTGGTATGGTTTCATTGTCAAGGCGTTAGGCGGAATAGGAATCAATCGTTCCCAGCGAAATAATCTTGTGCAATTCGTTACAGATTTGTTTAAAAAGGAGGATTTCAGTTTGGTAATTTGCCCAGAGGGAACGCGCTCCCGCGTGGAAAAATGGAAACTTGGATTTTACCATATGGCTCTGAGTGCGAGGGTTCCAATAGTTTTTGGGGCGGCAGATTTTAAAACTAAAAAAATTCACATCGGGAGAAAAATCAGCGTAGAAGATTTGGAAAATCGCTCTTTTGAAAGCATAATGGATGAAATTCAGGACTATTACAAGGATTTTACGCCGAAGTATCCAGAAAAGTGGAATCCGAAAATTTATTAAAAATTCTTGAAAAATTTTGCAGATAGTTAAAAAAATCATATATTTGCCTAGTATAATAAAAAATGAAAAGAATAGTTTATACATTTTGCACAGCAGTATATGTCTTATTTACAGCAGTATCTTGTTCTAGATCAAATGATTCTGGGGTAGATGATTTGGGAGGTGGAATTACAAATAATAATTTCTCTAATGAGGTTACTAGAGTAGCCCCTTTAGACCTTATCCAGAAAATGGCTGCTGGTGGAGCAACTATCCATGGAGGTACCAATCCTCCTAGAGTAGAAGGATTTTTTAAAACAGGGGGGATGTTACAACTCAGACATTCTACTCTTGGAGCTCAAGATCCTTTAATAAATAAAATTCATGATGGATTTTACTATAAATTCTATCAACAGAATGGCGCTAAGTTAAAAGTGAATTATCAAAACTTTACTATGAACTATGGAGCAAGAGGCGTGGATGCTGTTATCTCAGGAGAAGGAAATAAGTTTACGATTTTCTTCATAAATAAACAGATGGATTTGACTACCATCTCAGGAGAAATTTTTGTGAATGATATAGGAGAATTATCAATAAGTAATTTCCAACAAGCGGTTATCAACAAATATGAAGATAGTTACTCTCCTGTAGGAACTGTACGCGTTTTTAAAAGTGAAACAGGCTATGCAGATAGTACCAGAGAATTTTAATTAGCAAAATTGTTAATTATTTATCACCACTTTTTTCTTGTCTAATTAAAAAATTGTTTAACCTTAAAATAAAATATAGAAGAAATGAAATATATCAAGTTACATATTATCATAGAATTACCTTTATACAAGGTAACGCTTCGTGGCATATTAGCTTGATGTAGCATTACTCTCTATCATACAACAAAAATCCCGAAGCGATAGCTTTGGGATTTTTGTTTATCTTTTACTTTCTACAAAAATCCCAAGTAAATTAATTAATTAGTTATCAATGTTTAGTCATTAACGATTAATCATTAAATTTAAAATATTAATTGAATGGGAAAAACCAATCCATATATTGAAGAAGTACGCCTGCGCAGTAGTCGCACTCGCAAGCGCGTTGCTAAAACCGATTACGAGAAATATCTTCGTCAATGCTGTGATCGCCATGCTGAACTAGAAAAGCAGAAACGAACCATGCCGCTTGTACCACTTGAAAAACCATATCAAAAGGGCTATGTACGCTTTTTTGTGGTTCGTGATGATGTAAAACGCAGTAAATTAGGAGATTTTTTTGAGAATCTTTTGGCTAAAATCAATACTTATCAATACGCTGATAACCGCAAATTCCAAAAGAAGAAAAAACGCAGAGGTAAGCGCACCTATGTTCCTAGAAAACAAGAATTATTATCATTTAGACAATGGGAGTGGGTGGATGCAATAGAAAAGGGCAAACTAGTAGCAGAAGAATGTAAATATTTTATGAAAGTGGAGCGTTATAATTCTGTTTGTAAGCGTTTTGAAATTTATTATGAATTTGCTGAACCTTGGCGTTTTATGTTGAGAGTTAGACCTAATATCATTACGCATTACCGCCCGATAGACCTTGAAATAGAGCATGAATTGGCTGAACTAGATAAGGTTTTGAATGATTATAAAAACTGGGGAATTATTCAAAAAAAGGTGTTTTGTAATGGTTATACATGGAATCGTTATCAGAAAAAATGGGAAATTAAAACAAAGTATAAACGCCATCCTATCAAGGAAATTACAGAATTTAGAGCCAATGCTTCTGCTTTGGAAATAGGAGAAATGCTATTGGATAGTGAACATTATTAAAAAGAAATTATAAAATGGAAAAAATAATACAAATAACAGCAGGAAAAGGACCTTTGGAATGCCAATGGGTAGTAGCCAAAGTGCTGAAAACATTTTTGCAAGAGGCAACCCAAGCAGGCATCGACTATACCATTCTCAGCCGTGAGGAAGGCGATGCCAATCTCACTGTAAAATCGGTTACCTTGCAACTTAAAGGCAAGGAGTTAGCACCATTTTTGAAAAGTTGGCTCGGCACCGTGTGCTGGG
>CAUQBH010000018.1:0-20306 GCA_963516675.1 uncultured Flavobacteriaceae bacterium | reverse complement strand
GCTTAGTTGGGTTTGTTGATGCTGGCAATACATTCGGATATGATGCTACTGTGATGATATCTGGCGCGTGTCCACCTCCTGCTCCCTCTGTGTGGAAGGTGTGGATTGTTCTACCATTGATCGCTCTCATTGTATCTTCTACGAATCCTCCTTCATTCAATGTATCTGTGTGGATAGTAGCTTGTACATCATATTTATCACAAATAGTCAAACAAGAGTCGATAGCAGATGGTGTAGATCCCCAGTCTTCATGTAATTTAAGACCGAAAACTCCCGCTTCGATTTGTTCAATGATTGCTTCCTCAGAAGAAGAGTTACCTTTACCAAAGATACCGAAGTTCATTGGTAAACCATCCAAAGCCTCAAACATTTTTCTAATGTTCCAAGCACCTGGTGTAATAGTTGTAGCCAATGTTCCGTGGTTAGGTCCTGTACCACCTCCTACAAAAGTAGTTGTTCCGCCTGCTAATGCAGTTTCTATCTGCTGTGGACAGATGTAGTGAATGTGAGTATCAATAGCACCAGCTGTGAAGATGTGACCTTCACCTCCTAAAGCTTCTGTAGATGCTCCGATAACCATTCCTGATGTTACTCCATCCATTGTATTTGGGTTACCTGCTTTACCAATACCAGCGATTTTTCCATCCTTAATACCGATATCTGCTTTTACGATTCCCCAGTAGTCGATAATTGTTGCATTGGTAATTACTAAGTCTAGAACTCCCTCATCTCTAAGGTGAGTAGCTGACTGAGCCATACCATCTCTCAAAGTTTTTCCTCCACCGAATTTGTTTTCTTCTCCGTATACTGTAAAATCTCTTTCGATTTCTGCAAACAATTCTGAATTTGCTAATCTAATTTTGTCCCCAACTGTTGGTCCGTACATTGAGGCATACTTCTGTCTGTCGATCTTTGCCATAAGTAATTATTTTTTTATTATTTGACTTGCATTTGTGTCACAAATTTCATTTTCTTGACACGAATAATTAACATGCAAATTTATTGAATGTTTTTCAGAAAAAAAATTAAAAAATATGATTTTTGTTATGTTTCTAGTATTTTAACATTTAGGCAATAAAAAATCAGCCATACCAAAAGTATGACTGATTTGAAATATGGTTTTATCTTTATATTCTAATTTCTTAGAACATGAAGTATAATTGTCCCATTGGAAGTTTGCTAGCTGGCTCACATACACATGGTTTACCATCTACTTTTACTTCGTGTGTTTGTGGATTTACCTCAATTTTAGGCATTGCATCATTGTGGTACATGTCTGCTTTTCCTACTGTTCTACATCCTTTCGCTGGTAATAATTTTTTACCTAATCCGTAAGACTGTACGATTCCTTTTTCTAAAGATACTTTAGATACGAAGAATGCTGAACATTCAGTATTTGCTTTTCCATAGCTTCCAAACATTGGTCTCCAGAATATTGGCTGTGGAGTTGGGATAGATGCGTTTGGATCTCCCATTTTAGAGTAAGATACAAATCCTCCTTTGATGATCATCTCTGGCTTAGCACCAAACATGTCTGGTCTCCACATTACTAAGTCTGCCATCTTACCAACTTCGATTGATCCGATGTATCTTTGGATACCGTGTGCAATCGCTGGGTTGATAGTTACTTTAGAAATATATCTCTTAATTCTGAAGTTATCGTTTCCTGTTCCTTCATCCTCTGGCAATGGTCCGAATTGCTTCTTCATCTTATCAGCTGTCTGGAATGTTCTCATCAAAACTTCACCTGGTCTACCCATCGCTTGTGAGTCAGATGACATGATAGAGAAAATACCTTTATCATGGAAAATATCTTCTGCAGCGATAGTTTCTCTTCTAATTCTAGAATCTGCGAAAGATACATCCTCTTTTACATTTTTATCCAAGTGGTGGCATACCATCAACATGTCTAAGTGCTCATCAATTGTGTTAACTGTGAACGGCTTAGTTGGGTTTGTTGATGCTGGCAATACATTCGGATATGATGCTACTGTGATAATGTCTGGCGCGTGTCCACCCCCTGCTCCCTCTGTGTGGAAGGTGTGGATAGTTCTACCATTGATCGCTCTCATTGTATCTTCTACGAATCCTGCTTCGTTCAATGTATCTGTGTGGATAGTAGCTTGTACATCTAATTGATCACAAACTGTCAAGCAAGAGTCGATAGCAGATGGTGTAGATCCCCAGTCTTCGTGTAATTTAAGACCTAGAGCACCAGCTTCGATTTGTTCTACAAGAGCTTCTTCAGAAGAAGAGTTACCTTTACCGAACAATCCAAAGTTCATTGGTAAGCTATCTAAACCTTCGAACATTTTTCTTAGGTTCCAAGCACCTGGAGCAATAGTTGTAGCCAATGTTCCGTGGTTAGGTCCTGTACCACCTCCGATGAATGTAGTAATACCTCCTGCTAATGCAGTTTCTACTTGTTGTGGACAGATGTAGTGAATGTGAGTATCGATACCACCAGCTGTAAAGATGTGACCTTCACCTCCTAACGCTTCTGTAGATGCTCCGATAACCATTCCTGATGTTACTCCATCCATTGTATTTGGGTTACCTGCTTTACCAATACCAGCGATTTTTCCATCCTTAATACCGATATCTGCTTTTACGATTCCCCAGTAGTCGATAATTGTTGCATTGGTAATTACTAAGTCTAGAACTCCCTCATCTCTAAGGTGAGTAGCTGACTGAGCCATACCATCTCTCAAAGTTTTTCCTCCACCGAATTTGTTTTCTTCTCCGTATACTGTGAAGTCTCTTTCGATTTCTGCAAACAATTCTGTATCTGCTAGTCTAATTTTGTCCCCAACTGTTGGTCCATACATTGAGGCATATTTTTGTCTATCTAATTTAGCCATGATTTTAAATTTTAATCGTTAATAATTATTTTTTTAGTGAATTAAGAGCCTCTCTGTTTCTTTCTAAGTGTCTAAGGCTAAATCCTCTTACTGATCTAGCTCCACCGTAAGGAATCAACTCTACTTCTTTAGATTCACCTGGTTCAAATCTTTGTGCAAGACCTGCAGGAACATTCAATCTGTGAGCTTCAGCTGCTTTTCTGTCAAACTCAAGAGCAGAGTTAGTTTCAGCGAAGTGGAAGTGAGATCCAACTTGGATTGGTCTGTCTCCTGTGTTAGTAACTTTAAGTTTAAGAACTTTTTTACCAGCGTTGTATTCGATGTCACCAGAAGCTAAGATGTATTCTCCTGGAACTACATATTTATTATTACTCATAACTTTAATTTTTTTAGAAGTTTAAATTAGTGGATTGGGTGGTGTACTGTTACCAATTTTGTTCCGTCAGGGAAAGTTGCTTCGATTTGCACATCGTGGATCATTTCAGCAACTCCATCCATTACATCTTGACGACTCAAGTATGTAGTTCCTTCTTGCATTAATTGAGCTACAGATTTTCCTTCTCTTGCACCTTCAATTAATTTGTGAGCGATATACGCTACTGTTTCAGGGTGGTTAAGTTTCAACCCTCTGTTTTTTCTGTCTTCAGCCACTTTACCAGCTAGATAAAGCATTAGCTTCTCAGTTTCTCTAGGTACTAAATGCATAATTAAAAATTTAAAATGTTAATATTAAGTTATTATTATATATCAAAACACATGTTTTGAATATTTTCCTTTTTATTAAGGATTTAATGATTTTACTAATTCCTCAGTATTTGGGTTTGATTTGTTCACTGCTTTTTGAACAGCTTCCATAATCCAAGTTGCTACGATGAAACCAATTGTATAAGTTGCCATATTTTTTCCATTGATAACAATTGAGCCTACTCCATAATGGATCAATACTGCTAAAAGAACTCCTACAACGATGTAAACAAAGTCTGCTCTTGATACTCCTGATTTTGTTACGAATGCACACGCTACCAAGATTGGAGAGAATGAATAAAGTCCGTTTGCTAATACATTAGCATCTATTCCAAGTACATAGTGAGCAAATAATCCTCCCAATGTCGCAGCTGCTGTTCCCCACATCGCTACAGAAGGTGAGCTGATTGCCAATCCTAAGAAGATAAATACCCCTGTAAGGAAGCTAGCACCGAAGTTTACTTCTGCCCATCCGTAGAATGGAGTTTTAATAGCATCTATTGTTCCTGTATAGTCAGGCAATGCTGGTGTAGTTTGCTCTAATCCAAAGATTCCAAAGTTTGAGAATCCCCAGCAAAGAACCCAACATGTTACTACGAATGGGAATGTAAATGCAGTCCATCCTTTAGTTACGAAAACATGCATAATCACTGTTGCTATCACTGCAGCTACTGCTCCAAGAACCCAAAGTAAAGGACTTGCAGCTGTCCAAGTTTCGTGAGCATCGTTAGTTGCAAATGTGAACATTACACACATGTAAGCCAAACTTGCGTTGAATCCATAAAGACCAAACTCTATGTCTGCATCTTTAGCTTTTAATGCTTTTGCTGTAAGTGTTCCTATCAATGCTCCTAGGAAGCAAGTCACACCTAATGTCCAGTGGCTAAAAAACATACCGATTGTAATTAGCAATCCAGACCAACCATTGTCTTGTAGGAAGATTTGTCCTATCCCAACAAGCGTTGTTTTAATCAATTTCATAATTTTCTGTTTTAATTGTTATAATTTAGAATCTGTTATTTATTTTCGTTTCTGTTATTTCTTAGCTTCTTTCTTTTCTTTGATTTTTGCTAGAATCCAATTTACCCAATTCTCCATGCCAACATCTGTAAGAGTTGAGATTTCCATCACCTCAATATCTGGGTTCACGCTTCTTGCATCTTTTGTTACTGCATCCACTGAGAACGGAAGATATGGAAGTAAATCTGTTTTGGAAACAAGCATCAACTCACTTGTTAAGAACATTTTAGGATATTTACTTGGTTTATCATCTCCCTCTGTTACAGCTATCAATGTTACTCTGTAATCCTCACCTAAGTCAAAAGAAGATGGGCACATTAGGTTTCCTACATTTTCAATGAACAATACATCTGTGTTGCTAAGATCCATATGGTCTATCGCCTGTAAGATCATCTGTGCTTCTATGTGACACATCCCTCCTGTCACTATCTGAAGGGCATCTATTCCTACATCCTTCATTCTTTGTGCATCTCTATCTGTTTCTGGGTCTCCCACTAATACAGACATTTTTGCTTTTCCTTTTAGTAACTCTCCTGTCTTCTGCATTAGAGTAGTTTTTCCACTCCCTGGCGAAGAACAAACATTAATTACTAATATATCTTTTAATTTTTCACGAATTGTTCCCGCAACAAAATCGTTTGCTTTCAGCAAGTTAAGTGATACATGCTCTGTATCTATGCTTCCTGCTGTAAGTCTTGATGATTTTGGTTTAACTTCACTCATTTTTCCTAAAATTTATTTCGTTAATATATAATTCCTCTCCTTGTATTATGTTTCTTGTAGGATGCCCACAATTACCACATACAAATTTATTCTGTTTTACTTCTGTGACTTCTCCGCATTCTTCACATTTTATCAGTACTGGAAGCACATCTACTACCAATTCTGTATGATAAAACTCTGGACACTCCATCACATAGGCCTTGTAAGCATTCTGGATAAGGATGGGTTGTACATTACTCAGCAATCCCACCTTTAAATGAACACTTGAAACATCTTCATATTTTTCTGGAAATTCCTCCTGTATTCTGTCAAAAATATTTTTGACTAAATAAATCTCATGCATTTTACAAATCTTTACTTCTCTAAACTCTTTTCAAGATATATCCTAAAAGAATCTAGCAGTCTACTTTCAAAGATCGGTAAAGTAAGAATAATTGAGGTTTTGAATATTCAGCAGATTGAGAATTAAAGGATATATGCTGACTATTTATAGTGTTTAGAATTTTGTTATTATTATTTTCAAATATTTTATCTGCCCCTTCATCATCAAAGTATTTAACTTTTATAGCAACTACTTTAGCCTTATCTCCATCTGTAATATCAGCAAAGGATATTTTGCTAGCTTTTTTAGCCCCCATAGCGTTTCCGCCTTTTGTAGCGGAACCGTTTTTCAAAAACAACTGTAATGAACTTGTAACGATCATTACAACCAACATTTGAAATACTACTTTATGGATTCTTGTTCTTTTCATTTGGACTAAACTTTCTTATCCTTATTTTGATGTAACAAATGTAGAGATTATTTATGACATTACAATATTTTTCCCATTTTTTAGTTTATGATATTTAACATATTTTTCAATCCTTTATAAAAAGCTGTTTTTTCGCAAAATAATATTATTAAATAAAAAAAAATAACACAAAATGTGTTATTTTAAAATTTAGTGTTACTAAATGGCGTTTTTTCAACCTTCTTTTTTAACCATTTTTTAACAAAATATAGGATTTTTGGCTTTCATCTCGTTCCATATGCGTTTTTTCATCAAACTCATTATTCCTCTGGAGGTGGCGGTGCTGTGTCTATTTCTACTTGTACCTCTATTTCCTCATAATATTTCTTTCCTATCTTAAAAGCAATAAAATCACAACCAGAATTTATTTTGCCAGCAATAAAATCTGATAAAGTATAATTTTTTTTTAAAGCTTTTCTATTTATTTTCATAGGCTTAGTATCTATGTAAAGCCTTATTTCTTTTTCTTGAGAATGATAACAGGAATCTACAACTTGTTTTTCATTATTATAAATAGTCAATACATTATAGGATTGATATTTTTCTATTTTTATTTCTTTATTATTTAATAGGAATACACATATTGTTTGACCAAAAGCATTAACATTAAGAGATAATAATAGTATTGTAAAAATTATTTTTCCCATGTCCAATAATTTGTTTCGGAAGTGCTTTTATAAAAACTCATTATTCTTTTGGAAGAGGCGGTGCTGTATCTATATCTATTTGAGCTTCTATATACTTGTAATATTTATTATTTATCTTAAATACTCCCTTATTCCAGAAATAACATTTTTCATCTATTTTACAAGTAATCGCATCTGAAAGAGTATATTCTTTTTTTGATACTCTCCTGCTTAATTTCACAGGTTCAACATATAAATATATAGTATCTTGTTTGGATAAATAACAATCATCATCGCCGTTTTTATAATTATCATTGAAAATAGTAAGTCCCTTATCATTCCTTTTTTCAAAGGACTTTAATACATATTTATCCGTATTCTTAATCTCAACAACGCATATTTGCGATTTTATAGCAATTCCAAATAGAAATAAAACTATCAATATTATTTTTCCCATATCCAATAATTTATTTTGTAAGTATTTTTATAAAAACTCATTTTCTTTTGGAAGAGGCGGTGCTGTGTCTATTTCTACTTGTACCTCTATTTTTTGATAATATTTCTGTCCTATCTTGAAAGCTAAAAACTCACAACCAGAATTTATTTTGCCGGTAATAAAATCTGATAAAGTATAATATTTTTTAAAAGCTTTTCTATTTATTTTCATGGGCTCATTATCTATATAAAATTTTATTTCTTCTTTTTGAGAGTGGTGGCAAGAATCTACAACTTGTTTTTTATTATTATAAATAGTCAATACATTATAGTATTGATATTTTTCTATTTTTATTTCTTTATTATTTAATGGGAATACACATATTGTTTGACCAAAAGCATTAACATTAAGAGATAATAATAGTATTGTAAAAATTATTTTTCCCATGTCCTATAGTTTTTTTCATAAGTATTTTTATAAAGTTCTTTTTCCTGATTGGTAAGATTATTCCATGCTTTTGAATCCATTAATCCTCTCCATGCAATAGATTTATATTTTAAATCACTACAAACATCCCCATGTCTCTATTTCTTGAGCATAGGCTCGTATTTTTTTCTTAACTCATCATGCATATCACTTTCTATAGAAGTAAAGTTGAAATTATCCCAAAAAGGAGGGAAGTCCGTACGCTTAGAATAATATTTAACTCCCTCTTTTCCTGCAATTATATAATAAACTTTTTTATTGTCATGTTTGTTCATATAGCCACGGTATTCGTCTCTGCTTAACACATCATAATTTCCAGAAGGTATAGCATCCAACGCATCTAATGCACATACCATACAAGCTTGAGTATAATACGGAGGAGCAATAGGAGCACCCTCCCCCCTTTTTTTTGATCTTATCACTCTATTCCAGTACTGCTCTACCTCTTGACGGCGTATATTAAAACGCTCTGAATTACATAATTCTAATACTTTTTTTTCTTCCCATTCATCTTTCTCATTTTTAGCAAGCCATAATCCACCTTTTATTCTTATAAGCGGATCCATCCTCTTGCAGTAGTACAAGGGCATTCTGTGCATTGTAAAAATCAAATAATAAGAAAAGCGCTGCAATAATCACATATTTTAGAAACTTTGGATTTGTTTTCATATCTTTTCATGTTTTGTATAATCAATCTATCTGAACTTCTCCTATAAATTTATAATATTTACCTTGAACATAAAAATAATGAACACTCTTTCTCATATTAATATTATAAATACTATTGGTTTTCATCCATATTTTAGCAGGCACTTCCTCTTTTTCACCATATATCCTTTTACGAGGTGGTCCTATACTTGCTATTTCTAATTCCTTTTTACATTCTTTACAATACTTATAAGAAGGATCATACATATTTTTCATAAGTAATAATCCATTTTTCTTATTATATGCTATATTTTCTTTATTATATATGTATATTATATAATCTCTTTGCATTTTTTCTACAAAAACAGAATCAGAATCATGAAAAACCACCACTACCTTCTTTTCCTGTGAAAAGAAATTTATCGTAACGAACAGACTTAATATGTTAATCATTTTTCCCATGTCCAATAATTTGTTTCATAAGTATTTTTATAAAGTTCTTTTTCCTGATTGGTAAGATTATTCCATGCTTTTGAATCCATTAATCCTCTCCACGCAATAGATTTATATTCTAAATCGCTATAAACATCCCCATATATCTCTTTCAAAAAGCCTACTGTTGTTTCTATATACTTTTTTGCCATCATTTCATGTTGCCAATTACCTGTCTTCCCATCTTTTTCAACATAATAATTAAAAAGTTCGGAATGTTTCCCTCTTTTAAAAATATTTTCAAGTTTAGTGTAATTTATTTTACCATTTTTTGTAGATGCTATACTTAACATTTGTCTGTATATTTCTGCATGAATAATCTCATGTATAAAAATTCCCGATATAGCTACATTCGGAATATTATCCCAATCTTTTTTAACATCAAATATAATTTTTATCCAAGAGTTTTTAGGATCTACTGTTACAGCATCTGCTTCATAATTTTTAATCTCCATCAGATCAAACATTAGATGAGCAGCAGATGCTTTTGGCTCAAACTTCTGTAAAAATTTCTTAAACCTTTCCGACTTTTTCGCTTCTTCATAAATTCTATTTAGCTTTTCATGTTTTACAAAAGCTTCGGTAGGTTTTACAATGTTAGGACTTAGCCAGTCTTGTATAATCTTTTCTAATAATTTAGGATTATCTATTTTCTCCAGCCTTAGCGCTTTTTCTATTTCAGACCAGTTTTCATTGGGGTATAGAGAAGCTATTTTACTCAGCCCCTTGAAAATAGACAGATAGTTTTCCCAAGAAAGAAATCTGTTTTGGTCTAAGTATCTTATACTGTGCTTCATTACTTTCGCATCTGCGGCAGTACCATGTTCTAAGAAGTAAGAAAACATCTTCGCAACTCTGATGCTGTAATCTGCCACTTCTTGATTCGCCACAGTGGGAGTTCGCCTATTATATGTTTCTAAATCATCAAACATACTTTCATGCCCTGCTCCTATGATATAACCTATTTTATCATTTAACTTTTTGATATTATTAGGATTATCCATATCATTGTCTTTCATCCAATTTCTCACTCCACTTAGAAGAAGTGAATGTTTAGACTCTCTCAAAAAATCTATATAATAAAAGTGTGGGCTCTGGGCTAATTTATTTAATTGGTAATCTGCAAATGCTCCACCCGAAACACTTCCGCCACCTTCATTACCTCCTTCTACACCTACATAACTCTCCGTAAAACAGTGTTCTACAGTCTCTATTTCATAATGAGCATCGTTTACATATCCAGCTTCACAGGATTGCCCCACTCTATGCCCTCCACCATTACTACACAAGATCTCATAAGCATAAACCTGCACTCTGCATTTTCTGCCCATTGTATCTATTTGAGAATCTGTTAGATTCCTATTCTTTTCTCTAATTCTCCCTGTTATAGAAGCAGGAGAGTTTATATCATTTAGATCTTCATCTAAAATTATGATTTCATTATTTGGATCTTTGAATATATCATTCTTATCTGGATTAGAGGATTTTGGGATTATTTTCAGATATTGTACTTTTAACCTATTATCCTTATTTACTACTATTTGTTGAATAAGATGATAAGGCTTCTGCGGAGTATAAAAATGAATAGGCAAAGTATATGTAATGGTTTTCTCTTTTGGATTAATAATCTTACGATATAAAACAGCATCATTAACCTGATTGACAAATCCTTTTTCCTTCAATGATAAAAGAGATTTTTCAGCTTTTTGCCAATCAATTTCTTTTTTCACTTTTCGGACATCTATCAATTCCGAAGAAAAAACCTTATTACTTTGCTCTAAAATATTATTCTCCTTCTCTTGCTGAAGAACATCATATTCATTTCTACAAGATGATAATGCAAATAAAATTAATGCACATATTGTTTTTCTCATAATCTTTTTATAATGAATAATTTGGTGCTTCTTGTGTAATAATCACATCATGAGGATGAGATTCTTTAAGTCCAGAACCTGTAATTCTTACCATTTTAGAATCCTGCTGCAGCGTAACGATATCCTTAGCTCCACAGTATCCCATTCCTGCTCTCAGTCCTCCAGTAAGCTGGAAGATAACATCCTCTAACTTTCCTTTGTATGGAACTCGCCCTTCTATTCCTTCTGGAACGAATTTTTTTGCTTCAGACTGGAAATATCTTTCTTTACCTCCTCTCTTCATTGCAGAAAGTGACCCCATTCCTTGGTAAGATTTGAATTTTCTTCCTTGGAAAATGATTTCTTCCCCTGGTGACTCATCCGTTCCTGCCAAGAGAGAACCGAGCATCACAGCACCTGCACCACTCGCGATAGCCTTCACTATATCTCCTGAAAGTTTGATACCCCCATCAGCAATGATGGCTACATTGTGTTTTTTAGCAACTTCATATACATTATATATAGCAGACAACTGCGGAACTCCTACTCCTGCTACCACTCTCGTAGTACAGATAGAACCAGGTCCTACACCTACTTTTAGTACATTTGCTCCTGCTTTTATTAAATCTTCTGCTGCCTCAGCAGTTACGATATTTCCTCCAACAATATCCAAATCAGGGAAATTTTGTCTGATTTCTTTTATTTTATCTAAAACTCCTTTGGAATGTCCATGTGCAGAATCCACCGCGATAATATCCACACCTGCTTCCACCAATGCAGAAACACGCTCAATGGTATCAACCCCAATTCCTACACCCGCTCCCACTATCAATCTTCCTGATTTATCTTTGTTTGCATTCGGGTATTCTAGCTGATTATCTATATCTTTGATGGTAATCAGACCTATAAGTTTGTTGGATTTATCTACGATAGGAAGTTTTTCTACTCTGTTTTTCAGGAGAATTTCTTTTGCTTTTTCTAAATTAACCTCTTCGTTAGAAACGATGAGATTTTCTCTAGTCATAAGCTCTTCTACTTTCACAGAAAGGTTCTCTTGATATTTCACATCTCTATTGGTAATTATCCCAATGAGCTTATGCTCTTCATCCACTACCGGAAGTCCAGAAATTTTGAATTGAGCCATAAGCGCCTTCGCCTCTGCGAGAGTATGGTCTTTAGAAAGTGTGACAGGATTAGCTATCATCCCATTTTCGGAGCGTTTTACTTGATTGACTTGGGAAGCCTGCTCCTCTATAGGCATATTTTTGTGAATGAATCCCAGTCCGCCGACTCTCGCAAGCGCGATTGCCATATCAGCCTCTGTCACGGTATCCATTGCCGCAGAAACGATAGGAACATTTAGGGTTATTTTATCCGAAAGCCTGGATTTTAAAGAAACCTGATTAGGTAAAACTTCTGAATAAGAAGGAACTAGAAGCACATCATCGAAAGTGATGGCTGTCTCTACAATTTTATCATAAATAGACATAGCACTTTCTTTGCAAAATTAAAAAAATTAATTTAAAAAAGAAAGTGCTATGAGTAACGAATTCAAAATCTAACTCTAATCGTCTATTCTAAGGAAATCTCCTTTTAGCGTAAACTCAAGGTCTAAATCATTATCAAGTTCTACTTTTTGCTTATTCCACTCTTTTTCCCAGTGTACTATTTTATTCTTTGGATAGTATTTTCTCACATAAGCCTGAACCTTAGAAGGGACTACAGAAGAAGGAATACCGCTATAGCTTTTCACTTCTATGATATTTCCAGCGCTGCTAAATTCAGCTTTTGTACCATCTTCAAAATAAACATCATAAACAATTTTACCATCTTCTCTATCTTTGGTCACAGAAGAAATCGCTTTCTTACCAAAATACTTTGTTACATTTCTTTGCACAGCAGAAGGCATGTCTTTTTTTGAAATTGGCATATCATCCTGCGCAAAAAACAATCCTGTTGCAAATAGTGCGAACATCGCACCCAAAATTCTCTTTTTCATATTTTTTTTATTTTTTATGATTGATTATATAGCAAAAACAATACCTTTTAGCGTTTAAATTGATAAAAATTTATTTGTCATTATATAAATGTGACAAAATACTCTTATCTTCATCCGTGAAATCAACCTTTCTACGAGCCATTACTTTTTCTATGGTTTCAAACGCCTTATTCAGATTATATTTTTCATCATCTTTCATACCTCCCCAGCTAAAGCTATTCACTAAATTCGGCGGAAATCCACTCTTGAAAATATTGGCAGCCACACCCACTACTGTTCCTGTATTCAGCTGAGTGTTTATCGCAGTTTTAGAGTGGTCACCCATTATCAATCCACAAAACTGAAGCCCTGTATCTACAAATTTTTTCCATTTATAATTCCAAAGTTTCACACTGGCGTAATTATTTTTTAAATTGGAAGAATTGGTATCCGCTCCAAGGTTACACCACTCACCGATAACCGAATTTCCCACAAAACCATCATGCCCTTTATTAGAATAACCAAAGATGACGATATTATTCACCTCGCCGCCTACTTTTGAGTGAGGGCCAATGGTCGTTGCGCCATAAATCTTAGCTCCGAGATTAAATTTAGAACCTTCGCAAAGAGCAATCGGACCACGAAGATGGCAGCCTTCCATGATTTCTGCATTCTTCCCAATGTATATTTTTCCCGTTCTGGTGTTGAGTGTAGAATATTCCACCACTGCACCTTCTTCTATGAACAAATCTTCGGTCTTTCCCAAAAAACCATTTGTAGAAGAGAGCGGCTGCGAGGTTCTTTCTTTTGTAAGTAGTTCAAAATCAAAATCTATCGCTTTATCATTGAAAGAAAATAAATCCGTAGGCTGTTTAAACAACAAAATTTCTCCCTCTACATCCATCATCGTTGTTATTTGGTCCAAGCTAAAATTTCCCACATTGACCTTTGCCGCCAAAAGTTCATTTTCATAAACCAAAGCCTCACCGAGCTGAAGTCCCTTTATCTGCTCCAAAACTCTATCCGAAGGAATACAATTAGGCGTGATGAACAAGCTTTCTTTTCCCTCTGGTCTAGCGAATTTCTGCTGAAGATAATCTTCCGTGATGTAGGATATTTCATCCGTATTCAAAAGCTTTTTCCAGCGTTCAGAAAAAGTAAGAATTCCACATCGCATCTCCGCCACTGGTCTAGTGAAAGTCAGCGGAAGAAAATTTTCCCAATAATGGGCATCAGAAAATACTAACTGCATATTTTTTTATTTGTAACAAATTTAATTCTTTTCCTCTTCTAAACAAAAAAAACCTCCTGAAAAAATCAGAAGGTCTTTTAATATTTTCCTAATGTTACTTAGCAAATTTTTTGTACTTGTTCATGAACTTATCTACTCTACCCGCAGTATCTACCAATTTCACTTTTCCTGTGTAGAATGGGTGAGATGTAGAAGAGATCTCCATTTTTACTAATGGATACTCTTGTCCTTCGTATACGATCGTATCTTTTGTTTCTGCTGTAGATTTGCAAAGAAACACCTCGTCGTTACTCATATCTTTGAAAACAACAAGTCTATAATTTTCAGGGTGGATTCCTTTTTTCATAATATTCTAAAAATTATTTTTATTTTTAAATTCAATTACTTGGATAAAATGGTAATGGACATCTTATCCTTATACTAGGTATTTCAGTTTGCAAAAATATTATTTTTTTTTGAATTCACAAAAACTTTAAATATTTATCTTAAAATATTTATCTTTGAATATTATTTTAATACATATGAAAACAAAATTCTTACTTGGGCTGAGCTTTTGGGTTTTATTGTTATTTGTTTCGTGTAAAAGGGATGAAATCAACTTTGAAACTCCTTCTGCGGATTTAAAATTCTCACATGATGTCGTTTTTTGTGATACGGTTTATAATCAGGTTCGCTCCGAAACTTATTTTGTAAAAGTCTATAACAGAGAGAATAAAGATATCCGAATCCCAAAAATCACATTAGAAGGCGGAAGCTCCTCGCCATACCGCATCAATGTAGATGGAAAAGCTGGAACAGAATTTTTTGATGTTCCGCTGAGAAAAAATGACAGCCTCATTATCTTCATAGAAATAGCACCTGTAGCCAATGCAAGAGAAGCCATCGCCGAGGACAAAATAGTTTTCAGCTCACCGAGAGGCAACCAGCATGTGACACTTCTTTCTGTGGTGCAGGATGCCGAATTTTTCATAAAATCTGATACAAATCCAAATATCCTAAACGCCAATACAACTTGGAGAAATGACAAGGCTAAAATCATCTTCGGAGAGCTTACTCTCGCGGAAGGGAAAACCCTTGATATAGAAGAAGGAACGAAAGTCTATTTCACAAAGAACAGCAGCCTGAAAATTTCTAAAAACGCAAAGCTCAACATCAATGGGCTGATAGATAAAGAAGTCTTTTTCCGAGGCGACAGAAATGATATAAGATATGACACTATTCCGCTCAACTGGGATGGAATTTACCTTGAAGAAAATGCCGTTCTAAACATGAATTACGCTAAGATTTTCGGAGGAGATTCTGGGCTTAATCTTTATAAAACCACAGCCAACATCAAAAATTCTATCATTCATACTTTTCAGGAGTATGGAATTTATTCTGTAAAATCTAAAATCGACGCAGAAAACATGGTAATGAACAACTGTGGAAAAGCAGATTTAGCCATATTTGGCGGCGGCGAGGTTAATCTTACTCATTGTACATTAGCCAATTATTGGTATCAAAGTTCTGCTTCGCCAGCTTTGGGAATTTATGCTACAAATAAATGGCGAAATAATTCAGGGAATACAGAAAACGCAAATTTGGAACTCAACATCAAAAACTCCATCGTTTACGGAAAAAAGGAAAACTCCATTTTATTTGAGCCTGTTTCTGGGTATAATTTTAATTATCTTATCAGCCATTCGCTTATAAAATACAGTAATAAGGCTGGCTATAACTTTGACGCTAATCCACAGATAATCAGTTCTATAAAAAACGAAAGTCCAAAATTCCTAAATCACGCCATTGCGAAAATGAACCTTCGCACCGCAAATGATTCGCCTGCCAAAAAGAAAGGAAATACATCTACAGCGGCTGGTGTGCCTCAGGATATCAAAGGCGTTTCCAGAACAAGCAATCCTACTATTGGAGCTTATCAATAAGATTTTAAAATGAAAAAATTATTTGGTTTCTGTTTTTCTTTGCTATTAGTTTTTATTTCTTGTGATAATAAAAACACGAAAAAAATTGAGAATTCAGCAACGGCAAATCTCATCAAAATTGGATTTTACCCAACAAATGCTGGACAGACAGCAGAAACTATTCTCAATTTAAAAGAAAAATATTTGGTTTTTTATTCTCCTGAGGCTCATTACCACGAAATTCCACCACCTTCAGAAACCAGCCAGGTAAAAACATATAATGAACTTATTTCTGAAAATCCAAAACTTATTCCTTTTCGTGCAGAAATGACCGATAAAGAAATTCAGGAAATCAGAGCAATTATTTCCTCTTTCATCGAACAAGATGTAGAAGAAAAACCAAATTCTAATAAAAACCTTTCTGAGGAGAATGAATTTATTCCACAAATTGATGGATTAACTGTAAATATAATGATAGATTATTCCGATGGGAAAATTATTCAAATTAACCCTGTTATCAAACCGAGAATAAAAGAATTTTATCAAAAGATTATTCATATCTTATCAATTAAAAATAAAGAAAAAAATAATCAGAAAATTTTATCTAAAATTGAAAAATACAATTAATTTTCTCTAAAAACAATGGAAATCAAAACACTACAAAAACAAGTAGACAACTGGATAAAGACAATCGGTGTCCGCTATTTCGATGAGCTGACCAATATGGCGATTCTAACCGAAGAAGTGGGCGAAGTGGCGAGAATCATCGCCAGAAGATACGGCGAACAATCCGAAAAAGAAAGCGATAAAAACAAAGACCTCGGAGAAGAGCTTGCCGATGTGCTTTTTGTAACGCTTTGCCTTGCCAATCAAACAGGGATAGACCTGCAAGATGCCTTTGACAAGAAAATGAAAAAAAAGACAGAAAGAGACCAAAACAGGCACCAAAACAATGAAAAACTAAAATAAAAGTTTGTCATAAATGAAACCATTTCGCCCAGTTCTTCCAAATGAAATACAAATCACAGGCTCTAAAAGCGAGTCCAATCGACTGCTGATTCTACAAAAACTCTTTGGAAATATTGAAATAAAAAACATCTCCAACTCACAGGATACCAATCTTTTACAAAAAGCCTTGAATTCCGATGAGAAAATAATAGACATCCATCACGCTGGCACAGCGATGCGGTTTCTGACTTCGTTTTTTGCGGTTCAGGAGGGTGCAGAAAAAATACTCACAGGCTCCGAAAGAATGAAACAAAGACCCATAAAACCTTTGGTAGAAGCACTTAGAGAGCTGGGAGCAGACATAGAATATTTAGAAAACGAGAGATTTCCTCCTCTTAAAATAAAAGGAAAAAAATTAGAAAAAAATTTCGTGGAAATTCCTGCGGATATTTCTTCGCAGTTCATCACTTCGCTCATTCTTGTCGGCGGAAAATTGGAAAACGGCCTAACCATAAATCTTTTAGGAGAAATCACATCAAAGCCTTACATAGAAATGACTCTGAAACTGCTTTCAGAAATCAGCGGAAAATCCATCACACTAAAAGACAAAACTATCCAAATTCCCAACATCAAAACTCAAAAAACAGCCTTCACTATAGAATCCGACTGGTCTTCGGCATCTTATTTTTATTCGTTTTCGGCTTTGGATAGACAAAAAATTACCCTTAAAAATTTTAATAAAAATTCTCTGCAAGGCGACTCCAGAATTACCGAAATCTGCTCTCAGTTTTTCGGAATTGATACTATTTTTAATGAAAATCAGCAGGAAATTACTTTGATTCCAAAAAATAATTTTAGCCTTCCTCAGTCCATTCAGCTCAATATGAACGACTGCCCAGACATCGCCCAAACCGTCTGTGTAACGGCTGCTGCACTGAAAATTCCTTTTGAAATCGGTGGACTTGCCACTCTTAAAATAAAAGAAACCGACAGGCTCTCTGCCCTTCAAAACGAACTAAAAAAAATAGGCTGCGAAACAAAAATCACGGACAATTCCATAAAATCCGTCCTCTACACCAATCCCGAAAAAAACATATCCATCGCTACCTACGGCGACCACCGCATGGCAATGGCATTCGCGCCCTACTCGCTAATTCAGGAAATAGAAATACAAAATCCCGAAGTGGTGGAAAAATCCTTCCCTGATTTTTGGGAATTTATCAAATAACCCAGTTTCATTTCTAAAACTGAAAACCTTTTTAACAATGGTTTTTTATTAACTTTGCTGTTTAATCCTAAACAAATGAATTCTAAATTATCACAAAATATTTTCGCTTTTTTAGAAGAACTAAAAAAGAATAACAATAAGGACTGGTTCAGCACCCACAAATCCGACTACGAAAAGGCAAAGGCGGATTTCTCGGAGTTTTTCCAAGCTGTACACAGCGAAATTGCAAAAAATGATTTCATTTCAGAGCCGAAAATCTACCGAATTCACAGAGATTTGAGATTTTCCAAAGACAAAACTCCTTATAAAACCCATTTCGGAGGCTACTTTGCCCGAAGACAGCCACAGTACAGAGGCGGCTATTATCTTCATATTGAGCCTGATAACTGCTTCATCGGCGGCGGATTTTTTGCACCAAATAAAGATGATTTGCACAGAATCCGAAAAGAAATAGAACTAAACGGAAAGGATTTGGATACATTTTTAAATTCAGCGAAAGCCAAAAAATTATTCAGAGGAGCATTCTGGGGCGAAGAACTAAAAACTGCTCCAAAAGGCTTTGAAAAAGAACATCCTTATGTTCATTTATTAAAGAAAAAACAATTTCTTTTGGTTCAAAATTTCAAAAACGAGGAAATTTTCAGCCCTGATTTTTTAGACAAAGTAACAGCTGGTATGGAAGCAATGCGCCCATTTTTTGACTTCATGACCGAAGCCCTGACCACCAATCTAAACGGAGAATCAACCATATAACACAACTAAATGAAAAAAACAATCATCATCACAGGGACATCGTCTGGAATAGGCTTTTCCCTTGCAGAATATTTCGGAAAACAAGGACACAGAGTCTACGGACTGAGTAGAAAAAAGGCTGATTCTAAGCTTTTCACATCCATCCCGACCGATATCACCGAAAAAAGCCAAATAGACCGCGCCATAGAGGAAATTTTATCCAAAGAAAATCACATTGACATTCTTATCAACAATGCTGGAATGGGCATGGTGGGAGCCGTAGAAGACTCTAATAAAGAGGAGATTATGAAACTTTTTAACCTGAATCTAATCGGAGCTGTGCAGATGATGACCGCCGTGATGCCCCAAATGCGCGAGCAGAAAGCAGGACAGATTATCAATATTTCCAGCATCGGTTCAGAAATGGGACTGCCTTTCAGAGGGTTTTATTCTGCCTCCAAATCAGCTTTGGATAAAGTTACTGAAGCCATGAGATACGAAATTTCGGCTTGGAATATAGAACTCTGCTCCCTTCATCTGGGCGATATAAAGACCAATATTGCAGAAAACCGAATCAAAACTACGGTTTCTGAGCCTTACAAAAATATTTTTTACAAAGTTTACTCTACTATGAATTCCCATGTAGATCATGGAGTAGAGCCTGTGGAAGTGGCGAAATACATCGAAAAACTATTGCTCAAAAACAAATGGAAAGCCCATTACTATTTTGGGAAATTTGGGCAAAAAATCGGCATTCCTCTCAAATGGATTCTGCCACAAAAAACCTACGAAAATCTCATGAAAAAATATAATAAAATGGATTAGCAAACAGCTAATCCATTCTTCTTAAATTTCTAATTTTATTTATACTTTTCATCTAATCTATTCTCTAACATTGTATAAAGTTCATATACTATTGCCCCTGTATCTGTTTTATCTGCTAGACAATTGGCTATTATATATAATTTCCATATACTGTTTAAGCCTAGTTTTCCCAAAACCTTTTATCACCATATGCCCTATGTCCATATCATATTTACTACGAGAAAAATATTGTTCCCATTTTAAACCTTCATGGTTCTTTATAAAAACTTCTCCAAAATAAATCCCAATATCCACAGCCAACGAGCGGGTCTTTATTGTAATATCCCAGTCTTTTATTTCTATATAATCTGGGACAACAGCTCTCTTTTCTTTGTATTCTTCCTCTGAAAGCTTCTCTGTTTCTACATTCTCCTCAAACCACTTTCCAAGCATTTTCAGAGATTCTGGGCTGTAGTCTGCCTCCCAGTTTTCATAGCCTTTTGTAGTTTTTACTGCTTTTATCAGTTCTTGCAGTCTGCTTTCTTTATTTTCCTCAAACCATTTAGCGTATAGCTTAAGTTCTTCCTTTGTTTTGGATTGAAAATCATAATCAATCGGCAAATTGTTTATTACTTGGTACATGAAATTAATTATTATTTTATAAATATAAACAGTTTCTTTCATTTATCCGAAATTGAGTTAATATCAATATTAAGCCAGATTTGATGACTTTCCTATAATCAAAGCAATTCAATGAAGATTTTAAAACCTAAAACCATTAAA
>CAUQBH010000017.1:0-27719 GCA_963516675.1 uncultured Flavobacteriaceae bacterium | reverse complement strand
CTGCAAATTCATATGAATATCGCTTTATATCCCTTCCACGCAAAATAGGTCTTATAATTTCAGCACTTTTAGGGTCTTGTGCGATAAGTTCTTTTCGTTTTTCACCATTGATAATAAATGCCTCATTAAAACCAGTTTTTATACCGTAATTGATTTGTATATCCCAATCTCTAAGAGGAGTTCCTACCGCTTCTATATTAGTTTTAATTCTTTGTTCTATCTCAGAGAGAATTACCCAAGATTCTGAGCTATCAAATCGACAACCCTCTACACCATTTTGTTTAATATAATCACTCATCTTATGTATAAAAAAATAGTATAAATTATATTAATCTATTTTAGTTTATTTTATATAATAATTGATATATTTATTTTATACTAATACAGATTAAATTATAAAGGATAATAAATATGATTTACGGATACATTAGAGTAAGTACAGACAAGCAGACTGTTGAAAATCAACGCTATGAAATTAATCAGTTTTGTGATAGACAGGAAATGGTGATAGAAAAATGGATAGAAGAAACTATTTCAGGGGCAAAAAATGTAGAAGATAGAAAACTCGGAAAACTCCTAAAACGAATGAAAAAAGGGGATATTTTGATATGTTCAGAATTATCTCGTTTAGGGCGTAATTTATTGATGATTATGGGGATTCTTAATGAATGTATGAATAAAGATATTCAAGTCTGGACAATTAAAGATAATTATCGTTTAGGGAGTGATATCAATAGTAAAGTTTTAGCATTTGCTTTTGGTCTTTCTGCAGAAATAGAAAGAAATTTAATTTCTCAACGGACAAAAGAAGCATTGGCAAGAAAACGAGCAGAAGGAGTGGTATTAGGAAGACCCAAAGGAAGAAAGTCTGCGAAGACAAAACTTACAGGACAAGAACAGAAAATAAAAGAATTACTAAGTAAAAAAGTATCATATTCTGCGATTGGTAGAATTTTAGGAGTTCATAGATTGACGGTAAGTACTTTCGTTAAGGAAAAAATCAATCAATAAATTTTATATTTTTGTAAAATCAATCAAAAACAAAAAAAATGTCTAGTAATTTTATTACCAATAGTAAGGATGGTAAATCCATGAAAGAGAGGATTTCAAATATTTTGAAAGGAAGTGATGAACTAAAATTTTTAGTTGGATTCTTTTACTTTTCAGGGTGGGAGGAAATTTATGAAAAACTACAAAACACTCCTGATATTAAAATGAAAATTTTGGTAGGATTACAGACTGAAAAAATAATAGGGGAGTTGGTAGAACATGGAGTGAAAAAGGATTCTTCTCAAAATGAGATAGTTTTAGAAACAATGAGGTCTTTTGGCTTGGCTCTTAATGATAAAAAACAGGATACAGAAGTTCATTATACACAGGTAGAGTTTTTTGTAAAAATGCTTTTGGAAGATAGATTGCAGATTAGAAAAACTAAGGATCCTAATCATGCTAAATTGTATTTATTTAAGTATAGTGAGCATTTGAAAGATATTAGTAATAAAAATGGAACTTTTCTTACAGGAAGTAGTAATTTAACTGAATCGGGTTTATCTAGTCAAAACGAATTTAATGTAGAAATTAGTGATTATGGTTTTGATGATGCAGAGGCATATTTTGATGAACTTTGGGAAAGTTCTGTCAAAATTACAGAAGTTCCAGAACGAAAACAAATGCTCATAGATCTTATTCAACATAAAACACAGGTAGCATCTGTTACGCCTTTTGAGGCATATGTGTTTGTTTTGAAAACATACATGGATTTACAACAAACCAAAATGCTAAAACCTGAAACTGAGCGAATTTTAGATGAAATTGGTTATAAAAAGTTTCAGTACCAATTAGATGCAGTAAATCAGGCATTAAATATGATTAACGAGCATAATGGAGTAATCATAGCTGATGTGGTAGGACTAGGTAAATCGGTAATAGCTTCTCTTATTGGTAAGAATTTGGGAGTTCGTGGTATGATTATTTGTCCACCAGGGTTAATGGGTGATCCTGATGAAAAAACAGGGTGGTATGGTTATATCCATGATTTTCAGCTTTATGGATGGGAAGTGCGAAGTCGAGGTAAATTAGATAAAATAGCAGAAACTATTGACAGGCTTAACATCGATGTTATCGTAGTAGATGAAGCACATTATTTTAGAAATCAAGATACAGCAGATTATGAGTTGCTTTCAGCAATTTGTAAGGATCGAAAAGTGGTTTTACTTACAGCTACACCATTTAATAATTCCCCTGCGGATATTTATTCACTTTTGAATTTGTTTATCGTTCCAGGGAAATCTTCCCTTACTTTGAATGATGATTTGAAACAACAATTCTCAGCGTATAATTATGAATATAAATGGATTAGTGAGATTATGAAAAATCATAATTCCAAAGATATTCAGAAAAAATCAAAAGCAGAAAAATTATATCAATCATTGATTTCGGCAGAACTCCCTGTAAATATTGGTCTAGTGAAAAAAAGAAGCCGAGAATTAGCAGATAAAATGAAAAATATATTACGAGGTGTTACTATTCGTCGTAATCGTTTAGATTTAAAAGAAGATAAAATTTATTCCAAAGAAGTGGGAGAACTATCTAAAGTGAAAGATCCACAGGAAATTTTTTATTATTTTACATCTGAACAGTCACAGTTTTATAACGAGGTTATTAGTCATTATTTTGGAGAAAAAGGGCGTTTTAAAGGAGCTATTTATCAGCCGTTTATGTATGAAAAACGCATCGAAGATGAAGAAAAGCTAGATATGGAGGGGAACCGAGTGTTTAACCAGCAAAAAAACTTGTATGATTTTATGCGAAGGCTTTTGGTAAAGCGATTTGAAAGTTCATTTGGGGCGTTTGATAAATCAGTTGGGCGTTTTTTACAGGTGCATAAAGTGGTTAGGGATTTCATTGAAAAAACAGGTGGAAAATTCATTATGGATAGAAATCTTATCGAAAAAATGATGAATGAAGATTTTACTGAGGAAGCGATAGACGAACTTTTAGAGCGATATGAAAAAGCTGCTTTGGATAAAAAAACTCCGAAGAATAACAAGGTTTATGAAATTAAGAAATTTGAATTAAGTGAAGAGTTTTTATCTGATATTAAAAATGATACAAAAGTATTCGAGGAGCTTTTAGAGAAAATAAAAAAATTTAATTTGGTAGAAAATGACCCTAAACGAGAGCGTATTGTAGAGGAGATACAGCAGTTAAGGAAGTTAGAACCCAATAAAAAAATCATTGTTTTCTCGGAGTATGTAGATACTATTTTGCATTTAAAAGATTTTTTTAAACAAAAATTTCACAATAGAGTTTTGGTTGGTGATGGCAAGATAACAGCAAATTTTGAAAGAGATTTGAATCGAGATTTTAATGCTCAATATAAAGCAGTACAAACTAATCATTTTGATATCCTGCTTACGAGTGATAGATTATCAGAAGGATATAATCTGAACCGAGCGGGAACGATTATTAATTATGATATTCCATGGAACCCTACAAGGGTAATCCAGCGTGTGGGGCGTATCAATAGAATGGGGCAAAAAGTATTTGATGAATTGTCTATTTATAACTTTTTCCCATCAGAGATAGGCGCAGATATTGTGAAATCTAGAGAAATTGCTCAACAGAAAATGTATTTAATACATAGTTCGTTAGGAGAGGATTCTAAAATCTTTGAAATTGACGAAGAGCCAACAGCATCATCTTTATATTCCAAGGTGAATACCAATTTTGAGAGTGAGGAGCTTAATTTTGAAACCGAAATTAGAAATATATATCAGGAAATTAAAGAAAAATATCCAGATCTTATTCAAAGAATATTGGAGTATCCTAACCGAATAAAAACAGCAAAATTTTACGAAAAATATCAACTTAACTTATTGAAAAAGAAAGGACTTGGTATATTTGCTCAAGTTTTTGAAGATGAAGAAATATTAGAAATTCCATTTGAAAAATTAGTGATAAATATTCAATGTGATTTTGATGAGGAAAAGAAAAAATTATCACCATTTTTTTGGGCGAATTATGAAGCAGTAAAACATTATAAACCAAAATTTAGGAATAAGACAACAGCAGAATCTTTAGAAAATAAAGCTTTAACTAATTTGCAAACTTACATTGGTATGTCATCTGATTTTGTGAATGAAGTTAATAGAAAATTTGCTCAAAAATTAGTAGAAGATATTAAGAAATATTATTCTCTTCCAGATAGAACCTTGGGGCGTTTTGCTCGTAAAAAATTATCAGCAAAATCAAAAGAAGCAGAAATAAAAGCCTTTGACGAGGAAATAGACTGGGTAAGAAAACTTTTGGGCGATAATTATTTAGAAAAACTTTTGGAAAGAGTAGGTGATGCTGAAAATGAAATTATCATTGCTATAGAAAATCAAAATTATGATTCCTAAGATGCAGGATAGAATATTTTTTGATTAGATATTATTAAAAGAAAATAGTCTAAATTATCCTCATTTTTGTACCATAGAGATATAAGATATTGATTTTCAGTAGTAGTTATTTTCAAAGAAGTGAAATAAGATTTAATTATATAGTCCCTATCCAAGAAATTGGGTAGGGATTTTTAACTGATGGAAATTGAATTTTTATGAGTAATAAGAAATTGTTTAAATATTTAGAAAAAGAACTTATAGATACTAATATACAATTTAGTTATTTTGGAGGGGAAGGAGAAAAAGCCTTGGTTCTTGCTTTTTCTTCTTATATAGAAGGATATAAGAAAACAACAAAATTGATTTATGAAGAGATGAAAAAGGGAAGTAATAAAGATATGGATACCCTTATATATGCTCTTTGTTTCAATCATCGTCATTGTATGGAAATATGCTTAAAAAAATTATATATAAAATATTCTGGAAAAGATGAGGATGGCTTAAAAGAATTTCTTAATGCAAATCATAATTTGCTTAAAATATGGGAATATTTAAACCCTATCCTTGAAGAAAATGTTGAGAAAGTAGGTTCAAGTGTGCAAATTGAAGATATAGAAGGCTATATAAAAGAAATGGATGAATTTGATAAGAATTCTATGAGGATGCGTTATCCAATAACTAAAAAATTAGAGTCAAGCAATAAAGAAGTGCTTAGATTGGATTTTCATAATTTCCACGAATGTATGTTGGATTTTTATGAATTAATAAAAACTATAGATGATGATATTGATAATCAGGTTTCGTATCAAGCAACAAAAGAAGAATATGATGATTTTTTGAAAAAATATAGTTCGTCTAAAAAAAATATCAAAAAATATATTAAAATCATACGCCAGTGTGTAAAAAATCCTGAAAAGAAACAGTTTGAAACTATAGATATAACAAAGATAAATTATGAAGAATTAGTTAATGAAAATCCTAGTGCGAAAGAATTATCATTTTTATCACCAGATGATAAAAAAATGATAGAAGTTTTATATTATGCAGGAAGGTCTATAAATGAAAAAAATGTTAAACTTTCTCAGTTACCTGAAAATAAATATAAAGATTTTGTAAATCATTGTATTTTTATGATGGGTACATTAGGTTTAAAAAAAGATAAACCAAGTTTCAATGTTTTTCAAAAAATGAAAGAAGATATTATTAAGAATATAGAAACATCAATCAGTATATTACGATATTCAAAATTTAGAATGTTACTTAATTTTCTTTACTTTCATTCCATGCGAATTTTGCAGACATTTTTTATCAAAACTTTAAAAAGTATAAGAAATAAATAGTTTTTTTATAGAAAATACCATCCTCCCAAATTTGGGAGGATGGTATTTTAGTTTAGAAATTTTTTAAAAAAACAAATTTATAATTAGAAATGGTAGGAGAGCCCTAATTGGAGATTTCCTGTACGGAATTTAGCTCTATCTTTTTTGCCATTATGATCTTCTTTTTGATTGTAAGGAGAAGTTATTCCCATGCTGTATCTCAGATTAACACTAAATTTCTCTGTGATGAAATATCCTCCTCCAAAATTCCATCCAAAGAAAGCGCCTTTGGTATACTCCTTAAAACTTGTTTTGTCTGGCATATTGTTGCGTCCAGCTTTATCGGTGTTGACCTGCTCTGATTTTATAGGAATATTCACCTCTGGACCTGTTTCTATATACACCTGAGGAATAAATTTAAATTGAAATGTAACAGGAATATTAATGTGGCTGAGAGTCCAGTATCCCTTTACATTGGTATCTTCTTTATAGTTTATTTTTGTTCCAAAATGCTGATAGAGAGCGTCTAACTGGACAGCTATTTGCTCACTGATAGAATAATTTACGAAAAGTCCGCCATAGAATCCTATCTTGCTTTTCAGATTTCGATAAATTTCGTCTTTAAGTGATATTTTGTTGAGTCCTCCACCAGCTTTTATACCGAAAGTGAGCGGCTGATTTTTAGAATAGCTTTTTTTGGGGCTGCTTACTCTATTGGATTTGTTACTAGCTACTGCTTTTTTCTTTTGTGCTGCTGTCCATCCCATAGATAGACATAAAACAGCGATAATTATTTTTTTCATATGGTAAAAATTAAAAGTTGTCTTTTTAAAAACAGGCAATTTTATACAGAACAATATAAAGATTGCCTGTAAATCACATTAGTGATTTTGAAAATGATTTTAGCAATTCAAAGGTATTGTGAATAAACTAGTTACACAATCCCCCAAAAGCGTGTATTTTTATAAAATTTTATCCCTGTTTTTAGGGATTTTGTTTTTTGAATAATGCTTGGAGTAATAATTTTACTAATTTTACAATCATATAGTTTAAATAAATGATACGGAGTAAGTGTATATTTTTCATCTTTTTTTCAATCATTGTTTTTTCGCAGAATAGTTCTTCTGAAAAATACATTGACAGCCTAAACAATGAATATCTGAATGCGAAAAATTCAAAGAAAAAAGTTCGCATCTTGATGGAAATTTCTGATTACTGGTCATATAGAGATACAGCAGTAGCTTTTTCAAAACTTAGAGAAGCAGAACAGTTGATAGGAGGAGATAATTTCCTAAAGGGGCTTCATGCCTTCTATAAAGCGGGAATTTATTATGATAAAAACATTAGTAAAAGCCAAGAACTCTACATGAAAGCCGAAAATTTCTTGAAAACATTCTCCTCCGAAGAGGCTTTTTATTACAGAGCGAAACTGTGGCATAATTACGGCGCATTGGAACAGATGAAGGGAAACAATATGGAGTTTCTAGACATTACGCTGAAAAAATGTATTCCTCTTGCTGAAAAGTCAAAGAACAAGGAACTTTTGGCGGGATATTATGTAGATATGGGGATGATTTTTAATAATTCAAAAGAATATGATAAATCAATAGACTATATAAAAAAAGCAGTTGATATTTTAGAAAAAAACTCAAAAAGAGGTGAGGGAATAGTTTGGGCATATCTAAATCTTGCAATGGTATATTTGGAAATAGGAGAATTAGCCTTAGTAGAGGACAATATTTTAAAAGCCGAAAAAGCATTAGAGCAACTACCTCATTCTCAGTATAATGTGTTTCTTTATCAGTTGAAATCTAAATATTATAATAGAATAGGTAAGCAGAGTAAAGCTTTGAATGCTATTCAAAAAGGGATAGACTTAGCAAAGGAAATGAATTTGGATTATGATTTTTTATCCCTGAGTTATGAGAAGTATAATTATTTAAAAAACTCTTCTCAATATTTAGAAGCGCAGAAAATACTCTCTGAACTTTTGGATAAGAAAATGGGAAGTAAAAAAAACAGACTTATACTTCTTAATGAAATGGCTGAATTACAAAAAATAATGGGCAATTATAAAGATGCTTATAGTTATCTAGAGCAGTTTAAATTTTTAAATGATACCATACAGACTGAAAATGAAAAAATACAAATTTTGGATTTGGAAGCTCAGTATAAAAATAAAGAACAGCAGAAAGAAATACAACATTTGGAGGAAAGAAACAAACAAGAACGAATAATCTTTTGGATTAGTTTGTTTTTATTTATAAGTGTAGGAGTATTAATGAGTTATGCGCTTTATGAAAGAAAAAGGAAAAACAAACATAAACTTGTTAGTTTAGAACAAGAAAGAAAAATAGATATTAACAAAGCTCTTATCTACGGGGAAAATAAAGAACGAGAGCGAATAGCTAAGGAACTGCATGATGGCATAGGGGGAAGAATGACAGGAATAAAGATAAACTTAGAAAATATGATGGAAAGTGAGGGATATTATATGCTTGAAAAACCTATTGCTCAATTGGATAAATGTATAACAGAACTTAGAAATACCCTTAGAAATCTAACTTCCGAAACACTTCATAAGTTTGGTTTGGAAGAAGCATTACGAGATTTTTGCCAAAATATACAGACAGATTATTTAAAAATATCCTGTTATACTAAAAATCTCAATCAAATAAAAGAAAAACATCAGCTGCATATCTATCGTATTGTTCAAGAGGGAATAAATAATGCCATAAAGCACTCTGGAGCAACACAAATTCTAGTACAGTGCACTTTTGAAGAAAATTTGTTACTCATAGACATAGAAGACAATGGAAAAGGCTTTGATGTGCAAAATGTACAGAGAAATTTAGGATTACATAATATAGAACGACGCGTAAATGCCCTTGATGGTACTCTTAAAATAGAATCTTCGTTGGGTAAAGGTACTGTGATGAGTATAGAAGCTAAAATAGAATAAAAAAACTTAAAAGATGATAAAAATAATAATTTGTGATGATCATCCTTTGATAACAGAAGGCTTGAAGAGCTTTATAGAAAATAGAGATGAAATGCAAATAGTAGCTACAGCTACTTCTGCAGCTGAATTATGGCAAGTATTGGAAGAAAATGAAACTGATGTTCTTATACTAGATATTAGTCTTCCAGACGGGAATGGGGTGGATATTTGTGCAGAAGTGAAAAAAATGTATCCGCATATTAAAGTAATAGCTCTTAGTAATCATGATGAAAGAAGCTTCATTGTCAGGATGTTGGGGAATAAAGCGTCAGGTTATCTTATTAAAAGTACTTCCATTGGAGAATTGGAAAAAGCAATAAAAGAGGTCTATAGGGGAGGAATATATTTTGGAGAAGATGCTCAAAAGGTATTAGTATCCATGGCGGAAGTCATGCAGGTAGAGGTGCCGCCCATTACAAAGAGAGAAAAAGAAGTTTTAGAGTATATATCACAAGGGTTGTCTTCTCCTCAGATAGCGGAAAAAATGTTTATAAGTTCACAAACTGTAGACAGCCACAGGAAAAATCTAATGGCTAAATTTGGGGTGAATAAAACTATCAGCCTTGTTCAAAAGGCAAAAGACCTTAATTTTTTAAGTTAAAAAGAATAAATAGAAAAAGGATGATTACAAAATTTGGTTGTATTTGATTTATTTCTTACCTTTACCCGAGTAATTTTTAAATAAAAAATGAGTTTTTTGTACCCAATAAAAAGAGATGGTCTTGGCAAGTATGTTGTGGAGTTGTTTTTTGGGCTGAAATAATAAGAGAGATAAGGATAATTGTCTCTCTATTTTTATATATAAAAATTAAGTAGAAAACCAATTTTAAATATATGAACTCTTGTAAAATCATTGCGAACACTATTAGAGGACTCTCTGTGGATGGTGTGGCAGCGGCGAACTCTGGGCACCCTGGGATGCCGCTTGGGATGGCAGATGTGTGTGCTGTTCTCTGGTCTGAACATATGAATTTTAACCCGAAAAACCCTAAATGGCTCAATAGAGACAGATTTATCCTATCAGCAGGGCATGGTAGTATGCTTATTTACAGCTTGTTGCATCTTTATGGATATGATTTGTCTATGGATGATTTGAAGGCATTTAGACAATGGGGCAGTAAAACTCCTGGGCACCCAGAAAACTTCGTAACTGCAGGGGTGGAAACCACTACGGGACCACTAGGACAGGGCGTAGCCAATGCAGTAGGTTTTGCTCTGGCAGAGGCTTCTTTGGCAGCAAGATATAATAGAGAAGGCAGTGAGATTATAGACCATTATACTTATGTGGTGGCGGGTGATGGCTGTCTGCAAGAGGGAATTTCTCACGAGGCGTGTTCTTTTGCGGGGCATAATAAATTAGGAAAACTGATTATGCTTTATGACAGCAATAATATCACCATAGATGGACCTACGCACATTTCTTTCACAGAAGATACCAGAAAGAGATTTGAGGCGTATGGATGGCAGGTTCTTGAGATTGATGGGCATGATTATGACCAAATCAATGCTGCTATAGCAGAAGCAAAAAAAGAAAAATCTAAGCCGTCTATCATCATTTGTAAAACTATCATCGGTTTTGGTTCGCCGAATAGAGCAGGAACATCCAAAGCTCACGGAGAGCCTTTCCCAGCGGAAGAAATTGAGCTGATGAAAGAAAAATTAGGTCTTCCGAAAGACAAATCTTTCTTCGTTCCAAATGAAATTTCTGATTTAAGAACTAAAACTCAAGAAAAAGGTGAAAACCTTGAAAACAAATGGAATGGACTTTGGGAAAATTATAAAAATAAAAACCAAGAAGCCGCTAAAGAATTAGAAAACAGCATAAAAGGAGAAATCTCCAGAGAAGCTCTTGATATTCCTCAGTTCAGTTCCGAGAAAGCAATCGCTACTCGTTCTGCTTCGGGAACGGTTCTAAATCATATAGCGAAATATATTCCTCAGCTGATGGGTGGTTCAGCGGATTTGACGCCGTCTAACAACACTCTTCCAGCAGGAGAGGAGTCTTTCTCACCAGAAAACCCGAAAGGAAGATACATCAGATACGGAGTGCGTGAGCATGGTATGGCAGCGATAATGAACGGAATGGCTCTTCATGGTGGAGTTTTGCCTTATTCAGGGACATTCTTCGTGTTCTCGGATTATATGAGACCAGCGATGCGTATGTCGGCTCTTATGGAGCAGCAGGTGGTGTATGTGCTTACTCATGATTCCATCGGATTAGGAGAGGATGGGCCTACGCACCAGCCAGAAGCACATCTTTGGGCTTATAGAACAATTCCAAATATGACTGTAATTCGTCCTATGGATGCTAATGAAACTGCAGAGGCTTGGAAATCAGCATTAAAGAACAAAAAAGGACCTACTTGTTTAGTTCTTACAAGACAAAATCTTCCTGTTTATGATAGAGCAGAACTTGGATGGGCAAAATCTGAAGAAGCTCAGAAAGGAGGATATGTTCTTTGCGAAGACAAAGATTTTGAGGCGATTATCATCGCTACAGGTTCAGAGGTGGAATTGGCTGTAGAAGCAAAAACCAAACTTAATGAACAAGGCGTAAAAGTAAGAATAGTTTCTATGCCGAGTACCAACATTTTTGATGAGCAGCCGCAGGAATACAAAGAATCTGTCTTGCCTAAAAACATTCTGAAAAGAGTGGCTGTAGAGGCAGGTGTTACCTTGGGTTGGTATAAATATGTAGGCTTAGAAGGGCGAGTGATAGGATTGGACAGATTCGGAGCTTCAGCACCATATAAAACACTTTATAAAGAATTCGGAATTACAACTGATGCTATCGTAGAGGCTGTAAATTCATTAAAATAGAAAAATAACCAATAAAAATAAAAGAAATGATAGTTACTACCGATCAATTATTCAAGGCTGCATACGGGAAATTTGCAGTAGGAGCGTATAATATTAACAACATGGAGCAGGCTTTAGGGCTTTTCGAAGGACATGCTAAAGCACAGGCGCCGTTCATCGTTCAGTTATCAAAAGGAGCGAGAAACTACGCTAACCCTAAAATGATAGAAGGCATCATCCGTGCTGCTGAAGAAATCTATCCAGACCTTATTTTCGCGGTGCATTTAGACCACGGAGATGAGCAGACATGCTATGACTGTATAGATTCAGGATTTTACAGCTCAGTGATGATTGATGCATCTCACGAGTCTTTTGAGAAAAATGTAGAAATCACGAAAAGAGTAGTGGAAAAAGCTCACGCTAAGGGAATCAGTGTAGAGTCTGAATTAGGAATGCTAGGAGGTGTGGAAGAAGATATCCAAGTTGATGAAAAACACGCGATGCTTACAGACCCACTAGAAGCTAAGAAATTCGTAGAGCTTACAGGTTGTGACTCTTTAGCTGTTGCTATCGGAACTAGCCACGGAGCTTACAAGTTTTCAGGAAAGCAAGGACTTCACTTTGACAGAATCGAAGAAATCCAAAGACAGCTTCCAGGTTTTCCTTTGGTAATGCATGGTTCTAGTTCTGTTCCAAGAGCAGAGGTAGAAAGAATCAATGCTGCTGGTGGTGCTATGGACCCTTCTGCACAAGGTGTGAATGCTGATGAATTTGCAAGAGCAGTGAAATTAGGTGTGACAAAAGTAAATATCGATACTGATGGTAGATTGGTTTGGACAAGAGTTCACAGAGAGTTTTTCAAAGAAAAACCAGAGCAGTTTGATTTCAGAGCTCCAGGAAAAGTTTTCGTGAAAGAATATGCTGATTTTATCGTAGATAAATCTAATAAACTATTGTCTGCTAATCAATTAGAATATGTAAGACAAAGCTTGAAATAATGGCTTGGGTGTATTTAATTTTAGCAGGACTTTTCGAAATTGGTTGGCCTATCGGTCTAAAATTGGCAGGAAATGAAAACTTCCGCTGGCAGGGAATGACCATAGCTGTAGTATGTATGGGAGTGAGTAGCGCTCTGCTTTGGGTGGCACAAAAAACAATTCCTATGGGTACAGCCTATGGCGTTTGGACTGGCATAGGAGCCGTGGGAGCATTCGTGGTGGGAGTAGTGTTTTATAATGATGCTCTTACATTCATGCGAACACTCGGTATATTGCTCATCATAAGCGGAGTTATCGTGCTAAAATTAGCTTCATCCTAAGAGAATAATAAATCTGGCTGTAAACTTTTTTGCAGCCAGATATTTTTTGTATTTTTAACACCAAAACTAATAACAATGTCAAAATTAGATTATAACATCGCGATGGAACTCGTGAGAGTTACTGAATCTGCGGCTCTTTCTGCGGCAGCTTTTATAGGAACAGGAGACAAGAATGGAGGGGACAAAGCGGCAGTGGATGGGATGCGTGAGTCTCTTCGGTATATTGATGTCCATGGAACTATCATCATCGGTGAGGGAGAAAAAGATGATGCGCCTATGCTCTACAACGGCGAAACGGTGGGAAATGGAAATGGACCTGGTGTAGATATCGCTGTAGATCCAGTGGAGGGGACTAATCTTCTTGCCCTTGGGAGACCCAATGCCATTGCTACGATTGCAGCTTCTGACCAAGGAAGTATGTGGAATCCAGGGAGTTCCTTTTATATGAATAAACTAGTAGTAGGAGAGAAGGCTAAAAATGTGATAGACATTACCCAATCCGTTACAGAAAACCTTAATAGAATAGCAGAGGCGGAAAGTAAAAAAGTAAATGATCTGATGGTTTATATCTTGGATAAACCTCGCCACAAGGCTATGATAGAAGAAATTAGAAAAGCAGGCGCAAGGATTACACTACATACAGATGGAGATGTTTTGGGGGCGCTTTTGGCGGCAATGCCAGATACAGGAGTGGATGTATTGATGGGAATAGGCGGTACGCCAGAGGGAGTTTTGGCGGCGTGTGCAGTGAAAGCCCTTAATGGCGGAATGCAGGGAATGAGAGCGCCACAGCTGGAGTCTGAAATCGCTAATTTGAAAAAAGAAAATATTGACATCAGTGAGGTTATACATTTAGATACATTGATAAAATCTGAAAATGCTGTTTTTTCTGCAACAGGCATCACGAGTGGAGGCTATCTGGACGGAGTTAAATTCCATGAAAACGGAACTATTACTACTAAAAGTGTAGTTATCAGCGCTAAATCAGGCTCTATAAGATTCATAGAAGGAATTCATAAAGGAATAAATCACTAAAAAATAAACCATGAAAAAAGAGAAAAAAATATCACCATCTTTGTTGTCTGCGGATTTTTGTAATCTGAGCAGAGATATCCATATGCTGGAAAGCGCTGGTGCAGACCTTCTGCATATAGATGTGATGGATGGACATTTTGTCCCAAATATTACTATAGGAATTCCCGTAGTGGAAGCGATTAAGAAAAATTCTTCTATTCCCTGCGATGTTCATCTTATGATAGAAAAACCAGAGCGGTATGTAGAGAGCTTTGTAAAGGCTGGAGCGGATTATCTTACCGTTCATGCTGAGGTTTGTACACATCTTCACCGAACATTACAGCATATCAGAAGTTTAGGCTGTAAAAGTGGAGTCGCTCTAAATCCTCACACGAGTTTGAGCGTTATAGAAGAGGTATTGGAAGAAATAGATTTGGTGTTGATAATGTCTGTGAATCCAGGTTTTGGTGGGCAGTCTTTTATCCCTAATGCATTAAATAAAATAAAAAGACTAAAACAAATGATTATGGAAAAAGGCCATAATCATATAGAAATAGAAGTAGATGGCGGAATAAAACTTAATAATATTCAGGAAGTTGCAGAGGCTGGAGCGGATATTATAGTTTCTGGGTCTGGAATTTTTAATGGAAAACCAGTAGAAACCATCGCTGAAATGAAAAAAATAATAAACGGATAAGAGTTTAAAAGTGTCTTTTTCCCTTTATTTATGGGGGTTTTTCTTTTAAAAAAGGAGTTTGGCATTTGTTTTGTATAGAATAAAACATCAATAACTAATTAAATATTGTAAAAATGAAAAAGTTGTTTTTAACAGGTGCTTTAGCACTTTTTGGATTGATGAACGCTCAAAAAACTGAATCTGGAATTAGATTAGGTGTAAATGCAGGTATACCAGTTGGAGATTTTGGTAAATTTACTACTTTTACAGCAGGTGTAGATTTAGCATACCTTTATCCATTGGCAGAGAACTTCAGATTAGGGGTTGCTACAGGATACTCTCACTATTTTGGTAAAAAGACAACATATGACCTTGGGATACTTGGTAAAGCGGAGCATAAAATGCCTGATGTAGGAATAATTCCAGTAGCTGCTACAGCAGAATTTACTTTAGGTGATTCTAATGTTTTCTTAGGAGCAGATTTAGGTTATGCATTTTTTACTAAAAAAGATTTAAAAAATGAAAATGGTTCTTTCTATTACCAGCCTAAGTTAGGGTATTCTTTTGATAAGAGACATGACTTATATTTCTCTTATAAAGGATTTACTAGAAATAATACAAATGCTGGATCTATCAATTTAGGATACGCATATAATTTTTAAAACAATTTCATAGTTAAACAAGAGAGACCGAAATTTTTTTCGGTCTTTTTTTTGTTTTTAGATAAATTGACAGTCAAATACTTCGCAGAAATGTTTTTTTATTCTATCTTTCACTTCATCTATATTTACTTTTTGTCCTAGCTCTTGTTCTAGGGAAGTGACTTGTTTGCCCTTTATTCCACAGGGGATGATGTAGTCAAAATATTTCATGTCGGTATTGACATTAAAAGCGAAGCCGTGCATGGTGACCCATCGGGAAGCCTTTACACCCATGGCGCAGATTTTTCTAGCATAGGGCTTTCCTACATCCAGCCAAACACCAGTTTCGCCTTTTGAGCGGTCGCCATGGAGCCCATAGTCAGCCATGGTTCTTATAATTACTTCCTCTAAGTTTCTCATATACAGATGGATATCTGTGACAAAATTCTCTAAATCTAAAATAGGATAGCCCACTATCTGTCCAAATCCGTGGTAGGTAATATCTCCGCCACGATTGGTTTTTACGAAATCGGCATTTATTTGTTTTAGTTTTTCTGTGTTGATGAGCATATTATTTTCATCGCCGCTTTTTCCCAAAGTGTAGATGTGTGGATGCTCTACAAATAAAAAGAAATTGGGTGTAATGATTTGGTTTTCAGTAGGGAGTTCTCGGTTTTTTAGTTTGATGTCAATGATTTCTTGCATCAGTTCTCCCTGATAATCCCACGCTTTCTGGTAGTCTATTAGCTCTAAATCTTCAAATTTTACCTGTTTATTCATGCTTCAAAAATATAAAAAATAAGGCAAATGAGAAACTTAAAATTTAGCACAAATGATAAATTAAAAATCATATTTTTGTAGAAAATAAAAATAAAATGTTTACAAAAATATCTATCCATAGAGTAGGAAATAAAATCAATCAAGAGGGGCTTTTTCTTTCGGAGGGAGAACTGATTTTGGAGGAGGATATGAGAGAATTTTTATCAGATTTTTTCATAAAATCCTTTAAATCAGAAGAGAAATTTCAGTTTTATCATGAATCTAATATAGAAAACAATGAGCTTTATACCTATGTTTCGGAGATTTTTGAGGAGAAAGACTGGTTTCATGAGCATTCCCGAAAAATAGCTAAGTATCTCTACGAAATCACTGATAATCCGAGAGTTTTGTCTGGGGAGTGCTGTGTGGTCTATTTTGAGGATGATTCGGAAAATGGCGAGAAAATGGACTCTTTGGGGATTTTTAAAATGGAAAAAAAAGATACTTTTTTGAAAGTGCTGGCAGAAGATGAAAATTTCCAAGTAAATAAGGATTTTGGGTTTAATCTCAGTAAAATAGACAAAGGCTGTATGATTTACAACATTCAGAAGGAAGAGGGCTTTGTGGTGAAGGCTTTTGACAATAATAAAAATGGAGATTCTGAATATTGGTTTGATAAGTTCCTGCACATTCGCCAGAGAAATGATGAGTATTTCAGCACGGAGAGTACGCTGAGTCTTTATAAAAATTATATAACCAATCAGCTTCCGCAGGAATTCGAGGTTTCGAAGGCTGACCAAGCCGATTTCTTGAACAAGACAATCAATTTTTTCAAAGAAAAAGAGCGATTTGATTTTGATGAATTTACCAACGAAGTTTTGCAGGACAAAAATGTGATAGAGAGTTTCTCTAATTATAAAACCGAATACGAGCAGGAGTTTCAGGTGGATATCGCAGAGGAATTTCCTATTTCTGAGGCGGCTGTAAAGAAACAAGCCAGAAATTATAAATCTGTAATAAAACTGGATAAAAACTTCCATATCTATGTGCATGGCGACCGTAGAAAAATAGAACAGGGAGAGGATGAAAAAGGGAAATTCTATAAGGTTTATTATCAGGAAGAAAATTAAATTTATTTTGTAACTTTGTAGGAATTTTAAAAAAATACAAATGATTTTTTATCTTAGAGGTGTTGTCAGTGAGCTGACTCCTACTTATGCCGTCATGGATGTTGGCGGTGTGGGCTATTATGTGGGAATTAGCGTGCAGACATCACAAAAACTGCATTTAGGAAAAGAATCTACAATATACACTCAGCAGATTATCCGTGAAGATGCCCATTTGCTTTTTGGCTTTTTTGATAAAGAGGAGAGAGAGATGTTTAATCTCCTTATCAGTGTAAATGGCGTGGGAGCGGTGTCTGCGATGATTTTGCTTTCGTCATTAGAGCTTTCGGATATTGCCCAAGCTATTTTGTCTGGTAACAGCGGTGTTCTTCAAAAAGTAAAAGGAATAGGCGCTAAAACGGCAGAGAGAATCATCATAGATTTGAGAGATAAAGTTCAGAAATTTGATGGTTTAGGAGCGGGTAGCACAACGATTCTTGATAATAAAATAAAAGAAGAAGCGTTATCAGCATTAGAGGTGTTGGGTATTCCAAGAAAGACCAGTGAGAAAATGGCGGACAAGATTTTGAAACAAAATCAAGAAGCAAGTGTAGAAGAATTGGTAAAACAAGTTTTAAAAAATATATAAGGCAGATTTCGTGAAAAAAGCGACTATACTAAAGGCAGCTCCTTTATTTTTCCTTTCATTATTCAGTGATAATGTATGGGCTCAAACAGAAAAAGAAACCATAGAGAATAAGGAATTTACAATTCCTAATCCCACTCGTTATGAGGCGTTTTATGACATTAAAACAGGGATGTATTATCTATATCCCAAGATTGGGAATCTGGTGGTAGGAGAGCCGCTTACGATGACACCTTTGCAGTATTCACAATATTTACAGAATAAAAATATCCGTGAATTTTTTCGTCAGAAGGCTGGCGAAGGAACATATGCACAGATAGGCGACAAGGAGGAAGAAGCGAAGAAAAAATCGCTTTTGCCGAATATCACGATTAGAAACCGAATTTTTGAAACTATTTTTGGAGGGAACAAGATAGAGCTTATTCCGCAGGGGTATGCTACATTTGACCTTGGTATTTTACACCAAAAAATAGATAATCCACTCATACTTCCTAACAATAGAAAATCCTTTACGATAGATGTTCAGCAGAGGATAAATGTAGGTATAGTGGGGAAAGTAGGGGAAAACTTACAGCTGAGAGCCAACTATGATACCCAGAGCGGTTTTGCTTTTGAAAATAAAGTAAATCTTGTCTGGACAGGAACGGGAAGTTCTTGGAAAGATGCCCAAGATAAGTTGTCTAAGAAACTGAATGACAGAAGCAAAGATGATGGCGAGGATAGAATCATCAAAAAAGTGGAGGTTGGGAATATCAACATGCCTCTTTCTACGAGTTTGATTAGAGGTTCAGAGTCTCTTTTTGGGATAAAGACAGAGTTTCAGCTTGGGAAAACTACGGGGACATTTGTATTTTCACAGCAGCAGGGAGAGGTGCAGACCGTAGTTGCACAAAATGGAGGCGCTTCCAAGAGCTTTAAAATCAATGCAGTAGATTACGAGGATAACCAGCACTTTTTCATTGGGCAATATTTTAATAACCACTATGATGGAGCTTTATTACAATATCCTCTTATCAATTCTAAAATAGCGATTAACAGGATAGAAGTATGGGTGCTGGACCAGGGTGCTGGTGACCTCCAATCGCAGAAAACCATAGTGGGTGTCAGAGACTTAGGGGAAGGGGCTCTTACGGCTTACCCTGATAACTCTGTGAATAGTGTTTATCGAGATGTTTCCAATTTGACAGGAATCCGTGATGTAACCGCAGCGTATAATTCCATTAAAAACCAATCTCTCTATGATGCAGCTACTGGAACCAACCAGCCATATCAGGAGGGAGAGAATTTTATTTTTAATAGAAGAGCCAGAAAACTTAGCGAAAGTGAGTTTAGGTTTCATTCACAACTGGGATATATTTCCCTAAATCAAAGATTAAATGATAATCAGCTCCTTGCAGTATCCTTCTCATATACTGTAAATGGAGATGACTCTAAAGTATATAAAGTAGGGGAGTTTTCAGAAGATAACTCTACTGTATTGATAACGAAATTGCTCAAACCCAATACTGTTACTAAAACCACCTCTCCTATGTGGGATCTCATGATGAAGAACATCTATCCTCTGGATGGAACGCAGATTTCTTCTCAGGATTTCTTCATGAATGTTTACTATCGTGACCCATCAAATGGTAAGGTCAGCTATCTACCAGGAACGGGTGTTCAGGATATTAACTTGCTGAAATTGTTCAACTGGGATAGACTAAATTCTAATGGAGACTTACAGCAGGATGGCGACGGGCAGTTTGACTTTGTCCCAGGGCTGACCATTGATGAGAATAATGGTAAATTGATATTTACTAAAACACAGCCGTTTGGTAAGTATATAGAAAATGTTTTGGGGGGACACGACCCTAAATTTGTCTTTTCCGATTTATATACACAGCTGAAATCTGTGGCTACACAGGCTAATTTGGCTCAAAGATATACATTAGAAGGGAGATTTAAAGGCTCTGGAGCTCAGGGAATTGCCCTCGGTGCGGTGAATATTCCGAAAGGCTCTGTGAAAGTAACTTCCAATGGTGTAGAACTCGTGGAAGGAGTGGACTACACGGTGGACTATTTGCTGGGAACGGTTACGATTATCAATGAAATGATTAAACAATCTGGGCAGGCTATCAGTGTGAGTCTGGAAAACCAGTTGGCGTTTAATACACAGAAAAAAAGGTTCATTGGGCTTAATTTAGAAAGGAAAATCAGTGATAATTTCCTCATCGGAGCCACGATGGTTAATTACAGAGAAACACCTTTGACCCATAAAGTCCAGCTTGGGCAGGAAGCAGTGAATAACACCATGCTCGGGATGAATATAGCCTATAATAACGAGGCTCCGTTCCTTACGAGATTGACAAACAAAATCCCGCTCATTAGCACAGATACAAAGTCTAATATCAGTTTCCGAGCAGAGGCGGCTTACCTTATCCCAGGTGAAAACAGCAATATGCAAAATCAATCTTATATAGATGATTTTGAGCAGGCTACTTCTCGTATTTCTTTGAAAGAACCTTCTATGTGGAGTTTGGCTTCTAAACCAGAGCAAAATACGAGCGACCCTATATTTAATACAGCTAATCTAAGTAATAATTTGACTTATGGCTACGGAAGGGGGCTTATTTCTTGGTATAATATAGACCCTAGGTTCTACGGAGTAGGTGGGTCTGCACCTAATGGAGTAAGTGCGCAGAGTCTATCTAACCACGCCTCACGAAGAGTTCATCAGGGAGAATTATACACGATAAAAGACTATGTAGCAGGAGAAGAAAATTTCCTGAATACTTTTGATATTTCATACTATCCTACAGAAAGAGGGCCTTATAACTTTAATCCATCAGAAACAACACAAGATAGATGGGGAGGACTTATGCGGTCAATTTCTGTTTCTAACTTTGTAAATTCTAATATAGAATATGTAGAGTTCTGGATGATGGATCCGTATGCGGATGGGGGAACATTGGGGACAAATCCTAAGTTATTATTGCATCTTGGGAATGTTTCCGAGGATGTCCTAAAAGATGGAGTTCTACAATACGAAAATGGACTTCCTACAAGTTCAGACCCAGCCAATGTTACGACTACCAACTGGGGAAATCAGCCTAAACAAGCGCCTGTGCTCTATGCATTCTCATCGGAGGGAGCAGAGCGGTCTACGCAGGATTTAGGGTATGATGGGCTTGATAATCAGGCAGAAGCGGTGAAATTCGGGACTTCGTTTGTGAATCCTGTGACTAATGCTGTAGACCCTGCATCTGATGACTTTGTATTTCCTTTGTCTAATAAGTTCCAAGGCTCACAGGCGGGCTCGCTGGTGGAACGATACAGATATTTTAGAAACCCAGATGGAAATTCAGAAGCCAATTCATTAGAAGTTGCTACGCAAACGCCTGATGCAGAGGATGTAAATAGAGATTTCAACCTTGACCAAAATGAAAGCTATAACCAATATACAGTGAAGCTGGATAGAGCGAGTTTGGTTTTAGGACAAAATAATATAGTGGATGTAAAGGAGGTTTCTACAAGATTCCAAGACGGAAGGTCTGGAACCAATAAATGGTATCTTTTCCGTATTCCAGTAAGCCAGTTTGATACCACAGCAGGGGAGCGCAGTACAGATGTGCTGAACAATGTTCGTTTCATGAGAATGGTTCTTACAGGTTTTGATGAGACTACTACGCTTAGATTTGGAAGCTTGGATTTGGTTCGTTCCGATTGGAGAAGATACACCAAACCACTCGCCGTAGATGCTACTACCAATGAAGGTTTTGGAACGGTAAATACGGATAATTTAGAAATAGGAAGTGTAAACTTGGAAGAAAACGGACAAGGAACGCCTCCTTATGTGCTGCCTCCAGGAATAGACCGAGAGGTTTTGAGTGGAACGGCTGGTACACAGAGACAAAATGAAGGCTCTCTCTACATGAAAGTAACAGGTCTGAGTAATGATGCTCGTGGGGTGTTTAAGAATACCACACTCGATTTGCGTAGGTATGAAAAGCTAGAAATGTTTGTTCATGCCCAAGATTTGAAAAATCTGACCTCTACGGCTCTCGATGATAAAACCAAGTTCTTTATCCGTTTCGGTAGTGATGCTACGGATAACTACTATGAATACGAGGCTTCCCTTAAATATACTTCTTCTAACAGCAGAACACCTTATGAAATCTGGCCTGCAGAAAATATGGTAAGTCTGGAATTAACGGAACTAACTGCCATTAAAGGAAGAAGAGATAGAAATGGCGCTCCTGCGGATACTAGGTATACAGACGGAAACTATGGAGATGCCAATAAGAAGATTTATGTAAAAGGTCGCCCAAGTATAGGGAATATCAGCACCATGGTATTGGGGGTAAGAAACCAAGATGCATCCAGCGTGTCCAAAGATATTTTGCTTTGGGTCAATGAAATCCGTGCTTCTGGAATTAAAAACCAAGGAGGATATGCAGCAAATGCCAATTTGACTTTCAATTTGGGTGATTTCGCGATGGTCAATGCCAGCGGGTCGGTATCTACGGTCGGTTTCGGAACTATTGTCCAAAAACCATCAGAAAGGTCACAGACGGATAATACTACTTTACACATCAGCACCACGGTAAATCTGGATAAATTCTTGCCTGAGAAAGCAGGAATGAAAATTCCGTTTAACTACTCTTATACACAGAGCATAGAAGACCCTAAATATAATCCGCTGGATAATGATGTAGAACTGAAAAACAGCCCAGTAAGAGACCAACTGAAAAAAATAGTGAGAACCTACTCTCAGCAGAGAAGTATAGGGGTGGTCAATATGCAGAAACAGAGAATGAACTCTGAGAAAAAATCCAAATTCTACGATGTAGAAAACCTTTCCCTTACGGCTGTTTATAATGATGATTTTTATAGAGATGTCTATACGACTAGGAATTATCGCCAGTATTTCAAGGGATATTTGGATTATAACTTTAATTTTAAACCTTGGGTGATACGACCATTTAATAAGTTGATAAGCGACACATCCAAAGCAGCTAAATATTTAAATTGGATAAAAGAAGTTAATTTTAATCCAATTCCTACTCGATTGTCTTTCAGAGCGGAGCTGGACAGAACATATAGTGAGCTGCAGTATAGAAATATAGATGCACTGCTGACAGGTACTCCAGGGGATGATTTCCAAATGATAAAGGGAAGAACTTTCTATTTCGGATGGCAGTATAATCTTGGATTTAATTTTACTAAATCTCTGAAACTGGATATCAACTCGTATACCCGAACACTCAATGACCATATTTCTGTAAATGGAATGAATAACCGTTCTATTTTTAGAGATTTGTTCCGTGCGGGAAGACCTGTTTTGTATAATCACAAGGTGCAGCTTAACTATAAGTTGCCGTTTGAGCATTTCCCATATTTGGATTTCATCAATGCGGAGGTGGGATATGGTTTCCAGTATAACTGGTCAGCTCGTTCTACGGTTCTTTCTCAGCAGGATTTAGGGAATTTAGCCCAAAATAATAACAATTCCGTAGTTGCGGCTTCTGTGGACATTCCGAGTTTGTTCTCTAAATTTAAGTATTTCCAAAAGCTAGAGAATACGATGCAGATGAGAAGAGCAGAGATAGAGGCAATGGAAAAAACTAATGCAGAGACAGCCACTAGGAAAAATAGCGAAAATAGAATCACTACACTGAAAAATAAGCTGACTCCATTACAGGCTGTTCTTTATGGAATCACATCTTCGCTCAAGCAGGTGGATTTTAACTATAATGAAACCAATGGAACTTCTCTCCCAGGGATACTTTCGTCTCCTAATTTCTATGGATATGGACAGGGGATAGGAGGACCTACATATGGATTCTTGCTAGGTTCTCAGGCGGATATCCGTAGGGTGATGATAGAGCGTGGCTGGGTGACAGGTTCGGATTTGATGACGGAATCCTATGTGCAGATGCAGACTAAGGCTATCACAGGAAGCATCCAAATTCAACCGATGAATGATTTGAAGATTGACTTAAATTTCCTTAAAAATTATTCAAGCTCATTGACTCATAATGGGTATAATATATTGACAAACAATAGATTGTCTTTTGCAAACGAGGTTATAGCTTTCTCCCACACGGATATATTGATGGGAACTTCTTTCAAAGATGGCGGACAGCTCTATATGAATATGGTAGAAAATGCACGAGTTTTGTCTAGAAGTATGCCTGGAATTTTGGGAGCTGATGGCTTTGTGGAAGGCTATGGTTTAGGAAATTCATACATTTTAATTCCTGCATTCAAGGCAGCGGTTGGTGGTAAGAATTTGAGCAAAGAAAATCCTACGAAATCCAAATTCCCGCTTCCTAACTGGCAGATTATTTATTCAGGATTGAAAAATATCCCGATGCTCAATAGACATTTCTCTAAAATAGATGTGCTGCATGGCTATAAGGCTACATATACCGTTGCAGGGATACAGTCCAGCTCAGATTATTATAACTATGAAGTGAGTAAAAACACGCCGATGCCTTCGCCAGATAAGGATAGAAACGGAAACTTCCTAAATCCATATGTGTTCTCTCAGGTGGGCTATGTGGAGGAATTTTCACCACTTATCGGGGCTGATGTTACCATGAGGAATAACATGCAGTTCAGAGCGATGTATAACAAGAATAGAGCCTATGTACTGGGGCTTCAGAATTATACACTTTCGGAAGACTCTGGTTCTGAGTATATTGTAGGATTTGGGTATATTTTTAAAGATTTGAAATTTAAGATGAGGTTCAGAGGAAAACAAAGAACGATAAAAAGTGATTTGAATCTTAAATTTGATTTTTCATTAAGAGATAATAAAACCCGAATAACCAATATCTTAGCCCAAGATTCACAAGTGACTGGAGGGCAGAGAGTTTTGGGAATTAATTTCTCAGCGGATTATAGTTTTTCACAAAATTTCCAAGTGAAATTCTTCTATAACCAGCTGGTAACCAAGTATAAAATTTCTACCGCTTATCCGTTATCCACTCTACGGGCAGGGCTTAGTTTTAATTTTACTTTTGGAGGAAGTAATAACAACAATAACTAAATTTGGATATCAAAATTTTAAGATTATGAAAAAAGCAGTAATTTTATCAGGAATAGTGTTGTCAATGCTTTCTTGCAACAGTTCTAAAAAGGAAGAAATGAAAGAAAATCCAAACCAAAAAGTGGAAGAACAAGAAGAATTGGTAGGTGCTGATAGAGATGAGCATGGGTGTATCACTTCGGCAGGATTTTCATGGAGTGAATTGCAACAGACTTGTGTGCAGCTTTGGGAGGCTGGTGTCAGATTAGATCCTATCGAAGTGAAACAAGGCGATGAAGTTATCAGTGCATTTGTTTTGTTTAATAAAGATGAATCTAAAGCTGAGATTGTTCTTCCTAACAAAGAAGGTTCGGTTATTTTAGACAAAAAGTCAGAAAATCTCTACGAAAAAGGCGAATACTTGTATGATGATAAGGAAGGTACACTCTCCATCAATGGAAAAGTAGTGTATAAAGAAGAAAGCAAAAAGAAATAGTTTATCCAGAAAGTAAAGTTTTCTAATATTTTAGGATAAAAGTAGTATATGAGACACAGCGGGGGTTATGAATCCCTGCTGTTTTTTTATTATTTACATAAAAAAAATTTTTATAATTTTGGATAAATAAAAATCAACAATTAAATTTTAAACATTATGGAAAAATTCTTGAATATTTTAGGATGGGTAGCTACAGGAACAGCAATGCTTATGTATGTGTCTTATATTCCGCAGATTACTTCCAATCTACAAGGAATGAAGGGCGATTTTCTTCAGCCTTTTGTGGCAGGGATTAACTGCACACTATGGGTAGGTTATGGATTCCTGAAACCTAAAAAAGACTGGCCTATAATCGTAGCAAATACACCAGGTATTATTTTTGGCTTTACAGCGGCTCTTACGGCTATTATGTAAAAATTAGAAAGTATTTATTTCAAGATAGATTTTTAGATTTTATATAAACTATCTTGTTTTTTACAATCTCCACTTCGGTAGAAATCCAGTGCAGAAATAATGTTTTCCAGCGGAACATTTTGGTTGTAATTTCCCTTGCCGATGCCTTCTATCAGCGAGAAACTAATGTTTCTATGCTGATTTTTTTTGTCCTGATACATCAGTGTAATGATTTCCTCATCACTGAATTTAGAAATATCTACTACAGGCGGGAAAAATCGCACAAGATTTTCTATAATATGGCGAGTGGTGTCCAGAGAAATCAGCTGCTGTAAATAGGAAATATAAGTTTCACAAATCATCCCAAGCGCGACTGCTTCGCCATGGAGCAGAGGAGTTCCCTCTCTCAGGAAAAGGCTTTCTACGGCGTGTCCTATCGTGTGCCCGAAGTTTAGAATTTTTCGGATATGCTTTTCGTGGAAGTCTTCCTGCACGATTTTTTGTTTAATCTCGGCACTTTGTAATAGATACGGCGCGATTTTCTCTGCAGAAAGTTCATTTTCAATAGAAATCAGCTCAAGCCAATGTCCAGCATCAGCAATGAGACCATGTTTCAGCATTTCCGCAAAGCCAGATTTCAGCTGTGGAAAGGGCAGTGTGCGGAGATAATCAGCAAAAAGGAAAATTTGCTTTGGTTCTGCAAAAGTTCCGATTAGATTTTTGTAAAACAAATGGTCTATTCCGGTTTTTCCTCCCACAGCGGCGTCTGCCATTGCCAGCAGAGTGGTAGGAAGGTAAATGAAAGGAATTCCTCTTTTGTAAGTGGATGCAACGAATCCGCCAATGTCTGTGACAACGCCTCCGCCAAGACAGATGAGCAGACTATGCCTATCAGCACTGAATTCCGTAAGGATTTCCCAAAGCTGCACGGCGGTGTTTATATTCTTGCTCTCTTCTCCTTCCTCTATCTCTATAATCTCAAAGGGTGCCGTGGTTTCTAAATTGCCCAAGAGGGTAGGAAGGCAGTATTCGTGCGTATTTTCATCCGCCAAGATGAAAATTTTGCTGGGATTTTGGTGCTGTATAAAAAGATTGAGTTCGGTGAAATCTTGGTCAAGGATTTTTATCATCTTCTGCTATCTGTATCCGAAATTCTTGAGGTCTTTTTCGTTCTTTCTCCAGTCTTTTTTTACTTTCACAAAGAGATTGAGATGGATTTTCTTTGCAAAGAATTTCTCCAAATCAAGCCTTGCTTCTGTGCCGACTTTTTTAATCGCCTCACCTTTGTGACCTATCAAAATTCCCTTTTGGGTTTCTCGCTCCACATAGATGATGCTGTCTATGAAGATGATGCCTTCCTTTTCCTTGAAAAGTTCAGTAACGACCTCTACGGAGTAAGGAATTTCCTTTTCGTAGTTAAGCAAAATTTTCTCGCGCACCGTTTCATTTACAAAAAACCTTTCCGATTTGTCTGTAAATTGGTCTTTATCATAGTATGGCGGATTCTCAGGAAGCAGAGATTTTAATTTCGGGAGGATATATTCCGTATTGTAAGCATTTAGCGCCGAAATTGGTAGGATTTCTGCTTTCGGAAGGAGATTGTGCCAGTGTTCCACAGCGGCCTCCATTTCCTTTTGGTTGCTTTTATCTATTTTGTTGATGAGCAGCAGCACAGGAATCGGAATTTTATTTAACTTCTCAATGAGAAATTCCGAAGGTTCGCTTTTGTCCGATATATCTACGATGAAAAGAAATACATCCGCATCTTGGAGGCTTTCTTTCACGAAGCCCATCATTTTCTCTTGTAGCTCGTATTTAGGGTCAAGAACGCCAGGTGTGTCTGAAAAGACAATCTGGACATCTTCCTCGTTATAAATCCCGAAAATACGGTGTCTGGTAGTCTGTGCTTTTTGGGTAACGATGGCTAATTTCTCTCCCATGAGCTGATTCAGAAGGGTAGACTTCCCAGCGTTGGGTTTTCCTACTATATTGACAAAACCTGCTTTGTGCATTGCTTTTTTTGTTTTTAAATTTCCGCAAAGATATGAATAATTTAGCTTCGGTGGAGAGAAGTATAAATTCTTTAAGCTAATTCTAAGGATACAATCTCTGCTTTTTCTCCATTTTCAGTTTCACAGACGATAGAGATATAGT
>CAUQBH010000016.1:0-37102 GCA_963516675.1 uncultured Flavobacteriaceae bacterium | reverse complement strand
AAATTCAGATTAAGAGCAGGAATTTCTTTTTTAATTGCAGAATCTGTTGCTTGTATGAATGTTTTATCTATTTTTTCGTAAGATGGGTTTCTAAACAACCAGAGAAGACTGATTGTTAAGAAAATAATAACTGACAATAAAAATAAATATAAATATATCATCTTTTTGATTTTCATTCTAACCTTTTTTATACAAATCTATATTTCTACATTCATAGTTTTTGCTTGAACTAAGATGGGTTTATTCAATTAAAGATAAAGGCTCAAAAGTAGGCGGCAGCGGTTCGGTTCGGAATTTTAATATTGATTTGTAAGTGGTTTCGCTGGTCAGGTTGGTGATAAATTCATGAAAATTATTCCCTGCAAAATAGATTCCCACAGGAAAATCCACAAGATAAATAGGATATTCACCGTTTTGAGATTTTCTAATATCCCAAAATACAACCTCACCATTTTCACTTATCATAAAGGGCTCAGCATTGGTAAGTAACTCCATTTCTTCATCTTCGTCAAATATGGCTAAATCTACATATTCCTGAAAAATCTTCTTCCAATAAGCATTACGATGCTCCAAAGCATCACAAAAAGGGCTGCTTGCTCCCATAGGAATATAACTAAGGAAAAGTTCCAAGAGCCGCCCAAATCCCACTTCTCTTGTAAATTCAAGATAGGAAGGTGGCAGTTCCCAGTCGTTACTAATCCGCGTGATATTGCTGGACAGCGTTCGCTCGCCTTCTTTTATGGTCAAAAGTTCTTGATACATATGAATGATTTTAAGATGAAAAACCCTTTACCAGCACCCTTGGTCAGCAACACTTTTGTGCTCATTTATTAAATCAATAAGCTTTACAAAATGCTGAAATGTGGTCTCTGATAGTTTCTTGTTGGAGGGAACAGCATCAAACGAATACACGGGAGAAGCCCACCCCGCACCGATGACTTCAAAGGTTTCTTGTAAAGGAATAAGGTAGGTTTCTACCGTTTTGTTTGGTGGTGAATATCGTTCTTTTGAGCCGCCTATGGTTACCGAAGTGATTATTGCCTTGTCTTTGAATTTACCCGAAAGCCTATTGCCTTTGAAATAATCATACAGCACATCATCTATCCATTTTTTGAGAAGAGCAGGTGTTCCGTACCAATACAAAGGAAACTGCAAGATGATGAAATCTACATTTTTTATGGCTTCTTGTTCCGCTTTTACATTGATTTGGTAGTTGGGATAGAGCTTATCCAGACGGCGGATGCTGATTTGTTTTCCGAAGTGTTTTTCTAATTCTTTCAAAATAGCTTTATTAGCCTTAGATTTTTCTAAATTAGGATGTCCAGAAATGACCAAAATTTTACTTTCTGATGAAAAAATCTTGTCCGTTGTTCTTGGCTGTGAGGATAAATGAACCGAAAATCCTACAAAAAACAATACCAGAAAAATATTTTTAAAAAGTTTCATAATGATAGTTTTTAGAATTAAAGGATAAATATAAGAAACACTTCAGAGATTTTTTACAATTTAAAAAAAATAAATCAAATGTTGATTTTATCAATGTTCAAAAGCTTATAGACCATTTCTTTCAGCAGTTCGTTTTCTTCGGTCTGGTTGGTGCCGAGTCCTTTTCCTTTCAGGTCAAATTCCCTGAGAATGGAGATGGCTCTGGTAGCGTGTTTCAGAGGATAAAACTTTGCCGCTTCAGCGAAATCCTTCACGAAATAAGGATTTATCTTTAGTTCAGAAACTATCACCTGCGGAGATTGTCCCGCCAAAGTGTGGTATAAAACAATGTTGGAAAAAAAGTTGTACAAATTTCCTATTGTGAGCACCAGCGGATTGGATTTAGGGTTTTTGCCCATGTAATAAACGATTTTGAACGCTACCGAACTATTTTTAGTCCCGAGAGCCTTCTGCAGCTCAAAAACATTGTATTCCTTGCTGATTCCTATATGTCTTTCGATGAGTTTTTCATCTAAAATTTCGTTTTCTTTTAAGATGAGTTTTAGTTTTTGTAGCTCGTTGGCTATTCTGGACAAATCATTTCCTAAATATTCAGCCAAGAGCGTGGGAATATTCGGTGCAGTTTTGATGTCAAGGGAAGCGCACTCCTGCTGAATCCATTTTGCGAGGTTGTAGTCTTTCACAGGCTCGCTGTAGTGGAGCATTTTCGCCTTTTCTAATGCCTTTGCAAACTTCTTACGAGAGTCTATTTTCTTTTGTTTGTGAGCGAAAACAAGTATCGTGGAGGGAACGGGATTTTCTATATATCTCAAAAAAATATCCTGCTCTTGTTCATTTAGTTTTAAATCTTGTGCTTCTTTTACGATAATCACTTGATAATCACCTATCATAGGGTATTGGTCGGCCAAGGAAAGTATTTCTGCATAGGAAGAATCTTTTCCGTAGATTATCATCTGGTTGAAAGCCTTTTCTTCCTCCGTAAGAATGCTGTTTTCAAGGAGTTTCACGGCAAGGTCTATGTAGTAAGGCTCTTCTCCGTGGAAAAAATAAATAGGAGAAAATTCTTTATTTTTAATATTTTTGGAAATAATTTCTAAATCTTTCATAATATGCAATTACCAAGGCTCAATTTTGAGCAGGATTTTGATTTTAAAATAAAGCAGGACAAAGATACATTTTTTATTTATGATTTGGTTCGCAGGGCTTATTTAGTTCTTACGCCAGAGGAGTGGGTGCGGCAGCACTGGGTGTATTATTTTCATTTTATAAAGGGAAAAAGTCTCTCTTCGCTCATCATGGAACGAAAAATAGAGCTGAACGGCACCACCAAAAGGATAGATTTGCTCGTAACAGAAAAAACTGAACCACAGATATTATTAGAATGCAAAGCCCCTCATATAGTCCTCACCGAGAGCGTTTTTGAGCAGGCGGCAAGGTATAATACTATAATTTCTGCCCCAAAAATTATCCTAAGCAATGGATTTCAGCATATTTATGCAAGGCTGGAGCAGGGACAATATTTTTTTGAAAAACAATAAAAATTTTACTGAACACATCTAAAAAACTTCCATCTCAAAACCGCATCTAGACAAAGAAATCCCAGCGCCATCCACAGAAAAACCCTGAAAAACTCTGTGTATTCGTAGTTTTTCTTTCCTTTGATTTTTGTTTTTTCTAATTGGTTGATTTCCTTATAGATATATTCTAAACTCTCGCTAGAATCAGCTCGGAAGTATTTTCCGCCTGTGTTTTCCGCGATAGAATTGAGCAAATGCTCATCGATTTCCACTTTTTGAGGAACGAAATATACATCTCCAAAGCCATCAACCGCAGGAGATTCCGCGTATCCATCCGTCCCAATACCGATGGTATATACTTTTATCCCATTATTTCTAGCCAAATCGCTAGCAACCTCCGCAGGCATTGCGTTTCTTGTAGTATTCATTCCATCGGTCATCAGGATGATTACTTTGCTCTTGGATTGACTTTTTATCAGGTGTTTGGTAGCTACTGCCAGCCCTTCGCCTATGGCGGTTCCATGGGCTACATCACCAGGCTGCATTTCTTCTATTTCGGTAGAAATCACCTCGTGGTCGGTGGTCAGCGGCACTCTCATAAAGGCTTCTGCGGCGTAGATGACCAGCCCAAGTCTGTCATTTTCCCTTTGCGAAACGAAATCTTGGGAAAGTTTTTTCAGTACAGTCAGTCGGTCTGGGCTAAAATCCCTTGCCAGCATACTTAGCGAAATATCCACCGCTAAAACGATGTCAATGCCCTGTTCATAGTTGTTTTTAATGGTGTAGGTGCGAGGTCTTGCCAGTGCGATAATCAGGGAAGATAGAATAAAATATTTGGATAAAGTGAGTATTTTATTTACCCAAAAATAGCCATTGCCCGTTTGTATATTTTGGGTAGATGGTATGAGGATTCCTTTTTGTTTTCTTTTCTTTAAATCCTTGATAATTAAAGGAATAAATAATAAAAACAAAGCCAAAAACCACGGGCTATGAAACTCAAAATTAAACATTGTCTATATCAGTTTTAAGGTTAAAATGAGTAGAATGTATAATGTTTTTTATTGAGTCAAAATCACTTTCCATCGTATTTTTTTCAGGAATAGTTTTCGCGAATTTTACTAAATCTCCACGAGTCAGCACTTTTTCAAAGACTTCTATCTCTTCATCTGAAATATAATGTTTGCTTTTCATTAAATCTATCAAATCTTCTGTGAGCAGAATGTCAGCAGGAATGTTTTTATTATCAGCAAGATAGCCTCTGCAGATTTCTATCAGTTCCACATAGAAAAGTCGGTATTCGTTTTTTTCTATCAGATTTTTATTTTTTAGTTGTTCTAATTTTTTCAGTGTTTTCAAAGCTGGATTTTCTACACGCAGATTTTTTACTTTTCTATTAAAAATAAATAAAAAGACAAATCCTAAAATCCCCAAAATAACAAGTCCGCCGAAGAAATAATTTTTATACATTTCCCAATAGTCTGAAAAAGAGAGTTCTACCTCTTCGTTCGGCATGATATCGTTGATTTCCTCGCCCTGCTGAGTGGGATTAGTAACCTCTATTTCATAAGGCGTGGTGCGGTGCATTTCTTCGCCGATTTTAAATTCCAAAGCAGGAATGCTGTGTTTCCCTTCCTCGTAAATTGTAAATTCTATAATTCGTTCGTAGCTGTTTGGATTTTCGGAAATGCTGTCTTTCGTTTCCTCAAAACTAAACGGCAAAAGCCCATTTTTTGGTGCTGAAATTACATTTTTTTGATTTAAATTTTCTATTTTAACTTTGAAAACAGCCGTTTCACCGAGTTCTATTTTTTGTTTATCCAAACTCGTGGAAAGCTGCTGTGCAAATCCAAATGTGGTTCCGAAAAAGAAAAGTAAAAAATATTTTTTCATACTTTATAGTAATGTGAAAATAATAGCCAAAATAGCAGGAAGAGCCTGAGCAAAAAATATTTTTTTAGAAGAAGTTATTCCGCCATAAGTACCTGCAACAGCCACACAGCCCAAGAAAAATAAACGAACATTTATGCTCCATTCTGCATTTTGGATGAGGAAACTCCACACCAGTCCAGCAACCAAAAATCCGTTATACAATCCTTGGTTAGCTGCTAGTCCCTTTGTCGGTTTAAACATTTCCTCTTTCAGTGCGTTTTTAAAAAATCGTTTTCCAGCTTTTTCCCAGCTGAACATTTCCATCCATAGAATATAAGTGTGTTCTATGGCAACCAAAGCAGTTAAAATAATCCCAATAATTAACATATTTATTATTTTTTAAAATATTTTCTTAGTTCTTTCACATACTCATCGCCTGTTTTTAGGCTGATAAATCCAGCCGAAGCACTATCAAAAATTTCCTTTGTTTTTTGTTCTTTTTTTATTTGATTTTCTCTAAAATTTTCCTGCCATCTGCGGTCAGATGTATTTACCCAAATCTGCTTTCCTGTCTCGCTGTCGGAGAGTAGGGCATAGCCGATTTCAGGGATTTCGCTGTCTTTTTCATCAGAGATTTTCAGCCCTAAAATTTGGTGTTTTTTAGAAGCTGTTTTCAGTATTTTTTCTTGAAAATCATCATTAAAATCTGATAAAACGAAAAGAAAAGATTTCTTTTTGAAAACATTCATCATATATTCCAAAGCCTTATCCAGATGAGTTTCAGAAGCGATGTAATCAGATGAGATGATATCAGATATCATAGCCAAAAGGTGCTTTTTCCCTTTTTGTGGCGGGACAACTTTATAGACCTTATCCGCAAAGAGAATGAGCCCTACTTTGTCATTGTTTTTTAGTGCCGAAAAGCCTATGCTTGCGCAGATTTCGGCTACGAATTCCTTTTTTAGTGAAATTTTCGTTCCATAGTCCATAGATGCCGAAATATCCACCAAAAGCATGATGGTCAGTTCTCGTTCTTCTTCCATCACTTTTACGAAAGGCTGTTGGAATCGAGCGGTTTTGTTCCAGTCTATTCTGCGGATTTCATCGCCGAACTGGTAGGGTCTTATCTCGGCAAAAGTCATTCCCTGTCCCTTGAATGCAGAATGATACGCACCCATAAGGGAGGCATCAGTCTCCCTGCGGGAACGGATTTCTATTTGTTTTACTTTTTTTATAATATCTTTGATGTCCAGTCTGCTCATTATTTTGAAAGATGATAATGTCTTAGCTGATGTTCCTTCTGGCGTGCATTGCTGAAACAAGATACTCGTTTTAGATAGCCTATCACTCTAGTAGCGTGGTCTATATCCTTGGAATGACAACTGCTGCACTCGTACAGAGTTCGTTTGTCTATGTGGTCACAGTCGTTACAAATAGTAATACGAATATTAAAACAAAAATAATTACACCCTGCTAATGCTGTGGCATTCAGTAATTTGAGGAAACCATCTTTGTTTGGCGTTTCTTCTAAATTGAGATGAAGAGCCGAGCCGCCATCCAGATATTGGATGATTTCTTTTCCGTGAAGAATAATTTTATCTAAAACATTAATCTTCTCATTTTCAACAGGGTAGAAGTATGAGTTGTAGCACTCACGAGGTGAGAAGAGTCCATCTTTTTTGTCCCAAATAGCATTTTTCACACCGAGGTTTTCTGCTGGAACAAATTCCGTGTTGAACATATAACCGTAGAGCTGTTTTGCTTTTTTATTTTCTTCGTAAATGATTTTAAGATAATGACTTACGAAATTTTTGTAATCCGTATTGTTGTTTGCCTCTATGCCCAGATATTCGGCAGCTTCCACCATTCCATTGATTCCGATGGTCAAAAATTGTTTGTCCAAAGAAATAAAACCTGCATCATACACAGGCAGAAGTCCTGCGGCTTTGTATTCTTCCACTAATTTTCGGTAAGCAACTTGGTATTTATGGATTTTTTGAATTTCTTTAGCAATATCTTTCTTTTGTTGAATTAGTCTATTGATATTCAGTGTGATAACATTGATAGAGCCTGTTGCCACACCGCCAGCACCGAGCGAATAGCTGAAGGTATTATCACTGATTTCGTTGCGCAGTCGGCAGCAAGAAGCTAGGCTGTCTGCACTCTCAGACTGATAAATAAAGAAAGAATTTCCCTCGCTGAGTTCCTCTGCGCACATTTCTGCAAAATCACCATCCACAGGCTTAGTTCCATCTGTGAGCATAGCTGCGGTAACCACAGGGAAAGTCAAAATAGCTTTGGTTCTTTCGGCATTAAACCACTTCATAAAGAATTTTTGGAAACGAGAAAATCGCTCCCAGTCAGGGCGGGTCATATCAGGAAAGACAAAATCGCCAAACATGCTGTCAAAATAAGGCTTGTCATAAAGCGAAATGTTCCAGAATACAGACTGATATCCACGCGCTGCCGCAGGCTGATTGATTGCGTAAACCACATGCTGTAAGTGGTTTTCTATGGTTTTAGTATTAGTTTCTAAATAGTTTTCGCCAAAATCTTTCGCCGCAAAATGGTCAAAATAAAGCAAAAACTCCACTGTTGCCAAAGCTCCTGCAAACTGCGAACTTACCGCAAAAACTAAATTCACGAACTCACCGCAGAAACTCTCCAAATGCTTTGGTGCTCTACTTTCTCCGCCTATTTTCAGAAGTCCGTCAAGTAGAAAAGGATACATGCTGATAGACACGCAGTAGGGTTTCAGAGAGGTTTCGTCATGGACATAGATTTCGTGGTTTTCTATCTGGCGAACATACTCATTTGCAGTCTCTTCATCGAAAAGACTTGCGATTTTTCTGCGTACCAGTTCACGGTTGATTTGGATATTGATATCCTTATTGATTTCAGCCTCCATAGTTGCGATGTTTTTGGAGGTTACATTTGCGTTTGCATCTACGGAAGAAGCTGATGCGGCGTTACCTGCTTTGATGTAATTTTGGATAAAATCAATTTTCTTATTGATTTGTGAAGGTGTTAGACGAATCATGGTGTTAAATTTTTAATGTTTTACAAAATAATGATTTAGTAGTTTATTAGTTTTTACCTCTATAAATTTTTGATTGGTTTCAGGACTGTCCAATCCGCCCAATTCCGGTATCCAAGGCCCTGTTTTCAGCCAAGTGAGATGGTTTTTAATCTCATCCGAAACATCTTCCATTCCTGTGTAAAGACAGGTGTTTAGTCCGTTGTCTTCGGCTATTTTTAGTTTGTTAATCAAATCTTCTTCTTCCCATTCGCCTCCCATAAAGAGAACGCAGGAAATCATACTTTTGTATTTGTCTAAAAAATCTGCAAACAGCTCATCTGTTAATATTTCTCCGCTTCCGTTTTTCCATAAAAATGGCGAGTGACAGCCTTCGCACCGCAGAGGACAGCCTGTGATACTGAAACAAAGGCTGATTTGCCCAGGAACTTCCTGCAACACCACTTGTATGTCATGATAGTGAAGCATTTTCCCATTAAGGAGCTTGTATTTTGCTCAAAATTTTATCTATAATATTTTCTGCGCTGATGTTTTCCGCTTCCGCTTCAAAAGTAAGCCCTATACGATGGCGGAGAACATCTTTTGCGATGCCTTTCACATCTTCTGGAGTAACGAAAGCTCTATTTTTGAGGAATGCCACAGCACGAGAGGCGATAGCCAAGTTGATAGAAGCTCTCGGTGAAACACCAAAACTGATGTAATCTTTCAGTTCTGCAAGTCCGTATTGCTCAGGATAACGGGTCGCGAAAACCATATCAAGGATATATTTTTCTATCTTTTCATCAAGGTAAATTTGGTTGATGAGTTCCTTTGCTTCGGAGATGTTTTCCAGTGAAATTACTGGTTTTATCTTCGGCTGGCGGGCTGTAGCTACCATGCGCATTACCTTTCGCTCATCTTCGAAAGAAGGGTAGTCTATCTTGCATTTCAGCATAAAACGGTCGCTCTGCGCTTCTGGCAGGAGGTAAGTTCCTTCTTGGTCTATTGGGTTCTGCGTCGCTAAAACCAAGAAAGGTTTTGGCAGCGGCATGGTCTCATCGCCTATGGTTACTTGTTTTTCCTGCATGGCTTCCAAGAGAGCAGACTGCACTTTGGAAGGCGCACGGTTGATTTCATCCGCTAAAACAAAATTAGCGAAAATAGGTCCTTTTTTGACCAAAAAATCATTTTCTTTGACATTATAAATCATCGTCCCGATGACATCCGCTGGGAGCAAGTCGGGAGTAAATTGTATTCTGGAAAATTCTCCACTTACAGCCTCGGAAAGGGTCTTGATAGCCAAGGTTTTTGCCAGCCCTGGTACTCCTTCCAGCAAGATGTGTCCATTTCCGAGAAGTCCTATGAGAAGGCGCTCCACCATGTATTCCTGTCCGATAATGGCTTTATTGATTTCTTCCTTTAAAAGGGAAAAATAATGGTTCTGAACCTGTATTTTCTCCGTTAATATTTTTATTTCTTCTGCTTGATGTAATTCTGACATAATTGTTAAAATGAGTGGGTAAATTTCTAACAAAAATGTTTAATAATCAAAAAATAAGTATTAAAGTTTGTTAAAAAACAAATCTAACCAAATCAATTTTGTTTAATCCAATTAAATAGATTATTTTTGGATTTTTAAACAAAAAAAGAAGATGGATTATCACTTTGTGGCGCATCAGCAGATAAGGGAAAAACTACGAAAGGTTCTTTTTTAAGTATTAATTGCTGAACAGACGAATAAAAGTTTATTTATTTTCTGCTTTCACCTATTTTTCAGGCTTTTCAAGGTAACTTATTGGTGTTTATCCTTTTTTATGAAGTTTTTTATTTAAATGCGACAGCAACTTTGCAACTTGGTTGCATTCTCTTTTATTTACTTTTGCATCGAAATTAGTAACAAATCTAAAAAATAATGAAAAAGAAACTAATAAGAATCGGTCTAACCTCTGTGCTGTTACTAGTAGCATGGTTAACAGAGCGTAACTGTAATCTACCGATATGGCAAATACTCATCATTTATCTTATTCCATATTTACTTATCAGCTACGATGTATTACACGAAGCTGTAGAAGGAATTATGGAGGGCGACCCTTTTGATGAGAATTTTCTTATGGCTGTTGCCACAATAGGAGCTTTCGTCGTGGGCTTTTTACCCAATGGCGAGCCTCAATTCTTAGAAGGTGTCTTCGTAATGTTATTCTTCCAAATTGGCGAATTGTTTGAACATTATGCTGAAGATAAAACTCGTGACTCCATTTCAGATCTAATGGATATACATCCAGACACAGCTAACGTTTTAAGAAATGGCGAATCAATCGTGGTAAATCCTTCTACTATTGCTGTTGGAGAAGTAGTTGTTATCAAACCAGGCGAAAAAATTCCGCTTGACGGAGAAGTAATTGAAGGTAGTTCAAGTTTAAATACGGTAGCACTAACAGGAGAAAGTGTTCCCAAGGATGTAGCATTTGGGGATTCTGTCATATCTGGTTGCATAAATATATCAGGAGTATTGAAGGTGAAAGTGAATAAAACTTTCAGCAATTCTACTGCATCCAAAATTTTAAATTTAGTAGAAGAAGCAAGCGAAAGCAAATCAAAAAGCGAATCTTTCATTCGTCGATTTGCACGAATTTACACACCTATAGTAGTTATTTCTGCCCTCTTTTTAGCGTTTATTCCGCCATTTTTTGCTGCAAGCTATACTGATGCTTTATTTACTTGGCTTTATCGTGCACTTACATTTCTTATTGTAAGTTGTCCATGTGCTTTAGTGATTTCCATCCCTTTATCGTTCTTCTGTGGTATTGGTGGTGCTGGACACGTTGGTATTCTTATAAAAGGAGGCAACTATATGGAAGCATTAGCACGCACCAAAACAATTGTATTCGACAAAACAGGCACACTAACCCGTGGTGTTTTTGAGGTGGAATCCATTCATCCAAATAATATTTCAGAACAGGAATTCTTGCATCTTGCAGCCCATGTAGAGCAATATTCTACTCACCCCATTGCTACTGCATTATGTAATGCCTACAAAGACAACTCTTGTGATTGTAAAGTTGAAAACATAAAAGAGATTGCCGGTCAAGGTATTTCTGCCGAAATCAACGGCAAAAACATATGTGTAGGAAATGAAAAAATGATGAAATCAATTGGAGCAGAAATAGCAAATTGCGACAAATGTAATCACTTCAAAGGTACCATAATATATGTTGGGATAGACGGAGTATATGCTGGGCACATCATCATATCCGACCAAATAAAAACTGATTCTGCACACGCTATTACATCATTAAAGAAAGTGGGAATAGAAAAAACTGTAATGTTAACAGGTGACCACAAAGAGGTTGCAAACTTTGTATCTGAGCAATTAGGTATAGATGAGCATTATAGTGAACTAATGCCTGCCGATAAAGTTGAACATGTTGAACACCTGCTTAACGAAAAATCGGCAAACAACACGCTTGCTTTTGTTGGCGATGGAATAAACGATGCTCCAGTATTAGCTCGAGCAGATATTGGCATAGCCATGGGAGCACTTGGAAGTGATGCAGCCATAGAAGCTGCAGATGTAGTTTTAATGGACGACAAACCTTCCAAAATTGTCAAAGCCATCGGTATTTCTCGTCGAACAATAGGCATTGCACGCCAAAATGCAATATTTGCTATTGGCGTTAAGGTTACAGTACTTGCACTTTCCACCATTGGTATAGCAACAATGGGAATGGCAGTTTTTGCCGATGTAGGTGTTATGGTATTTGCCGTTTTAAATGCCACACGAGCTTTAAAGGTAAAATAAGTATATTCTTTTAACGCCACAAAAAGAATATGTCAATACAAAAAACAATATAATATATAAAATCAAAATCAAAAGCGAATGCCTTCATATTGCAATTTATGCTTTATGGTGGCATTTTTTGTGCTTTAAAATCGCTTTATTCAATTTAAATAAGTACTTTTGCAAAAAATAAATAGACTTAATAAATGGTTATAACAATTTCAAAAAGGGTATTTTATCGAGAAACTTTAGATTACATCATGATTGCTATCGGGTGTATCTCGTACAGCATTGGTTGGACCATATTTTTACTTCCAAACGACATTAGTCGGGTGGTGTAGCAGGTTTATCATCTATTGTGTTTTGGGCATTCAATATTAAAGTTTCATATACCTACTTTTCTTTTGGAAACGCCTTTTGATGCTCTTTTTGTGGTTCCAGATGGATTTAATAATCATATTTTTTGGAATATAGCCTATTGTGTTGCCACGCAGCAGCTTTTACATTATTACCTTACAGGAAATGATTTTAGAGTAGACCAAAAAAGGGTAGAACTCTATAAAAAGGGAACTTTTCCGTGTTTTGATGAAGAGGAGGAAGATGTAGAAAATTTGGTTTTTATATTAAAAGAAACTTCCAAGCTGTTGGCTTCTGATTATGATGAAGGATATTTTGCTGATTATAAAACTTATTCCACAAGTTTTGGATTAGAGTTGAAGAATATTGAAAATGCCATTATTTATAATAATATACATGAGGGAATTCATCTCGGACATGTTATGGCTCAAAGAAAAATTTTATTAGGATAAAGAGAAATGACAGATAGAAATCAAGATAAAAAAGACGACTTTATATTCGGTCTGCGACCAGTGATAGAGGCCATAGAGGCGGGAAAAACCATTGATAAAATTTTTATCCAAAATGGACTGCAGGGCGACATCATCGCGGAGCTGAAAAAACTTCTCTCAAAGCACGGAATCAGAGCAAATTATGTTCCTGTGGAGAAGCTAAACCGCTTTACCCGAAAAAATCATCAGGGTGTGGTGGCTTTTATCTCGGATATTGCTTTTTATAAGGTGGAAGATGTTGTCCCACAGCTTTTTGAAGAGGGGAAAGTTCCGTTTTTATTGATTTTGGATAGATTGACCGATGTGCGAAACTTTGGTGCAATATGCAGAACTGCTGAATGTGTTGGCGTAGATGCTGTAATTATCCCAGATAAAGGAGCGGCGCCTATCAACTCTGATGCGATGAAGACTTCAGCAGGGGCGCTTTATAACATTAAAATATGTAAAGAGAAAAACCTTGCCCATACGGTGGACTATCTCCAGCAGTCAGGAATATTGGTTTATGCCTCTACGGAAAAGGCACAAAAGTTGCTCTACGAGGTTGATTTTCGTGAGCCATGTGCCATCGTGATGGGTAACGAGGAAACAGGAATTTCTAAAGAAGTTCTCCATCACTCTGATGAAAAAATAAAACTCCCAATGCAGGGAAAAACCCAATCGCTAAATGTATCCGTGGCTTGTGGAGCGGTGCTTTATGAAGCGGTAAGACAAAGATTAAACTAAACTTTAAATAATAATTAGAAAAATGATAAAGAGAATTTTAGCAATAGGAATCATAGGAATGACCCTTGCAGCATGTAGTCAAGATAAAAAGACAACCGAAAATACAGATAAAAAACAAGCTACAACTACTGAAAACGCAGAAAAAACTACAACAGAAGAAGAAAAAGCAGTGCCAGTGGTAATGGCGATTTCTGATAGTGCGGGAGTTTATACACAAAAATTTGTTTTGGAGAAAGGGAAGACTTATCCGTTTTCTTCAACACAGAAAGAAATCCAAACCATCAAAGACCACACAGGAAAATCCATGAGTGGAACACAGGAAGTAGTGGATGAGAGAAATGTAGTGGTGGAAAACTTTGAAAATGGTGTTTATGAGCTGACTTTGAATATTGTAGGAAAGAAAATGTCTTCTACAGCTGAAGGAAAAACAGTAGTAGTAGATACCAAAGCTGCAGCACCGAAGGAAGAGCAACTGAAAAACATCTGGAATATCAATAAGGTATTGGCAGGAAGCAAGTTTACAGTTAAAATGAAGGAAAATGGAGAGGTGATTTCCATTTCTGGAATCAATGACCTTTATGCAAAAATAGAGAAAGCTGTTTCGCCTCTAATCAAAGATGCAAAAGCTAAAAAGGCTTTCATAGAGCAGTTTAAACAAGGTTTTAATGAAAAATTGATAAAAGAAGAATTCTCCAAAGGAATCAATATTTTACCTAAAAAAGGTGTGAAAATAGGAGAAAGCTGGACAGAAACGGACAATATCACTCCAGACGGAAAGGTGAAATCTTCTGTTACTTACACTCTCGCGAAGGTAGAAAATGGTATCGCGGAGATTTCTATAAAAGGAGGAATTCCTCTAAAATCTGAAAAACAGACTCAGCAGGGAGTTACCGCTACTATAAGCATTCAAGGAACTCAGCAGGGGAATATCACGATAGACCAAAATACAGGATGGATTAAAAAATCTACCCTTAATATCAAAACAACTAACAAACAGAGCATGACAGATGGAAAACATACAGAATCCGTCACTCAAACCTCTGACAGCACAATTACAATAAACTAATTGTTATGAAGGCACTGATAGGATTTCTTTTATTTTGTTTTATATGTTATCTGATTTTGCAGTTTATCAGAAGGACTGTGTTTTTTAAGTTTTATAAAGCTGCAAATGCACAGCAGAGAGAATACGAAAATCAAAGAAATAACAGCGGTTCTGCATCTAAAAAGGAATTTAAAAAAGATATAAAATGGGATGCAGAAACCGTAGATTACGAAGAAGTGAAAGATTAGGTTTAATCTAAAAAATGATAAGAAAGCATAGGATAAAACGAGTTATCTTATGCTTTTTTCGTTTCAAAAAAAGTAAAATTTTTCTTTTTTGTATAATGTTTTATAAAAATCCATATTAAAATAGTATTTTTGGGCAGATTTTTTAAGTTTTAAAACTATGTTTAAAGAGAATAAAAATATTTTTTATATAGCAGGAAGCCTTATTTTGTTCATTGCTATCGCCTTGATTTATACTAATCCTGTTTTCCAAGGAAAAGAGATTATACAGCATGATATAGTTCAGTATAAAGGCGGTGCAAAGGAGCTTTTAGACTATCGTGCAAAGAATGGCGAGGAAACCTACTGGAGTGATGCCATGTTTGGTGGGATGCCTACCTATCAAACGGGAGCGCAGTTTCGCGGAGATATTATAAAACATGTGGATAATGCTCTGAATTTCCTGCCGAAACCAGCTAACTATTTGTTTTTGCTTTTTGCTGGTTTTTTCCTGCTTGGGATGACCGCCGTTAGAAACTGGAAATACGCTCTTTTGGGCGCTACATTTTTCGGGCTGTCTACTTATTTTTATATCATTATAAGCGCTGGGCACAATGGGAAAGTGCATACTATCGCTTATTTTGCGCCGCTTTTGGCAGGGATTTTACTGGTTTATATTAGGAAAAAATATCTTTTGGGATTTGTTGTAACGGCTCTGTTCATGGGCTTACAGATAGCGGCGAACCATTTTCAGATGACATATTATCTTTTCATTGGGATAGGATTTTTATTTCTTTCCGAATTGATAAGAGTTTTGCTCAAAAAGAGCGATTGGAAGCATTTTGGAATTTCTTCTGGAGTTTTGGCTTTGGCTTTTCTTTTGGGAATAGGTATGAACTCTCAAAGACTCTTGGCAAATAGAGAATATGCGGAGGAAACTGTGAGAGGGAAACAAATTTTAGAAGATGAAAAACAAAATCACGCTTCCAAAGACGGCATGAATAGGGATGCTATGCTGATGTGGAGCTACGGAAAATTAGAAACTATAAATATCTTTATCCCAAGGATTTACGGAGGTTCTTCCCAAGAAAAAGGCTCTGACAGAATAATGCAGAATATTCAGGATTTGGTGCAGGAAAATGCTACTTCACAGGAGGAAGTGGATAACATCGTGAAAGGTTTTTCCAGTCCTACTTACTGGGGCGAACAGCCTGGTACAGCGGGACCTGCCTACCAAGGAGCTGTGGTCTGTTTCCTTGCTTTTTTAGGGTTTTTCTTTGCTCCTAAAAAATATAAATATTGGATTTTAGGGGCTTCTGTGCTTACAATTATGCTTGCGTGGGGGAGCAACTTCCTGATTGTTAGTGATTTGTTTATTGATTTTGTTCCGTTGTATAATAAATTCCGTGCGCCGTCTTCTATTTTGGTGGTTGTGGAGCTTTTATTCCCGCTCATCGCTATTGTAGGGCTTTATTCGTTTTTTAACAATAAAAATCTGATAACTGAATACAAGCAAAAAGTATTGATGTATGCAGGAGGAGGAGTGCTGGCGTTCTTACTTTTGATGCTGATTTTTGGGAAATCTTTACTTGGATTTTATACTGAAACGGAGAAAAGATATCTTCCACCTTATATCCTTGATTATCTGATAGATGAAAGATATGGAATGTTTAGGGAAGACAGCATAAAAGCCATTTTTTATGTGGGAGCTGTGCTGGGCGTTTTGTTTTTAACGATGAAACAAAAATTGACTCAAAATATAGCCCTTATCATCATCGGAGCGGTTAGTTTCTTTGATTTATGGTCGGTAAATAAGCGATATTTGAACAATGATAATTTTGTGGATAAAGAATTTGTCCAAGAGCCTTTCGTTACCGAAGTATCTGATTATCTGATAGAAAAAGCGGGCGATAATGCCGAAGTGCAGAGGCTGCTTGCTCAAGCAGAAATGAATAAAACGCTTTCTATTTTGACAGAGAAAGACAAAGGACATTATAGGATTTTTAATTCTATTACGAGCCCTTTTAACGAGACTTCTACTTCTTATTTCAAATCTTCTGTCGGCGGTTACCATGCCGTAAAACTGCGCAGATATGATGATTTGATTAACCAATATTTTTCTGAAACAGACAATAAGAAAACGATGAATATTCTTAACATGTTGAATACCAAATACATTCTGCTGGGTTCTCCACAAGAACCAAGAGCTGAAATCAATCCTAATGCAAATGGAAATGCTTGGTTTGTATCTGATATTCAGTATGTTAAAACTCCAAATGAGGAAATAAAAGCTGTGGGTGAAATTGATAATAAGAAAACGGCTGTTGTTTCAGCGGAAGACCAAAAATATTTTGAAGGAAAAAACTTGCAGAGCGACAGCACGGCGGTTATTGAACTGAAAAATTATCAGCCTAATCAGTTGGAATTCAAAACTCAGTCAAAAACACCTCAGCTGGCGGTATTTTCAGAGATTTATTATCCGAAAGGCTGGAAAATGCTACTTGATGGTAACGAAGTTCCTTATATTAAAGCAAATTACCTGCTCAGAGCTGTATTCGTTCCTGCTGGAAATCATGAGGTTAGAATGGTATTTGAGCCAGAAGTTATCGAAAAAGGAAAAATGATTTCCATGAGTGCATTTGGAATATTCCTGCTGCTGAGTGTGGGTGGATTTTTGAAATTTAGAAGAAAAAATACAAAATAGAATTATGGATAATTTTGAGATTACAAAAGTAAATAGTAATGAAATTACTTCTTTGCAAAAAGTAGGAAAAAGACCTTTTTTGAAACTTTTTCCCAAACTAATACGGAAGAAAATATGCAAAAATATTTGGAAGAAAGCTTTTCTTCTGATAAACTTTTGGGAGAACTGAATAATCCTGATTCTCTATTTTATTTTGCAAAATATAATGATGAAATAGTAGGTTATTTAAAACTGAATTTTGGTCATTCTCAAACGGAATTAAATGATAATGAAGCGCTTGAAATAGAACGAATTTATGTTTTAAAAGATTTTCAAGGAAAGAAAATAGGGCAAAAATTATATGAAAAAGCTGTAGAAGTAGCCAAGCAAAATAAAGTGAAATATATTTGGCTTGGAGTTTGGGAAAAGAACCAAAAAGCCATCGATTTTTATGAAAAAAATGGATTTGTACCGTTTGATAAACATATTTTTGTTTTGGGGGATGATAAGCAGACTGATATCATGATGAAAATGGAATTGTAATAAAACAATGAGTTATAAAAAAATCCTTATCATCACATATTATTGGCCTCCTGCGGGTGGGCCAGGAGTTCAGCGATGGCTGAAATTCACAAAATACCTGCCAGAATTTGGCTGGAAACCCACGGTTTTCATTCCAGAAAATCCATCTTATCCGCTTTTGGATGAGAGTTTGACTAAGGATTTGTCTCCTGATTTGGAAACTATTAAAACCAAAATTTGGGAGCCTTACCAGCTTGCCGAAATATTCAGTAAGAAGAATAAGAAATTTAAGTCAGGACAGTTTGACATTGGTGAAAACCAGTCTTTTATGTCCAAATTATCTATTTTTATCAGAGGTAATTTTTTCATTCCTGATGCCCGAGTTTTTTGGGTAAAACCTTCCGTAGAATATCTGAAAAAGTATTTAAAGGAAAATCATTTTGATGCTTTGGTGACCACTGGGCCGCCTCACAGCCTTCATTTGATAGGTTTGGAGCTTAAAAAATATTTCCCAAATCTGAAATGGATTGCAGATTTTAGAGATCCATGGACGGAAATTTCGTATTACAAGCATCTTAAACTGACAAAATGGGCAGACAAAAAGCACCGAACTTTGGAAGAAAAAGTCTTTAAAAATGCAGATATTACTCTTGCTACAAGTCCCACAGATGCTGAAAATTTCAGGAAAAAAGGCGCAAATGCAGTCTGCATAACCAACGGATTTGATGAAAATGAGCTGATTGCAGAAAAATCCAAAACAGAGAGATTTACTTTGAGCTATATCGGAGTTTTGGAGCAGCTTAGAAACCCTGAAAATCTTTGGGAAATCCTGAATGCTTTGGTAGAGGAAAACGAAGATTTTTCAAAAGATTTTGAGCTGAAATTTGTGGGCAGGATAGATGATAAAATTTTACAAAAGATAGAATCTTCTCCTCTTGGAAAAAAAGTGAATTTATGCGGTTATCTTTCTCATAATAGGGCTGTTGAAGAAATGAATAATTCGGATATTCTGCTGATTACAAATTTTGACCGCGATTCTTCCAAGGGAATCATTCCAGGGAAATTATTTGAATATCTGGCTGTTGGGAAAAAGATTGTTTCTTTTGGCCCGAAGGAAAGCGATGTAGCCGATATTTTGGAAGAAACAGATTCAGGTAGGCATTTTGGATATACTGATAATCAGGAAATTAAAAACTATATTTTAGAAATTTATCAGCAGTGGAAAACAGGAAATTTGGAAACCAGCCAGCAAAGTGTTCAGCAGTATTCCAGAAGAAATCTCACAAAAAAACTTTCTGAAATTTTATAAAATAAAAAGTGAAGATGCATTGGTGTCTTCACTTTTATTATGAGAGTTTAATTATTTCCAATTAAAACTTATTTTCTACATGCGCGGCATTTAACAGGAAATTGTGCATGTCAGTGTTTCTGATGAATGATTTAAGATTCTCACTACCAGGGCCATACATTGCAAGTTCTGTGTAGTCAGAAGAGTGATCCATACTGATCCAGCCGACAGAAGTGTATGCCTTCTGCATCTCTGCTAAAGCTCTGAACGGCAGATTTTTATGGTTGTATAGTCCATCTTCTTTTTTAAGATTGTTGTAATAAGAAAGGAGTTCTTTCGCCTGTTCATCAGTTATAGCGAAACCGCCGCAAGCCTCTGCAATTCTATCTTTTACGAAAGAAGTGCTGCTGGAAGCATGTATTCCTTGTAAAATCCAATCATTAGAGTGAGTGAATTTTTGTAAATGGTCAAAATTATCATTGGTTTTACTTCCGTAAATCAGCCCAGGGTTGGCATTTCCGTGGTCGCTGGTAATCACTACCAATGTATTTTTATCTTTTTTAGCAAAGTCCATTACTACTTTTACAGCTTCATCAAAAGCGATTTGGTCAAATAACAAAGCCGCAATATCGTTTCCGTGTGCTGCCCAGTCTACTTTTCCACCTTCTATCTGTAGCGCAAAACCATTTTTGTGGTCTTTCATTTGGTCTATTGCCTTTTGTGCCATTTCCGCAAGGCTAGGGATGTTTTTTGATGCTTTTTCATCGCGTAAATGATCTACGGTGTAAGGCACAGCATCTTCATCAAAAGTTCCTAAAATAGGTTTGTTTTTAGGAGCGCTTAGCATTTCTGATTTAGTTTTTGCAACGGTGTAACCTTTTTTTACAAATAAATCAAAAACATCTTTTTTATCTTTTCTTTTGTCTTTGTCAAAGTATTGGCTACCGCCTCCCATCATTACATCAAAGTTTAGCTCTGCATATTGTTCAGCGATGTGGTCCATAGCATTTCTTCTTTTGCTGGTAACACAAAATCCTGCTGGTGTGGCATGAGTGATAGGCACAGTGGTTACACAGCCTACTTTTTTACCAGCTTGTTTGAATTTCTGAAGAATGGGCATGTTTTCCTTTCCGTTAGGGCTTACATTCAGGCTTCCATTATTCACACGGACACCGCCTCCCCAAGAGGAACTTGCTGCTGCTGAGTCTGTTACGATAGCATTAGCAGAGGCCATATCCATCAATGCTCTTTGGACAAGATTATCTTCGTAAAGTCCCACCCAGTTGGAACTTTGACCATTTTTTCTTTTCAGGTAGATGTCTGCCATTATCATCGTTCCTACACTCATCCCATCACTTACCATGAAGATGATATTTTTGGCTTTTCTGCCACGGAATTCTTCTTTTATAGTGTTTGCTTTTGCTCCAAAGGGAGTTAGTAGCATTCCGCCTAAAGCAGCTAATGAACCTGTTTTTAGAAAGTCTCTTCTTTTCATTTTGATTTAGTATTTAGAAATGAATTTTGTGCAAATATAAGGAATAAAATAGATGAATTTATTTTTTGAGCCAAAAAAGATGTTTTGATTTAATGATTCAAAAGTAATGATGCTACTTTCCTGAAAATTGATGATAAAAATCATATCTTAAATTAGCAAGAAAATAAAAAATAGTATTACTTTTGTGGCATAATTTTTTAAAAAGATAACATAAGTTTAAATTTTATAATTTCATTATGAACAAAAAAGTATTATTAGTGTCGAGTTTGTTAATGTCCTTAATGGGATATTCACAAACGGTGAAGGGTAGGGTAGTTCAGCATGACAATCCCGTTTCTAATGCTAGCATTATACTAAAAAAAGGGGACAAGGAAATGACCTCTATGACCGATGCTTCGGGATTTTTTAATGTAACACTTACAGAAGGAGGAAGTTACACTATCAGCATCGTAGCAGAGGGAGCAAATCCATTGGAAAACCAAATTACAGTAGAGAATAATGGAGTTTTGGATTTAGGAGATGTGATGGTTTATAAGATGGTTACATCAGAACCTGTGGTTGTAGAAAACCCAGTAACTGAGCAGCCTACAGAACCAATAGTGCCAACAGAACCTACAGAACCTGTTGTAGCAAAAAATACTACAGATCCTAATGAGCCACAAGATGAGGAAGAAGACGGAAAAGTAAAAAAACTACAAACTGTAGAGTTACTTGGTAGAGCGAGAAAAGACTATAGCAGTGATTATTCTTTCTCGGCATCCAAAATTGCCTTGAAAAACATGGAGGTTTCCCAAGCGATAACTACTGTGACTAAGGAGCTTTTAGCAGATAGAGGGATTACAAGACTGGGAGATGTGGTGAAGAATGTGAGTGGGGTAAATCAGGCGAGTTTTTATAATGATTATGCCATTCGTGGGGTGAAGCAAGAGAATACCTATAGAGAGAATAGAATGATAAATGGTATGGCAACATCTCATATTTTGTTTAGTCAGCCAATGATGATGAATGTTGAGAGGGTAGAGGTGATCAAAGGTCCTGCGAGTATGACTTTTTCTAGTACAGATGCGGGGGGAACTATTAATATTGTGACGAAAAAGCCTTTGAAATCTAATATGAAGGAGGTTTCCTTTAGTGTAGGAAGCTGGGGGAATGTAGTGAGTGCATTAGACTTTACTGGTCCTTTGAATAAGAGCAAAACATTGTTATATCGTTTGAATTTGGGATATGAAAACGGAAAGTCTTTCAGACATTTGCAATTTAAGAAAGCATACCAAATAGCACCAACGGTAGCATATATTCCAAATGATAAGACTAGTATCAGTTTCGAATTTGTATTGACAGATAATAACAATAGATTGGATAGAGGTCAGCCTATTTTCTATACACCAGGTACTACTCCATCATTACATGCGACACCGATTTCTTATGCTATTGGAGCACTTAATGACTACAATAAGACTTTGGATTTAAATTTCATGGTGAATTTCACACATAAATTTGCTGATAATCTGAGTTTGAATATGGCATATATGAAGCATAGATGGAATGAGGATTTGGTGGAGTTAAGAACTGATAATAACTTTGGTAGAAAAGGAGATGGTAGCCTTATGTATGATAAAGTACAGATGAGATATGTACAGCGTTATACGAATTATTATACAGATAATTTTAATGCTTATTTGAACTACGATTGGAAGATAGGAGATAAGATTAAAAATAAATCTGTATTGGGTTATGATATTATTACTTTTGAATTAGCTAATAGTGGGTATAGAACAGCAAGAGGGTATAAAACAGTTGCTGGAGGAATTAGAAACTCATATAGTGCAGCAAGATCTAGTTTATATCAAATGGATGCTAACGGAAACCCTATTCCAAATGTTCCGCACTGGAATTTGACAGGGAATGATGTTCATTATTATGTAAATCCTTCAGATTATATAATGAATGTAAATGTAGCTACAGACCCTCTTTACTTTATGACAAATGCAGGGTATGTGATGAATCAGATGGAGCTTTGGGATAAGCTGATTGTTAATTTGGGACTTCGTCATGAGTGGTATGTAGATAAAAATTATTATGGAAGAAATGATCAAACTACAACCAAAAAGAATAAGCTGCTTTTCAGAGCAGGGTTGATGTATAAAGCAACAAAAAATATCAATGCTTATGCTTCCTATATAGAAGGTTTCCAAATGCAGACAGATGCTTATTTAGGATACAATGGATTTAGACAGGCTTGGAGTGACACTGAAAATAAAATGGTCTATGTAAAAGAGCCATTTAATCCAAGAACTACGAAAATGTACGAAATAGGTGCTAAAACAGAATGGTTAGATGGAAAATTGCATGCCAATTTAGCATTATATAGCATTAAGCAAAATAATGTTTTGACCTATGATGATAGACAATATAATGGAGCGGTAGATGAGCTAATGTCTGAGGGAGGAACTGAGAAAAACAAAGGTATAGAATTAGATTTGATGGGTAGAATTACCAAGAACTGGATGGTAAATATAGGTTATGCATTCAATGATTCTAAACTTACCTATCCAAATGGAGAAACATACCAAAAAAGTAACGCTCCTAAACATATGTTTAATTTCTGGTCAAGATATGACATAAAAGAAGGTTTCTTAAGAAATGTAGGATTTGGTCTAGGAGCTAATTACTCAAGTGATAAAGTTTCTTGGCAAGAAAGAGATCTTGTGCTTCCTTCTTATGTTGTATTTGATGCAGCAGCTTACTATAAACTAGGAAGTATGCAACTATCCTTTAATGTTAATAATATCTTTAACAAAACTTATTGGCTTGGAGCATACAACTATCCAAGGTTATTCCCAGGAACGCCAAGAAATGTGATGTTTACCGTAAGATACACATTCTAAGATAGATACAAGATTTTTTCATAAAAATAATTTAATTTGTTGAAAACCGATAGTTTATAATGGCTATCGGTTTTTTGATTATATTTGTGTTACTAAATAATATAAAGTCAAATTATTATGAGGATAAAAACTATCTTGATGGGTCTAAGTTTGTTGTTTCTTTTAAGTTGTGTAAATCAGCAGAATGCCAACAAAACAGTAAAAACAAAAATAGAAAAATCTCATAAAAACACCTGCGAAAACAACTTGCTTCTTTCATAAAAGGAATGCGAAAAGGCAAGCCAGATGAAGTAAAGGCATATTTTGATTTTCCTATCAAAAATGATAATTTTTGGTATGCGACTTTGGATTATGAAAAATGGGAGGAATATAAAGGAAAAGGATTTGGTGAGAAAGAATTTCAGATATATTTTGATGCGATTTTCATGAGTTATTTCAGGGAAACTTTAGGAAGAATAAATGTTAATAGATTATTAAAACAAGGATATGATAAAGCACAATATTCATATGATAGTTGGAATGGTGGGTTTAAAGATATCTTAGAAGTCACATATGCAGATGATAAAATAACCATGACTTTTAATACAGTAGTTTATTCTTCAGGAGGAGGTGAACATATATATGTATATGTTTTCACAACGAAAGATGGCGTTCTGAAATTTAAAGACTTTCAAAGTACAATGGTACACTAAAAAGTAAGTCAAGTATTTCAGTTATAAAATTAAGAATAAAACTATCTTGATAGTATTTCTTTTTAGTAGCAAACCGATAGCAGCAGAATAAGTTATGGAAAAAACATTAGAATGGTTTAAAAAAGAAGTCTCTCCCGACTTGTTAAATTATAAAATTACATATAGAAGCTATAAAAATGGTGATTTCGGAGATTTAGACCAAATTATAATAGAATCTAAAATCTTGGGAGGTGGAATTGATTTTTGGAGTTCAGGCTGGCTTGGAATTGAGCTGTATGATTATGAAAAAGAGAAACAAATAATTAATGTTTTATTAGAACCAACAGAAGAATATGAGACCCACCTAAAAAACTTAATAGAAACCTTGAAAAGCCAGTCAAGTGTTTCAAAATAATTATCTTTGCCCTTAATTTTTTTTAATTATTAAACATTACAATGAAAATAGGAATCATCGGAGCGATGGAGCTAGAAGTCCAGCTCCTGCGAGAGAAATTACAAGATAGAAAAGACACCGAATTATTTGGATTTACTTTCCATGAAGGCCGAATCGGCAGCCATCAGGTGGTGGTGCTTTTGTCTGGGATAGGAAAGGTGAGTGCAGCGGTGGCTACTGCGCTTTTAATCAATCAGTTTAAACCAGAATTAATCATCAATACAGGAACAGCAGGAGGTCTGAAAGACACTAGAGTTTATGATATTATCTTGGCTACGGAGGTTAGACACCATGATGTGGATGTCACGGCTTTCGGCTATGAAATAGGACAACAAGCCAAAATGCCGCCTGCTTTTTTTGCGGATGAGCAGTGGCTGAGCCTTGCCGAGGAACATTGCGGAAAATATACCGACCAGCTTCGTAAAGGGTTGGTAGTCAGCGGAGATTCTTTTATCAGCGATAGGCAGCGCCGAGAATGGATAGAAAAAAGCTTCTCAGAGGCGCTGGCTGTGGAAATGGAGGCGAGTGCCATTGCCCAGACCTGCCATATTATGGGCGTTCCGTTTCTGATGCTGAGAGCGATTTCAGATAATGCAGGCGAGGGAGATACCGTTTCCTATGAATCCTTTGTGGAGAAGGCTGGGGCGCTTTCGGCGGAGATGAATATTAGTTTCATTGAAAATTTAAAATAATTTCATGAATTTTAAAAGGGTAAAGCTAATCGCCTCGGAAGAATGGAAAAGCATCAATAGACAGAAAGTGCTGATTTACTTGGTTTTCATCATTGTTGCTGTTTTGTCTCTGGCGGCTTATATCGGTTGGGAAAATGTTCATCATCACAATGAGGAGCAGGAACACTACCAGTCCGAAGTTGTCCAGCAGTGGGAAAACCAGCCAGACAGGCACCCGCACAGGGTTTCACATTATGGATATTTGGTTTTTCGGGACAAATATCCTTTGAGTGCTTTTGATTTTGGGGTAAATTCTTATGTGGGAAATTCTGTTTTTTTGGAGGCTCACAGACAGAATACGATGAATATGAGCGATGCCTCGTTTTCCAACGGAATACTGAGGTTTGGGGAACTGAGTATGGCTCTGATTTTCCAGCTGATTTTACCATTATTCATTATTTTCATTGGTTTTGGTTCAGTTTCTGGGCTGAAACAAGATGGAGTTTTGAAGCTGATTTTGGTTCAAAATACGACTTACAAAGACATTATTTTTGGAAAAACTTTGGGGATTTATGCCGTTACGATGGCTTATTTCCTTCCCATTCTTATTTTGGGAATTGCTTTCACAGGGCTGATGTCAGGTGCTGATGTAGAGGGACTTATACCGAGAGCCTTCCTGCTGGTGGTTTCTTACAGCATTTATTTTTTGATTTTTTCGTTTGTAGTGGTGATTTTTTCGGCATTGAATAAAACTCCTAAATCTACTTTGCTTATTCTTTTAATTATCTGGTTTTCAATTGTTTTTATTCTTCCAAAAGCTGCGCAGACACTTGGCGCAAATATCTATGAAGCATCGAATAAAAATGATTTTGATATTTCTATTCACAACCAAATAAAAAAGGAAGGAGACAGCCATAATCCTGATGACCAGCACTTTAAGGAACTAAAAGAAGAAATCCTGAAAAAATACAATGTCAGTTCCATCGAAGAATTGCCGATAAATTACGGCGGATTGGTCTTTGCAGAAGGCGAAAAAATTACCACGAAAATTTTTGGTGAAAAATTTGAGGAATTGATTAAAATTTATCAAAATCAAAACAAAGTAAGCGAATTTTTGGGCTTCGCTAATCCTTATTTGGCGATGAGAAATATGTCTATGGGCTTCAGCGGAAGTAGTTTTTCTGATGCTGTAAGTTTCCAGCGACAGGCCGAAAAATACCGATATGACCGCACTCAGTATCTGAATAAACTTCAGCAGGAGGAAATAAAATATTATAAAGAATCCCAAAAAGAGCGGACACAGAGGATAAATAATGAACTTCTGAAACAAATGCCGCCGTTCAAATACCAGCATTTTTCTACTTATGAAATTCTGAAAGAGCAGATTTTGGGGATTTCAGCGTTTGTTTTTATGCTATTTGCATTGGTTTTGGCAGCGAATTATATTCAGAAAAATAGTAATAAATTTTTGTAACGATGAAGAGGATTTTAAGCATAGAATTTAAAAATATTTTCAGAAATAACGCCTTCCGAATTGGGGTTTTGGTGGTTTTCCTCTTTGGACTTTACGGAATTTATTACGGAAACAGGGTAATAGAGGAACAAAAAGAAAATATTTCCAGAATAGAACATCTGGAAAATGAGAGTATAGAGCACATTCTGCACATTGCAGGCGCGGAGAATACGGCGGGAACGGATATTTATTACATGATTTTTCATACTTATAATCCACCGAGCGGCTGGGCGGCGTTTTCTCTGGGGCAGAGAGATATTCTGAACTACAATATCAAAACTAAAATCTTGGCATTAGAAGGGCAGATTTATGATAATGAGCTGACCAATCCTTTGTCCCTTTTGGTGGGTAATTTGGATTTGTCATTTGTTTTTATTTATCTTTTTCCGTTATTGATTATTGCTCTTGGTTTTAGTTTGATTTCGGAGGAGAAAGAAACGGGAGTCTGGAGTATGATAAAGATTTCAGGAGTGCCTACGCTTAGTTTTGTTTTTTATAAAATCTTTGCAAGGTGGCTGATAGTGGTGTTTTTGGTCATTATACTGATGATTGTGGCGGCTTTGGTCTTCAGGGCTGGTTTTGGAGTGGTGTTTTTTGCTATTTTAGGAATTTCTATTTTTTATGTAAGTTTTTGGTTTGCAGTAGTTTGGTTTATTAATTCATTGAATAAAAACTCAACTTACAACGCCATTTTATCCGTGGGAATTTGGATTATGCTATGTCTGATGTTTCCAGCTTTGGGAAATACGATAATTACGGCTACTACTCCTGTTCATGAGGCTATGGAAACTACACTCATCCAGCGTGAAGCCTATCACGAGAAGTGGGATAAGCCCAAATCGGTAACGATGAACAAATTTTACCAAGAATATCCCGAGTATAAAAAATATAAAATTCCAGAAGAGAAATACTATGTAGCGGGCTGGTATTATGCGATGCAGTATGTGGCTGATAAAGAGGCAGAACCAACCTCTAAACTGATGGAACAAAAACTGATGGAACGCCAGCACAAAGCCGAAACTTTGGGAATGTTTCTTCCTACGGTAGGAGTGCAGAGGATGTATAATACTTTGGTTAATACAGATTTAGAGGCGCATATGAGATATTTGGCATCGGTAAGAAAACATCATAAAGCCGTGCGGGAGTTTTTTTATCCATATATTTTTGAGGAAACTTTGACTAAAAATACACCTTGGGAAAAAAGACCTAAATACCAGCCGCCAGCAGAGAGTGCAGATATTAGCTGGAAATCCTTATTTGTGGGCTTATTGTACTCATTATTGCTTGTGTTTATCGGAATAAAATTGACTAAAAAAATATAGAATTTTATGCTTATTGCAGAAAACTTATCTAAAACATACGGAGATTATAAAGCTTTAAATAATCTAAATTTAAAACTAAACAAAGGTGAAATTTTTGCTCTTCTGGGACAGAATGGAGCAGGCAAGAGTACAACGATTAATATATTTTTAGGCTTTGTGAAACCGACCGAAGGAGTTGCAAAAATCAATGGAATCTCTGTGGTAGACCATCCAGAGGAGACCAAGAAATTCATCGCCTATATTCCTGAAACGGTGCTGCTTTACCCTAATTTGACAGGTGTAGAAAATCTTAAATTTTTCTCCTCTTTGGCTGGGTTTGATTATGATAATGAGATGCTTACGGGCTTCCTAAGCAAAGCAGGACTGCAGTCTGATGCACATCACAATAGGCTGGGGGGCTATTCTAAAGGGATGCGCCAAAAAGTGGGCATTGCCATTGCTATAGCTAAAAAGGCGAAAGTATTACTTCTGGATGAGCCTACATCTGGTCTAGACCCAAAGGCATCGAATGAATTTTCTGAAATATTGAAAGAATTGGCATCGGAGGGAACGACTATTTTCATGGCGACGCATGATATTTTTAGGGCAAAAGAAGTGGCTGACCGAATAGGAATTATGAAGCGAGGGAATTTGATTTCCGAAATCAATGCCGATGAAATCTCTGCCAACGAGCTGGAAAAACTGTATCTTCAGACCGTTTAGAAATAAAAAAAGACTTGAAAATCAAGTCTTTTATTTTTTTTTGGATTTTTTCTTCTTTTTATTTAGGACAACATTATATTTGAAACTATTGATATTCCAAATAGGTATATAATAAAAAAGAAAACTAAAAAGGTAGCTAATAGCAAAGGATAAAAAAGCATCCATACTTAGCTGAAAAAGGGTGGTTCCCGTGAAGAAATAATATACAATATTTGAAATTAAAAACACAATTATTCCCATTAAAACAGCATTTATCAAGGAATATTTTACCCTTCCGAGCTGCATACTGTTTTCCCAATATTCTATGAATTTTTCGTCTTTATCTTTATGTTTCTTGTCCATTTTCTTATTTTTTGCAAAGGTAGAGAATTTATTTATATTTCTGAGCTAAAGCCTGCAGAGTGCTCCAAGTTTCCGCATCTAAAATACCATCATAGTTTTCAGGTCTAAAATGATACTGGAATGCTTCTATAACGCTTTTTGTCTGTTTATCCCACATTCCTGTAATCTGGATATCATACCCAAAAGTCTTAAAGGTTGATTGTATTTTTCTTATAAAAGAAGCATCTTCATACAGTGTAGTAATATCTTCTAATGCGCTTGGATAAAATTCTTGTTTTTTATCTTCATCATACCACATGCCTATTTGGTGTTTTTCATATAATGTTTTCCAAGGAAACAGAGGGCCTGGGTCTTGTTTTCTTGTCGGAGCGATGTCTGAATGAGCCAAAATATTAGTAGGAGGAATCATATATCTTTTGCTGATGTCCTTTACTAAAACGGCTATTTTCTCGATTTGATGTTCAGGAAATGCTTGGAATTGTCTCTTTCCTAAACTATCCACTACATAGCCTGTATTTACTATTTCTATACCTATAGAGCTGTCATTCAGGTTGTTGCTGTTTTTCCAAGCGCTGATTCCTGCATGATAAGCTCTTTTGTTTTCATCTACTAATTGATAAATTTCATGATCATCTAAATCACTTACAAGATAGTGGGAACTTACTGACTGTTGTGTCAAAACTCTTATGGATTTTTCATTATCCAAAGCCGTATAGTGCAGAATGATGAATCTCTGGCGGAAGCCTTGTCCCAACGAAGGGAAGTAGGTTTTAGTGATTTTATATTTTTTTGGCTTGGCCGAAACTATAGAACCATAGCTTATCGTATTATTGTTTTTGGTGCTGTCCGCTATGTTCACTTTATAAAAATCCTCTGTTCCTATATGAACTATTTCGCCTTTTTTTTCCTTTTCAGAGTTTGTTTTGTTTGGGTCTAATGAAGATTTGGCTGCATTGGCTATTTTTTTCTGCGAATCACAAGAAAAAGCCAAAATACATAAGCAGCTGATATAAAATATTTTACGCATGATATAAATAATTAAGCTAATTTTTTTTTCAAAAATACGAATATTTTTTTCAAAAAAAATTTGTGGGTTAAAAAAAAAGTTATACCTTTGCAAAGCAAATACAGAAAGGGAGTTCTTAAAGAATAAAAGGAGGGTTGCCGGAGTGGTTAACGGAGCAGTTTGCTAAACTGTCGACTTTCGGGTCGCATGAGTTCGAATCTCATACCCTCCGCAACTGGTATAATATTCGGGGTGTAGCGTAGCCCGGTCATCGCGCCTGGTTTGGGACCAGGAGGTCGCAGGTTCGAATCCTGCCACCCCGACAAAAGTTTATTAGTTCTTTCTAAAAACTAATTAATGGGTGCGTAGCTCAGCTGGATAGAGCATCTGCCTTCTAAGCAGACGGTCAAAGGTTCGAATCCTTTCGCGCTCACAGATTTTAAATAAAAACATCTTCAATTTTTGGAGATGTTTTTTTTATTTGCTAAAAATTAAAAATCTTTTTAAATACTTGAAATTTCACTTTTTGACAAATATCAAAGGATATTTATCAAAATTCATGGAAATTTGCATCATCAAATAAACAAACAAAATATATGACAAGTAAGAATAAGTTGTTTTATGCATTGTTATTTATGTCTTCTTTCAGTTTTGGGCAGTCTTCTTCTGACCAGCTGAAAGAGCTCATTAATAGTGCATTAGAGAGAGATGGACAGTACCAGCAGCAAAATCTGGAACTGCAATATGTGGATATCGACCAAAAGAGATTAACCGATACTTTTCTTCCGAAAGTAGAGCTTACAGGAAGGGTAGGCTATATGGACACGCGGATAAATTACACTTCGCCAGAGATGGGAATTCCTCCGATTCCTCGTCTGTTCCCAGGGATGATGGTGCCTTCGCAGAATAATACTTTAGGAATTTCTGGGTTTTCGGGAGCATCTAAATTACAGGCTTCTGTGGTGCTTTTTTCAGGAGGAAAAGTAGGACATTTGAAAAAAGCCTTAAACGAGAAAAAACTTTCCCAGCAGGAACTTTTATCCAGCAGCAAGAATGAAGTGATTACTTCCATTGCGAAAATTTATGACCAATTTGCATTGGTTCATCAGTCTAAAAAAGTTTTGGATGAAAGCAAGAAAAGACTGGAAATTAACAGAAAAACTGCAGAAAAGGCGCTAGGATACGGACTGATAACGCCGTATGATTTTAAGAAAATAGAACTGGCACAGGTCACGCTGGATACCAAAATGATAGAATACGAAGGAAAGCGCAAACTGCTGATCACTCAGCTGCATATCCTCACAGGAATGGACAGAGAGCGCATCGCGGAGATAGAGCCAGACTTGCAGGTTTTAAACTATTTAGTAGAGGACAAATCCATAGAAAACAGACCTGAAATAAAAGCCCTAAACCACGGAATAGCCGCTGCGGAATATAAAATAAAAGCCGAGAAAACCTGGTGGATTCCAAAGGTGCAGCTTTCTACTTCGTTGTCTTACTTTGGGCTTTATGGCGACCATATTCAGACTTCTAACGATGTGGTTCCTTATTTGGTGAAAAAACTGGATATTCATACCAAACCGCTTAGTCTTTTCCCGATGTTTAATGCTGGAATAGGCTTTAAATGGAGTCTTTTCGATGGAAATACAGGAAAACGAGAAGCTGAAAAGAGCAAGATAGACAAAATGGTTTTAGAGAACAAAAAAGCAGATGCACAGAGAAAACTGCAGCTAAATCTTGCGAATAATCAGACCAATTATGACATTGCTTTAGCGCAAATAGAATTAAAGGACAAAGCTCGTAAAATCGCCAAAAATGCATTAGATCAAGTGGAAAAAGAATTCCGTTACGGCGTGAAAAAATCTATGGATCTGATAGATGCAGAAAACGATTTGGAAAAAGCTGAATTAGAATACAAAACAGCTGTATTTAACCAAAGAAGAGCAGCGATAGAGCTGATGAAATCTACACGAAATTTAGATGTAGAAAAATTTTAATAACAAACAAACTGAATAATTTTAACAACCAAATAAAATCAACAAAGAAATGAAACTAAATGATATAAAAATTAAAAATAATGCTGTAAAATCTGCACTTTTATTGACTGCATTTGCATTGGTTTCTTGTAACAGCGAAAAGCAGGAAAGCGCAGTGGAAGGAAAAGTAAAAAAAGAAGTGATTTCTTTCGCGCCGAAAATCACAGGGAGAATTTTGGAAATTTATGTAGAAGAAGGGCAGACAGTAAAGGCAGGAGATACACTTGCGAAGATAGATGCGCCGGAGATTTCGGCTAAAATAGCTCAGGCACAGGGAGCGACTAATGCAGCGGCTGCACAAGCTGAGATGGCAAGAAATGGTGCTACGGCAAATCAATTAAGCCAGCTAAGAGCCAAAGAAAGAGGACTTCGCGAGCAGTATGAATACGCACAAAAATCATACAACAGAGCTACTAATATGTTCAAAGACAGTCTAATGTCTCCACAGGCATACGATGAAGTTATCGCTAAATACCAAGGCGCAAAAGCGCAATATGATGCGGTAATCGCGGAGCTGAGAGATGTGGAAAACGGAACTCGTTACGAGAGAATCAGTATGGCAGCTGGACAGGCTGAGCAGGCAGCAGGAGCACTGCAAGAGGCAAAAGTAGCCTATTCGGAGCGATATGTGATTGCTACCAGCGATATGGAAATAGAATCTATCACGCTTCACAAAGGTGAGCTGGCGACAGCTGGATTTGCGCTGTTCAATGGATATCTGCCAGAGAGTACTTATTTCAGATTTACGGTTCCAGAAGGGCAAATTGCAAAATACCAAAAAGGGCAGACTGTAAATATGGAAGTAGTGTATAACAAAGCTGCTGTTTCAGGGAAGATAATGACGATAAAACAACTGACCAAATATGCCGATGTGACCACTGCTTTCCCAGATTATAAAATGCAGGAAGCTGTTTATGAAATAAAAGTAAAACCACAGGATATTCAGCAGACAAAAAATATCTTGGTAAACTCTAATGTAATCCTAAAATAATGAAAAAGTTTATTCACTTACTAAAGCGTGAGTTTAAAATATTCTTAGCAAATGACACCCTGCGAAGTGTATTTATCCTCGGGCCTATAGTTTACGGACTGCTCATTGGGTTTACCTACAAAGAAGGAAAAGTGGACAATCTCCCAGTGATAGTCATAGACCAAGACCATACGCCTACTTCCTCTATGGTGGTGGATATGTTGGGAGACAATAAAACGATAAAAGTCCTCCACTATGCCCAAGAGCCATTAAGGCTGGAAGACGAAGTCATCAAGACAAAAGCTGCCGCAGTGGTGAAAATCCCTGAAAACTTTGAGAAAGATATATTGCTGAGAAAATATCCTGAAATAAATGTTTATGTCAATACAGGAAATGTTCTTACTGCGAATTTCTCCTCCAAAGCGATACAGGTAACACTTGGGACATTGTCTGCAGGAATGGAAATGAAAACTCTCCAAAAAAGAGGTGCCAATGCAGAACAGGCAAAGATGCAGTACGAACCCTTCAAGGCGAACTACATCACGATGTTTAATACCACTTCCAATTATCTTATTTTCATGTGGCCTGCCATGATGGGCGTGGTTTTCCAGCAGGTGGTGCTGCTTGCTATGGCGGTGAGTTTCGCTTCGGATTTCCGTAGAAAATCTTTCTTGGAGAATTATAAAGGAACATCCGCTTTTGTAATGCTCATCATGAAATGTCTTCCTATTTGGATAATTTCTGTGGTGAATATCCTTATACTTTCGGCGATGGGCTGGTATTTTAAGATACCTGTTTTAGAAAATATATTTGGATTTGCGATTCTTGCTACGGTTTTCATCATGACCTGCACATTTTTGGGCGCACTTTTCAGTGTTCTCTTACCAAATGCCTTGAAGGCGACGCAGTTTCTGATGATTATCGCTTCACCGGCGTTCATCATAGGTGGATTTACTTGGCCAAGCAGTGCGATGCCCACAGCGATACAGTATTTGGCGAATATCATTCCGCTGACGCCATTTTTGGAAGCCTTTAAGATTATCCTTATCCAAAAGGGAAGTTTTGAGCTGACTTATCCATATCTTCAGCATTTGCTGATTTTGATGGCGGTTTACTTTGTGCTGTGTGTTTTGGCTTTAAAATTAAAAGTAAGAAAGCTTTCGCCAGTAGAAAAAGAGGAAGAAAATTTTTAAACCTAAAAAAATAGACAAAATGAAGAGGGTTAAGTGGTTGTTATATGTTTAGTTTGTTTGTTTTGAATGCCTTGACTGAGAAAGTCAAGGCATTTTTTAGTAAATTGCACCAAAATTTCAGCAATGATATTAGATTATCTCAGTCAGCATGTGACTATCAACGAGACGATTAAGGCTTTTTTTGAAAAAGAGTGTATCAGAGAATTTTACGAAGAAGGCAGCGAAATAAGCGGCTGCGGGCAGTTTAACCGAAAGATATATTTCGTGGAGGAAGGTCTGACGCGGACTTTTTACTATGAAAAAGGCAAAGATATCACGAGTAATTTCTACACGGAGGGCAAAATCATGGCACAGATAGACACCATCTACAACAGCGAACCCTCGCGCTACGGCATACAGGCGATAGAGAAAAGCGTCATCGTTTCCTGTGAATATCACAAGCTGGAAGCCACACTGAATGTTTCTAAGGAATATTCTGAGTTCAGCAGATTCGTTCTGGGAAAACTAATGACACAGATGCTGGAGCGGATAGCCTCCCTGCAATACATGACCGCAAAAGAGAAATACAATCACCTGATGGAGAAAAATCCCAGCATCATACTAAGGGCGCCGCTCGGTATGGTAGCTTCTTACCTTGGAATTACGCAGGAAACACTGAGCAGAATAAGAAGTAACGGCTGATAGTGGTTTTTTCGTTTTTTTTTATTCCTAATATGAAAAGCAAGAATGCGGGCAGTATATATTCTAGTTCTATTTTTTTACACAAATTTTGTGATAAATTGTAATGAAGTTATAAAAACAAGATTTTTTAGCCTAAAATGGGTGTTTTGTTTATTGATAATCAGTTATTTAACAAAGTAACCTATCATATTTTTTACAAGTATTTTGGAGTATTTATAGTTTTAAAAAAGGGTTAGTTTTTAGAATGGTAAAATGGGATTTTACGGCTGAGTCTACACATCTGGATTACCCTCATCTATTGATTATTCTTAAATTATTATTATCAGATACTATTTTTATTCTTTTTTCAACATTGATTTTATCAACAATTATATCATCTTTTTTTACTTTAAACATTAACACAAATTTTGTAGGAAAAGAGGTGTTATAAATCTTGAAATAATGGAAATCTACATCACTTTTAATGTAAAATATTTGTTTCTCTGATGAAATATATTTTTCTACTTCCATCTTATTTACTAAAACATACTCATCTTTATTATTTATTCCTCTTTCATAAATTTTATAAAGATTAGACTTGCACGATAGTAAGCTAAAAACTAAAATACAATATAAAATATATCTCATACTAGTCATATTTAACATTATGAAGTAAAGTTGGATTATTTCTAATAAACATTTGAAATTGTAATAATGAAGGATGTCTAAGAAAAGGTATATAAAATACTCTTGTCTTTAATAAAGTTTCAATTCCTTAAATGGTGCGATTAATATAGGTTGTAAATTTAGGTAAAAACATCCATTAAACCCAATGAAATGGTGAAAATTTGTGCATTTTTTTCGTGCAAAAGTCGTCGATGTCAAAAACCCGAAAAAACATGGGAGACCGACGACAGAAGGACTTATAAAATGTTCTCCATAGTGTCTATATTTTTGCCTATAATCTCCTTGTAGAGCCATTTTTCGTATTAGAGTTTTGTGATTTTTTTCTTTTTTCAAAATAGTATATTCCCATATAAAAAGAAAAAATACAAATAATACAAGGAATGATGGATTTGTATAAAACATTTATGTTTATTTCCTCCTCGGAATAGGTTGACCAGCAAGCATATCGATGAGAAAATTCCACTTTATTAGCATATAACCAAAATGCCAAGACGATAAGAAGCAAAATATACTTAGCAATAGGCTTTTCAATAGGTTTAAAAATAATGCTATATAAAAATACAAGGCAAAATTGGATAGGCATAAAATGAAAAATCCCTGTAATGATATCGCTTTTTCCATCGATACAAGAATATCCATTCGGTAGGAATAAAATCATTTGAAAGCTGCCAACAATCACGGATAGGATGCTTATTTTAATGCTTTCTTTCATTTTCTGTAATTTCTTGTGTATTCGTATTCATTATAAGTATTACATTCATATCCTAAATGAATGATATAGCGCTTGAATCTTGGTTTTAAGGCGATACTATCCAATTTGTTTTTTATGTAGATGGTTTTTTCTTTGGAGGATAAAGTATCTGCGCAAGGGATACCATCTATATATACCATATAGGTAGTATCTTTTTCTAAATCATATTCGGGCGAGATGGTTATTTCATTGGTTTTAAAAACTTCTTTAATATGTTCTATAAGTTGTTTTTCGGCTTCGGTTCGTTCCAAAGCATTAGGAGTTGTAAACCAATACACTATGAATAAACCATATCTTACAAATATAAAAATGGCTGTCAATATTCCTAAAACGGCAAATATGATTGTTTTATGTTTCATTTTCATATTAGGTTATAAGCAATACTTTATAAAAGTTTCTTTTATTGTATATGTTTTTATATAATCACACTCTTCCATTTTTCAGGATCTCTGTTTTCAAGCAAATACTGTTCTTTGATAGTATCTAAGAGCCAGCGATTTTCTACAAGTTTGTACTTGTACTCGCGCTTGTAATTCATTCTTGCATACTCTCTATCGGTAAAGATAGAGGCTTTTTTACCTGTGATTTGCACTTCGGTAATGCTTTCTTTAGAAGGATCGTAGTTAGGAGGGAAGGCGTGACTGGTGTACTCAGCGCCACCATATTTGCGTTCGCGTTCGGTGATGTATTCCTTATAAATAGGGATACGAAGCTCGGTTTGCTTTTTGCAAAAGTCTTCCCAAGAGAGGGTTTTCTTTTTCTCCACTTCTTCTTCGTCAACT
>CAUQBH010000015.1:0-43982 GCA_963516675.1 uncultured Flavobacteriaceae bacterium | reverse complement strand
AGAAGCTATGACACAAAGAAAAAGAAAGTTCTTTGTGCAATGGAACTTACTGACCAAGGCAAAGTAAAGCGCTTTTACGCACTAAAAATACCTGATTTTTCCTCAAAAAACAGCTAATATTATGAAACTATATTCTATTCAATGCGGAAAATTTAAATTGGATGGCGGAGCTATGTTCGGCATTGTCCCAAAATCCATTTGGCAAAAAACCAATCCTGCTGATGAAAAAAACTTGGTCGAGCTGGGGACTCGCTCCCTGCTGATAGAGGACGGGAAAAAACTGATTTTGGTGGACTGCGGACTGGGGAACAAGCAGGATGAAAAATTTTTCGGGCATTATTCTCTTTTTGGGGATGATAGTTTGGATAAAGATCTGGCTAAATATGGCTTTGTGAGAGAAGACATTACGGATGTATTTCTTACCCACTTGCATTTTGACCACTGCGGCGGAGCTGTGGAATGGAATGACAGCCGCACAGGATGCCAGCCAGCCTTCAAAAATGCTGAATTTTGGACTAATAAAAACCACTGGGAATGGGCTACAAATCCCAATCCTCGCGAAAAACCAAGTTTCCTGAAAGAAAATATTTTTCCATTGGAAGAAAGCGGTCAGCTTAGATTTTTAGACCTGCCTAAAACTGGGAATTACGGCTTTGCTCCTGACCTGAAAATGGATGTGATTTTCGTAGATGGACACACGGAAAAACAGATGCTTCCTGTACTAAAATACCAAGACAAAACCATCATCTACGCTGCGGATTTAGTGCCTACGGCAGGGCATGTTCCACTTATCTATGTTCCAAGTTATGATGTTCGTCCGCTGGTAACTTTGGAGGAAAAAGAAAAATTCCTAAAACAATGTGTGGATAATGAATATCTGCTGTTTTTTGAGCATGATGCAGTGAACGAACTTGCTTCACTTAAAATGACCGAAAAAGGAGTCCGAATCGATGAGACTTTCAGCTTTAATGATGTTTTTGGATATTAGGAAAAATGAAACTCAATTATCAGCTTACAGAAGAGGATTATCTGCAATTTTGCTTATTTGCGGCAAGTCAAAATTTGACTTTGAGAGATGCTAAAAGAAGAACATTATTTCTATTGATTTTAATGTTTTCTTTAGGTTCTGTTTGGATATATTTTAGACTCCGTTCTCTGTTTTTTATTACTTTTTCTGTCACAGGAATATTGTATTGTATTTTTTATTATTTCTATGGATACAGAAGCGTTTTTAAGAGAGTGTATAAAAAGAATGTCAAGCGTCTTTTCAAAGAAAAAATAGGAATGGAATTTAGCGTTGTTTCTGATAATGAGCTAATTACAATTTTATCTAACCAGACAAAATTAGAAATCAACCTCACCAATGTAGATTTCATAGAGGAAATAGCAGATTATTATTTCATTAAACTAAAAACTTCCGATAGAATTATCATTCCAAAAAGAATTTTTGAAAATGGTACAAATTCTGAAGCTTCATTGAGAAACTTTGCAAAACAGAACAATATCACTATGAAACAACTATTAGATTGGAAATTTTAATGAGTTTTACTTCATAATTATCATTAAAACTAAAAAATGAGCCAAAAAACGAAAATCATAGGACTCACAGGCGGCATAGGCTCTGGAAAGACCACTGCAGCGAGGTTTTTGGAGAAATTGGGGTTTCCTGTTTATTATTCTGACATGAGAGCAAAAGAAATTGTAAATGATGACAAAAACCTGAAAAAGAACATCATAGAACTTTTAGGAAGTGAAGCGTATGATGCTGAGGGAAACTACAACAGAAAATGGGTAGCAGAGCAGATTTTCAATAATGATGAAAAAAGACAAGCGCTCAACTCCATCATACATCCCGCTGTAAAAGAGGATTTTGAAAAATGGACAGCCACCCAACAGAAAAAAATAGCTTTCAAGGAAACGGCTCTTTTATTTGAGCTAAATTTAGATAAAGAATGCTACAAATCCCTGCTTATAACCGCTGATGAAAATATCAGAATAAAAAGAGTAATGCAGAGAGATGAAAAAACCGAAAGCGAAATAAAAAAAATAATAGAAAAACAAATGCCCGAATCCGAAAAACAAAAACGAGCTGATTTTGTGGTTTTTAATAATGGAAATGAAGAGGATTTAAAGGCTGATTTAGAAAAAATTTTAGAAAAATTAAATTAAAAAAAATGAATTATCATACTAGAAAATGGGTAAAACCAGAGGATTTGAACCCAAATCACTCACTTTTTGGAGGAAGACTTTTAGAATGGATAGATGAAGAGGCTGCCCTATACGCCATCATGCAGCTGGAAAACCCGAGAGTAGTCACCAAATCAATGTCCGAAATCAACTTCGTGAGTTCGGCTAAACAAGGCGACATCATCGAAATAGGCATCCAAGCTATAAAATTTGGGAACAGCTCACTGACTTTGTCTTGTAAAGTGAGAAATACCATGACCTGCCAAACCATCATCACCATTGATAAAATAGTCATGGTAGCTCTGGATGAAAGAGGACACCCTACGCGACACGGCAAAACCCAAGAAAATAATGATGAAAAATGCAATGTGAATTTTTAGTTCATGGCATAGTTTTAGATTTGAAAACCTTTAAATACAATAAATTACTTAATTATGAAAAATTTAGTTACATTACTGCTTTTGGTGTTTAGTTTCACTTTGGGAACAGCACAAAGCAAAGCTTCGCACGGTCAAGGAGTAAAAAAAGAGACTAAAAAGAAACACCATTCCAAACAAAAAAATACCTACTCCCATTCTTCTCAAAAACTAAAAAAAGATGGAACGCCTGACAGAAGATACAAAGCCAATAAAAAGATGAAAAAAGATGGAACACCTGATAAAAGGTATAAAGAAAATAAGTAAGTTGTCTCAGACAGCTTATTTTTTTTGTACAATAATTATGTTTGAGATTGTTTAGCGTAGTTATATTTTTTATCTTTGCAGCCAAATTTTTAAACGAATAAATATAATGAGTGATACTATTATCTGCCCTGCTTGTGGTTCTGAATTTACTTATGAAAATGGTGATTTGATGGCATGTTCTCAGTGCTTTCACGAATGGAATCCTGCGGAAGAATCTGCCAATAGTGGTGATAAAATCCTAGATGCCAATGGAAACGAACTCCAAAATGGCGACACTGTGGTAATCGTAAAAGACCTTCCTGTAAAAGGAGCTCCTAAACCTATAAAAGCTGGAACAAAAGTGAAAAATATCCGTTTAAATTTTGACAGCGACCATAATATCGACTGCAAAATAGATGGTTTTGGAGCAATGGGACTAAAATCTGAATTTGTGAAGAAAGCATAAAATGAAAAAATATTTAGTTTACTTTCTATGCATCGCCTTGGTGGGAATCACTGTTTCTTGTAAAAAGGAAAAAGAAACGGTAACAAACGAGCCTGTAAAAGAGAAGTCAGTAGCTGATTATCAAACCTTTACAATAAATAAAGAACAAAGTAACATCGACTGGAAAGGTTACAAAATCTTTAGATCTGAAAACACCAGCCACTTTGGGACAATGGATTTTTCGGAAGGAGATATCAATGTGAAAGGCGGAAAACTGGTTTCTGGAAAATTGGTAATTGATACTAAATCCATCACAACCACAGATATAGAGGATAAAGAACTTGCTGCAAAGCTTGACAACCACCTCAAAAACTCCGATTTCTTTGATGTAGAGCAGTTTCCTACGGCTACATTTGAAATTACAAAAGTAACTCCCTCAGAACATGGAGATTACAACTCCGTTATTGAAGGAAATTTGACAATAAAAGGAATTACAAAGGCTGTGAGTTTTAACGCCAATGTAAAAGTTGATACCGAGCAGGTCAGCATATACACTGAGCCTACGGATATAGACAGAACGGAATTCGGAGTGAAATTCCAGCTGCCAATAAAAGATGGCATTATAAAAAATGAATTCACTCTACAAGTTGCTATAAAAGCTTTCAATAAAAAATAATTTTTTCATTTTTTTAATTTTATATGTTAGCCTGTCTATATTATTAGACAGGTTTTTATTTTGTTTAAAAACTAAAAAAATTGTACTTTTGTCGACCTAAATAAAAACAGAAAATGCTAACAAAAATAGATGAACTTTTAAATGAAGTCCAAAAATTTCATTCCCAGAAAAAGGATGAAATTGAACAATTCAGAATCAAATTCAATGGAAAAAAAGGGATTTTGAATGATTTATTTGAACAGTTCAAATCTGTATCCAATGACCAAAAAAAAGAATATGGTCAGAAAATAAACTTACTGAAACAAAGCATCTCTGCTAAACTAGAAGAGCTGACACAGAATAGCTCTTCACAGAATGTAGTTGCGGAAAAGGAAGACCTTACCAGACCTGGTTTCCCTCTGGAGCTAGGGTCTAGACATCCTATCAATTTGGTAAAAAATAGAATCACAGATATTTTTAAATCTATCGGTTTTGCAGTGGCTGACGGACCAGAGATAGAAGATGACTGGCATAACTTCACCGCGCTGAACTTACCTGAATATCATCCAGCAAGAGATATGCAGGATACTTTCTTCATCGAAACGAATCCTGATGTTCTGCTAAGAACTCACACTTCTTCTGTGCAAATCAGATACATGGAGAAAAATGAACCGCCTATCCGTATTCTTTCGCCTGGGCGAGTTTTCAGAAACGAGGCTGTTTCATCTCGTTCTCATTGTATTTTCCACCAGATAGAAGGACTTTATATCGATGAAAATGTGAGTTTTGCAGACTTGAAACAAACCATTCAGTTTTTCACTACGGAGCTTTTCGGAAAGTCAAAAATCAGAATGCGTCCTTCTTATTTCCCTTTCACAGAGCCAAGTGCAGAGGTGGATGTATACTGGGGGCTTAACTCCGAAACGGATTACAGAATCACGAAAGGAACAGGCTGGCTGGAAATCATGGGCTGTGGTATGGTAGATCCTGCCGTTCTCAAAAATGTGAACATAGACCCTGATAAATACAGCGGATATGCTTTTGGTATGGGAATAGAGCGAATCGTAATGCTTCTTTACCAAATGTCAGACATTCGTATGTTCTTTGAGAATGATATCAGAACCTTGGAACAATTTAAATCTTTATAAAAAAAGAAAGTCAGGACAAAATCCTGACTTTTTTATTTTTAGTTTTTAGTATCCAGAGCTGCTCTGTCCCTTCCCTATCAATGCTAATGCAGAGGATGTTCCTATTCGTTTCACTCCCATTTTTATCATTTCTTCGGCTTCTTCTTTGGTTCTGATTCCTCCTGCGGCCTTTACTGGCAGTACATCTGCATTATCCAGCATGATTTGTATGCCTTCTTTGGTCGCGCCGTTTGGCTTTCCATCCTGAGTTTCATAGAAACCAGTAGAAGATTTGATGAAAATATTAGCAAGCTGCTCCTTCGTAAAGCTGATAGTCGCCCATTTTACGATGTTTTTAGTAATAGAAGCTATCTGCTCATCGGTCAAAGCCACTATTTCTATAATCCATTTTGCTACTTTATTGTTTTTCATACAAAGCTCTGTGCATCGTAGAAATTCAAATTTAAGCGCTTCCAGACTTCCTTTTTTAAAGGCTTCATAGTTAATTACAAAATCCAGTTCATCTGCTCCATCATCTATCGCCTGCTGTGCTTCTTTCAATTTTTCGTACACAGGTGCTGTCCCTTGGTGAAAACCTATTACCGTTCCCACTTTCACAGCAGAATTTTTCTCGCTCAAAAACTGCTTAATCTGTTTCACATACTGCGGGCGAATCATCACCGCAAACAGCCCATTATCCGCAGCTTCCTGAGCCAAATCATATACCTTTTTCAATGTCTCTTCCTCAGAAAGTCCTGACTGAGCAGGAGTTTTGAGGTAAGTCGAATCTAAATAATTTCTTGTTTCCATACCCCCAAAAGTATAACTTTTATTAGATTAGTTTCAAAAAAATTAAAATGAGATAAATCATAAATCTACTCCTCTTTGAAAAAATCCTGATATTCCTGCCAAAATTCTTCTAATTTCTGCATTTTTTCAGAGAGAAATTCCATTGTTTCCTGCCATGTATTCCTGTTGTGAATGCAGACTCCTTGTTTTTCGACAAATACACAGGAAACCTCCTTTCCGTTTTCAAGCTCGAAAGAATCCGAATAAACCGCATCTTCCCAATATTCCTCAAAGATGCCCTCCATGGACTGCATCTTCTCAAAATACTTTACTCTATGGTCTAAATTCCCATCTATCTCCACCAAAACCATTGCTTTTTTAGTGTCAAAATAAAATTTGAAACTAAAACCTTTTATTTTAGTATTATACAATGTCCATTTTCGCGGAAAAGACTTTCCAAAAGATGTCCAAAATTCCTGCCGCAGCCGCTGTGATTCCTCTTTACTAAACACTATAAAAAATTAAATTTCACTTATTTCTAAAAATTCTCAAATACTCCCAGACCAAACAACGCAAAATCATACTTTGCAGGGTCTTTTTCATCCATTTTTCTCAGCTGAAAATCAAGTTCTTCCACCGTTTTCCAGTCGTTCTGAGTTCTCTGTATCAGCCCCAGTTTCCGCGAAATATTCCCCACATGGACATCCAACGGAACGGACAAATATTCCTGACCAATATTTTCCCAGATTCCCAAATCTACGCCCTTATTATCCTTCCGCACCATCCAGCGAAGATACATCATCAGCCTTTTCGCAGCGGAATTTTTATAAGTGGAACTGATATGTTTCTGGCTTCGGTGCTGAAAATCATTCTCAAAAAAAGTATTCCTAAAACGCTCCAAAGCATGATAAAAATTGGTCTCGCCTTCTTTTAATAAAAATAAATTTTCTAAACTTTCGTTCTTTGTATAAATCTTTCGCAGAGCGGACAGAAAAAACCTAAAATCCTCCAAAGAAAATGTCCTGTGAATGGCTTTATTCTCCATTTTTTCAAAATCTTTTTCTTTGAAATTCATCACAAAATCATACGGCGAATTGCCCATAATTAGGAGCATTTTTTCTGCACTTTTGATGATGGATTTTCGGTTTCCCCAAGCGATAGTTGCCGTTAAAAAACCTATAATTTCTATATCCTGTTTTAGCTCGAAACGATGCAGCATCTGAATAGGGTCTCCCAGCACAAAATCAGGATGATTATACTGCTCGGCTTTTTCGTCCAAAAAAGATTTTAAATCATTCATTATCTATCATTTACATCGGAAGGAAAACAGCTCCTATACCAATTATAGTCTGTTTGTGATTATAATCAATCAGAGAATCTCCATAGCCGTGAGATGCCTGAAACATCATTTTAAGAGTTCCTTTGATAGGATAAATCCAAGAAAACTCTGCAAAGCCTCTATTATGCTTAAAATTCAGATTATTACGCAAAACCAAAGAAAAAATATGACTTTTTCTAGAATAGCCGATGGTAAATTCGGTTCTTCCCACATATTCCTCTATGCTGGGATTATCATCATCGTCCCCTTTTTCAGTAAATCTCTGCCATAATTTATTCGTAATGTAAAAATCTCCCCACTCAAAAGCGGTGATGAGAATAAGTCTGTTCCAGCTTCGCGAGAGCAGTTCCTCTTTTCCGTTGGACTGGTGATTTACGGATATTCCCGCCATTTTTATTTTAAATTTTCCTGCGGATAGGTTCAGCGGATAGATGAACATCAGCTCTGGCTCATAGTTGGTCTCACGGAAAGGGCGGGACATTTTACCGTTATAAACCTGCCAAAAAGACTGCTGAGTAAAACCTACCCAAAGGTCGCCTTTATTCCAGAAAGCACCCTGTAACACCTTGGCTTTCAAGCTAACCTGAAATTTGGCTTCTATATTTTGAAAGTTTTTGTATTCTGGAACTGCTCGATTGGCATTCAGACCTATTGGCTGTCTATTAGGAAGGCTTGAATATCTGGAAACAATGATATAATTGGGTCTATGTGCTCTCAGACTAAAAGTCCCTCGTCTGTAAGGGTCTCTCAGCTCCCACATGCGGTCTATCGGGTCAGAAAAATATCCTTTGAAAATAGATGTATCTGGATTTTCTTGTGCGGTCTGTAATGTGTCTGTTTCCTGCGAAAACACCACAATATTTATCAGCAAGGATAAAAATAAAAGTATTTTTTGGCTCATTATTTTAGTTAATCTCAATTTATTTCTACGCGTTCCAAGGCTTTGGGCAGATAGGCATTTTTAAATACAACTTTCGCCTCTTCTAAAAACACTGAATAATCCGTATATCGATTAGAAAAATGCCCTAAAATCAATTTTTTCACTTTGGCTTTTTCTGCAATCATTGCCGCCTCTATCGCGGTGGAATGCCCTGTATGTTTGGCTAAATCCTTCAAATCATCTAGAAAAGTAGCCTCGTGATAGAGCAAGTTTGCACCTTCAATAATCGGAATTACCGACTCCAGATAGCGGGTATCACTACAAAAAGCATAAGAAACAGACGTCTCGGGCGGAGTGGTAAGCGTTTCATTTTTAAGGACATAGCCATCACTTAGGACAAAATCTTTTCCTCGTTTGATGTTGTGATAATCACAAATTTCTATTTCTGGATATTTGGCGATTTCATTCATATTCAGGTGGCGCTCCTTTGGTTTTTCCTTGAAAAGATAGCCATTGCAGTAAATCCTGTGGTTCAGCGGAATGGTATAAACTTCCACCTTGCTGTCTTCAAAGACAAGCACGGATTCTTTTCCCTTTAATTCGTGAAAAACCAGTTCAAATCCCTTGTTGGTCTCGGTAAGCCTCAGCACGGTTTCTATCAGCTCCTGAATGCCCGCAGGCCCGTAAATATGCAGTGACGTTTCCCTGCCGAGCAGCTGAAAGGACGAAATAAGCCCAGGAAGCCCGAAACAATGGTCGCCATGGAGATGAGAAATAAAAATATGATTGATTTTAGAAAATTTGGCTTTGGCTTTTCTCAGCTGCACCTGCGTTCCCTCGCCGCAGTCTATCAGAAAATGTCGTTCTGCCATCTCTAAAACCTGTGCCGTAGGCGAGGAAGTGACGGTAGGTATGGCAGAATTAAAACCTAATATGGTAAGAAATGCGCTCAATGTCTTTAATATTTTAAGCGACTAATATACGAAACTTTCTTTTTTTTATAAAATATAAAATAAGGCACTGGCTTTGTTTATGGATTTAATATTTTTTGGTTATCTTTGTTTCCATTTAAATTTAATTTCATGAAAAAAGTTTTAACCACATTAGCATTAGCATTGATGATGAATACCTTTCAAGCGCAAAACTATGAGGAGATAAAACATACGGACAAAAATGGTTTTTCGTATGTTATGGTTTCTAATGATGAAAACGGAGTAAGAGTCTATACTCTGAAAAACGGACTAAAAGTTTATTTAGCGAAAAATTCTGATGCACCACGAATCCAGACCTATATCCCTGTAAGAACGGGAAGTAATAACGACCCTGCTGATAACACAGGTCTAGCTCACTATCTAGAGCATATGATGTTCAAAGGAACTTCTAAAATAGGAACGCAGAACTGGGCAAAAGAGAAAAAATACATAAAACAAATTTCTGACCTCTATGAACAGCACAAGGCAGAAAAAAACACTGAAAAGAAAAAAGAAATTTACAAAAAAATAGATGCCATCTCTAAAGAAGCATCTAAATATGCCATTGCCAACGAATACGACAAGGCGATTTCTTCCCTTGGAGCTACTGGGACTAATGCCCACACTTGGCTGGATGAAACAGTTTATAAAAACAATATCCCAAGTAACGAGCTGGAAAAATGGTTCAAAGTAGAGCAAGAGCGATTCTCTGAACTGGTTCTAAGGCTGTTCCACACCGAGCTGGAAGCTGTTTATGAGGAGTTTAACCGAGGACAGGACAACGACGGCCGACTAATGAGCTACGAGCTGATGGACGCCCTATTCCCTACGCACCCGAACGGACAGCAGACCACTATCGGGAAGTCTGAGCATTTGAAAAACCCTTCTATGGTGGCCATTCACAAGTATTTCAATGAATACTATGTGCCGAACAACTATGCGCTGGTGCTAGTGGGAGATTTGGATTTTGATAAGACTATTCTTTTGGCTCAGAAATATTTCGGAAACTTTAAACCTAAAGCATTACCGAAAAAATCACAAATCGTAGAAAAGCCAATGGACAAAATCGTGAAAAGAGTGGTAAAAAGCCCTTCTGCACCACGATTACAAATGGCATGGAGAACCGACAGCTACGGAACAAGAGAAGCAAGAATGGCTGAGCTGGTAGCGCAGATTCTCAGCACCAACAACAATGATGCTGGACTTCTGGATTTAAATCTAAACCAAAAACAAAAAGTGCTTCGTGCGATGGCGTATGTGCTTCCGTTCAAGCAATACGGATATTTGGCACTTTCTGCTGTACCAAAGGAAAATCAGTCTCTTGATGAGACGAAAAACCTTCTTTTGGAACAGATAAATTTAGTTAAAAAAGGTGAATTCCCAGACTGGATGCTGACTGCCATCATCAACGATATGAAAAAAGACCGCCTAAAAGGCTGGGAAACAGCTGACGGACTGGCTTCATCACTATACAATACCTACATCCGCGAGAGAAGCTGGGAGCAGGAGCTGGAAGACATTCAGGAGTATGAAAAAATCACAAAAGCGGATATTGTAAAATTTGCGAATGATTTCTTCAAGGATAATTATGCGATTATCTACAAAGAAAAAGGCGATAATGACAAGCTTATCCGTGTGGAAAACCCAGGAATCACACCGATAGAGCTAAACAGAGAGGCTCAGTCTCCGTTCCTGAAATCTATACTAAATGAGAAAGTAGAGGAAATAAAGCCTGTTTTCGTGGATTATCAAAAAGAAATAAAAACCGACAACATCAATGGCGTGAAGCTGAGCTTTATCCAGAATAAGAAGAATAATCTGGCTCAGATGAACTACATTTTCCCATTCGGAACGGATAATAACAAGGAACTTTCTGTGGCGTTTACTTTGTTCAATTATTTAGGAACGGACAAATACAGCCCAGAGGAAATGGAAAAAGAGTTCTTTAAACTCGGTATCAATCACAATATTCGTGTGGATAAAGACCGTATCAATATTACTTTATCTGGTTTGGAAGAGGATTTGGCAAAAGGTGCAGAGCTGTTTGACCATTGGCTTAGAAATGTGAAAGCTGATGAAAACATCTATAAAACGGTGGTAAATACCATTTTAGAATCTCGTGAAGTAGCCAAAAAAGATAAGAAAAATATCATGGCGGCACTTACCAGCTATGCGAGATACGGCAAGAACTCCAGATTCAGAGATGTGGTGAGCAAGGAACGCCTTCTTTCGGCAAAAGCAGAGGATTTCGTATCTATGGCGAAAAACATAGTAAATGCGCCGTACGAAGTATTTTTCTACGGAAAAGATTTGGAGAAATTCAAGAAAAACCTAAGTCCGATTATCAAAAAATCTAATGTGAAATACGACCTTCCTGCGGCTAAAATCTATGCTGAGCCGAGCACAGACGGAAAAGTATATTTCACAAACTATGATATGGTGCAGGTGGAAATGAGCAAAGTGGGAAGAGGCGAAACCGTAGACCTGAAAGACTTTGGGAAATCCAGCGTTTTCAATGAGTATTTCGGTTCTGGGCTTTCCTCTATCGTATTTCAGGAAATCCGTGAGGCTCGTTCTTTAGCATATTCTGCGTATGTGAACTATTCTCGCTCTGGCGAAAAAGGAAAGCACGACTATGTGATAAACTACATAGGAACACAGGCGAACAAGCTGGGACAAGCCGTAGAAGCGATGAACGGACTGATGGCAAATCTTCCGCAGATACCAGCGCAGTTTGACAATGCTAAAAACTCTTCGCTCAAGCAGATAGCATCACAGAGACTGACTAAACAGAACATCTATTTCAACTATCTGGCAACGCAGAAATTAGGCTTTAACCACGATATTCGTAAAGATGTCTATGCTGAAATCCAAAATCTAGATTTGGCGAAGCTGACCAATTTCTACAACCAAAAGATAAAGCCGATAAGCTACAATACGGCTATCATAGGGAAGAAAGAAAACCTTGATATGGCGGCTATCAGCAAAATGGGAGAATTCGTAGAGGTAAGCCTCGAAGAAATTTTCGGATATTAGACCTTGTCTAAACAAAAGACCTTACAAGTTTGTAAGGTCTTTTTTGTTTCTTGAAACTAAACATTATAAATAGGCTCCACGCTTTTTAGGCGTTCTTTAAGTTTTTCATAGTATGGAAGCCAGTCTTTATATTGTTCTCGTGAAAAAATTTCATCACACATACTTATTTTATCATCAAAACCTATATCATTACATAACTTGGAAATTATCAATCCTCTAAATTGTGCATCTAAAGAACCTGACAATATTCCATTTTCCCTATTTTGCCAAGTTTTCCGCTGAGCTGTAAGCTCATCCATTTTTTTTTAGAATATTAGGAAGATACGAATAGGTTTCTATGAAATGTTTGCCTTCTTTTTCAAGATAATCAATCACCCAATTAGTAAAATCCTCTAACTCTTTTTGTGTTTCAATTATCTTGTATAAATAGGAATTTTTACTTGTATCTAAAATTGTTGGTGAAATATACCTTTCTTTATCTAAATGAGAAGTATCATTTGGGCTGCTAATCTCTTCCACTATACTTTCTACTTGTTTTATGGACATACTGTATTTTGAAAAATATAAATCTCCCATATCACTGAAATTAAGATAGAATTTACATCTGTAGTTTTCTTTATTTATGATATAGCAAGGGTCTCCACCTGTTTTAAAACCTTTGTATCCTTGTGGTTTTAGAACTACATCTAACTTTTTGAAAACATATTCTTTTTTTTCTTTCTTTGTAAGCATACTTATCTTATTTTAGTTATTTTTATTTTTTCATTCTGCAACCACTTCATAATCAATATCAAAGAACTCGAAACCTATGATGCCGTTTTCTTCTATGGCTTGTTTTAAGTTTTCAGAAACTAAATTATCTTGAAAAAAACTCTGCATAGGGAAAAAATCCAATTTTTTGTTTAACACTATTTTTTTCTTAATAAAATCTGTATTTTTTTCAAAGTAGAGTTTTTCACTTTTTTCTATATAATCGTTTATTTCATCGAAGAAAACAATTCTTCTTGTTGCAGGATTTAAAAATTCTGATTTTGAAAAATTAATATATTTTGTCAATTCTTTGTATATATTTTTTCCCGTAAATTGAAAAACATAATAATCTTTTTTTCACCTTTATATAATAATTTACTCAAATAATAAAAATGAGGTTCTGTTATCTTAAAGTTTTCTAATACTTTTTTTAATTTTTTAGAAATTAATAAAGCTCCTAGCATATTGCTAGTTTCTCCAATGAATTTATACACATCAAATAAAGCCCATTCCCAATATTGTTTTTCATCAAAACTTTCTAAAAAGAAATAATCAAAAATCGGCGTATCTGGAATAATTTCTCCTAAAGATATCTTTTTAAAAATGTACTCTTTAGAATTATCTATAAAATTAGCATTGCTTGCTATTCTATCTCCGTAAAAACTTTTTATTTGAATTTTATAATATTTCATTTTGTTTGTATTTAAAAATTAACAATGTACATTTGGATTTTATTGAGTTTTATTTTCATTTTCTTAATGTTTTTATAAGGTTCGCGGTTATTTAGGTGGATAGTCCCCTGTCATTTCATATAGACAAAGATACTGTTTTTCGCAAGTTATTCTGAGCCAATATTTTTTTTATTCGTGTTTTGAGCTTTCCCACTATCCAAAACTGAAGAAAATTCCTTATTTTTGCAACCTATTCTAAAATAGAAAATTATGTTTCAGAGTTTACAAGACAAATTAGATAAAGCACTGCACAACCTCTCTGGAAGAGGAAAAATCACAGAAATCAATGTAGCAGAAACGGTTAAAGAAATCCGCCGTGCCTTGGTGGATGCCGATGTAAACTACAAAGTAGCCAAAGACCTCACCAAAAGAGTGCAGGACAAAGCCATCGGGCAGAATGTCCTCACCTCGCTCACTCCTGGACAGCTGATGACCAAAATCGTTCATGATGAGCTGGTGGAGCTCATGGGCGGCACGCAGGAAGGCATCAATCTAGCGGACAAACCGAGCATTATCCTCATCGCTGGGCTTCAGGGTTCAGGGAAAACCACTTTCTCTGGAAAACTGGCCAACTTCCTCAAAAAGAAAAAGAACAAAAACCCTCTACTAGTAGCCTGTGATGTCTACAGACCTGCGGCTATCGACCAGCTGGGAGTTCTCGGAGAACAGATAGGCGTTCCTGTTTATAAAGAACTAGAAAACAAAAATCCTGTTCAGATTTCACAAAACGCCATCGATTTCGCTAAACAAAACAAACACGATGTAGTGATTATAGACACCGCTGGGCGTTTGGCTATCGATGAAGAAATGATGAACGAAATCCGCAGTGTCCACCAGACTATAAAACCTTCTGAAACGCTCTTCGTAGTGGATTCCATGACAGGGCAGGATGCAGTAAATACAGCCAACGCGTTCAACGAGGTGCTAAACTACAACGGAGTAGTTCTTACCAAATTAGACGGTGATACCCGAGGCGGAGCGGCGCTTACAATTCGTTCCGTGGTTAATAAACCGATAAAATTCATCTCCACAGGAGAAAAAATGGACGCCCTAGATATCTTCTATCCAGACAGAATGGCGGACAGAATCCTAGGAATGGGAGATGTGGTTTCCTTGGTAGAAAGAGCCCAAGAGCAGTTCGATGAAGAAGAAGCAAAGAAACTCAACAAAAAAATTCAGAAAAACGAACTTGGTTTTGATGACTTCCTAAAACAGCTTCAGATGATGAAGAAAATGGGAGGAATGAAAGACCTCATGGGCATGATACCAGGAATGGGAAAAGTAGCCCAAAATGTGGATATCAATGACGATACCTTCAAGCATATAGAGGCGATGATACAGTCCATGACGCCAGAAGAAAGAAGAAGACCGAGCATCATCACCATGCCGAGAAGACAAAGAATAGCCAAAGGAAGCGGAAGAAAGGTAGAAGAAGTAACCGCTCTGATGAAGCAGTTCGAGCAGCTTGGCAAGACTATGAAACTCCTGCAAAGTCCACAAGGTAAGCAGCTGATGTCTATGATGAGCAAAGGCGGCGGACTCCCAGGAATGGGCGGAGGAATGCCTTTCGGAGGAAAATAAACGAATAAAAGAAAATCCCTTCTCTCACAGAAGGGATTTTTATTTTTCGAGATTTTGATTTTATTTAGAATTTAAAAGTATCGTCTTTAAAGGCTTTGTTTAGTTCTATTTTACTAAAAATCATCACATAGTCCGAATCCTTTTTTGGCGAGGAAGCCTCTATTCTAAATGGCATCAGCAGATTTCCTACTTTTTTGTAATCAGAATAAGTGATGGTCTCTCCCCTTTTTTCCTCCTTTAAAAGCAGGTAGGACAGCTTGTCAAAATAGTAAATGGTTTTATTCACATTCTTGGTAAGTTCTACTTTGAAAACTTCCTTATCTCCGAATTTTTCTACTCCCAAAAGCTCCGCTGTGAAGCCCTTTTGTTCATAATTGATAAAATCTGTATCGAAGCTCTCTGGCTTATAATTTGGGTATTCTTGGAGTTTATTTACGGCGTAGTTCATAGCGTAGCCCTTTTTCCCATCATAGCCCTCTATCACCTGCTCTTTTTTTCCATTCACTACGATGGTTTTGGTAAGATTCGGTCTGGCTTGGTAGATTTTCACAGGGTATTCCTCATTCACTCCCAAAATCACTTTTCCCTGAAGCAGAATGGTATTCAGCAGTTTCCACTGAACTAAACCTCCTGTGTTTTGGATATTTTTATCAATAATCTGAGCCGCTGTCTGGGCAAAAAATATTTGCGCTAAAAATACCAAGGTTATCAGAAATATTTTTCTCATGTTATTCTTTTTATGGTTTATTGGTTTCTTCTTAAAATTTCTCTTGCCTTTTCCAAATCCTCTGGAACATCTATCCCCACGCCCACGAAATTGGTCTCTATCATCTTGATTTTCATGCCGTATTCCAGATAGCGGAGACATTCTATTTTTTCAGCAATTTCCAAAGGTTTCATCGGAAGTTTTGCAAAGTTAAGCAAAGCTTCCCGTCTAAAAGCATAAACGCCGATATGTTTAAAATATTTTATGCCCTTCTCCTCTCTCGGATATGGAATCACAGAACGACTGAAATACAGCGCAAAACCATCTTTATCCGTAATTACTTTTACATTATTCGGGCTTTCTATTTCTTGTTTTTCTGTCAAATGAATTTTGAGTGATGCCAGAGAAATTTCCTTCTTGTCATCAGCCTCAAAAACCGAAATCAGCTGTTTCAGTGGTTCGGTTTTTAGGAAAGGTTCATCACCTTGGACATTCACCACTATATCACAGTCGATATTCTGTACAGCCTCTGCGATACGGTCGCTGCCTGTCTCGTGCTGACCTGTCATCAGGGCTTTTCCCCCTGCGTTTTTTATTTCATTAAAAATAATTTCTGAATCCGTAGCCACGAAAACCTCATCAAACAAGCCTGTTTCCACCACATTTTGGTAAGTAGTGGTAATGACAGTTTTCTCGCCCAAAAGCTGCATAAGCTTCCCTGGGAAACGGCTCGCTTCGTATCGTGCAGGGATAACAGCTATTATTTTATTTTTTTTCATTTTTTACTTTAATTTCAATATTTGAGATAAGGTTTTTCCATCCCAAATAAATGTTTTTTCATCTGTTTTTTGATTTATCGGAGTTTCTTTTTCATTGTCATCTTCATCGAATTCTGCTTCTTCCATTTTCATGATGATTTTAGATTTCACGCCTCCTTTATCACTCGGGAAAATATATTCTTCACTATGATAAAAAACCCCTGCATCCCCCACATTCATCAACAAATCCAGCGGAAAAAACTTCTTCCCATTCCATAGCAAATACTGCGTACTGGTAGGGATTCCACACGCCTCGCCTGAGTTTTCTACCCTTATCACGGATTTTATTCCTGATAGCCCCTTGTTGTTTAGTATCTCCATATTTGTAAAATGCAGATTATCAACAAGAAAATTATGTTTATCTATTACTTTATTGTTTTCCAGCGCCAGAACCTCCATTTTCACCTGTTTATAAGCGCCTCCATCCCTACTGACCGTTCCCACAGCCCCAAAGAGAAACTCTACGCCATTCTTTTTCTGATGCCCCAAAGCGAGATTTCCACCCCAGATATAGCCTTTTTTCAGCTGGTTATTTTTCTTATAGCTGATTTCATACCAAGGCGCTTCACGAAGCCCCGCAGAATGCATATGAGTAGTAATGTTAGTAATATTAACAGCATCACCTATCTGCAGACTGTCTATTTTATTAGATTTATAATTAGGTTGCTCTCTTACTTTTGCGTCTGATACCATTACTTTTTGGGCTACTTTTTTATCAAAAGTATAACTTCCAAAATAGACTTCATCATTGTTCTGAGCTGATACCCAGATACAAAGAATAAAAAAACATAAAATTCCCAGCTTCTTCATTGTAAAAATTTAAGCGGTTAAAAGTAAAAAAACTTTACAAACTGACCAAAAACAAAACCTTATTCAAAAATTTTACTCCCCATCATACACGACAGGGAGTAATAATTATAAACTCAAATCTTTCTTGATTTGCTCTATTTTATGATTTAATTTTTCCACCTGAACAGCATATTCGCTCTCAGATGAAATGTTACTTTTCACAGAGAAATAGAACTTAATTTTCGGCTCCGTTCCTGATGGACGGATAGCTACTTTCGTACCGTCTTCCGTGTAGTATATCAGCACATTAGACTTAGGAATATCGGTCATTTCTACTTTTTCATCTTTCACTAAATCCCATGCAGTCTGCTCCTGAAAATCTTTCACAAGAACCACTTTGGAACCTGCCAATGCTTTCACTGGATTATTACGGAAATCTGACATCATTTTTTTGATTTCCTCTGCTCCTTCTCTTCCTTTTCTCACCACATTGACCAGCGCCTCTTGATAAAGCCCTAAATCCTTATAAATCTCTATCATATACTGGAAAATACTGCTGCCCTGAGCCTTGCACCATGCTGCTATTTCGCAGGCAAGGAGGATAGAACCACATGAGTCCTTATCTCTCACAAAATCCCCCGTCATAAAACCAAAACTCTCCTCTCCTCCACAGACGAATTTTTGTTTTCCTTCGGCTTCGCGAATCATTTTACCAATCCATTTAAAGCCTGTAAGTCCCGCCTTGCACTCTATTCCGTATTTTTTAGCAATATCAAAGAAAATATCCGAAGTCACAATAGTAGAACCGATGAACTCACTTCCTGTGATTTTTCCTGCTTTTTTCCATTGGTCAAGGATGTAATAAGTCAGAATTGTATTGGTCTGGTTTCCATTAAGCAGCTGGATTTTCCCTTCAAGGTTTCTAACCGCAATACCAAGTCTATCTCCATCTGGGTCACAGCCGATGACAATATCTGCATTGGTAATTTCTGCCAAGTCCGTCGCCATCGTAAGCGCCGCAGGTTCTTCTGGATTAGGGCTTTCCACGGTTGGGAAATTTCCACTTGGAATCATCTGCTCTCTCACCAAATCCACCTTTGCAAATCCAGCGTTTTTAAGGGCTTTTGGGATTGTAGTGTAAGTTGTCCCATGGATAGAAGTGAAAACGATGTTCAGATTATCTCTCCCAACATTCTGATAAAGAGAGTTTTGCATACAAGCATCTATATAAACATCATCCTGCTCCTCGCCTATCCATTCTATCAAATCATCATTTCCATTAAATTTAATATCCTCAAATCTAACGGAATACACCTCTTTGATAATCGCCTCATCATTCGGCGGGACAATCTGCGCTCCATCATTCCAATAAACCTTGTAACCATTGTATTCAGGCGGGTTGTGCGATGCTGTGAGTACAATTCCTGCATTACATTTTTTATTTCTCACCGTGAAAGAAAGCTCTGGCGTAGGGCGGTGTTCCTTGAAAAGTAAAACATGGATTCCATTAGCCGTAAGCACATCTGCTACTATTTTCCCAAATTCTTTGGAATTATTTCTCACATCATAGGCGATAGCTACTTTGATAGTTTCGCCTTTAAACTGCTGGTGTAGGTAGTTTGCCAGTCCCTGAGTAGCCTGTCCAAGCGTATATTTATTGAGTCTGTTGGTTCCCACGCCCATCACTCCGCGCATTCCTCCTGTCCCAAATTCTAACTCTTTATAAAAAGAATCTTCCAGCTCTGCTCCATTTTCATCTATCAACTGCTGGACTTTAGTTCTTGTTTCTTCATCAAAAGACTCTGAAAGCCAAAGCCTTGCTTTTTCTATTGTTGTCATACTTTTAACTTTTATAGTTTATTTTTTTATTACTAACGCTTTATCCTCCTCCAAAACTTTCTTTACAGGATTGCCTTTATAGCTTATTTTTGCGTTATTTTTTAGTTTTCCTTCTAATTTTTCTTCAATCGAAATTTCCGCTAAAATATTATCTTCAGCCTTGATTTTCAAGTTATTTACAAACCAATACGGAGACGCCATCACAGCAGAATCCCTCATCACCACCTCTGCTTCCAGCGTTTTCCCAAACATCTCCAGCCGAGCACTATCATAGAGATTTATCTCAGCTTTATTAGATAATATAGCCCCTATAAATTTCGTATTATCTTCCATTTTCAGGCTAAAATCATCCATCATCATCTGGCTGGAAATATTAAATTCCGCCGAATTCTGCATTTTCATTTTAGAAATTTTCCCAGAAGAATACAAAATGATGTTATACACTTCCACGCCTTCAGTTTTTCTCTTTTCGCTGATAGTCAATTCTTTATCCTTAACTTTGATTTTTAAATTTTCAAAAATATTAGGATAAGTCTCCACTGTCAGTTTATTTTCTGTGCTTTGTATATAGGACACTTTGAAATTCCCATCCAAATGCAAAGCGCTAAATTCCTCTATCTTCACCTCTTGCGTTTTTATTTCACTACCTTCGGGCTGAATTTTCCCACAAGAAATCAGCACCAAAACAACAACTATGTAGAGGAGGTTTTTCATCTATTATTCATCAAAAATTTTATAATCTGCTCTGCTTCTTCTTGGCTAAAACCATCTATTTTGCGCTTTTTGTCTCCGTAATGAATCACTATGGAAGTCCATCGGTTTTTTCGCACCACTACTTCCTTGATTTTAGATTTTTCAATCTTGCTTTCGGTGTTAATCAACCAAAATTGAAGCGCAAAAATCACCAGCCAAAGCACTGCCGAAATGGTCTTAAAATGAGAAACCTTAGCAAAGTCAAATTCATTCTGATACAAGTCAAACAAATAGATAGCAATAAATACCAAAGATGCCGATAAATAAAGTAATTTATTCGTTTTCTTGTTATCTGCAATCTCAAAATATTCTGGATAACTCGTTACGGTGGTTTTCCCAAATGATATGCTGTTCATCTTAAATTTGTTCTTCTATATTGTAATTTTTGTGTTCTCTATTAGTTCTGATAATCATCTCTCCGAGAAATCCTCCTATAAAAAGCAAAGTTCCTAAAATCATCATCGTCAGCGAGATGAAAAACCACGGATTATCAGCGATTAGATGTCCATATTGTTTGTGGACATAGACTGCTATCAGTTTGGATACTCCAAGCCAAAATGCCGAAAGGAAACCGATAATAAACATCAAAGTACCGACCGCTCCGAAAAAGTGCATCGGTCGCCCGCCAAAACGGCTAATAAACCAAAGTGTAACCAAATCCAAAAAGCCACGAATAAAGCGTTCTGTCCCAAATTTAGAGCTTCCGTAAGGTCTTGCCTGATGCTTCACTTCTTTCTCTGTAATACGCTTAAAACCAGCATTCGCCGCCAAAACAGGAATATATCGGTGCATATCGCCATAGACATCTATGGATTTTACGACTTGTTTTTTATAGGCTTTCAGACCGCAGTTGAAATCGTGCAGATACACTCCAGAAACCTTTCTCGCTGCTGCATTGAAGAGCTTGGACGGCAGATTTTTGGTCATCACATTATCAAATCTTTTCTTTTTCCAGCCAGACACGATGTCATAATTTCCATTGACTACCATACCGTACAGCTCTGGAATTTCCTCTGGAAAGTCCTGTAAATCAGCATCCATTGTAATCACCACATCTCCAGACACTTTCTCAAATGCCGCATGCAGCGCCTGTGATTTCCCATAATTTCTAGAAAACTTTATTCCATGGATATGGTCATTTTCCCTGCAAAATCCTTCTATAATTTCCCAAGATTTATCCCTACTACCATCATCTACAAACCAAATTTCATACGAAAGCTGGTGCTCCACACACACCTTATCAATCCTAGAATAAAGCTCTTTCAGGGATTCCTCCTCATTCAACAAAGGGATAACTATAGATAAATTCATTTCTAAAAATCAAATACAATCCACAAATTTACGCAAAAAGAAAATAACTTCAAGAGTAAATTATTTAATCACTATAAATCAAATAGTTATATATTTTCTATGATTTTTAAAATTTCCATTCTTGGAATTAATAAATAATTCACTATATTTGCGACGGCAAGTCCTACACAACCAGCTCCTGAAAATCCTCCAGGGTGGGAACGCAGCAAAGGTAATCGGTTGTAGCGGTGTGATGTAGGTAGCTTGCCTTTTTTATTGGATAAATTTTGTTTCATATTTGTTAATTTTTAAGGCTTCCCATTTTGGGAAGCCTTATTTATTATGTGATTAGATTATTTTACGATTTTCATTTCATCGATAAGCCATTTAGAATCAGCAAATTTATCAATGATGAAAAGAATGTATTTAGCATCCACCATGATATTTCGGCTGAAACGAGGGTCGTAGTTGATATCGCTCATCGTTCCCTCCCACTGGCGGTCAAAATTAAGCCCAATCAAATTCCCACGAGCATCCAGCGCTGGACTCCCTGAGTTTCCTCCTGTAGTGTGGTTTGTTGCCGTGAAAGCTAACGGAACTTTACCATCTTGGTTTTTATAAATTCCATAGTCTTTTCTATTGTAGAGGTCTATCAGTTTTTTAGGCACATCGAACTCGTAGTCGTTTGGAATATATTTTTCCATCACGCCATCTAATGTAGTCTGATAATGGTATCTGACAGCATCGGCTGGTTCAGAGCCTTTCACCTTACCATAAGTCACCCTTAGAGTAGAGTTTGCATCTGGGAAGAATTTTCTCTCTTTGTCCGTATTCATCTGAGCTGCCATGTATCTCTTCTGTAGAGCATCTATTTCAGCCTGATACTGAGTGTATTTCGGTTCTACTTTTTGAAGATATGTATCTCTGATTTCTTTATACAAACTAATTATTGGGTCGTTTTTCAATGCCTTAATAAGCTCTGCTGGATTATCCAAAACCTTCTCTGTATCGGAAGAAATATTCAGTCCATTAAGGTTTTTTCTACCTGTCAGAACAGAATTTTTAGACCAATTCTCTACCAATTCTAAATTTTGATTCACATTTTTATACTTATCAAAACCAGATGGCAGGTACGCAGCTGGAACTTTCTCTGCATAAAGAGCCAAAAGTTTAGCCGTCACCTTTGCATCTATCTCACCATCATAGTTTTTATAAAAACCTGCCAGTGCAGACGAAAACTTCTTAATGCCCGCTGGCGTGGTTTTTCCCTGCTCATAATGTTCCATAAATACCAAAAATCTATTTGCAAGATTCAGCGTTTCTGCATTTCTAAGGAGTTCCGTAAAATAAGCATCACTAAGGGCAAATGGCGCCTGAGCGTTATACAAATGTTCAAATTCTGAAATCATTTTAGCAATTTCAGGGTTTTTCTTTGCTAAAAAGGCTTCATAATCTTTCTTCTTCTGAACAGCATTAGACTTTTTCAGTCCTGTAGTTTCGCCTATCCATTTTTTCCAATAATTGGCCACGGAAGCGTATTTAGATGCGTATTTTATCCTTGTAGCATCATCTACACGCATTTTTTCGTCTAATGTTTTCAGCGCTACATCTCTCACCGCTATTTTAGCTGGATTGGTATCGTTGATGATTTTTTCCACCGCTATAGATGGAAGATATTCATTGGTTCTACCAGGGAAACCAAACACAAAAGTAAAATCATTTTCCTTGATATCTTTGATAGAAATCGGCAGGAAATGTTTCGGTGTGTAAGGCACATTATCCTTGCTGTATTCGGCAGGTTTATTATTCTTGTCTGCATAAATTCTAAACAAAGCAAAATCTCCCGTATGACGAGGCCAAACCCAGTTGTCCGTATCAGAACCAAACTTGCCGATGGACTGCGGCGGAGCACCTACCAAACGCACATCCTTATATGTTTCTATGATGTAGGCATAGTATTTATTCCCTGCAAACATAGATTTTACAGTTACTCTTTGATAAGGTTCTATTTTGAACTGCTTGGTTACTTCTGCTATATTTTTAGCGATAACTGCCTCTGCTTCTCTATCTGTAAGCCCTTTGGTTCCGTTTAGGACTTGGTCTGTAACTTCCTTAATATCAACGATAAAATCCGCCGTAGCACCTGGATTTGGAAGCTCTTCGCTCATGTTTTTAGCCCAGAAACCATTAGTCAAAAGGTCATTTCCTACTGATGAGTGGCTTTGGATATTATTATATCCACAGTGGTGATTGGTCAGAAGCAGTCCCTTTGGTGATATTACCTCGCTGGTACAACCTCCATTGAACTGAGCTACAGCATCTTTGATACTCGGTTTATTCGGATTAAAAATATCTTTTGCGGAGATTTTCATTCCTAATTTTTTCATTTCAGCCTCGTTTAGTTCCGTAGGCATCCACATTCCTCCATACTGCTGGGAAAAAGCCATCACAGCAGGTAGCAAAGAAGCTATCAATAATATTTTTTTCATTTTAAAAATAAAGTTTATAATTTCTCTGGGTAAAATTACACTTTTTCTCATTAAAAACGAGAAAAGCACGAACAAATCGTGCTTTTAATTTTTATTTTCCTAAAAACTGCTGGCTGTTTTCCTTTTCATAATCTTGAATGATGTAGAAAAGCCCTGTCACCATCTGTTCCGTAGCATACTGACTCAGGGAATTGCTGGTCGTACCGCTGCCCTCATTCCCAAGGAGTGAGCCCAGCATAGAGTTTGCACTCGTTACATTATTAATGGCTCTCACTATCCCAAATTCATTCAGTTTTTCATCTACTTTTGGTGTAAATGCAGAGACTAACTTATTATAAGTCTTTTCCCTCAAAATCTGAGTTGCCATTCCTGCTTCTCCCTGCATGATACGGGATACATCATCACTGGTAAGGCTATTCACAGCATCTACTAAAATAGGTTCTGCTATTGTAGCCGTAAAAGAGGCTGTTTCTGCTATATATTCTTTTTCTTTTTTAACCAAATCTGGAGAAATTTTTCCCAAAACGCTGTTCATTTTTTTCAAACCAGAAGGCATAGCACTGTCAATCAATGGACTCTGAAGAAATGCATTTTTATCCTTAAAGACCTTCATCCCTTTGGAAACTCCGCCCAATAAAACTCTTTTGATCACTGCTACTCCTATGGCTGATGTAGCTATCGCTGTGCAGGACTGCACCGCCACCACTCCCACTGTTGCCGCTGCCACCAAAGTGATTATTACTGTTTTTACTTTCATAGAATTACATTTAATTGTTGGAAAAATGACAAAATTCTTGCCAAAAATTTATTTTTTCAAAAAAACCTTGCCACAAAATTATGGCAAGGTAAGTAAAATATTGAAATAATATGATATTATTTTTCAGTTTTAGTTTTTGATGAAATTTCTTAATTAAAAAATTAGAGTAAAAACAATTTATTCACTATAATTTTTATTCTTTGATTAGTTGTATTCTAAAAATCGTTTGTTGTAAGTTATTGGTAAGCAGTTTTCTATTATGACAAACTTTTAGAAAAACCAATAAACTGCCGTGAACCAATAACTACCAACTAAACATATGCAAATATAGTATTTTTAAGCCAAAATATCAAGAAAAAATATATAAAATCTCACTTCCTTTTATGTTTATTTCTTACCTTTGGAGGCTAATTTGGTTTTATGTTTATTAAGAATTTAACTCTTCAGAATTTCAAAAATCATTCATCACGATTCATAGAATTTTCTCCTCAAATTAACTGTCTAGTGGGAGATAATGGCGTTGGAAAAACCAATATTCTAGATGCTTTGCATTATCTCTCTGTTGGGAAAAGTTTTTTAGGAAATTCTGACTTAAATAACATTACCGAAAATGAAGATTTTTTCTCGATAGAAGCGCTTATTTCAAATGAAAACAAAGAAGATATTCTCAAAATAATCCAAAGCAAAGAAAGCAGAAAAATCATCAAAAAAAATGATAAAAACTACTCCAAAATAGCCGATCACATAGGATATTTGCCATCAGTAATGATTTCTCCATATGACCAAAATCTCATTTCGGACAGTTCCGAAAGCAGAAGAAAATTTATGGATGCCATGATTTCTCAGACTGACCGCGAATATCTTTTCAGCCTTATTCATTATCAAAAAACGCTTCAGCAGAGAAATGCCCTTCTCAAAAATTTCCAAAAATCACGAACTTTCGATGCAGACAGTTTGGAAATTTACGATGAACCTTTGCTGAAATTTGGGCAGATTATTTTTGAAAAAAGAAAGAAATTCATCCATGAAATTATTCCCGTTTTACAAGAATATTATGCTATAATTTCTAATCAAAAAGAAGAAGTTATTATTTCATACCAGTCTGATTTAGAGCAAGATTTTAGAATTTTACTTGCAGAAAATTTGGAAAAAGACAGAGTTCTGACTTACACTTCCAAAGGCATTCACAAAGATGACTTGCTATTCGAAATGAATGGACAACTAATAAAAAAAATAGGCTCACAAGGGCAGCAAAAATCCTTTTTAATCGCCCTAAAACTCTCCCAGATGAATTTACTAAAAAAACTCACTGGAAAAACACCTATTCTACTCCTTGATGATATTTTCGACAAACTAGATGATTCCAGAGTCCATCAGCTAGTAAAACTAGTAAACAAAGAGCATTTTGGCCAAATTTTCATCACAGACACTCACAAAGAACGCACCGAAAATGTCGTGAAAAACATCACAGAAGAAAGTAAAATTTTTGAAATAAGATAAATCCAGCTTTTTTAAAGACTAGATTATTCTTTTTTTAAAAAAAAACAAAAAGACTTCTGAAATTTCAGAAGTCTTATGTGGTTTCTCCAGGAATCGAACCAGGGACACACGGATTTTCAGTCCGTTGCTCTACCAACTGAGCTAAGAAACCATTCTTATTTGCTTCTCTGTTATTGATTAAAGCAATGCAAAGATACACCTTTTTTTATAAAAACAAATTTTATTTTAATTATTTTTATTTTTTTCTTCAAATTCTTTTAGCTGATCACTTATTTCTTCCAAAACAGGCTTAATGGTATCTTCAGGTAAATCCCTGATTCTTATATACATGAGACCATCTATAGCATCATTAAAATTAGGATCTACATTGAATGCTACAACCTTCGCATTTTGCTTAATATATTTTTTTATCAGCACAGGCATACGCATTTCTGGCTCAAAATCATCTATCAATTTATCAAATTTGTTCAAATCATTATCCAAATCCTCAAAGAAAAGATTTTTATCTCGCTCGCTGAGATGCACCTTATAGTCATTTTTAGGGTGAACATGCTGCGCTACTGCTGGATCAAAATAGTTGGAACGCATAAATTCTATCATCAACGATTTAGAAAAATCCGAAAATCTACTACTAATACTCACTCCTCCCATCAAGAATTTATGGTTTGGATTTCTCAGACAAACATGGACAATTCCTCTCCATAAAAGGAACAGCGGCAAAGGCTTCTGCTGATATTCCATAGAAATATAAGCACGACCCATTTCTATAACTTTATTGAAGAAAGGATGCAATTCCTGATCAAAATCAAATAGTGAATTGGTATAAAACCCTTTTATTCCGTGTTTTTTCATCACCTCTGCTCCCAGCGCCATTCTATAAGCTCCTACGATTTTTTGGTCAGAATTATCCCAAAGAATAAGGTGGTGATAGTGTTTATCATACTCATCCAAGTCAAAAGGAAGATTTGTTCCCTCTCCTACAGCTCTGAAGGTCAATTCTCTCTGACGACCAATTTCACGCATCATAGAAGGAATTTCATCAAATGTTGTGAAAAACACATCATAATTGTTATTTGAAAACAACACTTTCCCTTCCTTTTTCTTAAGGTTTTCTATATCTTGTAAGATATCCTCTAAAGGCGTTTCATCAATGATGTTTTCTACTACTTCTTCTTTTTTAGGCGTGACACTTAGATTTTTCACCTTCAAAAATTCTGCTACAGATTTTCGGTCTTCAAAATAAGACTTCATCATATAGACTTTCCTTCTCAAAAAGTTTTCCAGCTCCTTTGTAGTTTCATAATCTGATAATACTTTAGGACTTACAGGTCTTCCGATTCTTATTTTTATAGGTTTTTCCCTTTTGTTCACCATTTCAGAAGGAAGCAAAAGTGTCTGCAAATCTGGATGAATTTTGGAAGCTGAATAAAAAAACTTGCTGTTCTTCGCATGAAAATACATCGGAACCACAGGAACATTCGCTTTTTTTATCAGTTTCATAGCTGGATTTTCCCATTCTTTGTCCAAAATTTCATGAAACTCATTATTCTTATTAGAAACCTCTCCCGCAGGAAAAATCCCAAGACAGTGCCCCTCGCTCAGATGTCGCAGCGCCTCTCTCATCCCAGACATACTGCTGTATGCTTCTTTTCTTCCCTCAAATGGATTTACAGAAATCACATACGGAGCCATCGGTTCTATCTTTGTCAAAAGGAAATTTCCCATCACCTTAAAATCAGGGCGAATTTCTGATAAAATTTTACACATTATCACGCCATCCAATGCCCCCAGCGGATGATTTGCCACCAATATAAAAGGTCCTGTTTTTGGAATTTTAGCCAAATCTTCTTGAAAAGCCAAGTATTTGACATTCAGTTCCTCTAACAGTTTATTAAAAAAATCCTGCCCTTCATAATTTTTAACTTTATCATAAAGAGCATTCACTTTATTTATTTTTGCAAATTTCATAACAGCCGAAACCGCAGGACTTGCGAAAATCCCGAATTTATCCAGTCCAGAGGCTGTCATCAAATCTTTTTTAGAAATAAGACTCATATCTTTATTATCCATTTATTATCATTTGCACCGTAGTTTTAGTAATCTGCTCCAAAAGAACATTTTTACCTTCATACAGCTTATCCAAATTTTCTAACCTTGCATTTCTTATCGTGAATAGAGACACATTTTTCACTATTTCAGTATTAAAATCCTGCTCCAGTTCAGCCTCCAATTCATCTATATTATTAAATTTATCCTCCAAACAAAGTGCCAGAGATATCGCCGAGTTCTGCATCAGAGAAACTTTGATATTTCTTTTAGCCAACTCCCTGAAAATAAAACTAATATGATCTTCTGCTATGAACGAAAAATCTCGTGTCGCGATGCGCATAAGAACCTGATTTTCTTTTAGAATATAACTTTCCAAAAGCTGATTTTCAGTTGATATTCCTATTTTCGTTCCTGCTTTTTCTGGGTTGATGAAAGACTTCACAAAAAACGGAATACTCTTCTGTTTAAGTGGTTGCAGGGTTTTAGGGTGAATCACCGATGCCCCATAATACGCCATTTCTATGGCTTCCTCGTAAGAAATATTAGACAGAAGCTCCACATTTTCAAACTTCCTTGGGTCGCCAGTCATCACACCAGGGACATCTTTCCAGATTGTCATATCCTTGGCATCCAAACAATAGGCAAATATCGCCGCAGAGTAGTCAGACCCCTCACGCCCCAGAGAAACCGTGAAATTATTTTCATCTGAACCTATAAACCCTTGAGTAACATAGGTTTTAGTCTTATCCAATTGGGAAATATTTTTCTCTGTTTCTTCCCAATTAACAAGCCCTTCACGGTAGTTGGTGTCAGTTTTTATAAAATCCCGAGCATCCAGCCACTGGTTACCCATCTCATTATCAGAAAGATACACACTCAATATTTTTGATGAAATCATCTCTCCACAAGTTACAACTTGGTCATAAACAAAATTGTAATTAGGAGATTTATTCCTTCTAAGGAAAGATTCTATATCATCAAAAAACAATTTGATTTCGCTGAAAACATGGTGGTTTTCATCAAAAAGTCCTTTTGCAATTTGGATATGTTCTTCCTTTATTTTAGCTATTTCCTGCTGATAGTCACTTTTATTAAAATAAAATTCCACTACTCTTTCCAGTGCATTAGTAGTCTTTCCCATAGCCGAAACGACTATCAGACACCTCTCAAAGCCTTGTATACTAAGCACTCTGAGTACATTTTTCACACTATCAGCATCTTTCACAGAAGCTCCTCCAAATTTGAATATCTTCATCGAGATTTTTTTAATTCATTTATAGTCTTCCACTCAAACTTACAAAAGTATTAAATAAGATTGATATAAAAAAGTATATTTTTCGGTATAAATTTACGATTTTTGTAAATCTTTTAAATTAAACAAGTTATGACAGACCAAACTTTACAATCTTTGGGAGAATTTATCATTGATAAACAGGATGATTTCAAGTTTTCAAGTGGAGAACTTTCCAGATTATTAAGCTCCATAAAAATAGCCTCTAAAATCGTAAACAGAGAAGTAAACAAGGCTGGAATCGCAGATATTCTTGGTAAAGCTGGCAACGAAAATGTACAAGGCGAGGAACAGATGAAGCTGGATGTCTTCGCCAATGATATTTTTATAGATGCCCTTTCTCACAGAGAAATCGTGTGTGGTATCGCATCAGAAGAAAATGAAGATTTCATAGAGATAAAAGGAAACGAGAATAATGCCCATATGAACAACTATGTAGTGCTGATAGACCCACTAGACGGCTCTTCTAATGTAGATGTCAATGTATCTGTGGGAACTATTTTCTCTATATACAGAAGGGTAACTCCAGCAGGAACTCCTGTAAAAATGGAAGATTTCCTTCAAAAAGGTGTAAATCAGGTAGCAGCAGGATATGTTATTTATGGTTCATCCACCATGCTGGTTTATACAACAGGAAACGGAGTAAATGGCTTTACACTAGACCCATCAGTAGGGACTTATTTCCTATCTCATCCTAATATGACTTACCCTAAAACAGGTAAAATCTACTCTGTCAATGAAGGAAACTACGCTAAATTCCCACAAGGAGTAAAAGAATACATCAAATATTGCCAGGAAGAAGAAGGCAACAGACCTTATACATCCAGATACATAGGCTCATTAGTAGCTGATTTTCATAGAAATATGATAAAAGGCGGTATCTACATCTACCCTTCCTATGCCCACGCTCCAAATGGAAAACTTAGACTGCTTTATGAGTGCAATCCTATGGCTTTCTTGGCTGAACAAGCTGGAGCAAAGGCTACAAACGGCTTCCAAAGAATCCTAGAAATAGAACCTACTTCGCTACACCAGAGAGTTCCTTTTTTCTGTGGAAGTGTAGAAATGGTGGAAAAAGCAGAAGAATTTATGGCAAAGCATAAATAATTGTTTGATAAAATTTCATTCAAAATAAAAAAGTTCTACCCAAAAAGTAGAACTTTTATTTTTTTTATTTCTTTCGGATGAGCCACAGCCCAATGAAGGTAAACAACCCATTGATAATCAGAAGCTCTAAACCAATTTTAAATTCACCAAAAATATCTGATTGGTATTTGTCTATCAAGAAAGAAAGCGTAGGTGCGATGATGCAGATATACGGTACCAAATGGTCTTTCACTTTGTATTTAGTAAAAATCCCAAAAGCAAACAAGCCAAGTAGCGGCCCGTAAGTAAAACCTGCTAATTTCAGGATAAGTCCAATCATAGAGGCATCATCTATCCACTTGAAAACCATCACCATAACGAGGAAAGAAATCGTCACCAAAATATGTACTTTCTTTCTGAAAGCTTCTTTTTTAGCATGAGCCCAGTCCTTATCTTTAATCCCAAAAATATCAATACAGATAGAAGAAGTAAGCGCTGTCATCGCCCCATCGGCACTGGAACAAAAAGCCGAAATAAGCCCTATAATGAAAGTCACTCCTATCAGTGGAGACATATATTCTAAAGCCGCCGTAGGGAAAAGCCTGTCCTTCACCGCGGTGATGTTTTTCTGCTCCGCGAACAAATGAAGCATTCCACCCATATAAAGGAATAAAGTAATCATCCCCAGCAGGATGAAAGTCAGCACCAGCATATTTTTCTGGCTGTCTTTCAGGTTAGAAACAGAGATGTTTTTCTGCATCATATCTTGGTCTATACCTGTCATCGCAATGGTAATGAACGCCCCCGCCAAAATCTGCTTCACAAAGAAACTTCCATTCATCACATTCGTATCAAAAACACGAAGGTAGCCCCTTTCGCTCATCATCGAAAGACTTTCAGAAAAGCTGATATTCATATGATGAAGAATATAAATTACCGTTGCTACCAATCCCAAAAGCATGGCTGTGGTCTGGATAGTATCTGTCCAAATGATGGTTTTCACGCCGCCTTTGTAGGTGTAAAGAATAATCATCAAAAGAGTGAGCAAAGTCGTAAGCCAAAACGGAACACCCAAGCTGTCCAAAATCATCACCTGCAATATATTTACCGCTAAATAAACCCTCGCCGTAGCGCCCACCAGTTTAGAAACGATGAAGATAATAGCCCCTGATTTATAGGTACTTTCGCCCATTCGCTCTTGGAGATAAGTATAGATGGAAGTGAGGTGCATTTTGTAATAAATCGGCAGTAGAATATACGCCACCACGATATAACCGATGATATAGCCGAAGGTAATCTGCAGATATTGGAACCCATCCGTCCCTACCGTCCCTGGCACACTTACGAAAGTAACCCCAGAAAGCGTGGAACCTATCATTCCGAAAGCCACCAATTTCCAGTTTCCAGAGCGGTTTCCTATGAAGAAACTATCATTGTCACTCCCCTCGCTGGTAATCCAAGAAATGAGCATCAAAAGCCCAAAATATCCTATAACAATATACAAAAGTAATAATGGCGAAAGCATACTATTTTTTATTTCTAATTATATTTTACTTTTTAAAATCTTCCTTTAAAATGGAATACCGAACGAAATCCAAGAATTTTCCGTTTTTATAAATTTCCTGTTTGAGGACAGCCTCCTGTTTCATTCCGCTTTTCTCCATCACTCGCCCTGAAGCAGGATTGTGCGGAAAGAAATTAGCGAACATTTTATTTAGATTTAAGACTTTAAACCCAAAAGCCAGCACCTCCGTCATGGCTTCTGTCACATAACCTTTGTTCCAAAATTCTTTCCCCAGCCAGTAACCGATTTCCGCCTTTTGATTGGCTTTATCCCAGTGATGAATTCCTATAAGCCCCATTATCAAGCCGTTTTCTTTATTTCGGATAGCAAAAACAAAGTCTGTTTCGTTTTCAAAACCTTTGTCCACTACCTCGTGGATTAAAAACTCGGCATCCGCCTCCTTGTAGGGATAGGGCATGTTTGCGGTGTTTTCTGAATAAATCTTATCAGAATCCAGATAATGAATAATGTGCTGCATATCGCCCTCCACAGGACGGCTGAGAATGAGCCTTTCAGTAGTCAAAACAGGAAATTCCTTTTTCATAATCTTTTTGGATAAAACCACATTGGCAAAAGTAATAAAAAAAGTATTGAAAAAGCTAATAAAGTCGGTTTTATGCAATTGAAAGCTGTTTTATAGAGATTGAAACACCTTTATCAAGGTTGTTATTTATCAAATTTGATTTAATCTTAAGAAGCCTCCTGTTTTTTTTACCCTTTTCCTCTTTTTACTAAATAAAACCCCAGTATCAATATGTGAACCACGCTAAAAACCAACAGATAAAATAGCCATAATAAACTTGCTCCCCATTTAGAATGAAAAAACAATTTGTAATACAAAACACCATTATATAGAAAATAAACAACTATATTTTTGTAAAAAAATCCCTTGTTAAATCTATATGATATGAGTATTAATGCAAGACAAATTATTGACACCAAGCAGGTAAATATTATATCTCCCATGATTTAATAATCTTTTTGTCTTCATAAATATACAAAAATAAAAGAGCCCTGCCTTTTGGCACGACTCTTCGTTATTTATATTCTTTCTTTTATGATTTCATCTATAATTTCAGGATTGATAAGCGTAGAAGTATCCCCAAAATTATCATCTTTTCCTTCTGCTATTTTTCTTAGGATACGCCTTACAATCTTACCCGAACGGGTTTTCGGCAGTGCAGAAACAAACTGTATTTTATCCAGCTTCGCGATAGGCCCCACTTGGTCAGAAATCAATTGGTTAATCTCCCTGCGAACTCTATCTCTGTTTCTATCTTCGCTGGCATCCTTTAAAATCACATATCCATAAAGAGCATTTCCTTTTATCTCATGCGGATAGCCTACTATTGCGCTTTCTGCCACAGACTGGTGCTCATTCACTGCATCTTCTATCGGTGCAGTACCCAGATTATGCCCTGATACAATGATGACATCATCCACTCGCCCTGTAATTCTGTAATATCCCACCTCATCTCTCAGAGCCGCATCTCCTGTGAAAAATTTCCCTGGGAAAGTAGAGAAATAAGTTTCGCGATATCTCTCGTGATCGCCCCATATCGTCCTTGCTATAGACGGCCAAGGTAATTTAATGCAAAGATTTCCTTCCACCTGATTTCCAGAAATTTCGTTTTTCTGCTCATCCATCAGCACAGGCTGAACCCCTGGCAGCGGAAGTGTAGCATACATAGGCTTTGTAGGAGTAATGAACGCCAATGGAGAAATTAGAATTCCTCCTGTTTCGGTCTGCCACCAAGTATCCACTATCGGGCATCTTTTTTTACCTACATTGTCATTATACCAGCGCCAAGCCTCATCATTAATAGGCTCTCCCACTGTTCCGATTACTCTGAGCGAACTCAAATCATGTTTCTCCACCCATTCTGCGCTTTCCTTTTCTAAAGAACGAATAGCAGTAGGCGCTGTATAGAAGTGGGTAATCTTATGTTTCGCAATGGTCTGCCAGAATCTGTCTGGATTCGGATAGGTAGGAATTCCTTCAAAAATCACAGTCGTAGCGCCATTTACCAGCGCTCCATATACTGCATAAGAATGTCCTGTAATCCAGCCTATATCAGCAGTACACCAGAACACATCATTTTCTCTATAATTAAATACATTTTTAAAGGTATAGCCTGTGTAGACCATATAACCTCCACAAGTGTGAAGCATTCCTTTTGGTTTTCCTGTAGAACCCGATGTATAAAGGATAAACAAAGGATCTTCTGCATCCATGATTTCAAAAGAGTTGTCTACTTCAGCTTTATCCAAAAGCTCTTGAAGCCAAAAATCTCTTCCTTCTTTCATGGTAACTTGGCATCCTGTTCGTTTTACAGTCAACACTTTTTCTACACTCGGGCAGTTTTCCAATGCTTCATCTACGATTCCTTTCAGCTCTATTTTTTTACTCCCTCTGTAGCTTCCATCAGAGCAGATAACCAGTTTACATTCGCAGTCATTGATTCTAGAAGCAAGTGCCGCTGAAGAAAACCCAGCAAAAACCACCACATGAACAGCACCGACTCTCGCACAAGCCAGCATGACTATTGGTAATTCTATCACCATCGGAAGGTAAATGCAGACTCTGTCGCCCTTTTTCACTCCTTGGCTACGAAGAACAGCAGCCATTTTCCCTACTCTTTCATGAAGTTCTTTGTAAGATAGCTTTACTGCCGCTTCATCAGGGCTGTTAGGCTCCCAGATAATTGCTGTTTTATCAGGATTTTCTGCTAAATGGCGGTCGATACAGTTCTCTGTAATATTGAGTTTTGCATTCTTAAACCATTCTATTTTAGCATTATGCACATCATACTCCAGCACACTATCCCATTTTTTGTTCCAGATAAAATTTTTATCTGCTATCTGTTCCCAAAATTTTTCAGGATCATGCACCGATTTTTCATATTGCTTAAAATAGTCTGGAAGACTGTCTATTAGATACTTACTCATTTAGGAGAATTATTAAATAAAGTTAAATTCTATAATGCACATTTTTAAGGCGGCAATTTAAGAAAATTTAATGAAATATGATTGAAAATCACCTATTTTTTTTGAACATTTCTTCCAGTGGAATTTGATTTTCTGAATGGCTGATTAAAACCGCAAAGTCAATAAAATCCGTTGTATTTTTTCCTTTAAGTTCAGTTTTATTACTCTTTTTAAAAAGTTGTTTAACTTCCATCAAATCTACACCTTTGTGATATGACGAATTTTCAGCATTAAGTCTAAAAAGCGTAATATCAGAAAGTTTCATTTTCTTTAGTTTTCCAATTCCTTTAAAATACTCTTTCCAATAATCACCAATTCCATATCCCTTTTCTATTGTATAAGTCTTATAATTACCCTGTTTATCATAAATTTTATTCCAAAGAACTTTACTTCTTGTGAGATATCCCATTACACTGACCACCTTATTTCTTTCATAAATATTCTGTTCAATCAATCTTGTGAAAAAAGATGGGTGATTTCCTTCCCTTGCCTTTTGAATATGAAAAAATCCATATTTAAAAAACTGTTTTTTGCTCCCTAACTTATATTTTTCTTTCAAATAAATATAATTATCAAAAATTATCTGCTCTCTATCTCTTTTATCATTAAAATTATACTCAATATTTTTGAGAATAAAATGAAAGTCATCTATATTTTTAATTTCACCTTCAAAAGTTTCTTTATTTCTCCAATAACTTTCAATAAACGATTTTAATTGTTTTTCCAAACTCTCGTTATCAATACCAAAATCAGTATTTTCATCAAGAAAATTTTTTTCTAAATATCTTCTTTCTTCCCAATTTCGGATATTTTCTGTAAGGTATAAAATATGTTTTATTGGGAATTTATATTCATTTATCACATCACAACCAAGAATTTGAACTGGATTTTGTGGATATTTTTTATTTAGTTCTCGTAAATTTTTCCAATGATTAAAAGTTTCTATGGTTCCTTCCTGATTTACAATACTTTGAAAAGCCAAAACTAAATCTTTCAACAACTTTTCATCGCCATTTTCTAAATATTTTTGAAAATAAAAAGCCTGACTAAAATTTGTTTCTGGAAAATAGTAATCCAAAACACCCTGTCGCTTTAAATCATTGATAATCAATTTTTCAACTTCATATGTTTTCGCACTTCCGTGATATGCACCAAATCCTATAACATCAAAATTTGTCTCAGGAAAACGAAAGTCTGAAGCCAGCATATCAAACCTATTTTCCTTTAAATATGCCTTTTTATCCTGAGCAAATAGGTTTATTGAAATAAAAATAATAAACACCAGCTTTTTCATTTCTTTTTTGATTTTAAAGATATTATTTTTTCCAAAAAAAGCAAAATATATTTTTTATTTCGCTTTTGGTTCTATTTTTTTTCATACCTTTGTAAGAATGAAAAAGCAAGGATTTTTAGAAGGTTTGTTGAGAGCAGATTTCTGCTCAAAAAGATATTTTATTTATTAAAACGAGGCTCGGTTGGCTTCGTTTTTTTTATGTTTAAAACTAAAAAACTCAATTAACTATGCTGGCAATATCTCATTTTAGCCCCAAGAAAATCGAGCAGATTTTAGACCAAGCTTTGGAAATGGCAGATGGTAAAAAATTCACGGCTCAAGATGAAATTTTTATTTCCAATCTTTTCTTCGAAGACAGCACCCGCACCAAAATAAGCTTCGAAATGGCGGAAAGAAAACTTGGGCTTTCAGTCATTCCTTTTGACACTTCGCAGAGCTCCGTAAACAAAGGCGAAAGCCTCTATGACACTGCGAAAACATTAGAAAGGATCGGGCTAAATCTTTTGGTAATTCGCCACGGACAAAACCAATATTATGATGAACTAAAAAACATCAAAATCCCTATTATCAACGCTGGAGATGGCACAGGAAACCACCCGAGCCAGACCATGCTGGACTTGATGACCATCAAACAAGAGTTTGGTTCTTTCAAAGACCTAAAAATCGCCATTGCAGGAGATGTGAAACACAGCCGCGTTGCCAATTCTGCTTGTGATATTTTGAGAAAATTAGGCGCAAAAGTCTATTTTTCTGGCCCTAGAGAATGGTTTGACGAAGGCAGCCTAATGAACGGAACTTACCGAGAAATCGATGAACTCATTCCAGAAATCGATGTCCTCATGCTCCTAAGAATACAGCACGAAAGGCATCACCAAAAAATAAAATACTCTCCAGAAGAATACCTGAGAAAATATGGGCTTACCAAAGAGCGAGAAAAGAAAATGAAGCCCAGCGCCATCATCATGCATCCCGCACCTGTAAATAGAAATGTGGAAATAGATTCCGACTTGGTGGAATGCTCCCGCTCCCGAATTTTTAAACAAATGGAAAACGGAGTTTTTGCACGAATGGCTATTTTAAAAAATACTTTGGAACAAAAAGGCTTTACTTTCAAAGAAATAAAATAAATAATATGAAAATCATTAAAAACGGAAAAATCCTTGACCAACAAGGGAATTTAGTCCAAAAAGACATTCAGATAGAAAATGGTCTTATCACCAAAATTTCTGAAAACATAGAGAATCCAAACGCCGAAATCATAGACGCCGAAGGGAAATTCATCAGCCCTGGGTTTATCGATGTGCATGTCCATCTCCGTGAGCCTGGCGGCGAGCACAAAGAGACCATCGCTACAGGCTCCATGGCAGCCGCAAAAGGCGGATATACCACTATCTGCCCGATGCCAAACACCAATCCCGTTCCCGATAGAGCCGAGCGTTTCGATGATTTATTAAAAAGAATCCAAAAATCCGCTGTCATAAAAATAAGACCTTATGGAGCTATTACAGAAGACTCCAAAGGCGCAAAACTAACTGACTTTCAGGTTTTAAAAGAAAAAGGAGCCGTAGGATTTACTGATGACGGCGTAGGAATTCAGGAAGCTGGCGTAATGTATAAAGCCATGCAGGAATCCACCAAAGTAAATCTACCCATCGTAGCCCACTGCGAAGACAATTCGCTTATTTTAGGAGGTTGTATTCATGATGGAAAAAAAGCAAAAGAATTAGGATTAAAGGGCATCCCAAGTGTTTGTGAATCAGTGCATATCGCTCGTGATATTTTATTAGCCGAAGCTGCTGGTGCGCATTATCATGTCTGCCATGTTTCTACGAAAGAGTCTGTGAGAGTCATCGCCGATGGAAAAAAAGCTGAAATACGCGTAACCGCCGAAGTTTCGCCGCATCATTTGGTTTTAACCGAAGATGATATTCCTAATGCAGATACCAATTACAAAATGAATCCGCCACTCCGTGCCAAAGAAGACCAATTAGCTCTAATCAAAGGGCTAGAAGAAGGCATCATCGACTGCATTGCGACCGACCACGCTCCACACACCGAGGACGAAAAAAGCCGAGGAATGTATGATTCGCCTTTTGGAATTGTAGGATTTGAGACTGCTTTCCCTGTCCTGCACACCAGATTTGTAAAAACTGGAAAATGGTCTCTGAAACAGCTCATCGACTGGATGACCATAAAACCAGCCGAGGTTTTTAACCTTGATAAAGTAGGAAAAATAGAAGTGGGATACTATGCCGACCTGACCTTCATTGACCTTGAAAAAACTCAAAAAGTAGACAAAAACACCTTCGCTTCCAAAGGAAGAAACACGCCTTTTGATGGCTGGGAATGCACAGGCTGGCCAATAGCGACTTTTGTAAACGGAGAAAAAGTTTATTAACCAAACACCAACTAATAAAAATGAACAAAAAACTCATATTAGAATCAGGAGAAGTTTTCTACGGAGAAGGCTTTGGAGCAGATACAGAGACCAGCGGCGAAGTGGTTTTCAGCACAGGAATGACTGGTTATCAGGAACTTATCTCTGACCCTTCCTTTTATGGGCAAATCGTCTGCATGACCTACCCGCTCATTGGGAATTATGGAATCAATCGTGATGATTACGAAAGCATAGAACCAGCCATCAAAGGGCTGATTATCAAAGAACTCTGTGATATGCCTTCTAACTTCCGTTCTCAACTTACTCTGGATGAACTCTTTAAGAAGAAAAATCTTTCAGGGATTTCAGGGATTGACACCCGAAAACTAACCCGAATTCTCCGAAACAAAGGTGTAACCAAAGGTAAAATCGTGAATGCTGATGCGGATGAACAAAATATCATCAATGAACTGAAATCCACCATTTTACCTAAAAATCAAATAGCGCAGGTTTCCACCAAAACTCCCTACGCCAACCCTGGCAGAGGCTTTAAAGTGGTGCTGATGGACTTTGGTGCAAAACTCGGCATCATCCGTGAATTATCCCAGAGAAACTGCGATATCACAGTGGTTTCTCACGATACCTCAGCCGAAGAAATCCTTCTAATGGCTCCAGATGGTGTGATGCTCTCCAACGGTCCTGGCGACCCGCAAGATATCCCTCATGCTCACGAAACTGTGAGAAAACTCCTTGGTAAAGTCCCTATTTTTGGGATTTGTATGGGACATCAGGTAATAGGGCTGGCGTGCGGCGCGAAGACTTTTAAACTAAAATTCGGGCACAGAGGAGGCAATCATCCTGTTTTGGATTTAAGGACAAATAAAGTCTCTATCACTTCCCAAAACCACGGCTATGCCATTGACCAAAACAGCCTGAAAAACACTGATTTAGAGGAAACCCACATCGCGCTGAATGACCGCACGAATGAAGGAGTCCGCCACAAGAAATACCCTTGTTTCTCTGTCCAATACCACCCAGAGGCAAGCCCAGGCCCAGAAGATGCCAATTATCTTTTTGATGAATTTATCAATCTGATGAGAGAAAATGCTGTTAAATAAAAAAACTTTTAATTCTAAAATCTAAATAAACATGAAGCGCACAGATATAAAAACCATTCTCGTCATAGGCTCTGGCCCTATCATCATAGGGCAGGCAGCGGAATTTGACTACGCAGGAACACAGGCCTGTCTATCCCTAAAAGAGGAAGGATACAGAGTCATCCTCATCAACTCAAACCCTGCCACCATCATGACCGATGCAGAAATCGCCGATAAGGTCTATATAGAACCAATTTCCTTAGAATTTGTGAGCCAGATTATCCGAAAGGAACGCCCAGATGCTCTTTTGCCTACTTTGGGAGGACAGACAGGGCTGAATATGGCGATAGAACTAAAAAAATCAGGGATTTTAGATGAGTGTAAAGTAGAGGTCTTGGGAACTAAACTTTCTGCTATCAATCGTGCTGAAGACCGAGATTTATTCCGAGAACTAATGAATGAACTGGGCGAACCTGTGCCAGAATCGGACATTGTGAATACATTAGAAAGCGCTCTGAATTTCGCTGACAGAATCGGCTATCCTGTGATTGTGCGTCCTGCCTTTACCCTTGGAGGAACAGGCGGTGGTATCGCTTCTAATGAGCAGGAACTCACCGAAATCGTAGAACTTGGACTAAAACACAGCCCTGTAAATCAGTGCCTTATAGAAAAATCTATCGCAGGATTCAAAGAGATAGAATACGAAGTAATGCGAGATTCTAACGACAATGCCATAGTGGTCTGCAACATGGAAAATATAGACCCTGTGGGCGTACACACTGGCGATTCCATAGTCGTAGCGCCTTCGCAGACCCTCTCTGACAGGGAATATCAGATGTTGCGAAACACTTCGCTAAAAATCATCCGTGCTTTGGGAATTGAAGGCGGATGTAATGTACAGCTGGCTCTAGACCCACATTCATTTAATTATTATGTAATCGAGGTTAATCCAAGAGTTTCCCGTTCATCGGCTTTGGCAAGTAAAGCTACGGGCTACCCAATCGCAAAAATCGCAGCTAAAATCGCTGTGGGACTGACTTTGGATGAAATCATAAATCCTGTAACTGGCAAAACTTATGCTTGTTTTGAACCTGCTTTGGACTATGTAGTTACCAAATTCCCTCGTTTTCCGTTTGATAAATTCGAAACGGCGGACAGAAGATTATCCACGCAGATGAAAGCCACAGGCGAAATCATGGCTATTGGAAGAAACTTTGAAGAATCTCTCCAAAAAGCCATCCGTTCACTGGAAACAGGCATCCAGCATTTGGGATTAAAGGAAAAACAAGCCCTTGCCCTAACCGATGAAGAAATAGAAAGAAGAATAAAAATCTGCGATGACGAGAGGCTTTTCATCATTGGAGAAGCACTGCGCAGAGGCTACGACTGGGAGAAAATAGTGGAATGGAGCAAAATAGACAAATTCTTCATTTGGAAAATCAAGAAACTCATTGATTTTGACGCTGAAATAAAAAACAATCCATTTAACAAAGATATTTTAATCAAGGCTAAAAAATTAGGTTTTTCTGACCTTAATCTGGCTCATCTTTGGAACTGCACACAGAGGGAAATTTTTATTTTTAGAAAAGAAAACAGCATCATGCCAGTCTATAAAATGGTGGATACTTGTGCAGCCGAGTTTGAGTCCGAAACTCCTTATTTCTACGGAACTTACGAGGAAGAAAACGAGTCCATTGCCAGCGACAAGGAAAAAATCATCGTGCTGGGTTCAGGGCCTATCCGTATCGGGCAGGGCGTGGAGTTTGACTACGCAACGGTGCATTCTGTATGGGCGATTAAGGAAATGGGCTGTGAGGCGATTATCATCAATAATAATCCTGAAACCGTTTCTACGGATTTCTCCATTTCGGATAAATTATATTTCGAGCCGCTGACCGAGGAAGATGTGATGAACATCATCGAGCTAGAAAAACCAAAAGGCGTGGTGGTGCAGTTCGGCGGACAGACAGCTATCAATTTGGCTGATAAACTGGCTTCCCATGGAGTGAAGATTTTAGGAACTTCATTAGAAGATTTGGACAGAGCCGAAAACCGAGACAAATTCGAGAAAGCACTCCAAGATTTGGGCATTCCTCAGCCGAAAGGAAAAACTTCCACTTCAAAAGAAGAGGCCATAAAAATTGCCAATGAAATCGGCTATCCTGTACTTGTCCGCCCAAGCTATGTTTTGGGAGGAAGGGCGATGGAAATCATTTATACAGAAGAAGAACTCGCTCATTACATGGAAAATGCAGTGGAGGCAAGCCCTGAACATCCTGTGCTGATTGACCGATATTTGACAGGGAAAGAAGTGGAAGTAGATGCCATTTCTGATGGCGAAACCACCATAATCCCTGGAATTATGGAACATATCGAGCGGGCGGGTGTGCATTCGGGAGACTCTATCGCGGTGTATCCTCCTCAAAATCTGACACAAAAACAGATGGATACGCTCTCTGACTACACACAGAGACTTGCCAAAGGACTGAATATCATCGGTTTAATGAACATTCAATATGTAATTTCTGATGGAGAAGTGTTTGTCATAGAGGTCAATCCTCGTTCATCTAGAACTGTTCCTTTTTTGTCCAAAATCACTGGCGTTCCGATGGCAAAATTAGCCATAAAAGCCATTCTCGGAGCGAAACTAAAAGATTTAGGCTATCAAAATGGACTTATTCCTAATAAAGAAGGCGTTTATGTGAAAGTTCCTGTTTTTAGTTTTAGTAAATTGTCCAAAGTAGATATTTCCCTCGGCCCTGAAATGAAATCCACAGGAGAAGTGATGGGCAAAGACCAAACCCTAGAAAAAGCTTTATATAAAGGACTTATCGGCGCTGGAAGAAAAGTCCCTACCCATGGAGCGATTCTCTTCACGGTTTCTGACAAAGACAAAGCCGAAGCCGTGGGACTTGCGAAAAGATTTAGTGATATAGGTTTCCGAATATGGGCTACGGAAGGAACAGCGAAATTCTTTGAACAACATGGCGTAAAAACCAAAATAGGCTACAAAATAGGCGAAGAAGATGTAAACCTGATAGACCTCATCCACAAAGGAAAAGTGCAGTATGTGGTAAATACCACCACCAAAGGAAAACAATCTGAGCGGGACGGCTTCCAAATTCGCCGTATGTCAGTAGAAAACGGAGTCCCATGCCTTACCTCTATGGATACCGTAGAAGCTATTCTAAAAGTGCTGGAATCCCTTACTTTTAGGATAGATGCGATGTAACAATGAAACGATTTCTCATTTCAAAAATAACTGATGTGATTGATGCACCTGTAGCATTGGTATATAAAATTGTGACTGATAACAAGAACTTTCAGTGGCGAGAGGAAGTGGAAAACATTGAGCTATTGGAAAATAGTTTTATCGAATATTATAAAGGTGGCGGACAAACGCTTTTTAGCAATATTCAAAAGAAAGAAAATGAATATTATGCCTTTACAATGGAGCACAAACTATTCTATGGTGAATGGGAAGGTAAATTTGAATCATATAACGGAGGAACTAAAATTTGTTTTCAAGAGAAAATACATATCAAAAACTTCTTTTTAAGGCTTGTGGCACCTCTATTTTGGAATTTGAAACGCACACAACAGAAGTATATCACAGCATTAAAAAAGGAAATCTATGAAAACCAATAAATACTTTCATTTATGGCTGCCTATAATGGGACTACACGCTCTTCATCAAGTAGAAGAGAGTATTTCATTCTGGCAATGGTATATTGATTTTGTAGATAAAATACCTTCTTAGCTTCAACTTCCGAGAATTTCCGAAAATGCCCATTTAGTCAATGCCCACCCTGAATATTTTGTGTGGGCTTCCATAGGGCAACTTACTTTGGTAGCGGTCATTGCTTTTTTATTTCGAAAGAGCAAAAAAGCCACGAAAATTGCACTCATTTTATATCTTGCAGGACTGAGTTTCTTCTTGGTATGGCACATTTTGATAAGTTATTTTACCCATTCCTATTCTCCTGTAATGGTTACCTGCCTTATGGGTGTTTATTTCATTCCGAAATGGGGAATTCGGGTTTTAAAAAAGTAAATCCGTAAATTAGCAGGCTAATTAATCTGATTTATGAATCCAATAATCAAACAATGGGACACAGCCAAATCTCTAAAAAGATGCCAAT
>CAUQBH010000014.1:0-54622 GCA_963516675.1 uncultured Flavobacteriaceae bacterium | reverse complement strand
TTGCTATGATAGATAAGGAATGGGAAGCTAACAAACGCGCTCTTGAGCAATGGCTTTCCCCTGAGAATTTCGACTCACAGGGTAAGCAACAGAAGTCTTTGAAGATGTTGAGAGAATTAGTAAATAGATGAAGTTAAAAAGTAAGAAGAATATACAAACCTTAGGCAAGCAATTGGAAGTTTACCCTTCTTTAGATGCCTTATTCACAGAAGAACAACATTGGATTATGACATATTTTGTTGTGCTTATTAGTATTGATTTGGTAGAATTAAACAAAGAATGTATAGGTCAAACCTTATAAGATTATGGGGTGATTACTATTTTATCAATCTGTAGACTAAATAGGGTAGTATTGTTGATTCAGATTGTTAATGAGTTGTTTTTATAGTTTCAAAAAAGTATTAAATCTGTGCGATTTTAAATATCATTACTAATTGTATTTCACCACTTTCGCAGGAGAAATTCTACTGATGAGGTAGCTGGGTACTATTAGCGATATGGCAGAAACTACCAATATTCCCAGTGAAAGGGCAAGAATGTAGCCTAAATTCAAATCCACTGGCACGGTGCTGATATAGTATTCTTTTGGGTTGAGTTTAATGACACCAAAATATTTCTGTATCAATAGTAATCCTATGCCGATAAGATTTCCTACAATCAGCCCAGGGATGATGATGAGCAGGGTGTAGTTGATGAATATCGCACGAATCTGGTTGTTGTCCGCGCCTAAGGTTTTCAGCACACCGATGGAGTTGGTTCTTTCAATAATCAAAATCAGCAGTACCATGATGATATTGATAACCACTACTACCAGCATAATGCCCAATATTACAGAGATATTCGTATCAAAAATTTCTATCCATTGTAGGATTTGAGGGTATTTGTCAGTAGTTTTTTCTGTATAGTTTTTGTAGCCGATGATTTTTTCTACTTGTGGGAAAACAGCATCTGTTTTATCAAAATCTTTTAGGAAAATATCCACACCGCCGATGTCGGTTTTTCCCATATTCTGGATTTTGCGGACATGGTTGATATCACCGATGACAAATAACTCATCGATGAGTTTGATATCAGTATTGTAGATAGCCTTTACTACGAATTTTCTATAAATCGGTTTTTGGTCTTCTTTGGAGAAAACGGCCGTGATGCTGTCATTTACTTTTAGGTGCAGGCCTTTGGCGATTTGCTCAGAAAGCATGATGTCATTATTGTATCCTTTTTCTGTATAATCAGGGACTTCGCCCGAGGTGACGAATTTTTGGAAACGATTTTTGTCAAAGTCCTTGCCTACGCCTTTTAGGATAATTCCAGCAAAATTCTCTTTGGTTCTGAGGATTCCGCTGAGAGAGGCGTAGGATTGTGCCGTTTCTACTTCGGGTATTTTTTTAAGTTCCTTTATATCAAAATTTTCTTGGTCTAAAACCGAAGAGTTATAGGAAGCATTTGATTTCGTGGATTTTATGGAAATATGTCCGCTGAAATCACCCATCTTGTTTTTGATGGCTTTTTTAGAGCCGAGTCCTGTGGATATGGTAATCAGTGAAACCACTATCCCTAGGGCAACGGACAGTCTTCCGATGAAAATTATTATGCGTGAAAGATTATTTTTATTATCTTTGGAGAACGCAATTTTTTTAGAAAAATAAATAGGAAACTTCAAAATAATGAATTTAAGAGCCAAAAGTAAAAATTTTGTATTGATTATACTAATGCTTTTTGTAAATAATCAATTTTTTAATGCACAAAAATCTAAAAACGCTGAAAACGAGGAGTTTGTAACAGGCGCAGACCAGCCAGAAAAATACCTGCCGCTGCTAAAAGGGAAATCCGTAGGAGTGGTGACCAATCAGACAGGGCTGGTGACTATCAATAAGAAAAAACAAAGCATCGTAGACTTTTTGAAAGAAAGTGGAGTAGCCGTGAAAAGGGTTTTTGCTCCTGAACACGGTTTTCGTGGAGTGGCGGATGCTGGAGAAGTTGTGAAAAATGGAGTGGATACCAAGACAGGCATTCCGATAGTTTCGCTTTATGCAAATACCAAAAAACCTACGCCTGCTCATATGAAGGATTTGGATGTTATTTTGTTTGATATTCAGGATGTGGGAGTTAGGTTTTATACCTATATATCTACACTTGCCTATGTAATGGAAGCAGGAGCAGAAAATGGTGTGGAAATCATCGTTTTGGATAGACCCAATCCGCATGACGGCTATACAGACGGGCCAGTGCTGAGAAAAGAGTGGACTTCTTTTGTGGGGCTTCATCCAGTGCCTGTGGTCTACGGACTTACCATAGGAGAGTATGGAAAAATGGTAAACGGCGAAAAATGGCTTAAAAATAAAGTTCAGGCGAAATATACACTCATAAAAATGAAAGGCTACCACAAGAAAAACCGCTATCCACTTCTGGAAAAGCCGTCGCCTAACTTGCCAAATGACAAAGCTATAAATCTTTACCCAAGTTTGTGCTTCTTCGAAGGAGCGGAAGTTTCCGTAGGGCGTGGGACGGATATTCCTTTCCAAATCTATGGTTCGCCTTGGATTAAGAATATGAAATATGAATTCACACCGAAGCCAAGTTTTGGTTCTAAAAATCCGTTTCTAAACGGTCAGCTGTGCTATGGCGAGGATCTGAGAAATTATGACAAAGACCTGCGCGAGCTTAGTTTGGAATGGGTGATAAAGGCTTATAAAAACTATAAAAATCCACAAAAATCATTTTTCCTAAAAGATGCAAAGGGTAAATATTGGTTTGATACCTTGGCAGGAACAGATGAACTCAGAAAGCAGATAATAGCAGGAAAATCCGAAGCAGAAATCCGACAAACATGGCAGAAAGGGCTTTCTGATTTTGAAAAGATAAGAACTAAATATGTAGTGTATCAAGATTAGGAGCGGATGTTTTTGGATGTATTGTTCCCAAATCGTTGTTTGGAGTGTGATAATATCATTTCCAAAGATGAAATTGTCTGCGTGAAATGTTTGGATAAAATACATTTCACGCATTGGGATTTTGGAGAAAATCTTCTGAAAAGAAAGGCAGAAAGCCTGTTTCCTTTGGAGGCGGCCTATGCTCTTATGTATTTTGATAAAAAGGGGCTTTCTAGGGAACTTATCCATCAGCTGAAATATCGAAATCAAGAAAAAATTGGCGGAATTTTAGCGAAATGGGTAGTGGAAAATCTTAGGTTTAAAGGAGAAAAGCCAGATTTGCTGGTCAGTGTTCCGCTTCATCCAAAGAAACTTAAAGAGCGGGGGTACAATCAGTTACATCTTTTTACGGAGGTTTTGTCCTCTGAATATGGGATTCCGTTTGACCATAATTTACTCAAAAGAAATAGCCACAGCAAAGCCCAAGCTCAAAAAGACAAATCCCACAGAGAAGAAACCAAATATGATTTTTCTCTCACAAAAGAAATTGAAAATCAACATATTCTATTGATAGATGATGTGTTTACCACAGGGAACACGATGAGCGCCATCGCTTGGGAATTCCTTAAAAATAAGAAAAACAAGGTAAGTATATTAGTGATGGCGATGGATATTTAGCGATTTGATGAATTTTTCTAAAGGTTTTGGGAAGGATTTTTGGTCAAAATCTTTTAAATCTAATATTTCTAAATTGTTTTTCTTTTTGAAATCTTGGAATAAAACGCTGTCACTCAGTTTGATGCTGTAAATCTTGATATTAAGGTTTTTGTGGGTTAGTTTGTGGGAGATTTCCTCTTCTTTTACGATGAATTTTTCTAAAAATTCGTTGATTTTATCAGGGAAATCGTAGAGTTTTTTCCAAATAGAGCTGTCATCTCGCTGTTTGATAAGAAAAGAATTTTCATATCGGACGAAATAATAGATGAGGTTCATGTCTTCGGGTTTGATTTTCTTTGTTTTTACAGGGAAATCGGTAGTTTTTCCGAGCTGAAAAGCCAGACAATCTGCATGAACTGGGCAGATATCACAAGAAGGTTTTTTAGGTTTGCAGATGTTTGCTCCCAGATCCATTATCGCTTGATTAAAATCGCCAAAATCTCTGTCAGGCATTATCAAAAGGGCTGATTCCGAGAAATAGTCGTGGGCTTTTGTTTTTGAAATATCAAAATTATCAGCGAAAATTCTGGATAAAACGCGGTAAAAATTGCCATCTACGGCAGGTCTTTTTTCGTTGAAACAAATGCTGGAAATGGCAGCAGCAGTGTATTTCCCGATGCCTTTTAGCTTTAAAATTTCGTGGTAATTGTTTGGGAAAACGCCTTGATAATCCTGCATGATTTGTTGTGCGGCCTTGTGCAGATTAATCGCTCTGGAATAATATCCCAGCCCTTTCCAATAGAGGAGAACCTCGTCTATATCAGCTTTGGCGAGGGATTTTATATCTTTAAATCTATTGGTGAAATTTATATAATATTCTAATCCCTGCTCCACGCGGGTCTGCTGGAGAATAATCTCTGAAATCCACACATTATAAGGATTTTGGGTGGTTCTCCACGGTAAAACTCTTGCATTTTGGCTGTACCAGAGTAATATTTTTTGACCAATGTAAAGAAAATCAGAATTTTGTTTAATTGTTTTCAAAATTTTTTATATATTTGCACACCAAAAATAAAAACAAAAAAGGAAATGACAAAGGCAGAATTAGTAAATGCGATTGCAAATAAGTTAGGAACTGAGAAAAATGAAACTCAGAGAATCATAGAGGCGTTTATGCAGGAGATAAGAACGACTATGTATAATGGTGATAATGTGTATCTTAGAGGTTTTGGATCTTTCATTATCAAAACAAGAGCAGCAAAAACAGGTAGAAATATCTCTAAAAATACTGCAATCCAGATTCCTGCACATAATATACCAGCATTTAAGCCTTCTAAAACTTTCGTAGAAAAGGTAAAATCAAAAGTAAAAGTAAAATAAATATAATTCACTGAGTAATAACAGAATAAAAACATTAAAGCTATGCCAAGCGGAAAGAAAAGAAAGAGACATAAGGTGGCTACCCACAAGAGAAAAAAGAGAAGAAGACTAAACAGACATAAGAAGAAAAAATAGTCTTCAGTAGGAAAACATAAGAATATAGTTGGTGTTTTTATTTTTGAAAATGGAGCCGACTATATTTTTGTTTATTTAGTAAAAGAAAAGTATTATTAGAAAGCCAAAAAAATGAAGAAAGAGTTAATTATATCTTATGAGGAAGAGGCTTCTAAAATTGCTCTAATAGAAGATGGAAGACTCTTCGAACTCCATACGGAGGAACAAGATAGTGAGTATGTAGTAGGGGATTTGTTCGTTGGTAAAGTAAAAAAACTAGCACCGAACCTGAATGCAGCTTTTGTCAATATAAGCTCTGATAAGGATGCCTTTTTGCATTATCAGGATTTGGGGCCAGAGTTTAGAACTTACCAAAACCTATTAAAAGGGATTTTGAATAAAAAAATCCAATCACCAAGCCTAAAATCCTTCCCAATAGAGGAAGAGATAGATAAGAACGGGATGATAGACAAGGTCTTATCTGTGGGTGATGAAGTCCTGCTGCAAATCACAAAAGAGCCTATTTCCACAAAAGGGGCAAGGGTATCTACACAAATCTCCCTGACAGGGAGGTATTTGGTTTTAATTCCTTTTGACCAAAAAATATCGGTATCGAAAAAAATAAAGGATAGCCAAGAAAAAACAAGGCTGAAAACTTTGATAGAAAGTATAAAGCCAGAAGGTTTTGGGGTGATTATCAGAACCGTAGCAGAAAATAAAAAGGTGGCTGAGCTTCATAATGACATGAACCAGCTGATAGAGAAATGGAATATTTGTTTCAGAAATATCCAAAAAAATAAAACACCTTGTAAAGTTCTTAGTGAGGAAGATAGGGCTTCTGCTATTTTGAGGGATAATTTTAACCAAGACTTTGTAAGTATCATTTGTGATGATGAACAAATGGTAAATGACATGCGAAATTACCTAGAAGTAATCGCTCCTGAAAGTAAAAATATAGTTCAGTATTATGACTCTCATATTCCTCTTTTGGAATATTATAATGTAGAAAAACAGCTGAAACAGTCTTTTGGGAAACATGTGAATATTCCAGGTTCCAAAGGAGCTTATCTAGTAATAGAGCACACAGAGGCTCTTCATGTCATAGATGTGAATTCAGGTAATAATATATCATTAGGAAATCAGGCTAATAAGAGCCATGCCCTAAATGTAAATAAAATCGCAGCAACAGAGATAGCCAGACAGCTTAGACTGCGAGATATGGGCGGGATAATAGTGGTGGATTTCATAGATATGAGCAATACTGACCATCGTAAAGAACTTTATGACCATCTGAAAGAGGAGATGAAGAGAGATAAAGCAAGGCACAAAATCCTCCCTCCGAGTAAATTTGGTCTGATACAAATAACAAGACAAAGGGTTCGCCCAGAAAAAATAATAGATACCAAAGAAGAAAACCCTAACGAAATAGGCGAAATAAGTGCTCCGATAGTGATAGTAGAGCAGATGGAAGAAGCCATCAAAAACCACTTGATACATGAGAAAAGTAGATTGTATCTCCATGTTCATCCTTTTGTAGAGGCCTACCTTACCAAAGGAATTTTTACAAGCATCAGAATGAAATGGTTGTTTAAATATAACAAGTGGGTGACCATTATACCAAGAGACTCTTATAAATATTTAGAGTACAGATTGTATAATGAAGAGAAAAAAGAACTGATGAATCATTCTTATTAAAGAAAAAAAGCAATCCAAATTTGGATTGCTTTTTTTAATATACTACTATTAGAAAATTACTTAACATTAGGAACGATAACAGTGTATTCTTTGTCTATTGTAACCTCGTTAGCACCTTGGAATTTTACTTTTGCAACTAGATTTCTTCTATCTATGACAGCAGAAGTAAGAACAAATCTTGGTCGTTCCAAGTAAATGTCTATACGCCCATTGCTCTGTCCTGATAATGTTCTGTATAACGCACTCTGTCCATCTACAGATAGTGTTACACTCGGTTCTGATATTAGGGATATAGAAACAAGATTATACCAATTATTATCAAAGGAACCTTTTAAATGTTGAGTCAAATCCGTTTCACTAGGATTTGAGTTCATTACATTTTTTACTTTACTTCTAAAATCCAAATTGTGTGTAAGTGCCAAATCATCAGCGAGATTTTTCAGTGTTTTGAAACCTTCAACAGTTTTATGAATTTCAAAAGTGTTTTTAGAACTATCCAATATTTTCTTATCGGTGATTTTTATGCTTAGACTTAGGGAGTTGTTGTTATCGCTTTTATCCTTTGAATCGGCAACATAATCTATTTGATATCTTTGACTATCGTAGCTGAATAGATTTCCTATCCCTATCGGTAAGGATTCGTAGAGCCCACGCATGTATTTAGAAGATACATAACTGTTATTGGTGGTAAATTGTTTGTTGTAAAAATCTCTAGCATCAAATTTTAATGTGCTTTTTGTGGAGCTTTTAATGCCTTTATACTTAGTGTAGAAAGAGATATATTGTTTATCGTATGTAATATCTTCGATAGATAAATAACTCAAATCTTCATCTTTCAGAGTGTAGTATTTCTGGTCAGTTGTAAGGGTTGCGAATTTTACAGAATTTTTCAGTGCTGCACTTACATTAGCTGGATTGTTGTAAAGATCTGCAATGTCAATGGCGTTAAGATAGTCCACACCAGTTTTCCATTCTTGTGCATATGTTCTTCTTCCTATTTGCTCATCGCTAGGTCTTTCATTAGTAGGTGTAGATGGCGTTGTAGGGTTGGATGGTTGTGTATTTCCAGGTGTGTTAGGGTTGGTTATATCTTCATCTCTGCTACCACCACAATTGGTTAATAATGCTCCTGCTATCAATAGGAATGGGATTAATCTTCTATTCATATTTAAAATAATTTGGCGCAAAAGTATGAAAAATTGGCGATAGTTAATAAATGATAGAAAAAATCCTTATTTTTGCTCCCTATGAAGAGATGGTACTTTTATCCCTTTTCACTAATCTACGACTTGATAACTACTTGTAGAAATTGGCTTTATGACAAGGGACTTTTTAAGTCTACTAAGTTTCAGACGCCTATCATCGGAGTGGGAAATTTGTCTGTGGGCGGCTCTGGGAAATCTCCCATGGTGATGTATCTCATGGGACTTCTTTTGGATGATTACGAGGCAGGTGTGCTCTCTCGTGGGTATGGAAGGAAGACCCAAGGCTACTATATGGTAAATTATGACAGTAATTTTCGTATGGTGGGAGATGAGGCTATGCAGCTTTTCCAAAGATTTAAAAACCGAATTGCCATAGGAGTCTGCGAAAATAGAGTAGTGGGAGCGGAGCGGCTGATAGAGGAGGCTGGTTTGCAAGCGTTGGTCTTGGATGACAGCTATCAGCATCGTGCCATTCAGGCTGGGTTTAATATTTTATTGACCGATTATAGTGACCCGTATTTCTCTGATTATCTGCTTCCTGCGGGAAATCTCCGCGAGTCCAGAGCGGGAGCAGACAGGGCGGATATTATCATGGTTACCAAGTGTCCCAAAGACCTTACCGAAGAGAAAAAATTCTATTATATATCTAAAATTAAGCCTAAAAAACATCAAAAAGTATTTTTCTCGTCCATTGATTATGATGAAGAAATTACTTCCTCGAAAGTGAAAATGCCCGTGAAAATGCTTAATCAATACGAGGTTCTACTGATAACAGGCATCGCCAATCCTTCTCAACTGATAAAAGAAGTTTCAAGATACGCGGATAAAATCAAGCACTTGAGGTTTAGAGATCATTATTCCTTTAAAAAAGAAGATATAGACAAAATGCTCCAAGAGTATAAAAAACTCGGCGAGAAAAAACTAATTCTTACCACGGAAAAAGACTATGTAAGGCTGATGGATTTTCAGGAATTAACCGACAAATTATTCTACTGGCCTATCAATGTAGAGATAAATAATAAAGAAGAGTTTAATCAGATAATATTAAATTATGTTAGAGAAAATCAAGGAAACCGCAAGTTTCATTAAAGAAGTTATTAAGGATACACCAGATTTTGCCATCGTTTTGGGTTCAGGTTTAGGAAAATTAAAAGACGAGGTGGAGCCTATCCATGTTTTTGAGTATAAGGATATTCCTAATTTCCCACAGACTACTGTAGTAGGGCACGGTGGGAAACTAATCTACGGAATGCTGGAAGGCAAAAAAGTGCTGATGATGAGTGGTAGATTCCACTACTACGAGGGGCACACTATGGACAAGGTGACTTTCCCTTTCCGTGTTTTCCATCTTTTAGGAATTAAAAATTTAATTCTTTCTAATGCTTCTGGAGGAGTAAATCCTGACTTCCGAGTGGCAGATATCATGATAGTAAAAGACCATATCAACATGATGCCAGAGCATCCGCTTCGTGGGAAGAATTTGGATGAATTAGGGCCGAGATTCGTGGATATGTCTGAGCCGTATAACAGAAAAATGATAGAAGTAGCGGAGCAGGTAGCAGAGCGAAACAGCATAAAAGTTCACAAAGGAGTATATGTAGCATTACAAGGGCCTACTTTTGAGACGCCAGCGGAGTATGGATTGGTTCGTTACATCGGTGGAGATGCTGTAGGAATGAGCACCGTGCCGGAGGTTATCGTGGCAAAACATATGGGAATGGACTGTTTCTGTATTTCCATCATCACGGATTTGGGTGGGCCAGAGATTGCCTTTGCGGTTTCACACGAAGAGGTGCTGAAAGCCGCTGATACAGCGATGCCGAGCGTTATCAAAATCGTGAAAGGATTGGTAAAAGAATACTAAAATTTAGTTCAAATTTCTTTTAACCAAAAGAATATAACACATAAAATCAAAACCAATGTAATTAAAGCATTGGTTTTTTGTTTGGCTGAAATTTTTATCAAAATCCTAATAAATATCAGTAGTACAGCTTTGGTTTTTATTTTTATTGGTTCGTAAATTTGTAGTGGAAAAAGGGTGACCCACAAACAGATCTTAATTATTTATTAACCGTTTCCAATGTTTAGACAAAGGAAACATAAAATTCAAAAAATTATGAAAAAAAGCAATTTATTTAGAGGAATGTTTCCTATCCTTGCGGTAGGAGTGATAGCTTTAGCAGGAACTTCACTTACTTCATGTAGCAGAAGTAGCGATGATGAACAAGTAGTGCCACAGAAACCATCAGTTTCTGTTCAGGATGTTGTAGGAACATGGAAACTTACAAAAAATGAACAAAAAGATACAGATGGAGTTTATAAACCAGGAGCAGTTACTGCACTTTATAAAGTTTATACAGCAGATGGTACATATAAAAATTATCATAATGTGGCTCCTAATGATCCAGCAGCTTTTGTAGGAGATGAAGGGAAATTTGAGCTAAAAGATGGTAAGATTTTTAATATTAGTAAAAATGCAGGTCCAGGCGACCCAGTTTTAAGTTTTAAAATTGAGGTTAATGGAAATACAATGATACAGACCAAAGCAGATGATTCTGCAAGATATACTTTTACCAAACAATAATCCACTAAAACTAAAACAACAAACCAGCGAATATCATCGGTATTCGCTGGTTTTAATTTACTATCAATTTTTTTGGCAGCAAAAGTAAATATTTTCATTAAAAATCACCATTTTTGCAGATATTTTAAAAATAGATATGTCAGACTTAATTCAAGAAATACAGAAAAGAAAAACTTTTGGGATTATTTCCCACCCAGATGCTGGGAAAACCACGCTTACCGAGAAACTCCTTCTCTTCGGAGGGGCTATTCAGGAGGCTGGAGCGGTGAAATCTAATAAAATAAAGAAAGGCGCAACTTCCGACTTTATGGAAATAGAGCGCCAGAGAGGGATTTCCGTGGCGACTTCCGTTTTGGCTTTTAATTATAAAGGGCATAAAATCAACATCCTGGATACTCCTGGGCATAAGGATTTCGCGGAAGATACCTACCGAACGCTTACTGCCGTGGATTCTGTAATCGTGGTGATAGATGTCGCAAAAGGGGTGGAAGAGCAGACCGAAAAACTCGTGCAGGTATGCCGTATGAGAAACATTCCGATGATAGTTTTTATCAATAAGCTGGACAGAGAGGGGAAAGATGCTTTTGACCTGCTGGATGAAGTGGAGCAGAAACTTGGGCTTTCTGTGGTTCCGCTTTCGCTGCCTATCGGTATGGGAGCAGATTTTCAGGGGATTTATAACATCTGGGAGAATAATATTCAGCTATTTTTAGAAGAAAAGAAACAAAAAGTAGGGGAGAGCATTACCTTTAATGATATTAATGATGCTGCGATAGACGAAGCTGTGGGTGAAAAGGCAGCCAATACTCTGAGAGATGAGCTGGAGCTGGTGGAATCGGTTTATCCTAAATTCAGCAGGGAAGATTACATGGCAGGAACGCAGCAGCCTGTGTTCTTTGGTTCAGCGCTGAATAATTTTGGGGTGAGGGAGCTGCTGGATGCTTTCATTGACATTGCTCCAAATCCTCAGCCAAAACAGGCAGACAGCAGAATCGTGAAGCCAGAGGAACAAAATTTCACAGGTTTTGTGTTTAAAATTCATGCCAATATGGATCCTAAACACCGCGACAGACTTGCCTTTGTGAAAATCGTTTCTGGTGTGTTCAAAAGAAACGAAAACTACCTGCTCGTAAGGGAAGGCAAGAAAATGAAATTCTCTTCTCCGAATGCTTTCTTTGCCGATAAAAAGGAAGTAGTAGATGAGTCTTTCCCTGGGGATATTGTCGGGCTGCATGATACGGGTAATTTCCGTATCGGGGACACGCTCACGGCTGGGGAAAAGCTGAACTTTAAAGGAATTCCGAGTTTCTCTCCTGAGCATTTCCGTTTTATTAACAATGATGACCCGCTAAAAGCGAAACAACTTGCAAAAGGCATAGACCAGCTGATGGACGAGGGTGTAGCACAGCTTTTCACACTGGAGATGAACGGAAGAAAGATTATCGGAACGGTGGGAGCGCTGCAATACGAAGTTATCCAATACAGACTGGAGCACGAGTATGGCGCAAAATGCACCTACGAGCCGATTTCTATTCATAAGGCATGCTGGGTAGAGGCTGATGAAAAATCCGAAGAGTTCAAGGAATTTGCAAGGCTGAAACAGCGATTTTTAGCGAGAGATAAATATAATCAACTGGTGTTTTTCGCAGATTCTGCATTCACTATCACGATGACACAGGAGAAATTCCCAAATGTGAAACTCCATTTCATCAGTGAATTTAATGATTAAAAACAATGAGTAAACGAACCATCATACATTTACTTCTTCGTATTTTGCTTGTTCCCGCTGTTCCGTTTTTTGTGATGGTTTATCTGTTTCAAGGGTTAGAAAATGACAGGCACGGGATTAAATTGATGGCTGTTATATTTGTAACTATCTTGTTCACTATTTTGTATTTATTCATAGAGAGCATAGTGTTCTTTATTAAAGATGATTATAAATCGTTTAGGCTAAATGTTATATCTTTTATAATCATTGCATTGACATTATTGTATTGCTATTGTTGTGTTTTATGACAAAAACATTTAGAGAAATTATGGAATTAGATACAGCTTTTCGTTAGTGAATTTAATGATTAAAAACAATGATTAAACGAATTATTATACATTTGCTTCTTCGTATTTTGCTAGTTCCCGCTGTTCCGTTTTTTACAATGCTTTATATATTACATAAAGTAGAAAATGACAGACATGGGATGAAATACATGTTTGCTATGTTTGTAATAGTTTCGTTTACTATTTTATATTTGATAATAGAAAGTATAGTATTCTTCATTAGAAAAAAATATGAATCATTTAGATTAGATATCATACTGCTTATAATCATTATATTGTTATTAACAATAGAACCATTTAGGGATAATCTTTATCTCTATATGTATATGTATATATATAAAAGTTTTAATTGGTTTATTTTCTGAAAATCAATAAAATAACAATAAAAAACTCCCTTCATATGAGGGGAGTTTTTTGTTTTTATAATCCGCTTACGGTGTAGTCTTTCGGGTAGCGGACTTTGTAGCTTACCCTTAGTTTCTTGGTTTCGGAAGGAGAGAGTTTTATGTTCCATGTGAGGAAACCTTTTTCGTCGTCCTTCGCGGCACCGCTTTTGTCAAGTACTTCTATTTTCACGGCTTCGTTGTTGCTCAGCGGGAAACGGTCTTTTACTTCTATGCTGATTTGTTCTTTCTTGTTATTTTTGATGATTAAATCATATGTAACCACCTTTTCGCGGTAAGAAGAAAGGAATTTTTCGCCAGATTTATCTTGGACATCTTCTCTTCTGATGCTGATTTTCGGGTCGTTGCCCAGCGTGATGTTCATTTCATTGTTGGTTTGGTCTGGGCTGACGCGTGTTTCACCGATATACATGTTCTCAAAGATGACACTCGCAGGCGCAGAAACCAAATGATACTTGCTGAAATCCTTTACTTTCGCTAAAAGATAAGCTTCTCTCCTGTAATTAGGCGCAGTGAAGTATTGATAATCAGCAGGGATTTTCTGTTGATAAAGACTGATCAGGTGGTCTTCGTTATTGGACAAGATATCGTAAGGAATGTCTATGTCATAGCTTGTGTTGAGTTCGTTTGCATTGACATTAAACCCAGCATAGGCCGTAACGACTACTTCTTCTAAAGCATTGGATTGAAAATCATCATACTTTTCTGCATTTACACTTCCCATTCCTCTGATTCTTATGGCAGCAGATTTGTCGGCAATTTTTTCTTCCCTTAGGATTTCTCTTTCTTTCGGGCTTTGTGCATAGATGAACCAAGGGCTTACCGTAGGAGCATAATTGTTTCTGGAAGAGTTTCCATTGATAAGGGTAAGTTTTACGCCTTTCCAGTCCAGTCCTGTATTTTGTTTTACAGTAGCCTTGAAGGTTACATCCAGCGGAGCGGAGATTTTATCAGCCTTTATCTCATAGTAAGGCTTCCAAGAGACATTGTCTGTAAGATAGTTGATATTCAGCTTGATATTTCCAGCCGTAGGAGACATTAGTTTTAGGACGATTACGCCATCTGCAAACTCTTCTGCTTCCTTCTGTTCTTTGGTTTTTAAGCTGCTTTTCAGTCGGGAAAGTTTTTTACTGAGGTCATCGCCTTTTGTTTTGAGGGAAACGAGTTTGTTTTCCAGCTCTATTCTTTTGTTGGTGTAGAACTCGGTCAGCTGTGTCAGCTGTGCAACATTGGAGGAGTTGCTTCCCACCAGCACGGTTTGGTTTTTGTCCAAAAGTTCTACGGCTTTCTTGTTGGCATCCAGCTCTATTCGGTTTTTAGAGATGAGGTTTTCCACGATTTTGATGCTGTCATTCACTTTTTTAATTTGTGGATTGGTAGTATCCATTTTAAAATCTGTGGAATAATCATTGGTAAACTGCGAGGAAAGAATAGAAATGTTCTTGCTGTTTACGCCGATTTGGATAGTTTTTTCGTTAATCTCTTCCGAAATGTTGCCAATCACTATTTCGGAAATTCCCGAAGGAACACTAAAACTTACTGTGTTTTGCAGTTCTGCGGAGTTTCTATACACTTTCACGGCAGTTACTTTTGCCTTTGTGTAAATGGGTTTTTGTGCAAAAAATAAATTTGCTGAAAGCAAAAATAGAAGCGCAAATAAAGAATGTCTTTTCATAATTAAATAAATTTGTTGATGCTAATTTAAGAAAAAAAATAATTCACAAAGTCCGTATTCTCAAATAATTTTGGGAGTTTTGGTTTTTAAAATGTATTTTTGTCCGAAATTTATACAAACATGGAATTGATACACCGCAACTTACTGATAGGAATTCATGATGCATTGGGGGAAACTTTTTTTCAGGATAAAAAATATGCTGATAAAGTTTTAGAGCGATTACTAAAAGCTCATAAAAAATGGGGAAGTGCCGACAGGCAGGTGGTTTCGGAGATATTCTATGATATAGTCCGCTGGAAAAAACGCCTAGAATACTACATGGGCGAAGGGACAAAACCGTCTAATATCTACAGCTTGATTTTGGCTTATCTCCTTTGGAAAAAGGTAAAATACAAGAAATTTGATGAATTTGATGGAATAAAAACAGGCGGAATCTTGTCCAAATTAGACAAAAAAACATTTCCTACCAAAGCCATAGAACACTCTGTACCAGACTGGCTGGCAGGTTTGTTCGAAAAAGAGCTGGGAGCAAAATGGGAGAAAGAAATGTCCGCTCTCAATGAGCAGGCGCCTGTGATTTTGAGGGCAAATTCACTCAAAATTTCAGCAGAAAATCTTGTGGAAATCTTGAAGGAAGAAGGCGTAAATTCTTTTGTATTAAGAGGTTATCCAGACGCTGTTCAATTGGAAGAAAAGAAAAATGTGTTTTTGACATCGGCCTTTAAGGAAGGTTTTTTCGAGGTGCAGGATGCTTCATCACAAAAAATAGCCGAACTCTTGGATGTGAAAGAAGGAATGAGAGTCGTAGATGCCTGTGCAGGCGCAGGAGGGAAAACCCTTCATATCGCTGCTTTGATGAAAAACAAAGGGCAGATAATAGCATTGGACATCTACGAATGGAAACTTGCCGAGCTGAAACGAAGAGCAAAAAGGGCAGGAGCTTTCAACATAGAAACCAGATTTATAGAAGATAATAAAGTCATCAAAAGACTTCACAACACGGCAGACAGGCTTCTGATAGATGCGCCATGCTCAGGGCTCGGAGTGCTGAAAAGAAATCCTGACAGCAAATGGAAAATAGATGAAGATTTCATCAACAGAATAAAAACCGAGCAAGAAAATATTCTGCAAAACTACTCTAAAATCCTGAAAAAAGGAGGAAAAATGGTCTATGCCACATGTTCCATCCTTCCATCTGAAAATGGAGAACAGGTTAGAAAATTCCTTGCCGAAAATACAGAATTTGCCCTCGTGAAGGAGGAAAATATCATGCCGAGTGATGGCTATGATGGTTTCTACATGGCGCTGATAGAGAGAAAATAAACTCCTATTCCTGCTTTGTAGAAAGCATTCTGTAGCTGAAAAATCCTAAAATACAGATAATAAGAATCATCACCCCCCAAAGCCAGCCTTTGTCCTTGAATAAAGGTTCTTTGGAGGGTTTTTCTTTTTTAGGGAGTTTTTCCTCATCGGAGAGGTCTGCATAAGACTTTGAGAGTTTGAACACTTTGTCTTCTATCAGTTTTAAATCATATTCTGGAAGCGAAGAATTTTTATTTCCATAAAATAGAAAATAGTTTTCTTCGTTTTTTGGTTTAAAATAAATAAAATATTTAGGCGAAACAACATTGATAGATTTTACAGTAATAGGCGCATTGTCTTGATTTTCAATGATAATTTGGAAATCCTTTGCCCATATCACATCATTATTTGAAAATGAAAAATCTAAATCCTTTGCTCCGTAGTAAATGATTTTTCCGTAGTAAAAAGTTTCATAATTTTTCACCCAGCCTTTTTCTGTTTTTACGCTGTCCACCAGATATTTAATCTCTATAGGGCGCGAAAAAGTATCGTTTTTCTCTATATTCAAAATCAGTGAATAAATAGGGATTTTGTAGGGTAGAGAAAAAGTGATGACAGAGTTCTTGTCTTTTGTACTGTTAGTTTGTTTTATATTGCTGATTAACAGTTTGTTAAATTCTATTTTCGGTGTGAATTTCTCCTGCATAGAAGCTTTTTGTAAAACGGGAATTTCTTTGCTAGGAATGAAAATTCGGTAAAATTTATAATTGGTTTTTTCAAAAGCCAGCAGCTGGAAATTGTAATCAGTTTTGTTGTTTTTTATGGAAAGTATTCGGTAGTTTTCCAAAATAGAAAACCATTGTTTTTGGTCGTGGCTGCCTTCCAAGGTGATTTTCCAATCAAAATTTTGATTAGAAAAATGCAGGTCGATTTCCTCTATGTCCGCTGTGATGGGACTTTCCAGCGTAAAATAGTATCCATCAGCAGTTTTGGTCTGGTTTAGGATTTTAAAACCTATATATTCAGTAGTTTCATTTTCAAGGGAAGCAAATTGCGTTTTGGACAGCAAATACGGAACCTCCAGCGAATCTTTTCCAGAAAGCTGATAAATCCTAATGTCAGAAAAATTTTGGTTCAATTTTTCGTACATCGGCAGGGGAATTTCTATCTTGTTCCACTCGGTGGCAGGATTGGGTTTTATGGCTCTTTTGAACGAAAAATCATTTTTCTGAGCAAATCCCAAAGCAGAAATTCCCAAGAAAATTAGTGAAAATATGGATTTAATTTTTAGTTTCATCACCGATTTTGTCTTTAAATTTATTGTATAAAAATGAAATGATAAGAAGTAGTAATCCTAAGATAATCAATACGATAGTTTTAGAAATCGTGCTGAGATTAGAGATGTCGTACAAGAATAATTTAGCCAAAGTGATACCGAACAACACGAGGGCAAAAATTCTGAGATGTTTCTTCTTCTTGTAAATTCCGAGGCTTACCAAAATAAGCGAATAAACGCTCCAAAGGATGCTCAATCCTAGTTTGAAAACATCTTGATAACCAGCAAGATCCATCCAAGTAACCAGTTCATGACTTAAGAAATTAAGGATAGAAATATAAATCACAGCATCTAGGAAAATGTGAAATTTTGTATTTTCTATAATGGATTTAGCATTTTTGAAAATCGCCCAGAGTGCAAATGCTATACTGCTCCAGAGTGGGTATCGGATTAAGATATAGTTAAAACTAACATTGAAATATTTGTTTGAATTTCCATTGATGTAAGAGTAGCGTAGTTCTCCCAATTCTCCTACTCCAAAAGTCTGAGCGGCAAATAAAACTAAAAGCCCAATAGCAATAGCTGAAATTCCTAAAACTTTATTTTTGAATTTATAGAAATTCAGTAGAGCCATTCCTCCAAAGAATACAAGAGAGTAGGCAAGGAGGTATATGTTTTTAAAAATTTCGATATCATAATTGTAAAGTGAGAATTCATCTGTTTCGCCGATTTCTTTGCCTTTAAGAGATGTGCTTTCGTACCAATAATCAAAAAAGTATCCAATCTCATTTCTAAAAGTGAGATACGCTGTCAATACTAATAAAGCAGGTAGGTAGAAAGACTTTATAGTATTAAAAGGACTAAATTTTTCAATTTCTGCATCAGGGTGTTTTATTGAAAGATAAACCGTAAAGCCATATCCCAAAACCGCAAAAACACCTGTCAGGAAGTTGATATTCCAGAAAGCATGAATATCCAAATCAACGGCATAACGATAACGAGACCAGTCTTCGAGAAAACTTAGAAAAGCAAGTCCAAGTATAGGAAGAGATATTTTTTCGTAAATGGATATTTTTTTTGTTTTTCCAAGCCAAAACAAAATAGTCCCTTGGGCTGTCCACATAAGCGTTACCCAGTTTCCGTCCAGCTGTATCGGTATTGCAATCGTAATGAAAGTGAAAACCATTGCTAATGTGGAGTAGAATAATTTGGAATCCGCAAGTTTTTTCGATTTGATAAAGAATAAAACAGCAAAATGAATAGCAGCATTAAACAAAGTGAATAACCCTAAATAGGAATCTAATATACTATGTCCATTAAAAATACCAAATCCAAACCCAAAGTAAATAAATGAATTCAGTAGAATAAGGATAATATTGACTTTATCTAGTTTCTCTTTTGAAATGATATTATTAAATAAAGAAACTCCGTAGAAAACCAAGAAAAATGCCGTAGCAAAGCCTATTCCCAGCGCTTCATATCCTTGCAGACCTGAATCAAAAGATTTATCTGCAAACCAAGAGCCATATATCATCCAAGTGAAAAAGAAAGCGCTGTAATGTAATGATTTCCAGTCTTTTTTTATAGAAATAAATAAAATGCCAAGGTTGATTATGAGCATATAACTGAACAAAATATCCACTCTTCCAGAGCCTGATGATAGAAGGAATGGAACAGCGTAAGCTCCTATAAGTCCAATGTGGGCAATCACCACACGATTGTATTTTATTGCGGTAAATACAGTGAAGGCTGTGAATATCAGCATCATCACAAAAGCTAAAGCCTGCGGAATGAGGTCATAAAAACTATACGCAAAATAGGTGATAAAATAGAAAATAGAGATAGCTCCACTCACCAAAACTGCGCTGTATCCCTCAAATTTCGGTTTTAGTTTGATTCCAAAACCAAGCAGTCCGATTCCCACCAGATATCCGAGTATAATTCGTGTAAGAGGGCTGATAAGTTCATTTTCAATGGAATATTTAGCACCGATGGCTACACCGATTACCACAATGAGAATTCCTATTTTGTTAATCCAGCTTTCTCCTATAATCTTCTCTAAATCAGATGGTTGTTTAGGAAGGCTTATTTTAGGAGCAGAAATCTGCGGCTTAGGAGCGGTAGGTGCTGTTATAACTGGTTTTTCAGTTGCTTTTTCAGCTAGTGTTTCAGTAGGTTGTTCAACTGGTGTTTTTACTGTATTTGCAGTAGACACAGAAGAAAAATTACTTTGTCTTTTTAACTCAGCTAATTCATTTTCCAGCTGTTTTATTTCATTGTAAACAACAGTCTGCCTATATAGTAAGTTGCCTATCCTTTGCTCTAGTTCGATTATCTTTTGTGGATCCATCTTTTGATAATTTAGACAAATTTACAATTTTATTGTCTAAATTTATGTAGAAAGTTTTTGTAAAATCTATTTTTCATGTTAAAGAAAATTATTATATTTGCCGACTAAACTTAGATGGTAAAATGAGTACAATATTTATACTACTGATGGTTGCTATCATCATTGCATGTATTTTGTTAGCTATTATTATTTTAGCTCAGAATCCTAAAGGAGGAGGGCTTTCAGGAACTTTTGGAGGAGCATCTTCTGCATCTTTTGGGATACAGAGAACTAATGATTTTATGGAGAAAGCTACATGGACACTTGGTGGTGTCGTGGTAGGGCTTATTTTTCTAAGTGTGGTGCTTACAGCGAAGCCTTCTGCGGTAGTAGTGCCAACAAATGCGAAGCCTCAGACTACCGCACCAAGCAATGCGGCAAAGGCACCAGCGAAAGCTGATGAATCTGCAAAGACAAAATAAATTTGGGTTAATAATTATGAGAGTATCGGTTTAAAGCGAATTTCTTTAAACCGATTTCTAATTTTAAGAAATTTAATTACTTAGTAAAAAAAGATAAAAATAATTGATTATGAAAAAAGCAGGAATTTTATTATCATTTTTGGTGGGAATGAATTTTGTTTCAGCGCAGGAAAAACCTGTGTCAGAGACACAAGCATCAGACCTTTCTATTGTAAACAAAACAGCCTATAATCCTTACAGAAAAGGAGCGATATTTTTGTATTGGGGCTGGAATAGGGCTATTTATAGTAATTCAGATGTTCATTTCAGAGGAAATGGCTATGATTTTACGCTTCATAATATGATAGCTAAAGATAGACCGACAGACTTTAGTTTTGATGATTATCTTAATCCACTTCGTGTTACAATTCCTCAGACTAATGCTAGAATAGGGTATTTTATTAAGGATAATTTGGCTCTTGTTTTGGCGCTAGACCATATGAAATATGTGATGAAACAAGACCAAACGACAGATTTTACTGGGAAAATTTCTGACCCTCACTATGCAGCGATGGTTAGAGATGGAAAAGTGGATTTGACAGATGGAGAATTCCTTACATTTGAGCATACAGATGGGCTTAATTATGTAAACATCGGGGCTGAGAAGTATAATAAAATATATCAAGGGAATAATTTTAATATTACTTGGTCTTACGGTGGAGGTTTAGGAGTTTTATATCCAAAATCTAATGTTAAACTTTTTGGAAATGAGAGAAGTGACCGTTTCCATGTGGCGGGATTTGGACTAGATGCTAGAGCGAGTTTGAATTTTGTTTTCTGGAAACATCTGATGGCAAGAGTAGAGGCGAAATATGGCTATATCAACATGCCTGATGTGAAGACAACGCTAAACAATAGACCAGACAAAGCACAACAAGATTTTGTTTTTGGACAGGTGAATTTCGGAGTTGGATATATTTTCCAAACAAGAAAAAACAAATAAAAATTGACGCAGCCATAAGTTGAAACTTGTGGCTGTTTTTTTAGCCTAATTTTTTTAAAGTCCTAAAATTAATTTTGCAATCGTGAAATAAACCATCACACCAAGGATATCGTTGGAAGTGGTAATGAATGGACCTGTGGCAATGGCTGGGTCTATTTTATTTTTGTTGAGAAAGATAGGAACAATGGTGCCTATCATCGCGGCAATGATGATGACAGAAAGCAGAGCTACGGAAATCGTAATGGAAATCATCATATCATGATGATTGACAAATAGATTGAATCCCAAAATAATCAGTGATAAAATCATTCCCGAAGCCACAGCTACGCTCACTTCTTTCATTAGGGTTTTTAGGGTATTTTGTCCCAAAGTATTGTTAGCAAGCCCTTGCACGATAATCGCTGAAGCCTGTACGCCGATGTTTCCAGCGGTAGCCGCTATCAGTGGAACGAAGAACATTAAGGCAGGAACATGGCTCATCGCTTCTTCATTTCCTTGTAAAACTCGTGAACCTATCAGACCGCCCACCATTCCGATGAACAGCCACGGAAGACGAGCTTTGGTAATGTTTAGAATAGTGTCTGTAGAGTCAATATCTGTAGCAATCCCTGATGCTAGCTGGTAGTCTTTATCCGTTTCTTCTTTGATAAAGTCCATGACATCATCTATGGTAATTCTTCCGACTAACCTTCCCAAAGCATCTATTACAGGCACTTCAAAGAGGTCGTATTTCTGCATGTATCGCGCCACATCTTCAGCAGGTTCATTGTCCTGCACACATCTTATTTTGGAATTATACACATCCGAAACCTTGGAAGAAGTGCTGGTGGTAAGTAGTTTTTTTAAACTGAGGGTGCCGAGGAGTTTGTCTTGTTCATCCACCACATAGATAGAATAGACTTCGTCCATGTCTTCGGCTTGTTTGCGCATTTCCCTTACTGCGGCGATGATGGATAGATTATGGTCTACTTTTACCAGCTCCGTAGCCATGAGACTTCCCGCTACATGGTCGTCATAGCGGAGGAGTTCTACGATGCTCTGTGCCAGTTCGTTATCATCTATATGCTGGATGATTTCATTTTGCTGGTGTTCAGGAAGTTCAGCGATGATGTCGGCAGCGTCATCAGAATTTATTTCACCAATGATTTCTTCTGCGATTTCTTTGGTGGAGAAGTTTTTTAGGAATTCTTTTCGGTCTTCTTCATCGATGTACAAAAGCATTTCTGCAGAAACATCATTGTCCATCAGTTCGTAGAGAAATACTTTTTGAGAATCATCTAAAATTCCAAACAAATTGGCAATATCCACCGCCTCCATCTCCGAAATGATTTGCGAAATGGCTTTTGCATTTTTCTCTTCAATGTACGAAAGCAGTGGCTGGTAGATATTTTCTTCTTTTGGCATGGGTTATTTTAGATTTTCTTTCCACTCATTGGTAAATGAGATGAAGTCTTGTACTGAAAGTTCTTCCGCTCGCAAATTTAAGAAATTATGACCAGAAAGTCCCTCAGGAATGTTTAAAACTTTTAGTGCATTGCTGAGTTTTTTTCTTCTTTGGTTAAATCCAGCTTTTACGATATTTTTGAATAAAGTCTCATTTCCTGCAAGTCCTTCTTTGGGATTTCTAAGCAGCGAAATCACACCAGATTTTACTTTTGGTGGTGGATTGAAAACATTTTCATGAACCGTGAAAAGATATTTGACATCATAGTAAGCCTGAACCATGACGGACAAAATTCCATAATCTTTTGTTCTGGGAACGGCTGCTGTTCGTTCGGCTACTTCTTTTTGGAACATTCCTGCCATTTCTGGTATCTGCTGATAGTTTTCTATAATGTGAAATAAAATCTGCGAAGAAATATTGTAAGGAAAATTCCCTATCACGGCCACCTGCTCATTTGGAAAGATTTTAGAAAAATCTGTTTTCAGAAAATCTCCCACGAAATGATTTTCTTTCAGTTGAGGATAGTGTTCTTTTAGGTAGGCGATAGACTCTGTATCTATCTCCGCTACGAAGGTTTCGGTTTCTTTTTCTAAAAGATATTTGGTGAGGACACCCATCCCAGGGCCTACTTCCAAGACTTTCTCATACCCGTTGAATTGGAGGCTGTTTGCGATTTTTTTTGCGATATTTTCATCGGTTAGGAAATGCTGTCCGAGGTGTTTTTTAGCCTTTACGCTCATTAAATTCTAAATTTTTCGGCAAAGTTAAGGCTTTTTGAAACAAAATTTATGATTTAATTAACATCAATTTTTTCGTATTCCTACTTTGATTTAGCGAGATTTTTTCTATTTTAGCCGAAAAATTTATCAAATGGCACATTCAATAGATGATTTTAATAGAAGAAGGTTGCGTTCCAGTAATATTACTGTGGTTGTCAGTATCTCATTGGTTCTTTTTTTGGTTGGACTTTTTGGGTTGATTTTGATAAATGCACAGAAATATTCTGACTATATCAAGGAACAGCTGGTCGTTGCAGTGTATTTTGATGAATATCTGGATCCAAAGGATTCTGCAAAAGCTGGTGAATATCAGCAGGAAACCTACAAATTGATTTCTGAACAGAAATATGTAAAGAAGACAAAATTCATTACCAAAGAAGAAGCAAAAATAATAGCTAAAAAACAGCTGGGGATAGATACAGAGGGACTTTTCGAAGAAAATATTTTCCCTCCATCAGTAGAAGTTACCCTAAAACCAGCCTATGTAGCTCCTGATACTATCAATGCTGTAATAAAGCATTTACAAGGGATAAAAGGAGTAAAAGAGGTGAAAAATGACACCAAAATGACACAGGATGTCTATTATAATTTAGATAGAATTTTGCTGTGGATTATAGGATTTACCATATTATTCTTGATAATAGCTATTGTGCTTATAAACAGCTCTATCCGTCTTAAAATTTTCTCTAAAAGATTTATTATCAAGACAATGCAGCTGGTGGGGGCGAGAAGAAGATTTATCCTAAAACCATTTATAAAGGAAGCTGTTATTTTAGGTTCTATAGGAGCTTTTATTGGGCTTGTTTTCCTTTTCTCAGCGTGGTATTATTTTACAAATCAGATTGGTTCTGAGTTTGTTCCAGATACTAATAAATTCATATGGTTGATATTGGGCGTTGTAGTTGTGGGAATTGGTATTACTGTTTTTAGTACAGTGTTTGCGACATGGAGATTCTTGAAAACAAAAACAGACGATTTATATTATTCCTAAAAGAGAAATAGCATAATGAAAACTAAAAATAAAAATACAGAAACATCTCCTACAGAAAACACATTTTATTTCAGTAAGAGTAATTTTAAATTGATGCTGATAGGTTTGGGGCTTATAGCTTTTGGATTTATCCTAATGATGGGCTATGGTGCGAATACCAAACCAGATGGCTCTTTTGACCCAAACTACTGGAATGATGATATTTTTTCTGTGGTGAAAATCAGAATAGCGCCTTTATTGGTGGTCGTTGGTTTTGTGGTGCAGGTGGTCGCTATACTAAAAAGAAATAAATAATGGATATAGTAAAAGCTATTATTGTTGCAATCGTAGAGGGGCTTACGGAGTATCTTCCGATTTCTTCTACCGCTCATATGGGATTTACAGCGGCTTTGCTCGGAATGGAAGAGTCGGAATATCTTAAAATGTTCCAAGTATCCATTCAGTTTGGAGCGATTCTTTCCATTGTAGTTTTGTATTGGAAAAAGTTTTTTGATTTTTCTAATTTTAATTTTTATATCAAACTGGCTTGTGCCGTTATTCCAGCCTTGGTTTTAGGAAAATTATTTGATGATAAAATAGAAGCAGTGCTTGGTAATCAGATAGTTATCTCTTGTGTTTTGGTTTTAGGAGGAGTGGTTTTACTCTTTGTTGATAAATGGTTTGATAACAAGGAAAAGATTGATGATGAGAAAGGTATTTCCATTAAAAAAGCTGTGACTATCGGTTTTTGGCAGTGTCTGGCTATGATGCCTGGGACATCTCGTTCTGCAGCCTCTATCATTGGAGGGATGAGCCAAGGGCTTAGCAGAAAGGCGTCAGCGGAATTTTCTTTCTTTTTGGCTGTTCCTACGATGATGGCAGTTACGCTTTATTCTGTGTTTATCAAGACTTGGGGAGAGGGAACACCGAATGCTCAGAAGGGATATGAGATGATTTTGGCTTCTACAGAAAATATTTTAGTTTTCATTATCGGAAATATCGTGGCTTTCATCGTGGCGATGATAGCAGTGAAGACTTTTATCAATGTTCTTGCGAAATATGGCTTTAAGTTTTGGGGCTGGTATAGAATCATTGTCGGAATAGTTTTATTGATTTATTTTTATTTAAACAAATAATAAATGACTGCGGAGCAAATTCTTGAAGGTCAGGTTTTTCTGGTTGATAAGCCCTTGGATTGGACTTCATTTCAAGCGGTCAATAAAATGAAATTTAAACTGAAAAAAGAGTTTAAATTTAAGAAAATAAAAGTAGGGCATGCAGGAACTCTTGATCCTAAAGCTACGGGGCTTCTCGTGGTATGCACAGGCAGGGCAACCAAAAAAATATCCGAAATCCAAGATGCACCGAAAGAATACTGGACAGAAATAAAAATCGGTGTGCAGACAGAGTCCTACGATACCGAAAAACCAGAAATTTTCCCTACGGATATCAGCCACATCACAGAGGATTTTGTGACAGAAGTTTTACAAAAATTTTTAGGCGAAATCACCCAGAAACCTCCTATTTTTTCAGCAATAAAGGTTGATGGCGAGAGGGCTTATGATTTGGCAAGAGTAGGGGCTTCCGTAGAGATGAAATCCAGAAAAACTACAATTCATTATATTAAAGACATTCAGATAGAATTTCCATATGTCCGTTTTTTAGTGGGCTGTTCCAAGGGGACTTATATTCGCTCTCTGGCTCATGATATAGGGCAGGAGCTGGGCGTAGGCGCCTATCTTACTCAGCTCAGAAGGACTAAAATAGGAGAGTACAGCGTAGAGGAGGCTTCTGGCAAATTTTTGAGTAATGAATTTTTATTTTCGGAAATTTAGATTATATTTGTATCCGTTATCAAATAATGATGATAAAAACTGCAAAACATATTAAAACTTTTTTGGCTTCGGTGCTGCTACTCATCTTCGTGATGAATGTATCAGGCTTGTTTGTGCGTTTGTATCATCAGGAAACTCATCAAAAAACAGAAAAAATAGCAGAATGCAGCGATAAAGTCTGCTATCACAAAGCACATTTACAGACCAAAAGCGACTGTGATTGTGGGTTTTTATGCACATTGAATTATTTCTATATTCTTCCAGAAAAACCACTCACAGAGATTCATGTAAATGAATATTTCTCATATTTTTCATCGTATAAAATTTTCGTATCAGAGAGGATAATTCTTCTGTGGCAATCCCGCGCTCCTCCTGTACTTTCTTAGTTTTTATTGAATGTTTATTGATTTGATGAAAGTCAATATTGTAGTTGATTTTACTTAAAATCAAAGCATTCCCTTTTTCAAGCAAAAAACATTTTCGGTTTTAAAAAAAATCATCTATTTCATTTTTGTATTAAATCATTTTATATGACTCAAAAATTGGTATTTGGGATTATTTTCTGTGGATTTCATATGCTTTTTTCACAGGAGATAAAGCTCAAAAACATTGACACGCTTACAATTGTAAACAAAAACATATCGGCTGATAATCTTGTAAAATTTTCTAAAGAAAATCTTTCAGAAAATATAGGTCAAAATCTTTCAGAAGTACTGTCCAAAGCGGCAGGGATTACCCTTCGGCAGGCAGGAGCTACAGTCGCAAAACCTGTGATAGAGGGCTTGGGAAACACGAGGATTTTGATTCTAAATAACGGCGTAAAACTGGAAAGCCAAGACTGGTCTGATGACCATGCACCAGAAATCAGCATGGGTATTCCACAGAATATCAGCATAATAAAAGGTGCTCAGAGCGTGAGGTATGGTGCTGGTGCGCTTGGTGGCGTGGTTCTGCTTTCTCCTAAAAACCTTAATTATAGTGAAAAACTGGCTGGTGCAGTGATGCTTTCTGGAAATTCTAATTCTGGGAAAGTCTCTGGTGGAGGCTATCTGGAAGGAGCGCTGGGGAAAAACTGGGCATGGAGAGCGCAGGCAAATGCACAGTATGCAGGAGATTATAAAACTCAAAATTATTATGTCAACAATACAGGAATTCGGGAGCTGAATTATTCTGCTGAGCTGGAATACCGTAAGAATGAATTTAAATCTAATTTGTATTTTAGTGCATATAATTCAGAATTAGGGATTTTCTATGGTGCGGCATCCAGCAATATAGATGATTTTGAAAGCAGGCTCAAGCTTGGCAGACCTATTACTACATACGGTTTTTCCTACGATATTACAGCTCCAAAGCATAATGTGGCTCATTATTTCCTAAAAAGTGAAACAGAATTTAGACTCAGTCCGAATAATCATTTTGATTTGGTTTATGCTTATCAAAATAATCACCGAAAAGAGTTTGATGTCAGAAGGTTAGACAGGACAACAATTCCTACGCAGGATACCAAACTTGATTCTCATTTTGTGGAAACGATTTGGAAAAACACGCATTTTAGAGGACTAGAAACTCAGTTTGGGGTAAGCTATTTGAGAAAAGAAAATTTCAATGTGCCAGGAACAGGTGTAGTCCCTACAATTCCGAATTTTGTTTTGAATAATTACGCAGGATTTTTTATTTCCGAGTTTAAAAGAGGAAAATGGCTGGCAGAGCTGGGAGCGCGTTTTGATTTTAGAACGATAAATTCTTTGGGTTACGATATGTTTGGTCAGCTCTATGGAGGAAAGAGAGATTTTTCGAGTTTTTCGTACAGCGGGGGAGTTCATTATCAGATTACTGACCATCTGGAATATGTGGCTCATGCGGGATATGCGTGGCGTGCGCCAGAGCCTTATGAACTGTATATCAATGGAAAACAGCACGGAATTCCGATTTATTATGTAGGTGATAAAAACCTAAATGCAGAAAAAGGGCTGAAAATAGTCAATAAATTGTCTTACAAGAAAAATAGATTTTTCGCGGAAATGTCTGCGTTCGTTCAGCCGATTAATAATTTTATTTACAGCATTCCTACGCATCAGTATAGGGAGTTATTTTCTGGGCCAGCGGCGCTATTTAAGTTTGTGCAGAGTGACGCTCTTTTCCGAGGGGGAGATTTGGCAGTGGGAATTCCTATTTCTAAAAATTTAGAATACCATTCCAATCTTTCTTTGGTCTATGCGGACGACCAGCATACCAAGGCATATCTTCCACAGATACCGCCGTTACAGCTTTCGCAGAGTTTGAAATGGAATATTCCGACTTCTGTTTTCAAGAATTTTTATGCAAAGGTGGAGCACCAGTATTTTGCGAAGCAGAGAAGGTTTAATCCTGATTTTGACCTCGTGGCAGATTCTCCCAATGCCTACCATTTATTGGGGCTGAAAATAGGCGCAGAACTGGAATACAGCAATAAGAAAAGTGTAAAATTCTTTTTGGGTGTGGAAAATCTTACCAATGCACTTTATAAAAATTATACCGACAGACTGAGGTATTTTATTCATGGGAAAGGGATTGATATTCAGTTCAAAACACAATTTAATTTTTAATAATCATTAATTCTAATAAAATTTAACATTATGAAAAATAAGTTTTCACTAAACAAAATTTTGACAATGCTAATGCTGTTTTTAGCAGTTTTCAGTATTTCTTCTTGTAGCAGAGATGGTGACAGCCCTCAGGCACCAACGGACGAAACCAAAGACAGAGGACACGAAATGCCTGATAGAGTGGAGTTTATATTTAAAAATACAGCGACTTCACAGGAGCAAAAAAGAACGGCACTGCTGACCCAAGATGGATTGAAATTTGACAATACAGAAGCCGTAGAATGGAAAGAAGGAAACAGCTATCTCCTTGAAATAGTGTATTATAACAATGGAAGGAGACTTAATAGTGAATTCGTTTCACAGGAAATGGCGCCTATTCATCAGCATTTCTTTCAGCTGAATAAAAATGGGAAGCTGGTAGAAGAAACCGAAATGGATAAATTGGTGAGCTATGAATATCAGGATACAGACCCTGAAAATGGAGTTTTTGGAGAGAGTGGAGTGAGCCTTCGCCGCCGTTCGTGGGATACTCAAAATCCTACGGAAGTAGACCCTGTCGGACTGAAAGGAGTTTTCACCATAAAAACGACTGGTTTGGGAACTCAGAGTTTTGATTTAAGGATAAGATTAGCCCATTTCTTAGTTAAAAACAAACTAGAGCCTAAGACAGGAAGAGCCAGAAAATACAATGCGTTGCATTATAGCGGTTCATTTGTTTTAGACACAGATATGAAAGTCCCAGTGAAAATAGTTCAATAATATTTAGATAATTTAAAGTAAACAAATAAAAATTTAATAATATGAAAAGTTTTTTAAAATCAATCAAAGTTGTATTAGCAGTAGTGTTTTTTGTTTTTTCACTTTTGGCTTGTAGAAGTCAGGAGAATGATGATATCGTGGTACCAAAGCCAAAACCAGAGCAGTCCAGCACGGAACTGAAATGGAGTAAGGTGGAATTTCGTTTTACAGAAGGGCATTCTCACGGGTATTTTCATGGTTCGCCAGAATATCCAGGTGTGAAATATCTGAAATCTGTACAAAAATTCTTTTTTGAGAATAAAAACGGTCAGATAGTTCCATCGGCTGATAATCCTGCTGCCCTTAGTGTAATGTCTGCTGATGGAGGGCTGTCTCTCTATGGATTGGAGATTTTCTATTACAATGAAAAAGGCGAGCGAATCAACAGTGTTTTGGCATCTGATGAGGCAGCAAAGCAATATCAGCACTTCTTTTTAATGGAAAATATAGTAGCTATAAGTGGCGGGACAGTAGTTCCAAATAAGGAAATCATGACTTATAAATACCGTGATACTAATCCTGAGAACAAATATATCTATAAAAGCTTTGGAGGCCAGCGTGATGCCAAAATAAGACCAGAAAAAATAGGACTGAAAGGATTTTTCGATGTGAAAAAACCATACCTGAATTTTGATTTGAGAATTGTTTTGGCTCAGTTCAGCCAAAAACCAGATAATTTGGAGTATGATAAACTTTCTTCGGCTTCTTTTGATAAAAAATTGGATATTAAAATCCCTGTTCATATTTATACAGATAGAATTAACGAAGACAGCTTAATTGAAGATGCTATGAGGGAATTTGGAGTTACAGAAGCTGAAATAAAAGCAGATATAAATGCAAAATTGAATTCAAAAGTTAATTCTGAAAGTAGTGGAGTTTTCCTCTAAAAAAAATAAAAATCTCTTTCAATTTGAAAGAGATTTTTTTATTGAAATTTATTTTTCTTGTTCTAGATTTTTCTGCCAGAGCCAAGTGGTTCTCAGTGCTTCTTCCAGCGAAGTTTCAGCCTTCCAGCCAAGTTCTTTTTCGGCTTTGGAAGCATCTGCATAGGCGATGGTAATGTCACCTGCTCTTCTGTCACAGATTTGGTAAGGAATTTCTAGATTATTTGCTTTTTCAAAAGCCTTTACGATTTCAAGGACAGAAGATCCTTTCCCAGTTCCCAGATTGAAAATATCAACCAAAGTTTCTGATTTTTCTGATACTAGTTTCTGCAAGGCTTTCACATGAGCTTTGGCTAAATCCATCACATAGATATAGTCGCGGATAGCAGTGCCGTCAGGAGTAGGGTAGTCATCTCCCCAGATGTTTAGTTTTTCTCGTATTCCTGCTGCGGTTTGGGTCACATAGGGAACGAGATTGTTAGGAATTCCGAGAGGAAGTTCGCCTATTTTAGCTGAAGGATGGGCACCGATAGGATTGAAATACCTTAATAACGATACTTTCTTTTGGTGGGCAGTTGCAAAATCTTTTAGAATTTCTTCTGCCATCTGTTTGGTTCGTCCATAGGCGGATTCAGCAGGCTTTATAGGTGCTTCTTCGTTTATTGGCATTTGGTCAGCCTGTCCATAAACGGTGCAGGAAGAACTGAAAATAAAATTAGAAATATTTCTTTCTTTGAATTCCTGCAAAAGATTGATAAGAGAAAACATATTGTTTTCGTAGTAGTCAATAGGTTTTACTTGGCTTTCTCCCACAGCCTTGAATGCAGCAAAATGAATGCATCCGTCTATTTTATGAGCATCTAGAACTTGTGCTATTTGGCTTCGGTTTTTTAAATCAAAAGGATAGAAAGCTGGAGTTTTTCCAGTGATTTGTTCTATTCCAGCTAGTATTTTTTTGTCCGTGTTAGAGAGGTTGTCTACGATAACCACATCAAAATCATTTTCTAAAAGCTCCACCACGGTGTGCGAACCGATGTAGCCTAGACCGCCCGTAACTAGTATTGTCATACTCTTAATTATGTTTTGAAATTCCTTTTTTGTATAAGTCTATTAAGAATTTTTTCTTTTCATTCATCTTCATTTTAGGATTGATAATGGAGATAAATACTACATTGTTTTCCTTCACTCCAGAAAGTATGATTTGATTGATTTTTTGAGATTCATAATCAAGTTCGATACTCCACAAAATATAGCCTTCAGATAGTTTTTTGCTGATTTCGGTAACTTTAGCATTGATGGTGTTGCTTTTCCAAAAATCAAAATCCCATTTATAAAAAGCCTCTAACAATTCATTTTGAGAAAGACCTTCCTTGTAGAATTCCATATTCTGGGAAGGGCGAACAGAAACCTGTATGTTTGAATTTTGTTTGTCATGGAATAAAAATGCTCCTGAATTTTCATCCGTTCTGATGTATTTTACGGATTCAGGAAACTGAACTAAATAGTCATTATTGATTAAAAATTTATTACCCTCCTCTTGTGCCCATACAAAAGAATTGAAAAATAACATTAAAAACAAAAATACTCTCATAATTATAGTGTTTAAAAATTTATTTATTCATGAATTCCAGAACGCTTTCTGTAATGTATTTCAGCTGCTCTTCATCCAGCTCTGTGTGCATTGGCAGAGAAATTACTTGGTCTAGAAGCTTGTCAGTATTTTTAAAATCAGCATCATTACTCGCTTGGAAGTATGCTTTTTGTTTTCTAAGCGCCACAGGATAATAAATCATTGCAGGGATTTCCTTTGATGCAAGAAACTCTTGTAGTTCGTTTCTTTTTCCGTTTAAAACTCTCAGCGTGTACTGATGAAAAACATGAGTGGAATTTTCCTCTCTTTTTGGGATAAGTAAATGCGGATGTCCAGCAAAAGCTTCATCATAGAAGTTTGCAGCTTTTCTTCTGGCTTCATTATAGGTTTCTAAATGAGGTAGTTTTCTTCTCAAAATAGCCGCCTGTACGCTGTCTAATCTAGAGTTTACACCTACTTCATCGTGATAATATCTTTTGTACATTCCGTGATTTACGATTCCTCTCATTTTATGGGCCAAAGCATCATCATTGGTAAAAATAGCTCCACCATCTCCATAACAACCTAAATTTTTAGAAGGGAAAAACGATGTAGTCCCTATGGTTCCTATGGTTCCAGCCTTTTTCTGAGTTCCATCAGAGAAAATAAAATCAGCGCCGATAGCCTGTGCATTGTCCTCGATTACAAAAAGATTATGCTCTTTTGCAATTTTCAAAATAGCTTCCATATTCGCGCACTGCCCGAAAAGATGCACTGGCATGATAGCCTTGGTTTTAGGCGTAATGGCTTTTTTAAGCTGCTCAATATCAATAGTGAAATTGTCATAATCTACATCCACCAAAACCGCTTTTAGTTTTAATAAATGGATAACTTCCACCGTAGCTGCAAAGGTGAAATCTGCCGTAATCACTTCATCGCCTTCTTGTAAATCAAGCGCCATTAGGGCAATTTGTAGAGCGTCTGTGCCGTTTGCGCAAGGAATCACATTTTTCACGCCTAAATATTCTTCTAATTCAGCTTGGAAAGACTGAACCTCAGGGCCATTGATAAAGGCCGCCGACTCGAAGACATTCAGCACCGCGTTATCTACTTCGTTTTTTATTTTGAAATATTGACTTTGTAAATCAACCATCTGGATTTTTCTCATAACCAAAATTTTTTGTAAAAATACAATTTCTAAACTATTTATAGAAGGAAATTTGCAAAAGATGTTAAATGTCATTAAAAAAAATTCTTCGGCATAAATATAAAGTCGTACCTTTATCAAAGAAAAAAAGGAAGTTTAATCTTAAATGTAAATTATTATGAAACACAGAGTTCCAGTATCTCAGATTATGACAAAGGATGTAGTTAAGCTTACTACAAAAAACACATTGTTTGATGCAGAAAAACTTTTCAAAGAGCATAACATCAGACACTTACCTGTTGTGAGCGGAAACCAGCTGATAGGTATTTTGAGTTATTCGGATTTGTTGAGAATTAGTTTTTCAGAATTGTCGGATAATGAGGAAAAAGTAGACACTACAGTTTATAATGCATACACTATAGAGCAGGTTATGGCAAAAAATCCAGTAGGTGTGTCACCAGACCAAACAGTGAGAGATGTAACCGAAATTTTAGCAAAACAAAGTTTCCACTCTCTACCAGTAGTAGAAAATGGTGAACTGAAAGGAGTAATTACTACAACAGATTTATTGAAATACTTCTTAGAACAATACTAAAAAGTCTTTTACAATAAAAAACGAAACATCTTACTCAAAAAGTAAGATGTTTTTTATATTTAATTCTAAAAATATTAAAATTTGATATTCACGCCTATGGTCTGGTATCCATATAGAGAACCAGCAGACAGCTGCAAGTCGTATTTTTTCTTGTTTTCAGACAAGGGAGAGTTATTCACTTTCGTGATTCTCGTTTTGGCAATATTTTTTCCGATAAGGTAACCGAGGAAAATCGCGATAGGATAGTCTGACACCCAGTGAACTTTACTCTGAAGCATTTCAAAAGACATCAGCCCTAAAAGAGTGTATCCCACAGGTTTTAGCCATTTTTTGTCTGGGTAATTTTCCGTAAGTACCGTGAGGGCTGCCATTGCAGTGGTAAGGTGTCCAGAGGGCATCGCATCATATCTAGAAGTATCTCCTTGGTATGCTGCAAAACTCGGTGCGAAAGTCCATTGGCTGTGCCATCCGTTTCGCCCAGCAGTGATGAACGGGCTTTCTCTTCCCGTGATACGCTTTATAGATTGGGCAAAAACGCCAGATAGAGCGATACTTTCTATGAGCTGCATAGAGGTGCTGATTGCCCGATAATCGTTTTTAAATAAACCATAGGTTGCAAGTCCTCCACTGATGAGAATCACCGTAGTTCCATTACCGATGAAATACAGCGCAGAGTTCACATCCGCAGGGATTATTTTCAGAAATCCGAGTTTTCGGTAGGTGTGGGCTTCATTCATGCCGAGAGTTTCGCCAAGATTTCGGCTTTCTCTAATGACCCAAGGGTCAGCAGGAATGAGAGCGGCAGTGCTTCCCAAAGCGGCAAGTCCGTATGGGTAGTATTTCTTTGAAACGATATCTGTGGCCGTGCCTGCGATGTTTTTGGGTATTTTATTGACAATGTCCCAAAACTTTGGCTTTTGATAGATAAAAGTTTCGTTTTCAGATATTTTTACTTCCTGAATTTTTATATTCTGAGTTTGTATGCTGTCCAAAGGTTTTTCCACAGCCAAACTATCATTAGTCTGAGCCATGAAAAAAGAACTTAGAAACAGACTGGCAAAAATTGTAATCTTCATTATTAAAATATTAGTAAACTACGCCCAAGAAAGGGTCTTTTTTTTCTTTTTTAGGTTTGTTCCATTTGTATTTATGCGTCCAGTATGCTAGTTTCATGGAGAGAATCCCCAGTCCAGCCCCGAATAGGACATCGCTCACATAGTGTCTGTTGTTCGCTATTCTCATGATTCCCACCACACCAGCTGAACCATAGGCAGCATAAGGCACCCAAGGGTGTTCGTCCTTGTATTCCATGGCAAGGATAGTTGCACCGCTAAAAGCGTATGCAGTATGCCCAGAAGGGAAGGACATTTGGGCTCCATTGGGTCTTTTATTGTTGATGACTTGTTTCATGAGATGTGCCATCCCTAGAGTAATGATGTGTCCTTTGGCGTGTATAGCCATACGGTTTTTCCAGTCTGTTTTGGGTTTCATTCCTATCAATTCAAAGCCATAGACAGCGACATGAGGAGCAAACTGGAGATAATCATCAAATTTATTTCTAAAATGAGGAATCTGTTTGTTTCTCCACTGGTGGACTTCCTGTTTGGTTTTTCCTTCGGAGATTAGCCCAAGAGCCATCAGCCCAGCAGAAATATAGAGTTCCTTGGGTCTGAATTTAGGTCTTTCAATGAGGTTTACACTATCTTGTTTGGGTTCTATGGTGAGGGTTTCCTGTGTTTCTTGTATTTCCTGTTCTGTCACTTCCTGCCCTTGTTGTTCTTGAGCAAGGCATTTGCCATTTGCAATGAAAAATAAGGGTAAGAAAAATAAAAACTTTAACAACATAAATTCTTAAAATTAATAGTTTTTAAAATTAAAATTTAACTTCAAAAAAGATTTAATTCTGTAAATTTTTCATTTCAGCTTTTATTCTATCTTGCAGGTTTTCAGAAGCTTTTATTAGAGGAAGTCTCAGGTGGTTTTTGATAATGCCCATTTCTGCTAAAACTGTTTTTACGCCGCATGGGTTTCCTTCTGCGAAGATAAGTCTTATGAGTTCAACGAGTTGATTGTGAATAGCATAGGCTTCTTTTACTTTGCCTTCCTTGGCAAGTTTTATCATATCTGAAAAAAGCTTAGGGTAAGCCTGTCCAATCACGGAAATCACACCGTCTCCACCAGCCAGAGTGACAGGAAGAGTGAACTCGTCATCACCCGAAACTAGAGAAAAACCAGCAGGTTTCTTTCTTAAAATATCAAAATATTGGCTGATATTCGGAGAAGCTTCTTTTATCATGAAAAGATTAGGGAAATCTTTGGCAAGTCTCAGCGTCGTTGTGGCATCTATATTTTGACCTGTTCGTCCAGGAACATTGTAAATAATGATGTTTTTCCCTGTGGAAGCCAGCATTTTATAATGCTGATAAATTCCCTCTTGATTAGGTTTGTTATAATATGGTGAAACAGAAAGAATGCCTTCAAAGTCGCTTAAATCCGTAGATTCTATCTGTTCCTTAACAGCCAAAGTGTTATTCCCTCCGATACCTAAAACCAGTGGAAGTCTGTTGTTATTAACCTTTACGATATGCTCTATGACTTGTGCCTGTTCAGCCTTGGAGAGCGTGGCTGTTTCCGCCGTAGTTCCCAGAACGACTAAGAAATCCGTTCCATTGGCGATGTTATATTCTACTAATTTAGTTAAAGAATCAAAATCTATGGATAAATCCTCATTAAATGGCGTAACCAAAGCTACTCCCAGACCTTTTAAATTACTCATTGTTTAAAATTTTGAAGCCAAATTTAAGGTTTTTATTTAAAAAGATAAAAATAAGCAATGATATTTTAAGTAAAATTTAGGATTTTGCTGTTTCTTCTTTTCATTCTATGGTTTTGAATATCATATTTGAGTAAAAATCCCGAAATAATCTATATATTTGTGCCTGTATTTTAAGAACAAATGAAAAATAAAAGCATATTATTAGGAGCTGTTTTGATGGCTGTGGTGTCATGTACTACACAGCTGAATGTAAGCCAAGTTTCTCCTCAGAAAAACCAGTTGATAAATGGAGAAATAGCGCAGAAAAAAGAGTTGGTTTCCGTTATCACACCATATAAAAAGGAACTAGAGAATAAAATGAACCAGAAAATTTCCCATACCGAGGTGGAGCTTAATAGAAAGGGGGATAATAGTTCGCTCGGGCAGCTTTTGGCGGATTTTGCATTGGAAGGAGCGAATGACTGGGGCGCGAAAAACAGCATTCCTGCGGTGGATGCAGCGATTTTAAATATAGGAGGAATCCGAAATGATATCAGCAAGGGAGATATTTTACTGAGAAATATTTTTGAAGTGATGCCTTTTGAAAATCAATTGGTTATTGTCAAAATGAAGGGCGAAGACATACAAGGCGTGTTTGACTATTACGAAAAACAAAAAAGAAATAATCCCGTGGCAGGCTTTACGATAGTGGTAGAAAATGGAAAACTAAAACAAGGGCTGATAAACGGTGAAAAACCAAAAGCTGGTCAGTACTACTACATCGCGACATCGGACTATCTGGCTTATGGAGGAGATTATATGAAATTTTTCCTAAAAGGAGAACAGCTTATACTAACGGAGATGACTCTGAGGGATTTATTTATCAAGAAATTTAAACAAAATCCAGAGATAAAAATAAAGCAGGAACAAAGGTTGCAATTTATCGGGAATAACCAATAAGGACAAGCAAAAATGAATAGAAAAGAATTTTTGAAAATACTGGGTGGAGGAGCTTTGGCAACGACACTTACGCCAAATGTTTTGTCAGCAAAGACATTTGATTCGAAAGATACGCCTGAAAAAATCACCATTCTTCATACCAACGACCAGCACAGCAGGATAGAGCCTTTCGAGGAAGGACACAGCAGATATCCTAATCAAGGGGGATTTGCGAGGAGAGCCACTTTGATAGAGCAGATTAGAGGCGTGGAAAAAAATGTACTTTTGTTCGATAGTGGCGATATTTTCCAAGGAACGCCTTATTTTAATATGTTTGGCGGCGAGCTGGAGTTTAAGCTCATGTCCATGATGAAATATGATGCGGCTACTATGGGAAATCATGATTTTGACAATGGTTTGGAGGGATTTTTAAAGGTTTTACCGAATGCTAAATTTCCTTTCATTTGTTCTAATTATGATTTTTCGGACACGATTTTAAAGGGAAAAACACAGCCGTATAAGATTTTTAGAAAAGGAAATATTAAAGTAGGTGTGTTTGGTCTGGGAGTGAAATTGGAAGGGCTTGTCGGGAAAAAATATTACGGCGAAACTAAATACCTTGACCCTGTTGCGACGGCGCAGAAATATGCAAATTTCCTTAGGAATACCAAAAAATGTGATTTGGTTGTTTGTCTTTCGCATTTGGGATATGATTACGGACAGTCAGAAGATTTGGTTTCTGATAGAAAGCTGGCGGCTCAGACTCACGGAATAGACATTATTTTAGGAGGGCACACGCACACTTTTTTGACAGAACCGAATGTCCTTAAAAACAGCAAGGGCGTGAATGTTCTGGTGAACCAAGTAGGTTGGGCAGGGATTCTGCTGGGAAGGATAGATTTTTATTTTGATAAAGATAAGAAAATCAGCAAAGTATCTTTCCAAAACCAATTCATAGATAATAAGATAATCGTTTGATAATATGGTAGATAGAGGAATTCTTTTGTCATATATAAAATATGGTGATAATGATGCTATCTTACATTGCTTTACCGAAAATGCTGGTTTTCAGAGTTTTTTCATGAGAGGGGTTTATTCGCCTAAAAACAAGAAAAAGGCTTATCTTACTCCCATGACAGAGCTGTATTTTACGATTTCTGATTTTCATAAAAAATATAATATACAGACAATCAGTAAAATAGAGAAGGTGGAAACTTTGGAAAATTATGAAGATATTAGGGTGTCATCTATTTTGTTCTTTGTGGCGGAATTCCTTCATCAGGTTTTAAAAACAGAGCTGGTAAATACTCAGATTTATACCAATATAAAGGTTTTTCTGCATCAGTTAGAGAACCAAAACTATCAGGCTCATTATGCTTTTTTGGTCGAATATCTTAGAAGTCAGGGCGTGGCGCCTTTGTGCAGGGAAGAAAAATTTTTAGACCCAGAGTCTGGTTTTTTTTCGGAGAGTATTTGTCATCATTTGTTTGATGAGCAGGTTTCTGAGTATTGGAAAAAAATGATTTCAAATGAAGAAATCTATGATGTGAAGATAAAAAACAGCATGAAAGAAGATTTTTTGGATTCGGTGTTGGTGTATTATAGTTGTCATTTTCCAGAATTTAAAATCCCAAAATCTTTGGATATTTTGAGGCAAATTTTTTCTGAATAATAAAATAAGTATGCGTGTAGACAAATTTCTGTGGAGTGTTCGTTTTTATAAAACAAGAAGCATCGCCGCAGATGAAATCAAAAAAAATAGAGTTTCCATCGGCGGACAGCCAGTGAAAGCCTCGCGGGAAGTCCATGAAGGAGATGTGGTGGAGATTAGGAAAAACCAAATCAATTATAAAATAGAGGTTTTGCAGATTCCTAAAAACCGCCTCGGTGCCAAGCTTGTTCCACTTCATATCAAAGATACTACTGATAAAGAGCAATATGAAATATTGAAAATGAGAATGCTCTCGCAGGATTATTATCGCCAAAAAGGAGAGGGAAGACCCACGAAAAAAGACCGTAGGGATATGAGTGACTTTTTAGATAATGATAATCAAGAAGAGGATGATTGGGATGCTTTTTTTCTCGATATAGAGAATGAAGAAGACGAAGAATAAACCTTGTATTTATAAAAAGAAAATCCATAACTTTGCAAAAACTTTGTTTTGAATAAAATAGATACCATTATTTACGCATTTGTGGCTGTGTTTATGGGGATTTATCTCTATCAGTATCCTGAGTATTATATATATATTATAGGGATTTTTTTCTCATTCCTTGTCCTTAATGTTCTAATTTTTAGGATGTATAAAGGATTAAAGAAAATGTCTATGGCTGTGATGGCTTTCATGGCTATGAATTTCGGAAAAGATATTCTTTGGGCATTTTTGTGGATGTTTGTAATTAAGAAAAATGAAGTCTTAGTGATGTTTTTAGCTCTTGTTTTTCTTCTATTATCCATACCTCTATACCATTCTGTCCTTAGGGAAATAAAGAATAATCAAAAATCTGATAAAAATCAATTATAATTATTTTTAAAACTTAATTTATTTAAGTATATTTGCAAATCAATAAAAATAAGAAATGAACCAGAGAATTTATTCACTATTTTTTGTTTTGGTGTTCATGCTGTTTGGAAATACTGCTCTTGCTAGTGAACATGCAGATGGAGGTGAAAAAGCCTTTAATCCTTCTGAACTTATCAATCATCACATTTATGATACTCATGAGTGGCATATTGCTACTTTGAACGAGGGTCAAGAGGGAGAGTTACATATTACTATTCCATTGCCAGTAATTGTAAAGGATGAGAAAGGTTGGCATTTTTTCATGTCAAGTAGTGTGGCTCATGGGGAAGTAATAGATGGGTATACTTTGGAGCATGGTGTTTTAGTGAATAAAGAAGGTTTGGAAAAAGCACAAATTCCAGATTTATTCAAAGGAACTGAAAAGGTGTTTTACGACCTTTCTATCACTAAGAATGTTTTTGCATTGTTTATTTCTGTTTTGATTATCTTGGGATTATTCATTTCAATGGCAAATTCTTACAAAAAATCTTTAGTGCCTACTGGAGTGGCGAGATTTTTCGAACCTGTTGTATTGTTGGTGAGAGATGGAATTGCAATTCCAAATATCGGTTCTAAACATTATAAGAAGTTTATGCCGTTCTTATTGACCATATTCTTCTTTATTTGGTTGAATAACTTAATAGGACTTGTTCCGTTTTTCCCTGGTGGGGCTAACCTTACAGGTAATATAGCGGTTACATTAGTACTTTCTTTATTTACATTGTTTACTATTTTGCTTAACGCAAATAAAGACTATTGGAAACATATTTTTTGGCCGCCAGTACCATTTTTGCTAAAGCCGATTATGATTCCATTGGAAATTATAGGTATTTTCACTAAGCCGTTCTCCTTGACGATGCGTCTTATGGCGAATATTACAGCTGGGCACATTATGATTTTAAGTATTATTTCATTGATATTTATTTTCAAAAATGCAGCTTTAGGAGCGGTTTCTGTGCCATTGGCGTTGTTCGTTTCTATCTTGGAATTGTTAGTTGCGGCTCTACAAGCGTATATATTTACAATATTATCAGCTTTATATATTGGTATTGCAGTAGCAGAACATAGTCACGATGATGCACATGGGCATGCAGAAGGACACTAGAAAGAATTTTAATTTTAAATAATAATTTTAACTAAATATTTTTTATCATGGATTTTATGTCTAATTTAAATTATGTAGCAATTTCACTTGCTGTATTAGGAGTAGCTTACGGTATTTCTAAAATTGGTTCTCACGCGATGGACGCTATCGCTAGACAGCCAGAAGCGGCTGATAAGGTACAAGCTGCGATGTTGATCGCTTGTGGTCTTATCGAAGGTGCTGGACTTATCGGATTGATTTTCAGTGCTCCGTTCATGAAAGGATAATTAAAAATCCTAATAATCTTGGTAACACGGTTGGTGCTTACCAAGATTATTTTAAAATTTTGGATTAAAAAATATTTAAAGTAAAATAAAAAATAAAATAATTTAGAAATGATAACACCGGGATTAGGTTTAGTTTTTTGGATGACTCTTACTTTTGCTGTATTGATGTTTCTTTTGGCAAAATATGCATGGAAACCAATTCTTAATGCACTTAATGAAAGAGAAACAACAATCGTAGATGCTCTTAACCAAGCTAAATTAGCAAGAGAAGAAGTTCAGAATTTAAAAGCTGAAAACGAAAGAATTATCCAAGAAGCTAAAATAGAAAAGGATAATATATTGAGAGAAGCAAGAGAAATTAGAGATAGAATGATTAACGAAGCGAAAGATACAGCTAAAGTAGAAGGAGAAAAAATGATAGAGGCTGCTAGACATTCTATCGCTATGGAAAAGGCTGCTGCTATAGATGATATGAAAAAGCAAATCAGTTCTTTGTCTGTGGATATTGCAGAGACTATATTGAAGAAAAAATTGGATAATAAAGATGCCCAAAATGATTTAGTGGCTAATTTATTAAATGATAAAAACTTAAACTAATCCTTATGAGTAACACAACAAAAGTTGCTAAAAGATATGCTCAGGGATTGTTGGATTTTACAACAGAAACTGGCAACACGGAAACAGTATTCAATGAAATGAAAGATGTGGCAGAAACTATTTCTGGTTCTAAAGAATTGAGAAGTTTTTTCGCTACGCCTATTATAGATTACAGAAGAAAACATAATGTTGCAAATGAAATTTTTTCTAAGTTTTCTGTGGTAACTAAAAACATGATTACCCTTGTTATCAAGCAGGGAAGAGAAAAATATTTAGAAGATATTGCTAAAGAATATATTGAGAAAGTAGAGGAAATGAATGGAGTGCAGAAAGCAACCCTTACAACAGCTGAAGAACTTTCTCAACAGAGCATAGAACAGATTGTAAAATCTTCATCTTTAATAGATGCAAATAAGAAGTATAAGATAAAGTCTATAATAAAACCAGAGCTTATCGGTGGGTATATCCTAAGGGTAGGAGATCAGCAGATAGATAACTCGGTAAGAACTCATTTGACCAATCTTAGAAAAGAATTTCAACTTAATTAGAAAAAACAACCAATAAAATGGCAGGAATAAATCCAGCAGAAGTATCTGCAATATTGAAACAACAGTTAGCAAATTTTGATACTCAGTCTAATGTAGAAGAGGTAGGAACCGTATTACAAGTAGGAGATGGTATTGCTCGTATTTATGGTTTGGAAAATGTACAATACGGAGAATTAGTAAAATTTGAAAGTGGAGTTGAAGGAATTGTATTAAACCTTGAAGAGGATAATGTAGGGGTGGCTCTACTTGGTGAATCTAAGAGAGTAAAAGAAGGTGATACAGTAAATAGAACTAAAAGAATCTCTTCTATCAAAGTAGGAGAAGGACTTTTGGGAAGAGTAGTAGACACTTTGGGTAATCCTATCGATGGTAAAGGTCCTATTGGAGGTGATTTATATGATATGCCTTTGGAGAGAAAAGCTCCTGGTGTTATCTATCGTCAGCCTGTAAATGAGCCTTTGCAAACAGGTATCGTTGCGATAGACTCTATGATTCCTATCGGAAGAGGACAGAGAGAGTTGATTATTGGTGACCGTCAGACAGGTAAAACTACGGTAGCAATAGATACGATTCTGAACCAAAAAGAATTTTATGATGCAGGTCAGCCTGTATTCTGTATATATGTAGCAGTAGGACAAAAAGGTTCTACAGTAGCTCAAATCGTAAGAACACTAGAAGAAAGAGGCGCAATGGCTTATACGGTAGTAGTAGCAGCTAATGCTTCTGACCCTTCTCCAATGCAGGTGTATGCTCCAATGGCAGGGGCTGCTATCGGAGAGTATTTTAGAGATACAGGACGCCCAGCATTGATAGTTTATGATGATTTATCTAAACAAGCGGTAGCATATAGAGAGTTGTCTCTTCTATTAAGAAGACCACCAGGGCGTGAGGCTTATCCTGGGGATGTATTCTACCTCCACTCAAGATTGCTAGAAAGAGCAGCGAAAATCATCAAAGATGATACTATCGCATCTCAAATGAATGACCTTCCAGAAACATTGAAACCTATGGTAAAAGGTGGTGGTTCATTGACAGCGCTTCCTATCATCGAAACTCAGGCAGGGGATGTATCTGCGTATATTCCTACCAATGTGATTTCCATTACAGATGGACAGATTTTCTTGGAGTCTGATTTATTCAACTCAGGGGTAAGACCAGCGATTAATGTGGGTATCTCTGTATCAAGGGTAGGAGGTAATGCTCAAATTAAATCAATGAAGAAAGTTTCAGGAACATTGAAACTTGACCAAGCTCAATATAAAGAATTAGAAGCATTTGCTAAATTTGGTTCTGACCTAGATGCTGCTACTCTGGCGGTAATTTCTAAGGGAGAAAAGAATGTGGAAATTCTAAAACAGCCAGTAAACTCACCGCTTCCAGTGGAAGACCAAGTAGCGATGATTTATGCTGGAACAGAGAACTTGCTAAAAGACATTCCTGTTGCAAAAGTAAGAGCATTCCAAAAAGAATATGTAGGATTATTAAAAACTGCACATCCAGAGGTAATGTCTGCACTAAAAGCTGGTAAAATCGATAAAGATTTGACAGATGTATTGAAACAAGTGGCATTAGATTTAGTAGCGAAATACAATAATTAAAATATAAACCAATTTGTTCTAAAATTTTTAGGACATAAAAAAGTAAGTTTATCAGATGGCGAATTTAAAGGAGATTAGAGGCAGAATAACATCTATATCATCTACGATGCAGATTACGAGTGCGATGAAGATGGTTTCGGCAGCGAAACTAAAAAAAGCACAAGATGCCATTACGATGCTTAGACCTTATTCTGAAAAACTTCAGGAACTTATTCAAAAAGTGAGTACAGGTTCTGAAGGAAGTTTGTCAGAGTATGCTCAGAAAAGAGAAGTCAAAAAAATACTTTATATCGCTATTTCTTCTAATAGAGGTTTGGCAGGAGCTTTTAACTCATCAGTGATTAAAGAGCTGAATGCTAATTATAAACAAAAAGAAGATGTAGAAATAGAGGTTCTTACGATAGGAAAAAAGGTTTTTGATGCGGTAAGAAGAGTGAGAACAGTGTATGATAACCAAAGTTCTATTTACGATAGTGTAAGTTTTGAGGCTGTTTCTAAACTGACTAGTGCTGTGATGAAAGACTTCAGCGAAGGAATTTTTGATGAAGTGTATTTGGTTTATAATAAATTTATCAATGCAGCGACACAGGAGGTAAGAACTGAACAGTTACTACCGATTACGATGCCAGAACAAGCTGAAGAAGATGCAGAATCAGACTACATCTTTGAACCTGATAAGCAGACTATATTGGAAACATTGATTCCTAAGTCTATAAAGACGCAGGTTTATAAAGCTTTATTGGACTCTATAGCATCTGAGCATGGAGCAAGGATGACCGCGATGCATAAAGCGACAGACAATGCTAATGCTCTGAAAAACGAACTCGTTATTTTCTATAACAAGGCTCGTCAGGCAGCGATTACTAATGAAATCTTGGAAATCGTTTCTGGTGCAGAAGCATTGAAAAAAGGATAAGATTATATCATAATATAAGGTTTTAAAGTTGAAAATGAGTATCAGTTTTTCTGATACTCATTTTTATGCACTATCATGATTGTTTAATTTTATTTTGTTTATTTATCGAATGTTTTTTAATGTTGTTTAATTGTAAATTAAGGTAAAATGATACTAAATTTTATAACCTGTTTATTTATAGAGTATTAGAATGAGTGTGGAAAACTTTCATAAGAGATGATTTTTATAGAGAGTATTTATTTCTACTTTTGCAAATGCTAATGTGAAAAAGTATCATCATGGGAATATTTGATAAAAGAGAAAATTACAAACCGTTTGAATATCCAGAAATCATGCAGTTTGTAGATTCCATGAATAAGTCCTTCTGGGTGCATTCTGAGGTGGAATTTACAGCTGATATTCAAGATTTCAAGGCGAATTTGAGTCCGATAGAAAAAGAAGCTGTAAAGAGAGCCTTGCTGGGAATAGCACAGGTGGAGGTTTCTGTGAAAACTTTTTGGGGAGACCTTTATGACCTTTTCCCGAAGCCAGAGTTTAACGGACTTGGTGCTACTTTTGCAGAATGTGAGTTCCGCCATTCGGAGGCATATTCAAGATTGCTGGAAGTATTGGGGTATAATAATGAATTTGAGAACTTGCTAGAAGTTCCTATTTTCAAGGAGAGAAATCAAGTTTTAAAAGAGTATCTTTCTAAGAATAAGGAAAATGCTTTAGAGAGAATCTTGTTTTTTACTTTGATTATAGAAAACGCTTCTTTGTTCAGCCAATTTGCGACTATTTTGTCATTCACTCGTTTTAAAGGGTATATGAAAAATGTGGCAAACATTATTGCTTGGACATCTGTAGACGAGCAGACACACGCTAATGCTGGGATTTTTATCATCAAAAAGATTTTTGAGGAAAATCCAGACATGAAGGAAAGAGGAATGAAGGAGATAGAAGGCTTTATGAAAAACTATATAGAGCTGGAAGACAAGATGTTAGATTGGATTTTTGAAAATGGTGAATTAGACTTTTTCAGCAAAAAAGATTTGGCTAACTATATGAGATACAGGCTGGATGACTCTTTAGTGCAGCTGGGCTTGGGCAGACCTTTTGGGATAACAGGAGATGAAATAAAGCCGATGCTTTGGTTTGAAGAAGAAGTTTTCGCGAATGAATTAGATGATTTCTTTGCAAAAAGACCAACAGCCTACACAAAACATGATAAATCTATCACGGAGGACGATTTATTCTAAACTCTAAAAAACAATAATAAACCATGTATAGTAGAATTCAAAAAGAGAAAGAATTGAGCCTAAATGATGACTTCCGTTTGGGTGAGTATATCTACATGGGAATGGGATTAGTAGGAGAGCATAGAGTCTGTATTTCAGTGGGTTACAAAATAGAATATTGCATCAAAAAAGCAAAACAATTTGCGGAAGCAGACCCAAATGTGAAATTTACCCATGTCAATAAAGTGAAAGTAGGAGAGTTGGAAGCTTGTGAAAGATTTGAAATAGAATAAAAATTATGGGATATTTTGTAGAAAACAAAGTAGGAGCACAAAAACAAATTCTATGCGTATTTGCCAATATATCTAAGGAAGACCTGCACGAAAAGATTAAGCAAAGAATGGCAGACGCAGGCTACAAAGCGCTTTCTGAAAATATTAAAAATACAGTCTACGAAAAAGGAAATAGAACGATGAGACTTTTATTTGGGATATTTGTAGATTATTTTAAATGTTCTATCCATATCAGTGAAAATGAAAAAAATCAAATAGAAGTATTTGTAAAAAAAGAAACTACGGGATTTTCAGGAGGAATTATCGGAGTGACTCAGGTAGATGATAAGCTGAAATCAGTATACAAGCTCTTAGAAACTTTGTAATTCGCTTTTGATGGAATTCAGAAAAGCAGGACAGGCGGATTTTGAGCAGATTTGGGAGATAATTTCTTTTGCAAAGGAAACTCGTAAAAACGAAGGCAGCACCCAGTGGCAGGACGGCTATCCAAATGAAGAAACAATACAAAATGATATTCAGAAAGGATATGGTTTTGTTTTTGAAGAAGAGGGCGCTGTGAATCTTTATGCTGCGATTATTTTTGACAAAGAACCAGCTTACGAAGAGCTAAAAAACTGGCAAGGGCAGGGAGATTATCTCACACTCCACAGAATAGCAGTTTCCAAAGAAGCAAAAGGAAAAGGTTTGGGGCAAAAAATTCTGCAGGAAGCCGAAAAATTAGCAAAAGAAAAGGGAATAGAGAGTATTCGCATAGATACTAATTTTGATAATATTCCGATGCTGAAAATTATAGAAAAAGAAGGCTATAAATACCGAGGAGAAGTGTATTTCCGAGGTAGCGCTAGAAAAGCATTTGAGAAAAATTTAAAATAAAACTATATTTATATAACAGAGAAAAAATGATGGAAGAAAAGACAAACATTTGGTGGTTCAATGAAGAATCAGAACAAATGCTTAACAGAGGATATTTACTAAAAGGCGAAACATTAGAAGGGGCTATAGATAGAATAACCGAAGCTGCAGCGAAGAGGCTGTATAAACCAGAATTAAAGGAGGCTTTTAAGGAAATGATTGTCAAAGGATGGATTTCTTTTTCGTCTCCTGTATGGGCAAATATGGGGACGCAGAGAGGGCTTCCTATTTCGTGTTTCAATGTCCATGTGCCAGACAGTATAGAGGGAATTACCCATAAAATGGGAGAAGTTATCATGCAGACCAAGATAGGCGGCGGAACTTCTGGGTATTTCGGTGAGCTGAGGCATAGAGGAACAGCAGTTACAGATAATGGAAAATCTTCTGGAGCAGTTTCTTTCATGAAATTATTTGATACCTCAATGGATGTGGTATCACAGGGAGGCGTGAGAAGAGGGGCTTTTGCAGCGTATTTAGATATTGACCATGATGATATAGAGGAGTTTTTGCAAATCCGAGACATCGGTAACCCTATTCAGAATTTGTTTATGGGTGTCTGCGTGCCAGACTATTGGATGCATGAAATGATAGAGGGCGACACGGACAAGAGAAGAGTTTGGGCTAAAGTTTTGGAAAGCCGCCAGCAGAAAGGAATGCCATATATTTTCTTTACGGATAATGTAAATAGAAATAAACCGCAAGTTTATAAAGATAAAGGATTGACTATCAATGCTTCTAATCTTTGCTCTGAAATCATGCTGCCTTCTACTGCAGAGGAAAGTTTTATCTGTTGTTTGTCTTCCATGAATTTGGAGCTTTATGACGAGTGGAAAGATACTAATGCGGTGAAATTAGCCATTTACTTCCTTGATGCTGTTTTATCTGAATTTATTGAGAAAACAGAAGGGAATTATTACCTTTCGGCAGCGAGAAATTTTGCAATTCGTCACCGTGCTTTAGGACTCGGAGTTTTGGGATATCATTCTTATTTACAGCGAAATATGATTCCTTTTGAAAGCATGGAAGCAAAAATGTTTAACGCAAAAGTATTTAAACAAATCCAAGAGCAGTCATTAGCAGCTTCTAAAGAATTAGCAAATATCTACGGAGAGCCAGAATTATTGAAAGGATATGGAGTCAGAAACGCTACTACTATGGCGATAGCACCTACGACATCTAGTTCGGCTATTTTAGGGCAGACTTCACCAGGGATAGAGCCGTTTGCATCCAATTATTACAAGGCTGGTTTGGCTAAAGGGAATTTCATTAGAAAAAATAAATATTTAGCTAAGTTATTGGAAGAGAAAGGATTGGATACGGAAGATGTTTGGAGAGATATCATGCTAAACCATGGTTCTGTTCAGCATATGACCCAGCTAACTCAGGAGGAAAAAGATGTGTTTAAGACCTTTAAGGAGATTTCACCTTTGGAAATCGTAACTCAGGCGGCACAGAGACAACAATATATAGACCAAGCCCAGTCATTAAACCTAAATATTCCATCTTCTATGCCGATAAAAGATGTGAATAAAGTGATAATAGACGCTTGGAAATTAGGAGTGAAAACGCTTTATTATCAGCGTTCGCAGTCTGTTTCTAAGGAATTAGTTATTAATTTTATGAATTGTTCAAGTTGTGAAGCGTAATGATAAATAAAAGTGTAAGCTTATTTTAGCTTACATTTTTATTTTAAAATCTATCTTTTTTATTTCTTTTAGTTGTTTTTCAGCATTAATAGGGTAGTCTTTAGTTTTATAGCCTTGTTTTTGGTCTTCTATGATTCGTTCTAGTATTTTTCTTATATATTCTTTTAAAGGGATGAATTTATAATCATAGTTCTTATAAAATATTTCTCCTTTTTTATTGACCCAGAGACTATTGTTTGGGCTATTATATTTCTCTTGACCATAGAAGTTTTTTAGTTCATAATAGGGCAGATATTTATTAGGACGATTTACAATTTCGTAATGGTTTATAATTTTTTTGTCAAAAGGATGATTAATTTCTGTTAGGATTTCTAATTGATTGATTTCATCTACTATTTTTTGTTCAATATTGTTATAAACAAAAGGGTAAGGATAGTATTTCCCTTCATACAAATAGTCTTTTGGATTATTAGATTTTTTCAGAGGCTTCACTTTTATTCCTTTTTTATTGATGAGATAAGAGGTTGATTTTTTGGAAATAGGGGCTATAAACCAATGTTCTCCTCCTTTATCAAATTCCCTTTTCCATCCACCTGTATAGACTATTGCATAGCCGTAGTTAAATTGAGTTGCAAAATCCCATTTTGCAGGTAGAACTTTCTTCCCAAACCAATCTACAAATCCCATTTTATTTTTTTCTACATATCGTCTCAGTCCTTCTTCCCAAATATCATTTCCATTATCAAACCACTGTGGATAGTATAGAAATTTTCCATTTCTATCATAGACTTCTCCTGCCTCTATTCGTGGGTTATCTTTATCATATTTTTTATTTTTAAAGGAAGTCCCCCAAAACTCTATTGTAGGTTCATTTATAGGGTTTTCTGTATCATAGATTCTAAATCCCGAAAATTGAGCAGGGATGATGATTTTCCCCTTTTCATTTTTCACACCTACCAAAGCGCTGTCAGAAGTATAAAAATAATATAATTTCTCTTGTGTAAACGCTAATTTCCCGATTAATAGGATGAGAATAAGGATTATTTTTCTCATATTTTAAAACTTTCTAACAAAGGTAATTAATTTTTGCTACTATAATTTAAAAAATTCCGATATTTGGGATTATTTTTAATTTATGCTTAATCAATTATATACCAATCGGAGAACAGGAAACTCGGATAGCACTAGTGCTTCAAGGACTGATTTTCAGCGGGATTTTGACCGAATAATTTTCTCTACTTCTTTCCGAAGACTACAGAATAAAACGCAGGTTTTCCCTCTCCCAGGTAGCGTTTTTGTGCATAACAGGCTTACCCATTCGCTGGAAGTTGCTTCGGTGGGGAGAAGTCTAGGGAGCTTTGCGGGGGAGTTTATCGTGGAGAAATTTGCTCAAGAATTAAACGAGAATTCAAAGAATTTTTACCTTCATAATTTACATAATGTGATAGCGGCGGCGTGTCTCTGCCATGATATAGGAAACCCTGCTTTCGGGCATTCTGGGGAAGATGCCATCGCAAGTTATTTTGAGAAAAATGAAGATTTAAAATCTCTGATGACCGAGAAACAATGGGCAGATTTTATTAATTTTGAAGGAAATGCCAATGCCATCCGTGTGCTTACCCACCAGCAGAGAGGCAAGGACAAAGGTGGACTTCAGCTGACTATGGCGACTTTGGCGAGTATTGCTAAATATCCCTGTGAATCCATAGCAAAGGACAGAAAACAGCTTCACAGAAAGAAATTTGGTTTTTTCCAAAGTGAAAAGGAAACTTTCAAAGAAATAGCCAAAGCTACGGCTTTTATCACAGAACAGGAAGAACCGCTGGTGTATAAAAGACATCCTTTCGTATGGCTGGTAGAGGCGGCGGACGATATCTGCTACAATATCATAGACATAGAAGATGCCCACAGGCTGAAAATTATTTCTTCTTCCGACTGCGAAAACCTCATCTTAGAACTCATCAAAACCACGGATGAAAACATAAAACGAGTAGAAGATAAACTAGCCGTGATTTCAGACAAAAACGATAGGATTTCTTACCTCCGTGCAAAGGTTATTAATTCTCTAATCAATGTTTCCATAAGGCTTTACAAGGATAAATTTGATGATATTCTTACAGGAAATCTAGACCAGTCGCTGCTTTCTATTTTTAAAAAAGAAAATAAAACTTTGCAGGATATAAAGCAGTTTTCCATTGACGAAATTTACAATCACAGAGCGGTAGTAGAGATAGAAAATGCAGGGTATAATGTGATGTATGAGCTTCTCAATCATTTTATTCCATCGGTAATAAAAGAAAATCCTAAGGATTATGACAAAAAAGCCCTTCAATTACTTCCCGAACAATTCAGATATGATGGCAAACCTTATGAAAAGATAATGGGAGTTTTGGACTTTGTTTCTGGGATGACGGATAACTACGCTACAGACCTTTATCGAAAAATAAAAGGAATAGATATCGGAATGACGATGTAATTTTTTTACATTTTTTGTAACATTTCGTTAGATATTAATACTAATAAATTGAAATTAAATTTTATAATTATGGGACTACTTATTTTTAGTTTTTTTGCATTTGTTGCTGTATTGTTTTTTATGGCATCATTATTTACTGTAAAGCAGGAGACTGCGGCAATCATAGAGCGTTTGGGAAAATTCCATTCTGTTCGCCACGCGGGGCTTCACCTCAAAATTCCATTTATTGATAATATTACTAAAAGATTAACTCTAAAAATCCAACAGCTTGATGTATTGATAGATACCAAAACCCTTGATAATGTGTTTATTAAGATGAGAGTTTCGGTTCAGTATCAAGTAATTAGAAATCAAGTAAGTGATGCTTACTATAAACTGGAAGACCCTCATAATCAGATAACTTCATATGTTTTTGATGTGGTGAGAGCCGAAGTTCCAAAACTGAAACTAGATGATGTTTTCGTGAAGAAAGATGATATCGCTATCGCTGTAAAAGCTGAAATTCAGGAGGCAATGCAGAGCTATGGATATGATATTATAAAGGCTTTGGTGACGGATATAGACCCTGATGAGCAGGTAAAACAAGCGATGAACAGAATCAACGCGGCGGAAAGAGAAAAAACTGCTGCTGAGTACGAGTCTGAAGCGGAAAGAATCCGTATCGTAGCTGTAGCTAAAGCGGAAGCCGAGTCTAAAAAACTACAAGGGCAGGGGATAGCAGACCAAAGAAGGGAAATAGCGAAAGGTCTGGAAGAATCCGTGAAAATGCTTAATAGTGTGAACATCAATGCACAGGAGGCATCGGCACTGATAGTAGTTACCCAGCATTATGACACGCTTCATTCCATAGGGGCTAACAACCGTTCTAATTTGGTTCTTCTTCCAAATTCACCAATGGCGGCAAATTCCATGCTGAATGACCTGATAGTTGCCATGAACACAGCACACAAAGTGGAGGAAGCTGATAAAGGACACTACCCGAACCCACCAAAAGAGCATAGACACTAATTTTCCAATTTAAACTAAATAAAATCCGCCTCTTTTCATTGAGAAAAGAGGCGGACTATTTTTGGGTTTTATCTTTCAAATTTCACATTGGGCAGAAGTCTTGGTCTTTGTGGCTCGTTGGCTACTTTCCAAGAAGTTCTGTACATCCATTCGGTCATTTTGTAAAGTTTCTTGAAATCTATATTTTCTGATTCGTCCTGCGGCTGGTGGTACTGGTGGTGCAGCACACTTGTGAAAAATACTGCTGGAATACCAAGCCTTGCATAAGGCAGGTGGTCGCTTCGGAAATAGAAAAACTCTGGATGCTCTGGTAAATCCCAGTCTTTCAAAAACTTAAATTTAGTGCTTTCTTGGTTGGCTTCTTCCGCCATTCTTACCAAGTCATCAGAATTTTTGTGCGGAGACTGACCGCCGAGAAGAGCGGCCTCGTTGATATCATTTCTCCCAATCATATCGCCGTTCAGCACAGCTATGATATTTTCTCTCGGAACTACAGGATGGGCAGAATGCCATCTTGACCCTAAAAGACCTCTTTCCTCAGCGCCATGAATTACAAATAAGATACTTCGTTTTGCAGGTTGTTTGCTGTATGCTCTTCCCATCGCAAGTAGAGCCACGCAGGTGCTGGCATTGTCATCGGCACCGTTGTAGATGGTGTCGTTTTTCACAGGGTGGCGGATACCATCATGGTCCTGATGTCCGCTGAGCAATACATATTCATTTTTTAGTTTTGGGTCTGTTCCTTCTATCTTTCCGATGATATTTACAGAAGGATATTTGTAAGTCTCTGTCTGTAAGTTTACGGTAATCTGTGGGTTTCCTTTCAGCCAGTTTTGGTTTTCTTTTTTAACCCAAAAGACAGGAATATCTTCTTTGATGTTTTCATTCAGTCCTTCCACTCCATAGACACCTCTTTTCATCATTGGTTCTACTTCTATCCAGCTTTTGTCGGAGATTTCATCCGTAATGAAAACAATGCCTTTCGCACCTAATTTTTTAACTGAATCAAGGTATTTAGCTTTGATGAATCTTGGGTATCTTCTCTCGAAGAGGGTCATTTCCTGCTCGATGCCTTTTTTAGAAACATTGATGGCAACTACTTTCCCTGCAATCTGGGAAGTCAGCTGCTCTGGTTCTACCTCGCCTACACTGATGATAGGCAGGGAGAAATGAGCATTTACCACATCAGAAACCAAAATATCTTTCCATATTTTCAGGTTTTTATCACCGATTTTCACCGAACTGAGCGGAGAAATCTGGTGGCGGTACATATCAAAAAACTGGAAATAAGTGCCGTTGTCTCCAGCGGGTTTTATCCCTGCTTCTTTCATTTTGTCTGCGAACCATACGGAAACTTTGAGCTCATCAAGGGTTCCTGCTTCTCTTCCCCAGAACTGGTCTGCTGCCATCTGGTACATGTCTGTACGAAGGTCTTTTTCCTTAATAGCCGAAACCAAAGGCTTCTTGTAGCTCTGTGCACTCAGTGAAGGGCAGAGGATTCCCATGAGGAGAGTAAAAACGATTTTTTTCATAGGTTTATAATTTAATTGATTTTTGCCCAAAAGTATCGTTTTATTAGAAAAAATGCAAGTTCCCGCAAGTTTTTATTTGGTTGAAAATAAATTTAATATTTTTGAAACAGATTTTAATTTAGTAAATGAATGAAAATAACCGAAGGATTATTGCCTGAAGATAAAGAGGCTATTATACGCTGGACAAATAGCAAAGGTGCTGATTTCTTGCAACAATGGGCAGGAGATGCTTTGCCCTATCCTCTTACCATAGAAGCACTCAATGCATTGCCTCATTGTTTTCGTATTGAAGCAGAGGGTAGTTTTATAGGGATGATTCAGCAAATAAGAGCAGAGGGGAACAATATGCATATTGGCAGGTTCCTCATCAATCCTTCCCTTACAGGAAAAGGATTGGGCACCTCAGCAATGCGCTTATTTATTTCAATGCTTTTTGAAGAAGAGGGCGTTCATTCTATTAGCTTAAATGTATTTGATGACAACCTCATAGCTAAAGATCTTTATACAAAACTTGGATTTAAAGTAGTAGCAACTGTAGAGGGAGAAAGGAAGAAATACAAGATGATGAAAAGTAATTTGGCAATTAACTAATTAGCAAATTTAATACTATGAAGATAAAACGAGATGAATCGC
>CAUQBH010000013.1:0-61506 GCA_963516675.1 uncultured Flavobacteriaceae bacterium | reverse complement strand
GTCGTTTGTGTTCATCATATACATTCAGCACACGCAATCCGCCTCCTCCCCCAGGCTGAGCTGCGAACTGAGCGGATAAAAACAACAAAATAAAAACAATAATATTTCTCATAATTTTTAATTTTCTATAAACAAAAGTAAACTGCCTTTATCGTATTTTATGGATATTTCATCGGTATCTGCCCTGTTTCTCGTGCCTATTCTCTCCATCAGTGAAAGGCTCTCTCCCCTCAGCTCCCAGTGAAGCCCTTGGGTAAAGATATTTTCAGCCACTGGAAAAGGAAGCAGCGAAACCATTTTGCCTTTTACTTTCCGAATGGTAAAATCATTTGGAATAAAAAAATAAGTGGAATAATCATCAAAAAAACTAATTTCCAGTTCTTCCCTAAACAAATAAGCCGTATGAATATTCCCCAAAAAGTGGTCTTGCTCGCGCCCGCTTGCTCCATAAACATCCACTTTTTTTATTCCTTTTTCTACGATGATTTCCAGCGCTTTATGAAAATCTGTTTTATTCTGGTCTGGTGTATGGACAAATTTACCCTGATAAATAGCCTCATCCGCTCCCGTGTGAGAATCAAAATCCCCTGAAATAAAGGTCAGTTTCTCCAATGGGAAATTTTTCTCCTTTAAATAATGAAAAGCCCCATCCGTACACGCTATCAGCTGATAATCAGCCAACGAAGGCAGTGTTTTGGGAGGCTCACCATTGATAAAAAGCAAAGCTCTGGACATTATCTCTCTCTCTTGAAAAAGGAATCCACGAATTCTTCTCCGTTGAACAACTGTAAATCCTCCATTCCTTCGCCCACACCGATGTATTTCACAGGAATTTGGAACTGGTCTGAAATCCCGATAACCATACCGCCTTTCGCTGTTCCATCAAGTTTAGTCACAGCAAGTGCATTTACTTCTGTCGCTGCTGTAAACTGTTTCGCCTGTTCAAAAGCATTCTGCCCTGTAGAGCCATCCAAAACCAAAAGCACCTCGTGCGGAGCATCTGGAACGATTTTCTGCATCACTCGTTTGATTTTAGAAAGCTCGTTCATCAGATTGATTTTATTATGAAGCCTTCCTGCTGTATCTATGATAACTACATCTGCATTCTGTGCAACAGCTGACTGCAATGTATCAAACGCCACAGAGGCAGGGTCGCTACCCATTCCCTGTTTCACAATAGGAACGCCTACCCTCTCACTCCAAATCACAAGCTGGTCTACTGCCGCCGCACGGAAAGTATCCGCTGCACCCAGCACCACTTTTTTCCCTTGGGTTTTGAACTGATGGGCTAATTTCCCTATCGTGGTTGTCTTCCCTACGCCATTTACACCGACTACCATGATGACATATGGTTTCTTGGTTTCATCGATATTTCCTGTTTTAGAATGCGGGTTTTCCAGCAGAAGAGCAGAGATTTCTTCCCTTAGGATTTTATCAAGTTCAGTCGTATTTACATATTTGTCTCTGGCTGCCCTTTCCTCTATTCTTTGAATAATTTTGATAGTGGTAGCAGCTCCTACATCCGATGCGATGAGGATTTCCTCCAAATCATCCAAAACCTCATCATCCACCTTGGATTTTCCTATGACAGCTTTCGTTATTTTATCAAAAAATCCTTGTCTGGACTTTTCCAAACCTTTGTCCAGAGTTTCTTTTTCTTCTTTCTTAAAAATATTTTTAAACCAACTCATTTTTTAATGATTTTTCCAAAATTAAACAATTTCTACTTCAATATGTTATTTTCCTCAACAAAAGAAATAAACTTATTTATTATTTCTTGATTACGAAGCTCTATATCATTTTCAGAAAAAGTAGAATATTTATTCTTTATTTCTTTTAATTCAGCAATCATCGTTCCCTCTTTATTATCTCCTTTATCATTAACAAAACCTCTATAATACTTAATTTTATCATCAAATTTATAATCTGATGCACGAATATTTATTCTACTTTCTAATAGCGATTTATTCCCTAAAGATTCTAAATTTTTAATATTTGTAAGTGTTTTATCATTTTCTTGTCTTTTCTTTGCAAAAATATGCTCTATTTCAAAATTAGTAGTTAGTGAAGGGATTTCCTGATCCTCAAAAGAGAAAATCCACCATGTGAGCATAGACTTTGTAATAGGTCTACCATTATTAAATTCAAAATGATTCATTATAGATTTAAGTGTCTCTTTTTCTATCTTAAATCCTAAAAAACTAATTTCCTTTCCTTCCACTATATTAACCATTTCAGCATAGACTGGGGTTCTAAGTGCATTCACTCCTGGCTTTACAAAAGCATAACTCCAAATAAAAGCAATTATTCTAGTCAAAAATTCATCTAACTTTTCTTCTTCTAATAAATTATTTTCATCTCTATTTTTCAAAAAATAAACCGACAAGAAATAATGCCACATGCTATTAGGAGCGTAATTCAATATAAACAATTTCTTTAATACTTTTTTTGAAAATCTATCTACTTCTTGACTATATACATCATTCCAAAAATCTGCTAAAACCTTTAAATTGAGTAAAGTATTTTCATTCTTTAACAGAGAATATTTATCCTTTTCATAAAATTTGCGCAATGCCTCTGTGGTGCTAGATTTAATTCCTTGATTTGCACGCATAAAATACATATACCTAGTAAAAAGCTCATCCATAGGGGTATTTTGCGAACTAAAAATTTTTGAACAAATAGTCTCTAACTCTTTCCATGATTCGATGAACTCTTCTCTTTCATTTTTGGAATTGTAGAATTTATAGAGTTGTGCTTTAAAAATGTCAGCATCAGAAAGGGGTAATCCTCTATCATTAAGAGTTGAAAAAATTCTAAGCGCTGTATCTTGAGATTCTGCTTCAATAGGTAAAAAAATACAATTATTCAATATTCTAGCAGGTAAATAAACAAAATAAGAAGGATATTCATTTAGAAATATATTTATTTTTTCTTGAAAAAAACAATAATTTTTAGCATAATTACTCTTATAATTTTTTTCAATTTTTCCTGTTTTCAAAATATTAAGAAATTCATTTTTATCATCATCCATAGCAACTTCCGATGTTATTTTAAGGACATCTAAATCAGCATCTCCAAATTCATTAGTTTTCCACAAGCATTGAGAAATTCTATTTTTTATCTTCAAAGAATTTTCATCTTGCATATTGCCAAACTTATCATAAAAAGCTCTTAATAAAAGCATTAAAGTAGTCAATCTCTGCTGCCCATCAATAACCTCTTTCTTTTTATCTTCATTCTCAAAAGTAACAATAGAACCTAAAAAATACTCATCATTAATATCAAATTTATCACTATTATTATCTGGAAAAGCAAAGGAAACTAAATCATCCCATAAAGTCTGACACTGAGTTTCTTTCCATGCATAAGGTCGCTGATAATCTGGAATTAAAAAATCAGATTTTTTATCTGATAATAATAATATTATTGTTTTTTGATCAACATTTAATTTAGACATAATTCGTTTATTTTTTATTTGATTTCTATTAAAAGAAAACCACTACCCAAAAAGAATAGTGGTTTTATTATTATCTCAATGTAATGAAATATTACTCTATTTTTTCAAATAAGCATCTACTTCATCTGCATTCATTACTTTTTCTTCAAAAATGTAAGCTCCAGTTTTAGGAGATTTTACCATTTTTACTACTTTTGTCATCTTTTTAGATGAACCATCTTTTAGGGACGCTACTACTTTTTTTGCCATCGCTAATAATCTTTATAGTTATTTAATCTCCTTATGAACTGTATATTTCTTTAGAACTGGATTGTATTTCTTAAGCTCCAATCTCTCAGTAGTGTTCTTCTTGTTTTTCGTAGTGATATATCTGCTCATTCCAGGCATACCGCTCTCTTTATGTTCTATGCACTCAAGAATAACTTGAACTCTGTTTCCTTTCTTTGCCATTTCCTTAATTATTTAATAAATCCATTTCTTACAGCTCTTTCCAAAGCTTCTTCGATCCCAATCTTGTTAATAACTCTCAATCCGTGAGCAGACACTCTCAAAGTGATGTGTCTATCCTGCTCTGGAAGGTAAAACTTCTTCTCAAGAAGGTTGATTTCAAACCTTCTTTTCGTCTTGTTGTTAGCGTGAGACACATGGTTTCCTACCATTGCACGCTTCCCTGTAATTTGACAAATTCTTGACATATCTATATGCTCTAATAATTATTTCTACTTTATAATTTTGCAAAATAACAGCTTTTTTTTCGAACTCACAAATTTTTACCACTATTATTTTTTAATTTTTCTAAAAATCGAAATTATAAACATGCTGAACATCATCACAATAGAAATTTTAGACAACAAATCTCCTATCCTACTGTAAATAGTCTTTTTTTCATACAGCTGAACATCCGCTGTCAGCACATTTTTCTCATTATAAAGCGTATGCGCGAGAATATCGCCACGGGCGTTGATATGCGCAGAAATCCCACCATTAGCCGAACGAGCGACTTCTCTTCGGTTTTCTATGGCACGAAGTCTAGCATATGTCAAAAGCTGCTGATGCCCCTGTGATGCGCCCCACCAAGAGTCATTGGTAATGACACCAAGGAAGTTTGCGCCGTTTTTCACATAATCGGTCACAAATTCGCCATAAATACTTTCGTAACAGATGATGGGAGCGATTTTCCCTTTGTTGTAAGGATTAGCAAAAACCTTTCGTTCTTTGTCCGTTCCAAGTGAAGCAATCGTCCCGCCGAAATTCAGCATAGCATCGCCCAAAATAGGTTTAAGGACATTCATATAAGGGAAAATTTCCACACCTGGCACAAGTTTTCCTTTGTGATAAATCTGAATTTCTTCCTCTGGAACAATCTGCAATGCAGAATTAAAACTATCCGCCCAAAAGCCCTGCTTGTCGTAAAAAGTAGCACTTTCTGGCTTTTCCTCATCATTATTATAAATCCTATGAGTAGAAACTCCGCCCATAAAAACTGACTTCGGATGAGTTTTCAGGAAATTCTCCACCATGTGGATAGACTGGCTGTTATGAAGCCCTTTCTCGGAAAGCCCGCCATAACCAGGGAAAGAAGTCTCAGGCGAGAGGTAAAAATCTATTTTAGAAGTGTTTTCTGCCAAAGAAAAAAGCTCCTGTACTATCTGAAGGCTGTCTTTTTGGTATTTTTCGTGATAAGAGTCTAAATTCGGCTGAAGCATCATAACACGAACTTTTCCGATTGGTTTTTCATCAAACTGATGATATTTAAATAAAGAAATCGCCATCGGCAAAACAATCAGTCCCAAAACCACGACAGAGGTTTTAACCAAAAATCTTTTCTCTGCCCACCATATTTTAAGAATATAAAAAATCAAGACATTGAGCGTTAAAATCCAGAAACTCCCCCCCGTAGCCCCCAAAGTGTCATACCACTGTATCAGCTGAGGATAGTCTGCAAAGGAGTTGCCGAGGTTCAGCCAAGGCCATGTAAACTCCCACGCCATGTGGAAATATTCAAAACTCATCCATACAAACACGAAAAAAGCCAGTCTCCATGGGAGTTTTTTGCCTCTTTTATACCAATGAAAAAGCTGAAAAGCCGTGGACATCAGCAGGGAATTGACCAAAACAGGGAAAACCACCGCCATAAGGGCAGGGCTGCCATCTGGATTTTGCGAATTATAAAGCCAACCTGTAGTTATGACATTCCAAATGATAAAAGTAAGGTATGAACAACCAAAAACCGCCCAGCCTTTTCTTTTTATATCCGATTGGAAAATGTTTTCCTCCACGAATAACAAAGGGACAAACGCCACAAAAATAAAAAACGGAACGCCGTAAGTAGGCCACGAAACCGACAGCAATATGCCCGACAAAACCACACAAAAAAGATTTTTCATACTTTATAATTTCAAGGGCAAAAATACTTATTTTTGCTAAAATCTCAGTTTTTGTATGATTTTTAAAAAAATTTATCGCATTTTCATCCTTCCTTACACTATTTTTCTGCTGTATCTGATGTTCATCGGGTTTGGGAGAGAACAGCACGAAGCGAATATTGTAAGGCTTTTACCACTTGTTTCCACGATTCTTTTTGTCCAGAATACCACTTCTTGGGAAAACATCATTATCAATCTTTTTGGAAATATCATCATGTTCATTCCTTTTGGGTTTTTAGGCTGGCTGAATGCAAAATATTTTAGTTTTAAAAAACTTATTGTTGATTTTTTATCGGTTTTAATCATCGTGGAAGCCCTACAATACCTCACAAGGCTCGGTGTTTTTGATATTGATGACTTGGCGCTAAATTCCCTCGGCGTATGGATAGGATTTCAGATGAGAAAATTTATTGATCATTTTAAGTTTTAAAGAATTTTCAAGGTTTTATTTCTTACTAAAAAAGATGTAAATTTGTGTCCATTAAAATATATTGAAATGAGATTTAGACTACTACATTTTGTTTTTTTCTTTGTGTTTATGCACTCTTTCGCACAATATAAACCGATAGACACGGCAGACTATGCGCAGAGAAAAGAATTTCTAAACCAGCTGAAAACCAAAAACGAAGCCCTGATAAAATCCCTAAAATCCAGATACACAGGAAAAACGGGAAAAGAACTGGAAAAATTCTACCGAGAGTTTTACAAAGATTTTGAAAAAGAGATTAAAGACAAGGACTATTCCTTTAATTCTAATTTTAAAATTAAGCTGGAAAAAATCCTATTAAACCTAAAAAAGAAAAATCCACAAATCCCAGACAATCTGAATATTCTGGTTGCTAAAAACAACAAACCAAATGCCTACTGCTTTGCCGATGGGACTTTCGTGGTGAATATGGGACTTTTTAATGTGCTGGACAATGAAGCACAAGTAGCGAGCGTCCTCAGCCACGAACTTGCCCATTACTTACTAGACCACACGCTGAAATCTTTGGTCAATGAAATCAACGAGGACAAAGACAGCCGCTCCATAATGGAAAATCTGAAAAAAGTTTCGGTAAATAAATCCAAAAAAGCCTTTGATATCGTAAAAGACAATCTCTACAAAAAGCGCGGAATCAAACGAAAAAGAGAAGTAGAAGCCGACTCGCTGGGATATGTCCTTTTCCGAAATTCTGACTACGAAAACACCGAATTCTACAACACTCTGAGCAACCTCAGCAAATATGACACGATTTCGCCGCGAGAACTAAAAATAGAAACTTACAAAAAACTCTACAACCTGCCCAGCCAGCCCTTCAAAGACAGCTGGATGACAAAGGAAGATTTTGGGAATTATAATTATGACCATTACAAGGTAAAATTAAACAAAGATTCTCTCTCCACGCACCCTGAATTAGCCCAAAGGATGGAATTTATCACAAAACAATTCGATGAACTTAAAAACAAAAAAGAGGCAAAAAAGGGCGATGAAGAATTTGCCAAACTCAAAAACACTGCCCGAATGGAAGTCCTGCCCAACCTATGGCACTCCGAACAATACGGACGAGGAATCTACGCCGCTATGCAGTTTTTACAGGACAAAGAAGAGGAAAACTACTATTATGAATGGCTTGGGAAATTATTTGAGCAAATCTACACTGCACGAAAAAATTACAACCTAAACCGCTATCTGGACAGAATAGAACCTAAAGAACAGAGCGAAAGCTATCAGCAGTTTTTGAGTTTTATGTGGAATCTAAATTTAGCAGAAATCAAGAATATCGCAGATTATTATAATAAAAAAGGAGCTTCTTAGAAGCCCTTTTTTTTGTTAAAAATTTAATCTCTCCAAACGAATTTTATTGAATTTTTCTTTCTCATTGTATTCACGGAGGAGAATATAGCCCTCTTTCCCGATGTAAGGCACTACAAAATAATTGTCTTTCTCGGAGATTTTTACATTTTCTTGATTGAATTTACCATCGATAAGCGTATTGATGTACAAATTCCAGTTTTTTTCCTTCGTTTCTTTATCTTTTTTAAAGTCTCTGAAGAAAAACGCCACATCTTTGCCGCCGTTTAGATATTGAGAGAAAAGATAATCAGCATTTATGCTCCATTTGGTTTTATCTTTTTCAAAAACTCTCACTTCTTTCAGCTTAAAATCCTTATCTGTAAAGGCATACACCATATCTTTCGTCGCTGGTGCTACATACTGCTGTGCAGGCCTCCATTTTTCAAACAAAATTCCTACACTGCCATCTTTTAGGAAGAAAAAGTCTCTTTCCAAAAGATAATATCCCATTCCGACATGACTAAATTTATTGATTTTTTGTATAAATGGCTTAAAGTCTATGAAATAGATATTTTTAACATCCACTCCAAAAGTTCGTTTATCTAAAACGAGTCTTGTCAATCCCACAGACAATAACGCTTTTTCCTTTTCATAAAACCTTCCAGAGATGATTATTTTATCATCAAATGTTCTATCATTATCCACCAATCTTCCACTGGAATATAGAGCCGTAATTTCATCCATAGTCTGCTCATTCAAGCCTGTAATCGGTGTTTTGGCTTTTATACTTCCTGTCTTCATGTCCAGCACTTGAAAGAAATAAGAAAATTCCTTCTTGTTCTTTACTTTTAGAATGGTGTAGATGTGTTTATCATCTTTTTCAATGATTCTGATGGCTTCATACTTTCTTTCAGTTCCATCCGTATTGTATTTGTATTCCCAAAGCAGTTTTTTATTGTCATCGTATCTTTTTAAGCTATGATTTTTGCCGTAAGTTTCGTAGTCATCATATTCCATAACGATGAAACCGCCTTCTTTTATTTCATAAACACTAGATACATAAAGAAATCCTTTTTCTCTTCGCTCTTTTCTTTCTTCTTTTCTTTGGTTTCGTACATTTTCTGGCTCTGTTACTTCTTTGAAAGCATTATTCTCATATTCGTAATATACTTTTTGTTTGATGGTGTTATTCTTCAGATCAACCTCCATTGTGCGCGGATAGAAGAAGTCTCTTCCCTTTACTGCATCATAATCCGCTCTTGGATAAAGAACCAGATTCCCTCTAAAATCAATCGCTCCGAAATAGTTCGCCGCTGTGATATCTCCTTCAAACTCTTTGTTGGAAACTGGATTTAGGTTTTTATCCAAAAAAACATACTCAAATTTTTTCGTTTTATCACCAGACTTACCATAGCCATAGATTGCCACATATCCATAGAGATTTTCATCTTGGTCAAATAGCGCATTGAGTCCTAGATAATCTCCTTTGGCTAAAGCAAATAAATCTCGCGATTGTGAAAAAGCAGTGAAAACACCGCAGAAAATCAAGAATGTAAATAAAATTTTTCGCATAATTTTTTCTTGCAAATGTACACAATTTCCATCAGAACAGAAAGATGAATTTTATCACTAAAAAAAAAGACTATCTTCTTTGATAGCCTCTCTTGTTTTAAAACGATTGTTTTATTTCTTAGGTGGATAATTTTTCAATATTTCAGCGATGATTTCTGGAATTTGCTTTTGTTTTGACTTCGGCGAATCTACATTGATTCCACTTCCTTTTCCCTGCCAAACAAGCTTTCCTGTCTTTGCATCCATAAAGTTAAAAACAAGTCCTCCTTGGTTGTATTCATTGGTATAAGTTCTTCCTATGCCCATTCCCCAGCCGAGCCAGCTGCCCCAGCCTCCCAAATACACATTTGGTGTCACATAGGTATCTCTTACCAGCTTGTGATTTGCCTTGACCTGAATCACCAAATCTGCCGCTTCATTACTCTGGGATAATCCCTTCTCTGCCAGCTGTTTCTGTAATTCATCAGTCACTCTGCTTTGGTCTATATCATTCAGTTTCAGCTCTTCCAAGTTTACAGAATAAGTCTTGTACTCAGAAAAGTTAGCCTTCGGGTCATAATCTGAAACTACTCTAAATGGGCTGCAAGATGCTATCAGAATCCCCATCCCTACTGATAGAAATAAATACTTTATTCTGCTCATATCTTTATTTTTTTAGTGTTATACAAAATTTATTTTATTTTTGTTAAATGATAATAGTGTGCCAAACTTTGCTCAAAAATACAAAAATTTTAGGAATTGCTATTTTTCCCTTTATTATTTTAAAAGATAAAAGGCTGAAAAATAACCACACCCTTATCAACCACGAAAAAATACACCTTCGGCAGCAGCTGGAAATGGGCATTATTCTATTTTACCTTTGGTATCTCGCTGAGTTTTTATATTGGTATATCAAACTGAGAAATGGAGAAATGGCGTATGAAAAAATCAGTTTTGAACAAGAGGCCTACTGTAACGAAAATTCGCTCAACTACTTGAAAAATAGAAAATTCTGGGAATTTTTAAAATATTTATCTTAGTGCTAGTTATTCTTACCTTTATTTTTTAGATTTGTGATATAAATAATTAGTATTTTGGAACAGCATATTTTTATCGCATTTTTATTGACTTTATTTGCAGGATTATCCACTGGAATTGGGGGGCTGATTGTCTTTTTTACTCAGCAGACAAACAAAAAATTATTATCTTTTTCCTTGGGACTTTCCGCTGGAGTGATGATTTTGGTATCCTTTGCAGAATTTTTAGTTCAATCCAGAGAAATCCTTACCGAAGAGATGGGAAATACAAAAGGGTTGCTAACCATGTGGTTATGTTTCTTTGGCGGAATTTTATTCATTGGCATTATAGACCGTTTAATTCCCTCATTTGAAAATCCTCATGAAATTCAACACTTAGAAAATATGGAAAAACCGATAAAAAAAGGTTCTAAGCTAATGCGGATGGGGATTTTGACATCATTTGCAATCGCTATTCATAACTTTCCTGAGGGGATAGCCACCCTCATTGCAGGAGTTGAAAATCCCACATTAGGTATAGCCATTGCAACTGCTGTAGCCATACATAACATCCCCGAAGGCATAGCAGTAGCTGTCCCCATCTACCAAGTAACTAAAAACAAGAAAAAAGCATTTCTGATGTCCTTGTTCTCTGGTCTAGCAGAACCTATCGGAGCTATTGCAGCATATCTTGTTTTAATGCCATTTATTACTCCTGTTTTGATGGGACAGATATTTGCCATAGTAGCTGGAATTATGGTTTTTATATCTCTTGATGAGCTATTACCTGCTACCCATGCATTTGGAGAACATCATCTTTCCATTTATGGTTTGATTTTTGGTATGGCTATTATGGCCCTAAGCCTTATAATGATGGCTTAAAAAATTTTTAATCCTTTAAAAAATTCTCCAAAATCTTCTCCCCACAAGGTGTCAATACACTTTCTGGGTGAAACTGCACCGCATGAACATCATATTTTCTATGCTGTAATGCCATGATGATGCCCTGCTCATCTACCGCCGTGATTTGTAACTCTTCAGGGAAATCATGAGAATCCACCGCCCAAGAGTGGTATCTTCCTGTAATGATTTCAGAAGGTAAACCTTTGAATATCTTAGCATTATCTTCAATGATAGCCGTAGAAATCCCAACTCCATGATAAACATTATTCAAGTTAATCAGCTTTCCACCAAACGCCTCTGCAATCGCCTGTAAACCAAGACAAACACCTAAAATAGGTTTCTTTGGCGCAAATTCCTTTATCACATCCAGCAAAATCCCAGCTTCACTAGGCACGCCTGGTCCTGGAGAAAGGATGATTTTATCGTATTTTTCCACTTCTTCCAATGAAACTTCATCATTTTTAAAAACATATACAAACTCCTTCCCTACAATCTGCTCTACCATCTGAACCAAATTATAAGTGAAACTGTCATAGTTATCAAGCACCAATATTTTCATGCTGTTATTTAAATAAAAAGACTTTGACAAAGATAAGCCAAAGTCTCTTTTAATATGATTAAAAAAAGTATTTTTTATGGATTTGTAGACCAAAGAGCCGCCGAAGCCAGCATTGCTCTCTTGTTTAGCTTCAATAAATCTACCACCAGCTCTGCGAAATCCTCTGGCTGAAGCACCTTTTCTGGGTTTCCATCTGTGATTTTCAGGTCTGTTTTAGCCATATCTGTTGAAATCGTGCTTGGTGTAAGGGTCGTCACACGAATGTTCTGCTTACGGAGTTCAAACATCATAGATTCTGACATTCCTATCAATCCAAATTTAGATGCAGAATATGCCGAAGTAAGCGCATTTCCTTTCAGACCTGCCGTTGAAGAAATATTCACCACATCACCTGATTTTTTCTCCACCATCCCAGGCACCACAGCTTTCACCACATAGTAAGGCCCAAAAAGATTGGTCTTCACGATGTCTTCCCACTGCTCATCGTCCATTTCTAAAATTCCTCCGAAAGCCGCTATTCCAGCATTATTGATAAGAATATCAAACTTCCCGAAATCATTTTGTAATTTTTCTAACGAAGTAAAAACTTGCTTTTTATCAGTTACATCAAAAACTGAATAAGATGATTTCACGCCTTTGCTCTCTATCTCAGCAACTACGGATTTCAGATTGTTTTCATTTCTACCCGTAATGGCTACATTTACACCTTCTGCCGCCAGAGCCAAAGCTACGGCTTTACCTAATCCTCGCCCTCCACCTGTTACAAGGGCTGTTTTTCCTTTTAAATTTTGCATAATATTTTAATAAGCTGCATCAGGAGTAGTTACCCTGATTAGTTTAGAATTAACGAACTCATATATTCCCTCTATGGACTGCTCTCTACCATATCCAGAGTTTTTGGTTCCTCCGAATGGAAGTTCTGGAGAAATCCCTGTCACATGGTTTATATAGACCATTCCTGTATCTATTCTTCGTGCGATTTTCACTGCTTCCTCTACATCCGTTCCGAAAACTGTTCCACCAAGACCGTATTTAGTATCATTAGCCAAAGCTACGGCTTCGTCCATATTTTTCACAGAATAAATCATCAATACTGGCCCAAATATTTCGTCTGAATAAGCATCCATTCCTTTTTTGATATCTGTCAAAATAGTAGGCTGCATAAATGCTCCTGGACCTTCTATTTTTTTACCTCCTACCACTAGTTTTGCTCCTTGTGCTACAGCTTTTTCTACTTGAGATAAAACATCTTCTCTTGCCTTCACACTACTCAAAGGAGCCAACTGAGTTTCTGGATCAAGAGGATCTCCCACTTTAGCATTTCCAAACAGCTGTGTAGCTTTTTCAAGGAACACCGGATAAAGGCTTTCTGGAACGATAACTCTCTTTGGAGAAACGCACACCTGCCCTGCATTCCATAGTCTGCCATTCACGGCAGTTTCTACAGCTTTGTCTAAATCAGCATCTGGCATTACGATGAAAGCATCACTTCCACCAAGTTCCAAGATTGATTTTTTCACATTTTTCCCTGCTGCAGATGCGAAACTCGCTCCTGCTGGTTCGCTTCCTGTAAGGGCTGCTCCTTTTACTCTTGGGTCGTCCAATAGTTCTGACACTTTAGAACCAGGGACAAAAATATTAGTATAAGCTCCCTTAGGCGCTCCCGCTTCTAAAAGAATTTTTTCCATCATTTCTCCCGCCTGTGGCACATTAGATGCGTGTTTCAGCACTATTGTATTCCCTACGATAAGGTTAGGCGCAGCAGAACGAGTAGTCTGATAGAAAGGGAAATTCCAAGGCTGAACACTCAAAATCACTCCTATCGGCTCATAAGACAAAAATGCCTTTCCGTGTGGTGTTTCCAAAGGCTTATCTGCCAATAATTTTTCTCCATTTTCTGCATAATATTCAAAAATCCCAGCACAAAGTTCCACCTCTGCGATACCTTCTTTGTGAAGTTTTCCCATCTCGATAGAGCATAATTTACCCAACTCTTCTTTGCGCTCACGCATAATTCTTGCGGCATTATAGAGTACTTTTGCTCTTTCTGAAAAAGGCTTTTTACGCCATTCTTTAAAGGTTTTATCAGCTTGTGCGATAATTTCTGAAACCTCACCAGATGTCATCTCTGGATATTCTTTTAATACCTCGCCTGTGGCAGGATTTATAGTTTTAATACTTGACATAATTTTAAAATTTTTGATTGTGTAAATATAAAAAATTTTATTCACACAAAAATTGATCTATGTTATGATTAGCCTTTTATTAAAAAATCTTTAACAGAATTGTTAAAATCTTGCGAATTATCTACTTGGAGCCAATGCCCTGCATTTTTAATTTTAACAATCTGGCTGTCAGGGAATTTTTCACGAATTAGGATTTCATCTTCTGGAAGGATGTAATTAGATTTTTCGCCAGCAAGGAATAAAGTTTTCCCTCCGAAAACACCTTCTCTCTCTATATTTCCCACCAAATCAGCATATTTCTCGGAAAGAGTTTTTAGGTTAAATCTCCAGTTCAGTTTGTTTTCCTGCTCCCAATAGAGATTTTTAAGAAGGAATAAAAGCATCGCTCTGTCCGTAATGTATTTTTCCAGCTGAAGTTCCACATCTTTACGAGCAGAAACAGCAAAAAAATCCACACTTTGTAACGCTTCAAAAGCCGTCTGATGATGCGGTCTGTAAGCCCTTGGCGCTATGTCTGCTACGACAAGTTTATTTACTCTCTCTGGATAAGAAATCGCAAACTGCATCACTGCCTTGCCGCCAAGAGAATGCCCCAAAAGATTAACCTTATCTAATTGATAATGATTGATATAGTTTAATATATCCTCCGCCATTATCTGATGAGACATTTCATCCGAGTGAAAACTTTTTCCGTGATTACGCAAATCTACCAAATGGCAAGGCATCCACTGACCAAATTCTCTTCCAAAAGTCCCCCAATTATCTGATATTCCAAACAATCCATGAAAAACCAAAAGAGGAATTTCCTGAATTTCCTGTCCGTAAATTTTTGAATTTAAAATCATTTTCTTCTTTTTCAAAAATTGATTATAAAGCAAAAACCTTATAAATCAATCTTATTCGGCTGGTTCTATTTTATTTTTCTTGGAATAAATCATAATCGCCACACCCGCCAGCATAAATGGAATACTCAAAATCTGCCCTGTATTGAGCCCCGCAAATGAGATTACCTCATCTCCCTGTGGCTCTTTCAGGAATTCCACAAAGAAACGAATACTCCAAAGTATCACAAAAAACAGCCCAAACAGCCATCCCTGCTGATATTTTTTACGAGTAAATTTGTACAAAACAGCCAATAAAATAAATAAACAAACATACCCAAAAGCCTCAAAAAGCTGTGTAGGATATCTCGGAACTATAGCTCCATATTCCATACTTTGCTGTGGGAAAAGTATCGCAAACGGCGAAGTTTCGCTCGCTGGTTTTCCGATAATTTCAGAATTGAAAAAATTCCCCATTCGCACAAAAGCCCCTCCTAAAGCGATGACAATTCCTAATCTGTCATAAACCCAAAAAGGATTTTTCTTAATAATTCTATAACTATAATATAATGTAGTCAAAATCAATGCGATAGTAGCTCCGTGGCTCGCCAGCCCAGAAAAACCTGTAAATTCCAGCGTAGGTTTTGTCCTAATGGGCAGGAAAACACTCCAAAAATCTGTTACAAACAAACTCGGCTCATAAAAAACCACATGCCCTATCCTCGCACCAAAAATAGTCCCCAGCAGTGTCCATGTAAAGAGCGGATCTATGAACTTATCATCTACATTGTCAATTTTGAAAATTTGTCTCATTATCAAAATTCCAAATCCAAAAGCAAAAACAAACATCAGCCCGTAATATCTCAGTTTAAAACCAAAAATGTCTATGCCTTCATTTGGATTCCAAATGCTAAACTCGGTATTTAGCCATACCATTTTACTCATCTGTGAATCCAGCTTTGTCAGCTGATTGGACTTCAAAATATATTTGTAACTTTTTAGGGATTCTGCGGACATTCCCTCCTCGCCGACAGGCATAAAATTCTCATTAAGAATAAAATAGCCTTTCTTTTTAAACTCCTCATAATATGGAGCCAAATATTCATATTCTCTCTGACCAGACAGCTCTGTATTGTATTTATTAAGAATAACCAAAACATCTGCATTCTCTGAACCGAGAGCATCATAAACCTGCTTCATATCAGGGCTTACAAATATTTTCACAGGAGTGCTTCCCTTTTTAGTTACTATACTTCCGTCAGAAAAACCATTTTTGTATTCTTGTGAAAAGAACAACTGAAACGGCAACAATGCAAACAGAATAAAAAATCTTATTTTATCTTTCATTTTAAATTTACTTTCTTTTTTTAGGTGGAACTGGGTCATAACCGCTGCCTCCCCATGGATGACAGCTCAAAATTCTCTTTGTTCCTAAAAATAATCCTTTCAGAAGACCGTGGGTTTTCAGGGCTTCCAGCATATACTGAGAACATGTGGGCTGATAACGGCAGTTGCTCCCCAGCCACGGCGAAATGGCGAGCTGATAAAAGCGAACCAGTATCACAAAAGGAAATATGATTATTTTCTGAAACAAAATTTTATTTTGGACAAAAATAAACTATTATAACAAGCAAAACAAAATTTTAAATAGGCAACGCTTGTTACTTTGGGATTGATTTTAATTTTTTATAACAAGATTTATCCCATCATAGAGCGTTTTTAGGTCGCAGGACACGCTGTCGCCTACCTTGTATCTGCTGTCTATTTCGCCTTCTTGGAAAGTCATTTTTTGAAAATCTTCTATATCCACTACTTTCAGGTCTTTGAAATCACATTCTGGAATTTCTACTATCTCAAATTCTGTCAAACTAATAGGCATAGCATTAAGCTGTCTATATACATTAAGCCCTATGGACAAAGGTATTTCCTCGTATATTTCATAAATCTGCTTTGTATTTTTAATATTGGGTAATGCAAATTCATTGATAAATTTGTCTAAAATTTCATCAAGTTTTAGAAAATCTCCCGCTCCCCTAAAAACTTCACCATCAGACACCAGCTCTATCCAGTCCTCTTCGCTTTTTTTAGAATATTGATATTCAAACCCTTGCAAAAAAGTACCCACTAAATCTATGCTGACAATCCAGCCAGGGTTATCCAGAGTTTCTATTTTCACTCCATATTCATGCTCCCAGTCGCCATTACACTGATTTTTATACCATTCCTGTATCAGCTCTATATTAGTCATTTCATTGATTTATAATGATTTACAATTTTCGGTTTTTATAATTTCCCAAATGAAAATCAATACTTTCATTGATAGGAATAAAATTATAATTCAGTTCTCGTTTTATTTTCTCATTAGAAATCGGCGTAAAGCTGGTAACCGCCTCTATATTACTCTTGGTAACTCTCTTTAAACTTGGGATAAGCCACCCAAAAAGGACATTCAGCCAATATGCAAAATTCAGAATGGATTTTGGAAGGATTTTCGTTTTGGATTTCCCTAATTTTAGCCTTACTATATCGGATAAATCCTGATATTTTCGGTTTTCAGAAAGGATAATATACCGCTCGCCGAATTTGTTTTTATCCATCAGTTCCACTGCTATTTTAGCCACATCGCGAACATCCACATAGGCCGTTCCCCCTGAAAAAGTAAATGGATTTTTCTCAAAAGTGGTAAAAAGCTCTCCGCTGCTGTTCCCCCAGTTTCCTGTGCCGATGATGACGCCAGGGTTGATGATAATGGTATTCATCCCCTCTGCTGAACTTCGCCAGATCTCCATTTCTGCAAGATATTTTGACTGCGCATATCCAGAATGCTCTTCTTTTGGGCTAAACTGCGAGTTTTCATCGATTATTCCATTTTCATTCACCTCGTCCAGTACCGCAATAGAACTCACAAAAAGAAACTTTTTCACCTGTTTTTCTTCGGCTATATAGAGCATATTTTTAGTGCCTTCTACATTGGTTCTGAGCATTTCTTGGGTGTCTTTCGGGTGAAAACTCACCTTTGCAGAGGCGTGATAGACCTCTTCCACACCATCCAAAGCCGCTCTCAGCGAATCCAAATTCCACAAATCTACATCCACCCACTCTATCTGCTCAAAAAGCCGTTCAGCATCCGCTGTATAAAAAAGCCAAGATTTTTTGACTTCTTCTATATTGCTGCTTTTTCGCTTGGCAGCTCTCACTTTTTTGCCTTTTTTAAGGAGTTCTAAAACCAATACTCTTCCTAAAATCCCTGTTGCTCCCGTTACTAAAACCATTCTAAATTCGGTATTTTAAATTAAAAAGTGATAAACACAAAAAGGGTATTTATCACTTCTATTTTTTATAACATTTTTAGGTTATTCACTTCCATTTCGGTGAGAATTCGCCAGTGTCCTCGTTTGATATTTTTCTTGGTAAGCCCAGCAAAAATCACTCTGTCCAAAGCCTCCACTTCATAGCCCATTTTCTTAAAAATTCTCCTTACGACTCTGTTCCAGCCGATGTGAATTTCTATTCCCACTTCATTTTTAGGTTTTCCTTCGATGTATGAGATGCTGTCAACCTCTGCTACTCCCTCTTCCAGACGAACTCCATCTGCTATCGTGCGCAGATCCTCCACACTTAGTTTTCTATCCAAAGTAACATGATAGATTTTTTTCACACCGAAAGATGGGTGCGTCAGTTTTTTAGTCAAATGCCCATCATTCGTCAAAAGAATAAGCCCTGTAGTCTGTCTATCCAGCCTACCCACTGGGAATAAACGATACGGCGAGGCGTTCGCTACCAAATCCATCACGGTCTTTCTCGCTTTCTCATCTTTTGTCGTAGAGATATATCCTTTCGGCTTGTTAAGAAGCACATACACAGGCTTTTCTGGAGTTATACTCTGTCCATCGAAAACCACTCTGTCCGTTTTCTGAACTTGGTATCCCATTTCTGTAACCACCTTCCCATTCACCTCCACTAGTCCTTGTGTAATCAGTTCATCAGCCTCTCTCCTACTGCATATTCCAGAATTAGCGATGTATTTATTAAGCCTAATTGTATCTTTTTCAACCTGTTTGCTGATTTTATCCAATTTTCTTTTCAGAATAAAAGATTTGGCTTTATCTTCCTGCTCATCAGGTTTTTTGTAAAACTTTTTAGGAGCAGATGGTCTGTCCCTTTTCTCAAATTTATTTCTATTTTGGCTTCCTCTACTCTCTTCTCTGTTATCCCTTCTTCCCGAAAAACTTTTTCTATCTCTACTCATCTTGTTCTTAAATAATTTGTGCAAAGGTAATAAATTCTACCTTTCTTTTTGTCTGAAAATCAAAAATCAATACACCTTATATAAAAGATAAAATTTATCTCTGATTTTTTTTTGTGGAGATTTTTCATCTAAAATCTGTGTAAATATCGTAGTTTTGTGGTTTGGAAAAATTTACAGCATGATTAACCCATACTATGCTCTTGCACAGAATTTTTGGTTTGTTTCTCCTACTATTTATAAAAGTCGTTTTTATAAAAAACTTATCCGTCTGGATAAAGAAAATATTTTTGAGAGAAATGCAGAACCAGAGCTGCTTTGGCTGAAAGATTTCCTGCCGCAGAAAGCTGTTTTTATAGAAGTCGGGCCAGGCTGGGGAGATTATGTCTACTGGCTGGATTACATTCTTTTTCCTGAAAACTTTCATGTTTTTGAGCCTAATAAAATCCTTTGTAAAAGACTCAAAAATCTTTTTCCTAAAATCAATTTTTATCAAAAAGCCTTATCCAATGAAAATAAGAAGGCTGAACTGACAATTCCTATCCTCAACAAAGAAAAAATCCACGAGGAAAGCACCCTGCTGGACAACATTACAGAAGATGAGGACACAAAAATAGCCACACAAAAAGCGGAATGCATCACCCTTGACAGCTGGTGCCAACAAAGGGAATCGGAAAGAAAAGAACTGGAAAGGCTGGATTTCATAAAGATAGACATAGTAGGGCAAGAACTCTCCGTGCTGGAAGGCGCGAAAGAAACCATTGAAAAATTCAAGCCCGTTCTAATGGTAAAAATCGAGCAAAAGTACCACTCCGAGCCGATTTGGGAAGTAATTTCTAATATAGAAAAATACGGATATTCGGCGCATTATCTGCATCGAGAGAATTTTTCATTAGAACCTTTGACCGAGGATATTCTAAATTCTCAAAATGCTATCTTTGCCGAAGATTCTAATAAATTTATAAAAAATATAATTTTCATAAACAACAGATAATGAGCGTAATACTCCGACAAGGGCTAAAATATTCCATTGTAGGATATCTGGGATTTTTGCTGGGAACACTGGCAAATTTCTTTATTTTCCCAAATGATTTGGAATTTTATGGCAAGTTGAGATTTATTTTCCCAACGGCGGAGATGTTCGTTCCGATAGTCGTTTTTGGGATTTCTTTTTCTAATGTCAAGTTTTTTGCACAGACACAAAAAGATGGAAAACACCAGAACATGCTCTCTTTGTCCCTTGTAGGGATTTTTATCAACTTTTTTATTTTTGGGATTCTTTACTTTTTGATTTTCAATATTTTCCCTTCTTTAAAACAAAGTGAAAACTGGCAGGCAAAACATCTGATTTTTCCTTTGATTTTGTTTCTGTCCATTTCTACTGTTTTGAATAAATATATTTCCAACTATAAACGCATCGCGATTCCGAACATTTTTGAAAATCTGTTTCCTAAACTTGCCAACATTGGTGCTTTTTGCTTGTTTTTCTTCGCAAAAATCCCTGAAAATCTGGTGCTTATTTTCTTTATTTCTGTTTTCTTTATGGCAATGCTGGGTTACTTCCTGTATAACAACAGGTTAGAGAAATTTCATTTTGATTTTAGCACAGACTACTTCCGACAAAACGGGCTTTGGGTTCAGATTTTATCTTACAGTTTTTTCGGATTTTTAGGAAATATCGGCAGTTTTTTAGCTTTGAAAATTGCCAATGTGATGATTGGGGAATACATCGGCTTTGAACAAAATGGGCTTTACAGCAATATTTACTCCATCGTTACCCTCATAAACATCCCTCAGATGGGGCTTTACAACATCTCTGCACCGATGATTAACAAGCATCTTACGGAAAACACTCTACAGGACCTTGACCGCTTTCACAAAAAAACTTCCCTGAGTTTATTCTTTTTAGGATTGGTCTTTTTTTCGTGCATCGTGGTGGGATTTCCTTTCCTCACGGACTTTATGAAAAATGGAGAACTTCTTCGGACAGCGGAACCTATTTTATGGATTATCGGCATTACGATGCTGTTTGATTTAGCTACGGGATTCAACAGCCACATCATTTCCATGTCCAAATTTTATAAGTACAACACCCTATTTATGCTTATTTTAGCCATGGTGACCATCGCTCTAAATGCTTTTTTCCTAAAATATACCGATTTAGGGATTTTGGGAATCGCCATTTCTTATGCTGTTTCTTTGACCTCGTTTAATTTAATAAAAATCGTGTTCAACTACCGCCATTTCAAGGTTTTCCCATTATCCATCAAAATGCTGTGGGCAGTTATCATCTGCGGTTCTGCGATTGTTTTGGCTACGGTTTCTCCTAATTTTCAGTCTAGTTTCGTGAATTTGATTTACAAACCCGCTTTGGTTTTAGTAGTGATATTCATCGGAAATCTTATTTTCAAAATTTATCCTCTAAACCAAATTCTACAAAAGTATTTTCTGAAAAAATCTGAAAACAAATAAAAAAACGAAAGTAAGGCAAAATCGCCTTACTTCCGCACTTAGTGATTATGATTAGAAAAAATTGAATTCAGTTCTTTTTCTTTCAGCAGTCCCTCATGGGTCAGCATTTTTCCGTTTTCATCAGTAAAAACCCAGAACGGATAGGCAGGAACTCTGCTGCCAGCCAGCTCGTAGGCTATTTTATGCAGTCCCGAAGTCCCATTGGACACAAAAGTATATTTCTTCCCAAAAAACTCTATGTCTTTATGGTATTTTTCAGGGTTTATGCTTATAAAATAAACGCTGTCCCATACGCTCTGAGGAAGTTTTGATAAATTTTTCTTCTGCACTCTGCACACTCCGCACCATTCGGTGGTGAATAAAACAACCACAGGTTTAGGATTTTCTTTTCTTAGTTTTTCCACTTCCTCAAAACTACTCAGCACTTGAGCGTGAGAAAAACAAGACAACACAACCGCCAAAAAAGCAAGTTTTAGTTTCATATATTTTATTTTATTGTGTATCTTATCCCTAGAAAACCTCTTATTTTCTGCATCGGAGCGTATCCGTAGGATGGTTCAAACTCATATCCGTTCGGATTATTGGTTCCTGTATCTTTATCAAACGGGTCAAAAGGTCTTAGAATAGGGTCTTTTGGAGTGAAATTAAACAAGTTTTTCACGCCGCCATAAATTTCCAAACCATTGTCAAACTTAGTTCTCAGCTGGATATTCGCCAAACTATACCATGGCGAGTATTCTGGTCGAAAATCCTTCGGAACGGTGATAAGGCGCATCGGCCCATAAACTTCGCCCGTAAAATCTACCCCAAATTTTCTACTAAACTCATAGCTGAGCGCATAAGTTCCAGACCATTTAGGTGCGAGCTGCTCGTATTTTTTGTGCGTTTCGCCCCCTTCTTCATACTTTTCAAAAACATCCATATAGGTTGCCCCTATATTTAAGCTCAGCGGAATACCAAATTTTATATTCGCTCCCAATGAAATCCCTTGGCTTATCGCATGTCCTTTCAGGTTATCATAAATGATTTTATCGCTATCTGTCTCTGTATCAGCTACTATTTTATTCGTAAAATAAGAATAAAAAGCCGTAGCATCTATATCAATATAGCCGTTTCCTGCGGTTATTTTTTGAGTAAAATTAATATTCCCGTTGATGGATTTTTCTGGTTTAATATCTCTGATGACCGTTTCTCTAGCATTGGTAAGCGATTTATGGTCTTCGGTAAAGACATTTACTACGCGGAAACCAGTCCCAAAACTCGCTCTAATGCTGGTCGCAGGGCTTGGGCTCAGCTTATAAGCCAGCCTCGGAGAATGAATAAATCCATGATTTTTACTGTGGTCCAATCTATACCCCAGCAAAAGTGAGTGTTTGTCATTAAAAGTCCATTGGTCTTGCACGAAAAGCCCTGGAAGCCAGTCGCTGGTCGGGTTATTCGTTCCGTCTGTATTCTGCGTTCCTATCGTGCTGTCATCGTAGTAGTTATGGCGCAAAGTAGCTCCTGCAATCAGGTCATGCTTTCCGAAATTTTTATTCCAATAAAACTGCCCAAAACTCGTGCGCTGTGTCGCATCAAAGGCTTCTGTTCCGTATCTAGAATCCTGATTATGATAATTAAACGAAAGCTGTAAAAACAACTGCTCCACCGTAGGAAGCTGATAAAGCCCTATCGCCTCAAAGCGGTTGGTATAGATACTTTCGCCATAGACTTCATCGCCGCCTCTATGCTGTTTCTGCCACTGGAGCTGCCCTCCCAATCGGTCTTCATAAAGGTATCTTGCCATAAAGGAAGCCATTCTATTGTCTTTTCGCTTAAAATTCCACTTGTTAAACACAGAAACTCGGTCTTGAAGCGTGGTATCCATGAAGCCGTCCTTATTTTTGTCAATTCTATTAGTAAAATTGAAATAATTAACACTCAAGATAGACGCTGCTTTCTTACCAATATTGAATTTCGTAGCCAAATCCATATTCTGCTCGCCCCAAGAAGTCGTGCTAAAATCCGAAGCAAATTTTGGTGCGGTCAAAGCGTTTTTAGTGATGATATTGATAGTTCCTCCCATCGCTTCTGTCCCATAAACAGAGGACGCAGGGCCTTTCACAATTTCTATTCGCTCTATCATAGAATTCGGGATTCCACTCAGACCGTAGACCGTAGAAAGGGAACTCACTATCGGCATTCCATCGATGAGAATCAGCGAGTAAGGCCCTTCCAGTCCATTGATATGGATATCTCCTGTATTACAAACCGAGCAGTTAATCTGCGAACGAATTCCATTAACCATAGAAATAGATTCTAAAAGGTTAGAAGTCGGATTTTTTTCAAAAAATTTCTTGGTATAAATCTCCACTGGAACGGGACTTTTGGACTTACTGATAGGTTTCAGCGTTCCTGTGATAATCACTTCATCTACATTTTTATCCTTGTGAAGGGAGTCTTGTTTTACATCTTGCGCATTCATCAAACCCATGAAAAACAGGGCTGATAATGGAAAAAGTTTATAATTTTTCATAATATAATTAGATTTAATTAGAAATAAATGTTAGGCAAAACTAATATTTTTAAATACATAAACCAAATTTTTATTTAAAATAATTCTAAAAAAGCGTTTTTCTTCATCAAGAAATATTTAAAAAATCATAATTTTAGGCTAAAAATTGGATTTCTTTTATCAAAAAATCTTAATTTCGCGACAAATTATTTTTATTAATGAAAAACTGGACATTTAAAAAATGGAATAACATATTAGGCTGGGCAGTTTTTGGGATTGCTTTGGTGACCTATCTATCTACTATAGAGCATAAATTCAGCTTTTGGGACACGGGCGAATATATCTCATCCGCTGTAAAACTGGAAGTTACCCACGCACCAGGAGCGGCACTATTCCAGCTGGTGGGCGCTGTGGCGGCTATTTTAAGCTTTGGGAATGAAGCCTATTACTCACTGATTATCAACGCCATGTCTGCACTATTCAGTGCATTTACAATTTTATTTCTTTTTTGGACAATCACGCATTTAGTCCGCAGAATTTTAAATAAAGAAATGGAAGAGCTCAGCTCAGCGGAAATGATTTCTGCGCTGTTTTCGGGAGTTATAGGCTCGCTGGCGTTTACTTTTTCGGATACTTTTTGGTATTCTGCTGTGGAGGGCGAGGTGTATTCTATGGCATCTATGTTCATCGCACTTGTAGTCTGGCTGATTACAAAATGGGAAAACGAATACCATGACAGCGACAGCCAGAGATGGATTATCCTGATTTTCTTTATTACAGGACTTTCTGTGGGTGTCCATATGATGGTGATGCTGGCAGTTCCTGCGGTGTGTTTCATCTACTATGTTAGAAATTACAAATTCACTTGGAAAAACTTCATTATTGCTAATTTCATCACGCTTGGAGTTTTAGCATTTGTTTTTAAAGGGATTTTCCCTATTGTCATGAGGCTTTTCGGAAAGAGCGAAATTTTCTTTGTGAATAGTATCGGACTGCCGTTTCATTCGGGAACTATCATTGCATTTATCATTTTGGTTGCTTTTTGTTATTATATCATCCGATACACAAGAAAAACCAAAAACAATCTATACCAAACCATCGCATTATCAGTAGTTTATATGATCATCGGATTTTCGTGCTGGATGATGATTCCTATCAGAGCCAATGCCAATCCTCCTATGAACCTGAACAATCCTGATACTGCCATCGGTATGCTGGACTACTACAACCGTGAGCAGTACGGCGACTGGCCTACTATATATGGACAAAACTACACTGCTCATCTAGATGCGCACGGAATAGAAAGAAACGAGGATGGCGGCTACAAAACAATAAAAACAGGCGATGTCTACGAAAAAAATGAAAAAACAGGAAAATATGACAAAGTAGACGAACGCACCAGTTATGTGTACAACAAAGACCATGTCAGCTTCTTGCCGAGAATGTACAACTCTGATAGGACTGTAATGAACAACTATGTGTCTATGTATGGTGCGCCTGATTTTGAGTTTAATTATTCCAATGAAAATATAGTGGACAACCCTCATGCAAAAAAAGCTTTTGATGAATTAAAAGCTAAGTATGAAGATGGAAACATCACTGCAAAAGATTATCTTGATGTAAAAAGCTATGATTTAATCAAAATCAAAAAGCCTACTTTGGCGCAAAACCTGCATTATTTCATTGATTTCCAGAATGGATATTATTTCGCTCGTTATCTGATGTGGAATTTCGTAGGAAGACAAAACGACCTAGAAGGACACATGGAAAACACGAATGGCAACTGGATTAGTGGAATTTCTGCTATTGACAATATGATGCTGGGCGACCAAGACAACCTTCCATCAAAATTCAAAAACGAGAGCACTGTATACTTTTTCTTCCTGCCTTTCCTTCTTGGAATCATTGGTTTTGCATACCAATCACTAAAAGATTTCGGAAGATTGTACGCCCTGCTTTCTATATTTATCCTGATGAGTGTGGGAATTATTTTCTACACAGGAGTAAAACCATTTGAACCAAGGGAAAGAGACTACGCTATGGTCGGCTCATTCTATGTTTTTGCGATATGGATAGGTCTAGGCGTGGCGGGAATTTTTGACTTCCTTAAAAATAAAATAAAAAACAACACTGTCAATATCGGCATTGGTGCTATTTTAATGGGAATTCCTCTAATGATGGGCTTCCAAAACTATACTCCACATGACAGAAGTAGCAGATACACAGCATATGATTATGCCTATTCTTCACTAAAATCCCTTCCTAAAAATGGAATTTTATTTGTCTATGGAGATAATGACACCTACCCTACTTGGGCTATCCAAGAGACAGAAAGATTTAGAGATGATGTGAAGGTAATCAACCATACGCTTTTGGCGACACCTTGGAACATAGACCAAGTGAAAAGAAGAACTTATAATGCGATGCCTGTTCCTTCGTCGCTATCTCACGCCGAATACCGAGATGGAATGAATGACCAAATCTATCTAATGAATAAAAACAGCTGGGCTAATATCTTTGAAAACCTTGAAGAACAAGGAGTTCCAGCGACAGAATTGGCTTCTTTAAGAAAATACCTAACCAAAGAAACCATGACATTAAAAGAAGCTATCCAGTTCCTCCGTTCCAAATCAGAGGATAAGGATATGATTCTAAAAATGTTATTTGGGGAAGAGCAATACCATAAGTTTAACTTTCTACCTGTGAGCAGATTCGTATTGCCTGTAAACAAAGAAAATGCAGTAAAATCGGGAATTATAAAAGCTCAGGATGCTCCACTTGCAGAAAATGAAATCATCATAAACTACGAAGGTTCTACCATGTACAAAAATGAACTTATGATGATGGATATTTTAGCAAATTTTGATTGGAAAAGACCTATAAGTTTCTCTTCTGGAGGTATTTATGACTCCAAAAATATATTTTACCTAAATGATTATTTACAATTTGATGGGTTTAACTATCGTCTTGTTCCTATCAAAACACTTGAAAGAGAAGATGGGGATTTAGGGCGTGTAGATGCTGATGAACTCTACAAAGTTGTTAAAAATTTCCGTTGGGGGAACTTCAAAGACCTTAAAGTCCACTATGATGAAACAGCAACTTCCAACATTATGAACTACAGAACATCAGCAGGAAGAGCTGCAGAAGCTTTGGTTCTAAAAGGACAAAAAGCAAAAGCTTTGGAAGTTTTAGATTTAGCTTCCAAAGAAATTCCTGTGGAGAAATATAATGATCCTCGCTCCGTGAGTGCTATTATTTTCGGATATATAGCAGCCGGAGAAGAACAGAAAGGTCTCAAACTGGCTGAACAGATGAAAAAGGATATTTTCAGCGAATATGACTATTATCTAAGCCTCAGCAAACGAGAGCAAAACCTGCTTAGAAGACAGATGGTCACCCAGCCTATGCTCTACTCTATGGTAGTCCAAGCAGTAGTAAATGGCTACGAAATTGCTGGTAAAAAAGACAAAGGATACCAATATTTGGTGAATTCCATTTCGGTTATTGACAAAAGATTTGATAATTTCATTAAAAAATTAGAGATGATGGGAAAAGAAAAAGCTTTTGAAAAATCTGAGGAAGTGCAGAATATCACGCCATTTTATCAATTCCTTTTCCCTATTATGAAACCTTTTGATTCTACTTATGAAAAGGAAAAAACTCAAAAAATAACCCAAAAAGTCATAAGTGTAACCGAATAAAACCTACAAAAGCGAGTCTTACAGCTCGCTTTTTCTATTGGGTATTTTACCAAAATTAAACCTATATTTGTGAAAATTTAAATACATATATATGATACAGCATTTATCAAACATCAGCCACAAAGATTCTAAAAATTTCTTTCTAATAGCTGGTCCGTGCGCCATAGAAAGCGAAGATATGGCGATGAGAATAGCCGAAACCGTTATCAAAATCACTGATAAATACAATATTCCCTACATTTTCAAAGGGAGTTTTAAAAAAGCCAACCGCTCTCGTGTGGATTCTTTCACAGGAATAGGCGATGAAAAGGCGCTTCAAATCCTGAAAAAAGTAGGCGAAACTTTCAACATTCCTACCACCACAGACATCCACGAAAATGCACACGCCGAGCTGGCAGCTCAGTTTGTAGATGTATTACAAATCCCAGCCTTTCTGGTTAGACAGACTGATCTTTTGGTAGCTGCCGCTAAAACCAACAAGGTGGTAACTCTGAAAAAAGGGCAATTCCTATCGCCAGAAGCCATGAAATTTGCCGTGCAGAAAGTAAAAGACTCTGGAAACGAAAAAACAGCCATCATAGAACGAGGAAATTCTTTCGGGTATACTGATTTGATTGTAGATTATCGTGGAATTCCTATTATGAAACAATATGCTCCTGTAATTCTTGATATCACACACTCATTACAACAACCCAATCAAGAAAGTGGAGTTACTGGCGGCAGACCAGAACTTATAGAAACTATTGCAAAAGCAGGAATTGCTGTAGGAGCTGATGGAATATTCATAGAAACACATCCCAATCCTTCTGAAGCTAAATCCGATGGAGCAAATATGCTTCAACTTGATAAATTAGATAATCTTTTAGCTAAATTAACCAAAATAAGAGAAGCTATTATATAATTAAAATCAAATAATACTATAAATATACAATATTATTTAATTTTTAAGAAAAATATATATTAGGTTATATAAAAATAATATACTAAAATAATAAAGGTATCTTCCCAAATGATTTGGGGAGATATTTTTTTAAATATCTATATACAAATATAATAAAATAATATCATGATAGATTAAAGTTATATATATATATTTTAAATTAAAATACTTAAATAGTATAAATATTCCTTATTATTTTAAAAAGATTAAAAATATTTTTAAAAAAAGTTATATTTATATTATTTTTTTATTTATATTTGCAAAATAAAATTAAACTCAAAATTCAAAATACTATGAAAAAGACAATTTCAATATTATCTATTTTTACAGTTTCATTTTTTTATTCACAAGAAAATAATAATGATGCAAAAAATGAAAATGAAAATCAAATTATAAGTAAAAAAGATTTTAATTTTGATTCCAATGATAAAAATATTATAAAAATTGAAAATCAAAAACCTATTCATATTGAAATTTTCAAATATAATAATAAAGAATATAGAATAAAGAAAAATAAATCTATAAATGATATAAATCTATCTATATTTAATAAAAATTATAGTGAATTAGAAGAAAAATTATCTAATTATAATACTATTGATAATAATATAGTTGCTATTAGATATGAAAATTTGAGCGAAATAGAAAATACTACATATAAAGTAGATAGAATGCTAGAAAATAAGTATATATATAAAGCTGATAAAACTAAAACTTACTGGAGTTAATAATATATACTAAAAAACACTTTATATAGAAATATAAAATAATAAATATGGCTACAAAAACATATTCTCAAAAAATAACAAATGCTAAAGTCCTAATAGATGGATTAAAGAAAATAAAATCTAATCTTCCTGCTGGGATTACAGATGATACTATTCTAAATTTAGAGAATTTAAGAGAAAAAATAGAAACTTTAAATAGCGAAAATGAAGGATTAAAAGCAGAATCCAAGAAAAAAACAGAAGATATAAATTCTAAACTGAAAGAATTAGACAAACTCTATTCCCAAATGAAAAAAAGAGTAAAACTAGATATAGAACCTAGTCTTTGGGGAAAATTTGGAATAGAGGATAAACGATAAATGATTATACTATGCCGAAAGTCAATATTATATTAAATCTATAATTATTGGCTTTCGGTTTTTATTATGACTATATACTTGATATTTTGATCAGTTTTTATTTCTGATTTCACAACCCAATTTTTTTATCTCAGTCAAAATATCACTAACAATCCTATCAAGATCCCAATCATTCACCATTACCGCCACCTTTGCTTTAGAGTAGTAATGATTCCTTTCCATGAGATGCTGTCCTATGAAATTAGGCAATTCTTCTTCCTTTATTCCTGCTATCAGAGGTCTTTTTTCTCTTTCATACAGAAGATTTTTCACCAAGGTATTGACATTAGCCACCAAATAAACACTCACTGATCTTTTATTTATAAGATCTATGTTATTATAATAGCACGGTGTTCCTCCTCCCAAACTCAAAACTACATCTTCTTGCATACTCAAAACCCTTTCCAAAATCTCTTTTTCCTTTTTTCTAAAGAATAATTCTCCTTTTTTTTGGAAAATTTCAGGAATAGACAGCCCTATTTCACTAGAAATTTCATTATCTAAGTCAATATTTTTAAAGCGCATTTTAGAGCTTAATTCATTGGAAACGATAGACTTACCACTCCCCATATACCCCATAAGTGTAATTATCATGATAAAATTTTTCAACAAATTTGATAAAAAATTTTGATAATAAAAAAAAATACCTATCTTTGCACCACTCAAAAATTACTGACACAGTAATAATGGAGACCTGGTAGCTCAGCTGGTAGAGCAATACACTTTTAATGTATGGGTCCTGGGTTCGAATCCCAGCCAGGTCACTAAAAGACAATAAGTCTGCGTGGTGAAATTGGTAGACACGCCATCTTGAGGGGGTGGTATCCTAAGGATGTGCTGGTTCGAATCCAGTCGCAGACACCAATAAAGATATTTGTTCATTCATATTGTAGACCTGGTAGCTCAGCTGGTAGAGCAATACACTTTTAATGTATGGGTCCTGGGTTCGAATCCCAGCCAGGTCACTTTTAAATAGAAAATAGTAATTTTTTTCATATTAATATTTTGTGATTTGGTGTTTAAAACCTTTAACTTTCTAGTTAAAGGTTTTTTTTGTTTTTTACTTTTTTATCTTTTGAATTTTTCTTAATTTCGTTGCTGAAAAATACAAATAAAAATGGAAGAACACACGGAGAAAATTCTCATCACTGGAGCCAATGGACAAATAGGAAGTGAATTAGTAACAAAACTTGCCAGCGTATATGGAAAGGAAAACATAATAGCTTCTGACCTCTATATAAAAGAAGGATTAGATAGCGCTGGAAAATACATAAAACTAGATGTTACTGACCACCAAGAATTAGAAAAAATCATCAAAGAATACAATATCACTACTGTCTATCACCTCGCTTCCCTCCTATCAGGAACTTCCGAAAAACAGCCTCTTTTGGCTTGGAATGTAAATTTAGACCCGCTACTTCATCTATGTGAAATGGCAAAAAATGGACTAATCAAAAAGATATTTTGGCCAAGTTCTATTGCTGTTTTTGGAAGAGGAATTTCTCCTTATAATGTAGAACAGGAAGTTGCACTCAATCCATCTACCATCTACGGAGTAACCAAAGTAGCCGGTGAAAAACTCTGTGAATATTATCACCAAAAACACAATGTAGATATCAGAAGCATCCGATACCCAGGACTTATATCTTGGCAGACGCCTGCTGGCGGAGGAACCACAGATTATGCCGTGGAAATTTTCTATGAAGCAATAGAAAAAGGAAAATACACGAGTTTCATCCAAAAAGGAACAGCCATGCCTATGCTATACATGGAAGACGCCTTAGATGCAACGATAAAACTAATGGAAGCACCTAGCGAAAATATTTCTGTAAGAACATCTTATAATTTAGGCGGAATGTCCTTTACACCAGAAGAATTAGCAGAAGAAATTAAAAAAATAATTCCTAATTTTGAAATCTCTTATGAACCTGATTTTAGGCAAAAAATAGCAGAAAGCTGGCCAAAAAGCATAGATGACAGCGTTGCTAAAAGAGACTGGGGACTGAACTATAAATTTGGAATAAAAGAAATGTCCGAAGACATGATAAAGAACCTGTCCATAAAACTAAAGAAATAAAAAAATCCTCTCAAATTTGAGAGGATTTTTTGTGAATTTTAAACTTTTATGAATAAAAATTTGTTTATTTATTTTTCAATAAATCTCTAATTTCAGCCAATAATTCCTCTTGTGTAGGCGCTGCTGGTTCGTCAGCTGGTTTTTCATTTTTAAGTTTATTAATTCCCTTTATCATCATAAATAAGATGAAAGCAATGATAACAAAATTGATTACCGCTGAAAGAAACATTCCATACTTAACTCCTCCAAACAGAGTCAGTTCTTCAATATTTTTCAAATTAGCAGCTTCTAAAGCTGGAGTAAGAAGAAGAGGCGTGATAACATCTTCTATAAAAGAGCTCACTATCTTACCAAAAGCTCCTCCAATAATCACCCCTACTGCCATATCCACTACATTTCCTTTAATGGCAAATTCTTTAAATTCTTTAATAAAACTCATAAATGCATTTTTTAATTTGCACAAAAGTAAAAATTTATTTATTAAAAGCAAGTTTTTTTTCATAAATTACATCCAATAGATTAAATAAATATTATCTTTGCACGATATGGAAAGTAATAGACAAAGAAAAGTAGCACAAATCATACAAGAAGACCTAGCAGAACTTTTTAGAAAACAAGCATCAGACAGCAAACAAAGCCTACTGGTAAGTGTATCTGATGTAAAAGTCACTGCTGATCTAGGAATAGCCAAAGTTTATCTAAGCATCTTCCCTCAGGATTTCAGAGATGCTGTGATGAAAGAAATAGAGGAAAACAAATCATATTACAGAAATTTCATTGGGCAAAAAATGGCAAAACAAGTGAGAGCCATCCCTCAGCTCAATTTTTATCTGGACACCTCCCTAGATGATGTAGAAAAACTAGAACGAGAACTTAAAGGTCTAGGAGACAACCCTATTCTGTAAAAATGAACACTCCTTTCTACATCGCCCTTCGATACATAGTTTCCAAAAAAGGCAGCCAAGCTGTGTCCTTCATCACAGGATTGGCGGCTACAGCTATGACTATTGCGGTAATGGCGATGTTTATAGTGATTTCTATTTTTTCTGGATTAGAGGAACTTAATAAAGAACTGATTAACAATATCCATGCGGATTTAACGATAAAAAGCAAAGAAGGGAAACTATTAAAAAATCCCGAAGAAATCATTTCTGTATTAGAAAAAGAGCCTGAAATAAAAGCATTTTCAAAAGTAATTGAAGAGAAAGTTTATCTCAACTATAATGAAAACGGAGAAATTGCCTATTTAAAAGGCGTTGATTCTGTCTATACACAGATAAATCCCATTCAAAAATCCATCATATACGGAGAGTATCCTTCTTTTCAATACCAAAATGAGGTCGTTGTAGAAGGACTTCTTAACAACAGGCTTGGCATTCCCATTGGTGGAGATGATGACAATACAACTGCCACTATTTTCATTCCAAAAGCAGGAGAAGGACTCATCAATAAAGAAGAAGATATTTTCAACAAAGAACCTATATTCGTAACAGGTATTTTCGCTGAAAATGAACAACTTAACAACTATATAATTGCCCCAATAGAGCTTACTCAAAGACTGCTAAATCTTCCAAAAAATTCGGCTTATCAAATTGCCATAAAACTAAATAATCCCGAACAAGCCGATGCAGTAAAAAAATACCTGCTGGAAAAATTAGCCGATGACAGCATCTACATCAATACTCAGATGGAGGAAAACGAAGCTTTTTGGAAGATGATAAACACCGAAAAACTGATTATTTATCTGATTTTTATTTTGGTAATTTTCATCACGACATTCAACCTCGCTGGTGCAATCATCATCCTACAATTGGATAAAAAACAACAAGCTAAATCACTGATTTCGTTAGGTTTTACATTTTCACAGCTAAGAAAAACCTATTTTTATACTGGCGCGCTGATTGTTTGTTTGGGTGTTTTCTTTGGGCTGATACTAGGAACTTTAGTTTGTATTTTGCAGATACAGACAGGCTTTTTCAAGGCATCGGTAGGTCTGGATTTACCTTTCCCTGTGAAAATAACTTTATATAACTACCTGATTGTCATATCATCAGCATTTTTCTTCGGACTGATGGTTTCTTGGATTTTCTCAAAAGTGAACAAACATCATTTGTCATCTAATTAGTTTTAAAGCCAATAAAAATGATGAAATTTGGGCTTATCGGAAGGAATATTTCCTATTCGTTTTCAAAAAAATATTTTGAACAAAAATTCAACCAGTTATCTCTATTTGATTACTCTTACGATTTATTTGATATTCAGCAGGTTGAAGAAGTAGAAAAAATATTCAGCATAGAGAATCTCCGCGGGCTAAATGTCACCATTCCCTACAAAGAACAGGTGATTCCTTTTTTAGATGAACTCAGTGATGAAGCCGAAAAAATAGGTGCGGTCAATTGTATTTTAATCAAAAATGGAAAGAAAACCGGGTACAATACAGATGTTTTTGGCTTTGAAAAATCCTTATTGACTTACCCAAAAATTCTATCGGAAAAGGCTCTAATTTTAGGAAACGGAGGAGCCGCAAAAGCCGTGAAATATATTTTTGATAAATATAATATTGATTATCAAACAGTTTCAAGAAAAACCAAACTTAATTTTGAAAATCTTTCAGAGGAAATCGTAAAAGAGCATAAAATCATCGTCCAATGTACGCCAGTAGGCACTTTCCCAAATGTGGAGCAGAGCCTTCCCTTTCCTTTCGGTGGAATTTCTTCTCAGCATGTGGTCATAGATTTAATCTACAATCCTCCTCAGACTCAGTTCCTTAGAAAAGCTTATGAAATGGGAGCCAAAACGATGAACGGACTTCTTATGCTGGAACAACAAGCAGAAAAAGCGTGGGAAATTTGGAATTTTAAATAAAAAACCTTTAATTTAGTGCCTTGAAATGTTGAGGCATTTTTTAATAGCTTAGTATTAAACAAAAACTGATTGTAATGAGTACAGAAATGGAAAACAAAAACGAAGAATTTCTAGATATCAATTCTTACGAAGAAATAGAAGAAAATGAGCAGACAGCTCTGGATACGCTCTCTGTGAAAGAACTTTTGTCTGAAATGGAAAGCATTGTAAACAAGCCAGATGCGGGAGCTCATGCTAAAAAATTCAATCAGTTAAAAGACAAGGCTTATCACCTTATTCAAGAAGAAATCGCGGATAAAAAACACGATTTCGTAGAGGAAGGGAATGATATGGAAGATTTCTCTTACGAACATCCAGAGCAGTCCAAATATTCTGCTTTGGTAAGTATTTTCAAGGAAAAACTGGATGCCTTTAACAAAAACCAAGAAAAAGAGCACCAAGAAAATTTGGAAAAGAGAAACCAAATCATAGAAAAACTCAAAAATCTCTACATCAATACTGAGCCTAATACCAATCTATTCCGCGCAATCAGAGAAATTAAAGAAGAATGGGCAAATGCTGGAGCAGTTGCAAAATCAGAATTTAAGAATCTGAATCACAATTACTTCCATCATTTGAATCAGTTTTACCAAATGCTGGATTTAAATAAAGAATACCGCGAGCAGGAATATGCGCACAATTTAGAAAAAAGAAAAAGCATCATCGCTCGTGCAGAAGAGCTGATAAACGAAGTTTCTGTCCAAAAAGCACTGAATGAGCTGCAATATCTGCACAGACTTTGGAAAGAGGAAGCCGAGCCTGTGGCGGAAGAGTTTCGTGACAGCACTTGGGAAGTTTTCAAAGAAATTTCTAATAAAATCCACGAGAGAAAATCCGAACTTTTGGCTCAAATAGAAGTGGAACAGCAGAAAGCTTTGGAAAAGAAAAATGAAATCATCACGAAACTGAAAGATTTTGCTTCTTCAAAAGAGGCTGTTACTCATAACTACTGGCAACAAGCGATAAAACAAGTGGAACAGCTTCGCAGCGAGTTTTTGAAACTGGGCAATGTTCCTAAAAAACTATCCAACCAAAATTGGACTGAGTTCAAAACTGCGCTCAGAGCCTTTAATACTAAGAAAAATGATTTTTATAAAAATCTAAAAAACTCACAGCATGTCAATTTAGAGGAAAAACAAAAACTGATTTCCATCGCACAGGACAACATGCATTCTGAGGATTGGGATACTGCGGTTCCTCTATTTAAAAAGTTACAGGAAGACTGGAAAAACATAGGGCATGTTCCTAAAAATCAAGCAAATAAGGTTTGGAATGATTTCCGTGATGCTTGTAATACATTCTTCAATAATTTCCGTGAGAAAAACGCTTCTACAACGGATGATTGGAAACAAAACTACCATCAAAAGAAAGCTTTGCTCGAGGAATTAAAGCAAATAAATGACGAAGAAGGCAGTGTAGAAGAAATAGAGCAAATCAAGAGCTCTTGGGACAACATCGGTAAAGTTCCAAGAAACAAAATGAGCATTAATAATGAGTTTAATAAAGTTCTGAAAGAAAAACTTAAGTTAAACAAAATCAATGTATTTGACCTGAAAGAAGAAAATCTTACAGAAGCTCAGCTTACCGATAAAGCAAGAAAAATCAAGAGCCAAATAGCAGATTTAGAGGCGGAAGTGGTGAAATTAGAAAACAATATCAACTTCTTTAACAATCCTTCGCGAGAAAATCCTCTGCTAAAAGATACTTATGACAAAATAGATGAGAAAAAAGTTCTGATAGAAAGCCTAAAACAGAGCCTTCATAAGCTTATCACTGGCGAATAATTTTTTAAACATATTCTTAATATTCTTCCAATTTTGGGAGAATATTAAGTTTTAGACAAAATCTAAAAATGCAAGATAAAATCTACATGAAGCGGTGCATAGAACTCGCCAAAAAAGCAGTCGGAAAAACCTATCCTAACCCTATAGTGGGCGCTATCATCGTCCATAATGGGAAAATAATAGGCGAAGGATACCACCAAAAAGCAGGAAATCCTCATGCAGAAATAAACGCAATCAACTCCGTTCAAGATAAAACTTTACTGAAAGACTCCACCATTTATGTTTCTTTGGAGCCGTGCGCCCATTTTGGAAAAACACCTCCGTGCGCCCTAAAACTAAAAGAAATTGGTTTCCAAAAAGTTATAATAGGAACTTTGGACTCTCACGAAAAAGTAGATGGAAAAGGAAAAAAAATCTTAGAAGATTCTGGAATAGCGGTAGCTTCAGGAGTTTTAGAGAATGAATGCAGAGAACTTAACAAAAGATTTTTCACTTTTCATCAAAAGAAAAGACCTTATATCATCCTAAAATGGGCTGAATCAGAGGATGGATTTTTGGATAAAGACTTTAAACCATCAGCGGTCAGCAATTCATTAGCCAAACAATGGGTACACCAGTTAAGAGCCGATGAACACGCTATTTTAGTTGGAAAAAACACAGTGCTAAATGACAATCCCAGCCTTACCACAAGGGAAGTTTTTGGGAAAAATCCTGTGCGAATTTTGATTGATTTAGAATTAGAAGTTCCGCAGAATTTTAATATTTATAATGATGAAGCACCTACTTTGGTTTTTAATTCAATCAAAAGCGAAGAGAAAAAAAATATAAAATTCATAAAAATAGAAAGAAAAAACTTCATAAAAAATCTTCTGGAAAAACTGTGGGAAGAGCAGATACAATCGGTAATTGTGGAAGGTGGAAGTTTTACTTTACAGCAGTTTATCAATGCTGGAATTTGGGACGAAGCTTTTGTCATCAAAGCCGATAATATAAATTTAAAAAACGGAACCAAAGCTCCTGTTTTTAGCCCAAAACCAAATAAAATCAGTAAATTGCGAGACAATACGCTCTATCATTTTCAAAATCAGTAAATGAAATACGAATATCAAACCATAGAGAAATCCATTGAAAATGTTTTAGTTAAGGAAAAAGGAAGCAAATTCATCGGCTTTGCCTACCCTATTCTTTCTGAAAATGATTATAAAGAAAAACTAAACAAAATCAAGGAGTTACACCCAAAAGCTACCCACCACTGCTATGCTTTTCGGCTGGGGCTGAATGGGGAAAACTACCGTATCAATGATGATGGAGAGCCTTCGGGAAGCGCGGGGCTGCCTATTTATAATCAGCTGCTTGCGCACGATGTTACCAATGTTTTATTGATTATTGTAAGGTATTTCGGGGGAACAAAATTAGGCGTTGGAGGACTCGTAAAAACCTACAAAGAAAGCGCGAAAGCAACTCTGGAAGAAGCCAAAATCATCACAAAAGAATTAGAAACTGAAATAGAAATCCAATTTAATTTTTCTCAGCAGAATGTAATTTTCTCATTGCTGAATAAATTCGATGCACGAGTTGTAAATTTTGATACACAGGAAACATGCTCTATCACAGCATTTATCAAAACTTCACAAAAAGAAAACATCTCAGATATTTTATCCGAGATGTATCAAGTTACATTTAAATTTATCTAAAAAGTTATTCCTCTCTTCGGCTACCTCCTAAAAGCATAGAAGCGTAATATAAAAGCTGAGCCAAAGAGCCTAGCGCTGCCACTAAATAGGTTCTCGCTGCCCATTTCAGGCTGTCTTCTGCGCCTTCCATTTCTTGCGGAGTTACTGTTCCTGTCTGTTTCAGCCATGCCAATGCACGATTGCTGGCATCATATTCCACAGGAAGAGTTACGAATGCAAACAGCGTAGTCATCGCAAATAGCAAAACTCCTATCAGCAAAACTGTCTTTCCCAAAGCCATCTGAGCTGCCAGCATGGCAACACCAGCCATCATCACAAACTGAACCAAATGAGAACTAATATTCACGATAGGAACTAATCTGGAACGAAGCTGAAGCATGGAATATCCCACAGCATGCTGTACGGCATGTCCGCATTCATGGGCTGCTACAGCCGCTGCGGCTGCATTTCTTTCGTTATAAACCACATCAGAGAGGTTTACTGTTTTATCCATTGGGTTATAGTGGTCTGTGAGCTGTCCCGCTACGGAGATTACCTTCACATCGTGGATACCATTGTCCGCCAGCATTTTTTCAGCAATTTCTTTACCAGACATTCCGTTTTGTAATCTTACATTTGAATAATGAGCAAATTTTGACTTTAGTTTATTTTGAACAAACATACTCGCCAAAAAAATTGCACCTAAAATTAAATAAATCATCTCTATACTATATTTTACTGAATTTATTTTAATATAAAAACTATGCCAAAGCACATTTTGTCATAATTTTTGGTTCTTATTCGTTATAGAAAAATAAATAATCTTATTTTTGCAGAATATTTAAAAAAGAGAATGTCTGATATAAAAGTAAAACAAGTACTTAATTCATCTGATTTGGAACTTTTTATAAAGTTTCCAATGGAGCTGTACAAGGGAAATCCCTACTATGTACCGCCACTCATCAATGAAGAAAAAAGTATTTGGGTAAAAGAAGAAAATCCTGCCTTACAATATTCTGAAGCAGCTCAGTTTCTGGCTTATAAAGGCAAAAATATCGTAGGAAGGATAGCTGTAATGATAAACCACAAAGAGGAAAAAGAGCTCGGTATCCGAAAGGTAAGATTTGGCTGGCTAGATTTTATAGATGACATAGAAGTTTCTAAAACACTAATAGACACCGCGATAGAATATGCTAAATCCAAAGGGATTTCTAAAATAGAAGGCCCGATGGGTTTTACAAATTTGGACAAAGCAGGAATGCTCACCAAAGGTTTTGACAAATTGGCAACGATGATTGGGATTTATAATTTTGATTATTATCCTAAACATATGGAGCAGCTGGGCTTAGTGAAAGAAAAAGAATGGGTGGAATTTGAAATCAATTTCCCTGATACCCTGCCTGACAAGGTGGAAAAATTCAGCAACCTTATCGCTGAAAAATATGAACTGGAACTCGTAAAATTCAAATCAAAAAAAGACATTCTCCCATTGGTAGAACCAATGTTTAAGCTCCTAGATGACACTTACAAGCATCTTTCCACCTATACACCGATTACTCAGGAACAGATTAAACATTATAAAGAAAAATATTTTAAATTCATAGATAAAGACTACATTGTCTGCATCAAAGATAGATATGGCAGTTTGATTTCTTTCGCCATCACTATGCCTTCTTATTCCAAGGCTTTACAAAAGGCTAAAGGAAAACTTTTTCCTTTCGGGTGGTGGCATCTGCTGAACGCAGGAAAGAAAAATGACAGAGCAAATTTCTATCTGATTGGGATTCACCCACAATACCAAAAACGAGGCATAACAGCGATTATTTTTAAAGAAATCTACGAAACTTTTAAAAAGAAAGGTGTAAAGTTTTTGGAAACCAATCCAGAATTAGAGGAAAACGCAAGTATTCAAGCTCTTTGGCAGGACTATCATCCGACAAATCATAAAAGAAGAAGAACTTATTCTTTGGAAATAAAATAAAGTTAATATGAAACTAAATAACAAAAAATTAGCAATAGATTTTGATGGAACCATTGTGGAAGACGCCTATCCTAGCATTGGGAGAGCTCAGCCTTTTGCATTTGAAACGCTGAGACAGCTTCAAGCGAACGGATACAGGCTTATTCTCTGGACTTACCGAAGTGGAGAGGCTTTGGAGGAAGCTGTGGAATTCTGCAAAAAAAATGGAATAGAGTTTTATTCTGTGAATTCAAGCTATGAAGGGGAAGTTTTCGATGGAGATACACAGTCAAGAAAAATAGATGCAGATGTTTTTATAGATGATAGAAATCTTGGCGGTTTCCCAGGCTGGGGCGAGGTTTATGAAATCATCACTCAAAAAATAGAATTTGGGATTTCAAATGGCGAAGTTCAGGCTTATTCAAAATTGAAAAAAGAAAGAAAAAAAGGTTGGTTCTGGTAAAAAATTAAAAATGATTCAGTTAAAAACAATAGACGAACTCCGATTGATGAGGGAAAGTGCTCAACTGGTTTCCAAAACATTGGGTATGCTGGCAAAGGAAATCAAACCTGGGATTACTTCTCTTTATTTGGACAAATTGGCACATGATTTCATTATGGATCATGGTGGAAAACCCGCTTTTTTAGGTATGTATGGTTTCCCAAATTCGCTTTGTATTTCTCCAAATTCGGAGGTGGTACATGGTATTCCTAATAACAAGCCAATAGAAGAAGGAACTGTTTTGTCTGTAGATTGTGGCGTTTATATGAATGGTTTTTATGGTGACCACGCCTATTCTTTTGAGGTAGGAGAAGTCGCAAAAGAAACAAAAAAACTCCTTAAAATCACCAAAGAATCTTTATATAAAGGTATCGAACAATGTATCCGCGGAAAGCGTGTAGGAGATATTTCTAATGCTATCCAGACCTACTGCGAGAAAGAAGGCTATGGCGTTGTGCGTGAGTTAGTTGGGCATGGATTAGGAAGAGAAATGCACGAAGACCCACAAGTACCGAACTACGGCAGAAAAGGTTCTGGAAAAGTCCTAAAAGATGGCATAGTCCTAGCGATAGAACCGATGATAAATTTAGGAACAGAAAAAGTGAAATTCCATGATGACGGCTGGACTGTAACGACTTTGGATAATAAACCTTCTGCCCACTTTGAGCATGATGTAGCTATTATCAGTGGAAAACCTGTTCTTCTGTCTACTTTTAAATATATTTATGAAGCTTTGGGAATTCAAAGCAAGGAGGAAGAACCATTTACAATGGATTTTTAATTAAAAATATAAGAGCCGAAGTTTTCCTTCGGCTTTTTCTTTTAGAAATTATAATTTTCAGTTATTTTTTTGTCTTTATTCAGCCTTTGTACAAGCTGGTCAAGATTGTCAAATTTTATCTCTTCATGGAGAAAATCCCTGAAATTCACAGTCAATTTTTTACCATAAATATCTTTATCAAAATCCAAAATATACACTTCCACCGAGAGTTTTTCTCCGCCGACTGTCGGATTTGTCCCAATACTGAGCATTCCTTTATAAAATTGATTATCAATCCATACTTCCACTATATAAGCGCCTTTTTTAGGAAGAAGTTTCGTAGAATCTACTTTTAGATTTGCCGTAGGAAAGCCTATTTTTCGTCCTAATTTTTTACCATGAATAACTTCGCCAGACAGATTATAAGAGTATCCCAGCATCTTATTGGCATCCTTTATTCTGCTTTCCAAAAGCGCCAGCCTTATTTCAGTAGAGCTAATATCTTGATTTTCAAAACTTATTTCTTCTAATTGTTCCACTTCAAAACCTAATTCATTTCCCATTTTTTGGAGCAGTTCAAAATTTCCCTTTTTTCCTTTTCCAAAACTATGGTTATGCCCTATTACAATATATTTGGCTTTAATTTTCTTTACCAAAATCTCTTTCACAAAATCCTCTGCATTCATATTTCTAAAATCCTCACTAAATTCCTGTAAAAAAAGCAGTTCCACACCCGCTTTCTCCAAAAGAGTTTCTTTTTCTTCCAAAGTATTCAGCTGGTGGATTTCTAATTCTGGATTTAAAATTTTTCTCGGATGCGGCCAAAAAGACAACAAAGCCATTTTTAGATTTTTTTCCTTCGCTTTCTCTTTCAAAAGGCCGATAACAGACTGATGACCAATATGTACGCCATCAAACATTCCTATAGAAACAGCAGTAAAATCAGGGCTTTTGTAAGCAGATAAATCTCTTATAATTTTCAATTGATAAAAATTTGTCGCAAATATGATAAAAATCTTCTTTTTTAACAATGTTATTTTATAAACTTTCACTATATTTGCAAACAAGAAAAATTTTAGAAATGGCAAACCATATTAAAGGAAAGATTTCACAAATCATCGGTCCAGTAATTGATGTTGTATTTCAAGAGGTTGAAGAATTACCAAAAATCTATGACGCTCTTGAAGTAGTTAAAAATAATGGAGAGAAACTCGTTCTTGAGGTTGAACAACATATTGGCGAAGACATGGTAAGATGTATTGCTATGGACGCTACAGACGGGCTTCAGAGAGGTCAAGAAGTAGTAGCTACAGGTAAGCAGATTACAATGCCAGTAGGAGATGGTATTAATGGTAGATTATTCAATGTGGTAGGTGATACTATTGATGGTATTACTGCTCTTTCTAAAGAGAATGGTTTACCAATTCACAGAGAAGCTCCTAAATTCGAACAACTTTCTACTTCTGCAGAGGTTCTTTTCACAGGTATCAAAGTTATTGACCTTATTGAGCCTTATGCTAAGGGAGGAAAAATCGGATTGTTTGGAGGTGCTGGTGTAGGTAAAACCGTATTGATTCAGGAATTGATTAACAATATCGCTAAAGGACACGGAGGTCTTTCTGTGTTTGCAGGTGTAGGAGAAAGGACCAGAGAAGGAAATGACTTGATGAGAGAGATGTTAGAATCTGGTATTATTAAATATGGTGAGGATTTCATGCACTCTATGGAAAATGGAGGTTGGGATCTGAGCAAAGTTGATTTAGAACAAATGAAAGATTCTAAAGCAGCATTCGTATTCGGTCAGATGAACGAGCCGCCAGGAGCGAGAGCAAGAGTAGCGCTTTCTGGACTTACTCTAGCTGAATACTTCCGTGATGGAGGAGAAACTGGACAAGGTAGAGATGTACTTTTCTTCGTGGATAACATCTTCCGTTTTACTCAGGCAGGTTCTGAGGTGTCTGCACTTCTTGGGCGTATGCCATCTGCGGTAGGTTACCAGCCGACATTGGCATCTGAGATGGGTGCGATGCAGGAGAGAATTACTTCTACTAAAAATGGATCTATTACATCTGTACAGGCTGTATATGTACCTGCGGATGACTTGACAGACCCTGCTCCAGCGACTACCTTTGCTCATCTTGATGCTACTACGGTACTTTCAAGAAAAATCGCATCATTAGGTATTTACCCAGCAGTGGATCCACTAGACTCTACTTCTAGAATCTTGGCTCCAGAAATCATCGGTGAAGAGCACTATAACTGCGCACAAAGAGTAAAAGAAATTCTACAAAGATATAAAGCACTTCAAGATATCATCGCTATCTTGGGTATGGAAGAACTTTCTGAAGAAGATAAATTGGTAGTTTACCGTGCAAGAAAAGTTCAGAGATTCCTTTCTCAGCCATTCCATGTAGCAGAGCAGTTTACAGGTATTCCAGGTGCATTAGTGGATATTAAAGACACTATCAAAGGATTTAATATGATCATCGATGGTGAACTAGACCACTTACCTGAAGCTTGTTTCAACCTTAAAGGAACTATCGAGGAGGCTATAGAAGCAGGAGAAAAAATGCTTGCTGAAAACGCATAAATTATTCAACGATTTGGAATTTGAAATTTGAGGTTGATGAAAATTCAATTTCAAATTTCAAACTTCAAATTTCAAATCTGATATAAATATGAACATTAAAATATTAACACCAGAGCTTGTGGTATTCGAAGGAGAAGTAGAATCTATCCTACTTCCCGGAGAATTGGGCGAATTTCATATTTTGAACGACCACGCCCCAGTGGTATCTTCTCTAAGAACAGGCAAAGTAAAACTGATTACTTCCAAAATAGAAAATCAGAACTATGCTAAGTTTTTCACAGCAGAACCACAGCGAAACAACTGCTACACTTTTCCTATCAATGGAGGTGTGATAGAATTTAATAATAACTCTGGTATTATCCTTTGTGATTAAAATATAATAAAATGATAAACTTTACAAATAATATATGGTGTATGTTGGCAGTCTCAGAAACGAGGGTGTTCAATTAGACTTTTTATTATATTGGTAAAGAAAATTTTATTTTTATCAAAATATAAAAAAGCCATTAGGAATCACCTAATGGTTTTTATTTTTTATAACTGAATAACAATTTAAATAATAAAAATATGACAACAACAAACAATGCCCAAGGGCAAATATCTTACAAAGATAAGTATGGTAGAAATTTTCTTTCTCCTACCCTAACGGAAACTTTAAAGAAAGTAAGACACTATGTTTCTATTACAGCACTAACTGTAGCATTCAGCCAATCAGCATTTGCGCAAAACTATCAAGCGTCTACAGTAGATAAACCATTAAAAATCGTTAATCTGACTGAATTAGAAAAAGAGGCCGCAAAAAGCATGGAAAAAGGAGCATTCGGCTATGTACGAGGCGGAGCAGAAAACGAACAGTCGCTACGAGAAAACACCGACAGCTTTGATAAAAAATACATCGAACCACGCATCTTAGCAGGACTAAATGCAAAAGACATAGACATGACTACCAGCCTATTTGGGATTCCGCTTTCTATACCTATCATTCAAGCTCCTATGGCAGCACATGGGCTAGCACATGTCGATGGTGAATTAGCCACAGCTCGTGGTATGATTCAGGCTGGTTCTATTCCTTCGCTTAGTACCTATGGTAATAAAACCATTGAAGAGGTGGCACAAGCAACAGGAGCAGGCAACCCTTTTTTCTTTCAGCTTTATATGAGTAAGAATGAGGCTTTCAACCGTTTTACTATTGACCGTGCAAAGAAAAGTGGTGCTAAAGCCATCATTTTAACGGTGGACGCTCCAGTTGGTGGTTACCGCGAAGATGATGTTCGTAATGATTTCAAATTTCCACTTGGTTTTGCTAATCTTGAAGCCTTTTTAGCGACACAAAATGACGGAACCAAATCAGGCGAAGGGTCAGGAATCTCTGAAATTTTCGCTCAAGCTAAACAAAATTTCACACCAGAGGACATTACTTATGTTAAGAAATTATCTGGTTTACCAGTGATTGTCAAAGGTGTACAATCACCAAAAGATGTGGATATAGCAATTAAAGCTGGAGCTGATGCTATTTGGGTTTCTAACCATGGTGGTCGCCAGCTTGGTAGTGCGCCAGCTACGATTGATATTTTACCTGCTATCGCTAAAAAAGTAAATAAGCGTGTTCCTATCATTTTTGATGGTGGTGTAAGACGCGGCTCACATGTTTTCAAGGCATTGGCTAGCGGTGCAGACATTGTAGCTGTGGGTAGACCTATTTTCTATGGTCTGCATTTGGGTGGAGCACAAGGTGTTAATTCGGTAATGGATTTATTTAAAAAAGAATTAAGTATCAATATGATGCTGGCAGGTACACGCAACATAAAAGCTGTCCAAAAAAGCAAACTTCTAACAGAAGCTGATTTTAAATAATCAATATCACTACAAAAAATTCAAAAATGATAAACTTTACAAAAAATATATGGTGGCAAATTAGCAATCTCAAAAACAAGGGAGATGGCTAGATTTTTTATATTGGTAAAGAAAAATTTATCAAAATATAAAAAAGCCGTTAGGAAAACTCCCTAGCGGTTTTTTAGTTTTTATAATCGAATAATAATTTTAAATAATAAAAATATGACAACAACAAACAACGCCCAAAGGCAAAAAGAAGTAATCAATGTAGAACCAATAGCAGAAATGCTTTCTTACAATGGTAATTATGGTGAATATGGCGGAGCTTTCGTGCCTCCTATTCTAGCAGGACAATTAGAAAAACTGAGCAATTTCTTTGATGAAATTACCAAAACTGATGATTTTAAAAATGAATTTATTCAAATTTTAAAAGACTTCGTAGGAAGACCATCTTCTCTTTATTTCGCAAAAAATCTCAGCGATTATGTAGGTTCTAAAATTTACCTCAAAAGAGAAGATCTAAACCACACGGGTTCTCATAAAATAAATAATGCTATTGGGCAGATTCTTTTAGCGAAGAAAATGGGCGCGAAAGAAGTAATCGCAGAAACAGGAGCTGGACAGCATGGTGTGGCTACAGCTACGGCTTGTGCTTTATTAAACATTCCTTGTAAAATCTTCATGGGAGCAATAGACATTGAAAGACAACTTCTGAATGTAAAGAGAATGAGACTTTTAGGAGCGGAAGTCGTTTCATGCGATTCGGGTACAAAAACCTTGAAAGATGCGGTGGATAGCGCTTTGGGATATTATATAGAAAATCCAGAATCTTACTATCTGCTTGGTTCTCATGTAGGGCCGCACCCTTACCCAAAAATCGTGGGATATTTCCAAAGTGTAATCGGAAATGAAGCAAGACAGCAGATTTTACAAAAAGAAAATCGCCTTCCAGACAGCATTGTCGCTTGTGTCGGTGGTGGTTCTAATGCTATCGGGCTGTTTTCAGGGTTTTTAAATGATGAATCTGTAAAAATATATGGCGCCGAGGGCGGTGGAGAAGACAAAATTTCCCATACTGCAGCTACGCTTAACTATGGTAAGCCGATGGTTTTCCAAGGGACTTTTTCTTACTGCTTGGCTGATGAAAACAATGAACCTATCGCATCAGAGTCCATCGCAGCAGGATTGGATTACCCAGGAATAAGCCCTCAGCACGCCTTCTTGAAAGACACCAAAAGAGCTGAATATTTCTCAGTAACGGACAAGGAAGCCATAGAAGCTTTTCAGCTTTTGTCTCGCTTGGAGGGAATTATTCCTGCGATAGAATCTTCGCACGCGGTGGCTCTCGCTATGAAATTATTTAAAAATAAAAATCAACTGGTGCTCGTAAATCTCTCTGGAAGAGGCGACAAGGATGTAGAAAGAGAACTGTAACCAATTGGACAAAAAAGTAACTTAATTAAGTTACTTTTTTTGTTATCATGATAAAAAACCTAAATTTGTCCAAAATCTAAAAATATGATAAGAAAAATTTTGTTGATAGGTCTCGGTTTTTCGGTGTTTGCATCAGCACAGAAAATTGAAAACGCAGAAATTCTGGCGCCTTTCTTTGATAAACTCAATAAAAATGAATCCGTTACGAATGTCCTTTTCATCGGAGATTCTCACATTCAGTCAGGGCATATTTCAGAATATTTAAGAAAAAAATTCCAAAATAAATACGGCAACGCAGGGCGAGGAACGGTTTTCCCTTATCCTTTGGCAAATTCAAACGGAGCGATTGATTTCACGGCTTATTCCAATCAGGCTTGGCAGACTTTCCGTCTGGTCTATGAGCAGGATGTTTATCCACAAATGGGAGCTTTGGGCTTCGTGATGGGAAACAGCGGAAATTCTTTCATTGAAATCAATTTCAGTGATCCAAAAGACAGCTTTGATGAAGTCAAAATCTTTAATGATAATGCCATGGCAGGCGAAGATTTTACTATTTTCAAAACTTCTCAAAGTCTAAAAAACTTTATAAAACCGAAGAAAACGATTTTGAATTATCAAGTTCAAAATGGCGATACTTTCCCTGAAATTGCAGCTAAATTCAATGTAGTCACTACCCGACTGGTTCAGCTAAATGGCAACAATGTCCGAAATGCAAAAGCAGGACAAATCATAAAAGTAGAAAATGTAGAAATCCTCTACAACAAGCAGTTTGAGGAAAATCTCACTCTCATAGGCAAAGGGCAATTCACGGAAAACAGCACCAGTTTTAAGTTTAAAAATCCTACTCAGGAATTCATCATCAATATGAATGGAAAAAAAGGAAACATTCTGCATGGTTTTCAGTTCCTAAAATCCACTGCTAAAAACGGTGTAGTTTTCAACATGGTGGGTGTAAACGGTGCTACTTATGCTGATTTCTTAAAATATTCTTTGCAAACCAAACAATTAAAATCTCTAAATATTGATGTCCTGATTATTGCACTGGGGACCAACGAATCCCTGAGCAGCATCACAAAGCAAGAATTCAAAGACAATGCTAAAAAGCTTATCAACACTTGGAGAGCGGAAAATCCCAACTTCCCTATTCTTCTGATTTCTCCAACGGATAATAAAATAAAATCCGCAAAAGCGAAAGAAATCTCTTCTTGGATAAAAGAAGTTGCCACTGAAAACAAAACTTCATTTCTTGACCTGCATACCAAAATGGGCGGAATAGGATATTTTCAAAAGGCTCTACAGCGAAAAGAAGCCAATGCTGACGGCGTTCATTTCCTAAAACCTGGCTATGAAAAACAAGCCGAAATAATCTGGAATGAGCTAATAAAATAAGTTATTTTTCTATCTTTGTAGCGAACTAAAATTTTTAAAAATGGCAAAAATATCATTAGGAGGAAATCCCATCAATACAATAGGTGAGCTTCCAAAAGTAGGCGAAAGCGCAAAAAATTTCACACTCGTAGCTGCTGATTTAGCGGAAAAATCTTTATCTGATTTCAGTGGTAAAAGAGTGGTTCTCAACATCTTCCCAAGTATCGATACAGGAGTGTGCGCAGCTTCAGCAAGAAAATTCAACCAAGAGGCTTCATCTCTGAACAACACAGTGGTAATCAACATTTCAAAGGATTTACCCTTTGCTCTTAGTAGATTCTGCGCTTCAGAAGGTTTAGAAAATGTTATCAACCTATCTGATTTCAGAGGAAGTTTTTCTGATGATTATCAATTATTAATTACAGACGGCCCTCTAAAAGGACTATGCAGCCGAGCTGTAATCATCGTGGATGAAAACGGAAAAATCATTTACACAGAGCAGGTTCCAGAAATCAAACAAGAGCCAGATTACGAAAGTGCAATCGCAGTTCTGAAATAAAAAAACACTAAAAAAATCCCTAATTCAAATTTGAATTAGGGATTTTTCTTTTTTTAGAAATCAATGATTGGAGCCAAGATTTTTTCCATCTTCTGTTTTACCTGCCCCACACTTCCACTGTAATTATTTATCAAAAGGGAAAAAGTCAAAAGTTTTCCACTTTTAGTTTTGATATATCCTGCCAATGTTTTTACCCTGTTGAGAGTTCCTGTTTTAGCAAAAACTTGCCCAAAGGAATCTGAATTTCTAAACATTGATTTTAAAGTTCCTGTCTGTCCACCAATAGGCAAGGATTTGAAATAAGAATCAAAATGCTTGTCATCCATCAACGAGGATAAAAACTTAACCTGAGAAATAGGCGTCACTACATTAGAACGAGAAAGCCCGCTTCCATCAGCATAATTAAACCCTTGAAAATCAAACATTTTCTTGGAAAGATGTTTATTCATCATCGTTCTTCCTGTATCCAGAGAGAAGTCTCCATATTTATAGAAACCTGTAGTCTTCAGTAATGCTTCTGACATGTGGTTGTTACTAGTCTGGTTGATGAAATAGACCATATCCTCCAATTTTGGAGACTGATATGCCATTATTTTTTTCCTTTCTTCAGAAAGATTTTGCTCTGGTTCGGACTGGTTTACTACTTTTCCTTCTGTAATGATTCCATTTTTAGCAAGACTTGCTTTCAAGTTATTAGCTAAATATGCTGGAGTATCTGGTAATTTTGTTGAAAGAGCAATTCCTCCAAAATTCTCTGTATAAACCATTTCTTGGGTAAATGGCGATAAGTATACAAATTTCTGATCCTCAGGATTTTTTCTTCCCAAAAGTCTTTCTTGTCTTGGGTCTGTGTCATTGGTACTTCCCATCGGAACAAAATATTCTTTCGTTCCTTTCCAAACGATATTAGCAGGAAGAACTACCGTTTTATTACTCTTAAAAACTGCTGTTTTTAGAACGATATCTCCTTTTACTCGTTTGATTCCCAAATCTTTTACAGACCTTACGAAATCACTCACCAAAGCCCCATAAGTAGCAGCTCCTGCCCTACCTGTTCCTAATGAAGGGTCTCCACTTCCTACTATGTATAGGTTTCCGTTTAGAATTCCCTGCTCATCAATAGAACCAGAATGCTCTAACTGTGTAACCCATTGATAATCTTTACCAAACAAAGTCATCGCTGCCTCTGTGGTCAATAATTTCGTGGTGGAAGCAGGAATCAATGATGCGTTTTCGTTATATGAATTGATGATTTTTTTCTTTTTTGGGTCATAAACCACGAATCCCCACTGTGCATTTCGCATCACTGGGTCGTTAAACATAGAGGCTATATTGCTGTTCAACTGCTCCTCTGGTGTCAAAGGAGTTGGTGGTGGAGTTTCTATCACAACACTCTCTCCTGGTGTTGGTATTTGTGGCAAAAATGGATTATTCTGCGCGCAAACTCCCAGTGGAAGCAGCATCGTAGAAACTGCCGTTATCTTTACAAACTTTTTCATTGCATTTATTTTTTTGATGTTTAATTGACCTTTGTCAATATTAAAAACAAGTAAAGTTAATAATTATTGTTCAAATTAAAGAATATTTCATTATAAATTTTGTTAATTTTCCTTAAAAATCAACATAGGTTTTTAGCTTAATGCTTTTGTAAGCGGCTATTTCATCGAATTCTTTTAATGATATAGCTACTAATTTTTTGTAGTCATTATATTTTTTGGAACGAGGCAATTTTAATAAAATCTGAAACTGATACAGATTATTTATCTTGCCGATAGGTGCTATTTCTGGCCCTAAAACACATTCTACTGGGAGATATTTCCGTAGAATATAGCCGAGGAATTTAGCCGCTCTTTCTAGTTTATCTTCTCGCCTGTGTTTCAGCTCTATAAAGATAAGTTTCGTAAATGGCGGATAATGAAATTTCTTCCTTTCTCCCAATAAATATTCATATATTTTCTCGGATTTACTTTCTTTAATCAGCTGAAAAATAGGCTTTTTGGGGTCGTAAGTCTGTATCAGAACTTTTCCATTTCCAGAAGTCCTCCCTGCTCTTCCTGCTACTTGGGTAATCAGCTGGTAGGCTCTTTCCTCTATCCTAAAATCCTGAATATGAAGCAGTGAGTCTGCCCTCGGAATGGCAATCAGCTCAATATTAGGAAAATCTAAACCCTTGGAAACCATCTGTGTACCGACAATGATGTCCGTTTCGCCATTTTCTATTTTTTCGTAAAGTTTTTCGTAGGCAAATTTCTTCCGCATGGAATCCACATCCATTCGGTCTATTCTGCTATTGGGAAGAATTTTATTCAGCTCTTCCTCTATCTGCTCGATTCCTATCCCGCGAATACTGATATTTTCCGAATGACATTTAGGGCAAAATTTAGGCTTAGAAGCTCTTTGACCGCAGTAGTGGCATTTTAGCTGGTCTTCGGTCTTGTGATAAGTCATCACTACATCACAGTTTCCGCAGTAGGTAACATGCCCACAGCTTTTGCATTCCGACACATTAGCATAGCCGCGCCTATTGTGCAAAACTATGGTTTGTTTCTGATTATCAAGCTGATGCCTGATTTCCCTTATCATTCTTTGGGAGAAATTTCCTACTACACTTTTCATGCCCATGGCTGATTTGAAATCTATCAATTCATAAACAGGAGGCGCCGTGCCACCAAATCTTTCTCCGAGATAAATATAGTGTAGTTTGTCTTTCTGAGCGTTGTAATATGTTTCTAATGAAGGAGTTGCAGAACCCAAAATCACATTCGATTGATAAAATTTAGCCAAAACCAAAGCTGCATCTTTCGCATTGAAAAAGAAAAAAGCATCTTTCTGTTTGTAGGCGCTGTCGTGCTCCTCATCTACGATGATTAAGCCCAAATTTTGAAAAGGAAGGAAAAGCGAATTTCTAGTTCCTATCAGGATTTTGATTTCGTTGTTTTTTATTTTTCGCCAAACTTCTACTTTCTCAAAATCACTCAGTTTGCTATTATAAAACCCTAAATTTTTTCCATATTTTTTCTCCAATCGTTGGGTAATCTGCTGATTGAGAGCGATTTCTGGAACGAGGAAAAGAACATTTTTCCCGCTTCTGATGCAGTCTTCTATTTTTTCCAAATAAACATGCGTTTTCCCAGAAGAGGTAACACCGTGGAGAAGCACATTTTTGCCCTCCGAAAAGGCTTGATCTATCTGATTTTTAGCTTCCTGCTGATGTGGAGTGAGTTTTTCTATTTCCTCCAATTCTCCACTGTATCGCTGGATTCTATCTACTTCTAAGAAATATTCTTCTACGATTTTTTTATCCAAAAGCGGTTTCAGATGAGATGAACCAAAATTTCCTTTCTCAAAAATATCAGATTTTTTAACTGGTTGGTTTTCAACCTTTTTTTGCTCAGATAAAATTAAAAGAAAAAGTTCCTTTTGTTTTTTAGCCCTATCCAATAGGGAAAGCGTGTTTGCGAGATTTTCTCCCTGCAAAACCTCATCGTTTATTTTCAGATAAGAGGCTTCTTTTATCTTGTATTTTTCAGTAATTTTTTCATCTATGATGATAAGCCTCTGGTCTATGAGGGAATTAATGGTTTTGATGATTTCTTTTTTGGGAATAAAAGCCTCTATTTCCTGTAAATTCAGTACTTTTTTAACCTCCAAGGCTTGGATAAGATAGATTTCATTCACCTCCAAATCCTCCAAATTCACCTGCTGGCTGGTATTGAGTTTTATGTAAGTTTCACTTTCTAATTTCAGTGAAGACGGAAAAGCGAAACGATAGATTTCACCGATATTACAGAGATAATATTCGGACATCCAGCTCCAAAAATCCAGCTGCTCCTGCGGAACGATAGGAACATTGTCCAAAACACTGATGATATCCTTTGTCTTAAAGGTTTCTGGAGCATTCTGATGAATTTCAGAAACGATTCCTGTATAAATCTTTTTGCCGCCGAAAGGTACCAGCACCCGTTTGCCCACCCCCATAAAATCCACCAAATCATCGGGAACTTTGTAAGTGAAAGTCCCTGAAAGATTGAGCGGAAGTATGATTTGGGCGTAATACAAATTTGATTTTATTTGCAAAAATAATGAAATAAAAAGCAGTTAGAAAATATTTTCCAACTGCTCTAAAAAAATCTTAATTATTTAATCTTAAAATTTGTATCCAAATCCTAAGTTCAAGTAAATATTATGCAACGCAAAACTAATTGATTTAAATTCGGATTTAAATATTCCATTGATTCCGTAGTTCAGCTCTGGGAATAGAATGAAATGCTTGTTCAGATGCCATTCTGCTCCTAACTGCCCTCCCCATTGGAATAATCTCAAATCATTAGAGAAGTTATAGTTTGCTTTTGTTCCGTTTTCAAAAACAACTTTTGTCCCAATCGGTGTATCTTGGCGAAGGTATCCATCAGAAACATAACCGCTAAAATTTTTATCAACTAAAATGCTGGCATACAGACCTCCATAAAGTTTCCATCTCGGAGAAACCTTGTAAACCACTGATACAGGCATCGTTACATAAGTATTTTTAATATCAGTTTCTACCGTTCCTGTAAAGTAGCCCTTTATTTTTTCATCATTTTGAATTACCTCTGTAAAGTAGCCTTTTACAACCGCTTCTGTTTTCATTCCCTTACCTTCGGTACGGATTCCCACTCGGATACCCCATTTCTTATTATCAGATACCCATTTAGTAGCATCCGCCTCTAATCCAAGAACCAAAGTAGGATTATAATGAGTAATTTTTCTAATTTCCCTTGGGATACCTAGCGGAGTGCTTCCTCCTATGCTGAAATTAGCCTTTACCTGATATTCCATATCCCTTGTGAAAAAATTTCCATTCTCATTTTCTTGGGCAAAGCTAAAAGAACTAATACCAAAAGCAGCCAAAACAGCTAAAAATATCTTTTTCATTAGATTATTTCTTGTTTAAATTATTTATTCTGTAATGATTTTTACCTCATCAATATCCAATGTACTTCCTACCGCACCATTAAATTTATCTCCTTCTATACTAGATGTAAAGACTATAGTATACATATATTTTTTGGTAGGGTCAAAGGATTTTCCACTCACAAGCTCAAAAGGAATTTCAAATCTTGTCCACTCACTTGCCTCTTTTCTATCCTCATCTTTTAGTTTAGCGATACTTACGATTCTCGCATCAGCAAAGTTGTGGTCTCCTAATAAATAGTTATCTACATCAGATTTCTCAAATAAGATGGCATAGGCATTCCAAGTATCCTTAGTTAATGTGCTGCTTCTATCCTTTTTAGTAAGCCCAGTTCCTGCAGCATATTTGAAATATCCTGTGATAGCTTTGGGAGCTTTATTATAATTATATGGAATACCAAATCTTGTAGATTTAATGGCAGGATATGCAAATTTAAAATATCCCAAGAAAAAACTTCCAGCCGCTATAGGTGAACCAAACATAGATCCAAGAAAACCTGTACTTCTTGTAATCATTCTTACAGCATTACCACTATATCCATCAGCAATTTGGAAAGTAGGGTATGTATCAGCTTTTCCACCTGAATTAACTAAAGTAAAACCATCATTACCACTACTCCAGTTATATAGTTTTTGCCCATTAATAAGTTCATAGAATTTGTGATACTTATTAGTTGCATCTTCTTCCATATTTTCAAAAGAATAACTAGTAATAAAGGCATTTTCATCAGTGATGAAAGAAACCACATATTGCCTGCTCCACGCTCCATCTTGAGAAGTTACTGTATAAGTCTGTGGCTGCGTGAAATCCAACTCTATCCCACTTGCTGGAGAGATAGTTGCTCCATCTGACAGCTTAAATTCTGGAGCAAATTTATAACTTCCAGAAAATGTTTTCATTCTGAAAGTAATGTTATTACTCTCTATCACAGGCTCTGTTTGTAACAAACTCTCTGCATTAGCAATTGTTACACTTTCAATGTCGGCTTCCATATTGGGTGCTTCTTCGCGGATACAAGAGCTGAACAAAAGCCCCACGGATAGCACCACAGCAGGAATAAATCTACTTAATTTCATTTTATTTATAATTTTTTGTTAAATTTTAAGAGTTCCAAAAGTCATAGAACGACTTTTATTTTACACTTCTTAAAGAAATGAGAGTGCAAAGTTAAAAAAATCATAAAAAACAAGAAAATATTCATAAAAAAATTAGCCCTAAAAAGGCTAATTTTCATTTTAATGCTTTATAAAAACCTTTATTCATCAGTTTTTTCTTTTATTTCTCGGTAAGAATACTTGCTGTTTTTGAAGATTTCTGACCATTTTTTGACAAATTCTTTGGAAAGTTTCTTTTCTTTCACCGATACAAAGACTATACAGACCGTATCATATCCCATAAAAACATAATATAATTCGGATTCCTGCTTATGTGGAAGTTTTTCTGACTGTATATTTTCCACTTTGAAAATCGCTTTTTTTCTGTTTTTGCTTATTTCCAAAACTTTCATTTTGGCATCAGAAGCATTATTCTCAAAAGTATCTTTATAAGTATCTATGACATCTGCCACATCGTTTTCTGCAGCATAGTACAGATAGAGTATTCTTCCCTTTATAGACCAGTTGTTTTCGTTTTCTTTATCGGGAAGATATGCCACTAATCGGCTGGTTAATCCTTTTTTATCATAGAGCTGTTTCCACTTTTGTTCTTTTGGCCAAGGAACTTCCAATATTTCCTCTATTTCCTGCCCAAAAAACATTCCTGAGAATAATACCAAACATAAAAAAATTAACTTTTTCATTTTATTAAAATTTTATTCATTTATCAATTTACTTTCTTTGAAAATTTTACTCCACTTTTTTACAAACTTTTGGGAAAGTGTTTTTTCTTTTATCATAACAAAAACATTATGAATATCATCTTCTCCTTGTATCACATATACTAATTGAGCTTCAAGTTTTGATTTTTTAGAAACAGATGGTGCTTCTATCTTGAAAAGCGCCCAAATGTTTTCTGCTCTATCATTTTTTTCTAAAATTGTAAGTTTCGCTGAAGGCTCCTCCTTCAAAAAGGTTTCTTCATAAGATTTTATAATAATATCTATGTTAGGAGCTTTTGTCTTTTTATAAGAAACCAAACTTCCTAATATAGTCCAGTTATCTATAGTTTCGTTTTCGGGAACAAACATCATAAAGCGAGTCTTTTCATCTTCTATATCTAAAGCTTTTTTCATTTTATATTCCTCTGGCCAGTCTATTTTTAAGACATCTTTCTCCTGTCCGAAAAGCATCTGGAAACACAGCAAAACAAACACAAATACAGCTTTTTTCATCTTTAAAAAAATTAAATCTACCTTATTCTTGCATAGATAACGAATAATCGCAAAAAACAAAAATCTGAGAACATGAAAATTCTCAGATTTATAAAATATATTTTTTAGTGTAAAAAGTGCCTCATTCCTGTGAGCAGCATCGGGATGCCGTGCTGATTGGCAGCCTCTATGCTTTCTTCATCCTTGATGCTTCCACCTGGCTGTATAATGGCTTTTATGTCTTTTTCTGCACAGAAATCCACCACATCGCGGAACGGGAAAAAGGCATCCGAAGCCAGAACCAGCTCTCCGCCGAATTTCTCTTTGGCTCTTTCCACCGCCTGCTGTGTCGCCCAGATTCTATTGACCTGTCCGCCACCGATTCCCAGCGCCTGTGTTCCGTTAGAAACTACTATCGCATTGGATTTCACATATTTCACCACTCGCTGTGCGAAGAGCAGGGCTTTTCTCTGTTCCTCAGTAAGTTGTTTTTCGGTTACGGTTTTTATTTCCTCCGAAAACTGATTATCGCAGTCCTGCACCAGCAGTCCGCCATCTATTTTCACCCAAGTTTGTTTGTCCGAAATAAGGTTTTTAATTTTAATAATTCTAAGATTTTTCTTTTGTCTAAGGATTTCCAAGGCTTTCTCCTCAAAATCTACTGCCATCACGATTTCAAGGAAAGTCTTCCCAAGTTCCTCCGCTGTGGCAGCATCCACCTTGTAGTTCATCGCCACAATACCTCCGAAAATAGAAACAGGGTCGCACTCAAAGGTTTTAGTGTAAGTTTCCACCGCAGAATTTCCGATGGCTACACCACACGGCGTAGAGTGTTTTACGGCGCAGCACGCCATTTCGTTTTTAAATTCATTTACTACTTTCCAGCACAAATCCATATCGCGAAGATTGTTGAACGAAAGTTCCTTTCCTCCCAGCTGTTCAAAATCTTTCATCGCTCCATTTTCCACTGTTGAAACATAATATGCCGCGGACTGGTGTGGATTTTCGCCATATCTCAGATCCGAAACTTTCTTGTAAGAAGCGTTCAGATACTGCGGATATTCCTCCTCCAAAAGCATTTTGGAAATAGCCGCATCATAGGCAGAAGTAAGGTTAAAAACCTTTCCTGCAAGGGTTTTACGGGTTTCCAAAGTAGTATTGCCCGAAGTTTCTATTTCAGATTTTACTTTCGCGTAATCTTCTACATTGGTAATGACTGTCACAGATTTGAAATTTTTTGCTGCTGAACGAAGCATAGATGGCCCTCCTATATCGATAAACTCCACCTTTTCATCCAAAGGAATATTCTTCCCTGCATTTTCGAAAAATGGATAAAGATTGACCACCACCATATCTATCAGCTCTATTCCATGCTCGGCTACTGTGTCCATGTGCTCTTTATTATCACGCACAGCGAGAAGTCCTCCATGCACTTTTGGGTGAAGCGTTTTTACCCTACCGTCCAGCATTTCTGGAAAATTCGTAATCTCATCTATCTGAATAGGACTAAGCCCAGCATCTTTCAGATGTTTGAAAGTTCCGCCTGTGGAAATAAGTTGGTAATTGTTTTTTTCTAAGAACTGAGCGAATTCCGTAAGTCCGCTCTTGTCCGAAACACTGATTAAGACTCTTTTTTTCATAGTTAAATTTAAGTTTCACAAAATTAAAAATAATAATTGGTTAATGTAAATTTTAGAATTAAATATTCATATTTTTACGAATAAAAATTTTAGTAAAAATGCTTATCAACCTAAAAAGAGTTTACGAAATCCCTGATGAAACCGATGGCTTCCGCGTGCTGTCTGACCGCCTTTGGCCTCGCGGCATCAAAAAAGAAGATTTGGATTTTGATTTTTGGGCAAAAGAAATCGCTCCCTCCACACTTCTACGGAAAACCTATCACCAGACACTGGATTTTGATACTTTTAGCAGCGATTACCAAAACGAGCTGGAACAAAACACCGCTGTAGATGCCTTTTTGGAGCTTGTTCATGACAAAAAAGTCCTTACCCTCCTCACTGCTGCCAAGGAAATAAAGAAATGCCACCTTCCTATTCTCAGGGATTTTCTGCTTTCTAAATTACCCAATTAAAGTTTATAAAAATCCCTTCTCTATTTCAGAAAAGGGATATTTTTTTAGCATTATAGGCTTTTTATCTGCGCAACTAATCTTTCGCTTTCTGCTGTAATTTTGTGAAAGAATAACCAGTTTTTCCCTTTGAATGGTGCTCTTTTCATATAGAGTTAAATTTGTTTTAACTTTTTTATTTAAAGAATAAATCTTCTTTTATCATCCATGTTTTAGTAAAATAGAAACTAATTAAATTAAAAATAAATACTAAAATAATAATTACTATTGCTGTATTTATAATCTGCTCGAATAATCTACCATATTTTTGTTTGATTACCTCAAGTTTACTGATGAATTCCTCTCCACAATTATTGATAATGGCTATATTGAACAAAAATATAGGAAACTGGCTGATTAAAATCCAAATAGTAAAGGCTATGATGGTAACTATTAGGTTTCCATTATGCCCGCACAACACAACTAAAGATATAAAAGCGGGATCAGGAAAGGCTGACAAGGTAAAAAGAAGCCCTGTGACAAACATATCCATCTGTGACCAGCCTGATGAGGTTTTTATTTCTTTCTTTTTATTATTTTCTGATATTAATCTTTTTATTAACCAATAAGATAGGCCTAAAATTAATAATATATTCAATACTACCCAGACATAATTAGGAAGGAGACCAAAAAAATTGGAGAGGAAAGAGATATTATTCCCCAAAAAGATAGACATAAAGGTACCACTAATAACGCTTCCAAATAAAACGGTAAGTGTGAAAGTTGTAATAGCTTTTTTATCAGCATTTGCTGACAAAGCTCCTATTATAATAGGAATCCCAAGCGGATCAAATCCTGTAATTCCTAAAACAACAGCTGAAAATAATAACTTCATATGGAAACGATAAGGTAATAAAAATTAATATTTTCCTTAATTTTCAAAAAACTTCTTCAATTTGATAATAATATTGAAAGACAAGGCTCTTTTGGCTTTGATATTTACATTTTATTTTACTATCACGCTTTCCCAGCCGTCATAGTAGGCATCATAATTATCGGCTAGTTCTTTCAGTTCCCAGACTATCTCATCTATTTCATGTGGACAATCTTGTCTTACAATATGCAGCTGAAAATGGTGAGAATTTCCTTCCTCTATGAAGTCTTCTGAAACCACTTTGTAGCCTTTTCTTATTACTTTTTCCACATATTGTGCCCGGCTCTGTTCATTATCAAAATAAATCCAATGGTCTATTTCTCGCGGAGCATCTAGATTATCCCCATTTTCTTCTAACTGCATTACTACTTTTCTATTTTGCATTGATTGGTAAGAGTATGGGTCTGGGAATAGGAATTCAAAATAATCCTTCCACTCTGGGTCTTCCTCAAAATAACTCTTATACTGATACCCCTCAAAAGCAGCCAACTCATCTACACAAGCCTCTGAAAGCCCCTCAGAAAGATTGGTATAATAGATAAGTTCTAGAATTCCACCTGATTTCACAGCTCCTGCTGAGATAGCACCCATCTGCTCTGCTTTCCCTGAAATAGCATCCTCTATATCACACAAAACAGGATATTCCTCATTAGAAGACATGCCCTCTGGCGTAGGGTTTTGCATTTTGATAAGAAAGTTCAAGCGGTATTTATATCCCTCAACTGGAGCTATCTGTCTTAGGGCTAAATTCACTCTTACAGAGGCTGGTTTTCCCTCAACTCGGCAGAAAAAGAAATCCCAATTTTGTGGAACTTCATAGTTACTATTTATACTCATGTTTTTATTTTTTTGCTAAAATTACATTTTTTTTGTATTTTATGCAAATCAAATATAACTGACCCACATATCTGTCCTTCCTCCTTTCCTATCAAAAGCGGCTCCCACCTCTCCCCAAACAAACTCCCACTCCTTCCCTATGTGTGCTGTAAGCCATTTTTTATACAGTTTTTCAGTTTGGAGTTCATATTCCTCTGTCCAGTTTTCCCAAGGTGTGTATCTTTCTTTCATAGAAAAAAATATCGTTTCGAGTTTTTCTCCTTCAAAACAAATAGAAACATCAAACTCTTTTCCCTCAAAAAGACATTTTTCAAAATAAATCCAATAAAACCCTGTCCCCACATCCCAAATATCATTATCAGGAAACTGCTCTCTGAGTGCAGAAAAAGTAATTTTAGAAGAAATCACTACTCCATTTATAAGGGAAAAATCTCCATTCTCAGTATCTAAAAATGATATAGATTTTGTGCTGTTCATTTTTTATTAAAATTCTTTTTATGACTGTTTTTCTCAAATCTTACATTTCCTCTCCTATATCTTTTAAAAAATCATCCATCTCCTCAAAGGAACTTTCTGATGAGGACGCATACACCAACTGCTCACCCCCATCCAATACTACTATGCTGTCAGTAGCCCCGCCATAGAACTCCACCCCTTGTAACCAATGGCGTATAGCGAAAGGTTTTTTGGGAAAATGGGATTTTATAGCTGTCAAATCTTCGGAAGTAATGAATTTAAAACCTTCATAAGTATAAGGCAAAGCAAATACCGCCTGCAAGTGAGCCATAGCCAACAAAAATTCAGATAATGTATCGCATTCCACCTGCCATTCTTTTTGGTTATAGCTAACATATACTTTAGGGTTTTCTTCGCCTAAATCTTCCTTTGCGATTGCCCACAAGCAACAATTTTGATTTTCTGTATAAAAAACAAAATAGTCTGGATTGTTAAAAAGAGTAAGGTTAGATTTGGGAGTTATCAAATTATCTTGCGTTTGATTCAAAGCCTGATGCTTTCCCAAAGTGGTGTAATAGTCATATAACAGCTGTGGCATTTGCTCCACCACGCCGAAAAACGGCTGCATTTCAGCTTCTGTAAAACCACAATCCTCCTCTATACTAAAGAGCGTTCGGATTTGGGTAAATATGTTTTCTTTATTCATACTATTTATATAGGGTAATATTCTATTGTTCTTTCTACTATCAGGTTTGTGTAGCGTTTAGAGTATTCGATGCGTTTCTCTATCCAATTGCCGTGATTATCATAGCGATAGGTGT
>CAUQBH010000012.1:0-62877 GCA_963516675.1 uncultured Flavobacteriaceae bacterium | reverse complement strand
TGGAAATGAAGCGTTCGCTCAATGCTATCCGTTGGAAAGATGCCGAGGCAGGAACCCCTACACCAGGTTACCCTATGCCCGATGCTCCTTCTGATAAAGTGCCTGAATTCTTGAATGATTATATTGAATTTTACAAAACGCCACGAGGTTTCCACGAACGTTCAGTTTCTAATCATGTTTGGACAGCTACTACGCTGCTTTCATTTATGAATTTCCCTCTGTTAGCCTATGCCAATGAAATAGAGGTGCCAACTCTTATGATTGCTGGAGGAAATGCTCATTCGCGCTATATGAGCGAAGATGCCTACAAGTTGATAGGAAGCGAGAAAAAAGAACTGCTAATTGTTCCTAATGCACGGCACACTAATTTTTACGACAATCAAGCTGGAGTAATTCCTTTTGATAAGTTAGAAGCGTTTTTTAGTGAGAATCTTCAATAAAATGAAAAATAAGATCTAATCTTAATATTTCATTAAAATAGGGTGCGCCAGAATTCTGATGCACCCTATTTTGTTTTTTAGATGATATTATTCTTCTATGTAAGATAGATCATACATATATACCAATGATTGTTGGGTAGGATCATTGTGTGATTTGTCAAGTGCTATGACTTTATGAGGATAGTCCTTGTTGGTAAGCTCATAGCTTTCAGTTCTATATTCATACATTATATAATCTCTATTAGGATAATCTATAGTTTTAACATTATCTATAAAGCTAAGGTAATGTACATTTTCGATACCATTATAGAAAGGTAGTTCATAGGTAAATCTTCTGAGATAAAACTCTACAACTAAAGCAGGAAAACCTTTTATGTTTCTAAGAGCGTTTTTAGTGTTGTAGTATTCTATAGTTTCTGCAACTTGATTTTGATCATTAAATCTTTTAATAACTCTGCCGTTTTCTAAAAGAAGAGTTATTGTTTTTTCTTTTGCTGCTTCAGCGGGAGAAGAACAGTTATCAGTGCCTATCTCTATTTTGACAGTAACTTTATTTCCTTGGTAAGTGTATGTGTGTTTTCTCTCAACAGAACAAGCAGGGTGGATTTTGGAACTTATTGCATGTGAAGAAGCTAGTCTGCCTTGACCATCATATTGATAAGTTATATTAGTCTCGAAATTTTGAGTATGATTATAGGAAAAACGGCGCTCTTTTATTATTCTTCCGTATGTGTCATACTCATAATCAATGTTGGATTTTCCCATCCCATCTGTTCTTGCAGATTTAATTTCATTCCCATTTTTATACCAAAAATCTACAGAAGTGTTTCCAGATAAATTATTAATTAATACCAATTTTTCCTTTTGGGGTGCTGGAGTTTCATTGGTTTCATTGTTTTCGAGGTCTCTGTTACAGGACAATAGCAAGCACCCTAGTGCTAAAGCGGATAAAAAATGTTTCATAATAGATAATTTTAGAATTTATCTGGCTAATTTAGTTTATTTTTAGGAAATGATGAATGTTTATTTGTGTGATTTATATCATGTTTTTGGGGTGGGAGAGAATGATTGTTAGAAATAAAAAAAGAAAATATTTTTCTCTATTTCAAAAATTATTTGTACCTTTGCAAACCCTTTATGGGAAAAGTATGTTTAATCATAAATGATAAATTGTGAATACATTAAGTTACAAAACAGTATCAGCAAACAAGGCTACCGCTAATAAAGAATGGGTTGTGGTAGATGCTGCTGGGCAACCTTTGGGGCGAATGGCTTCCAAAGTTGCAAAGATTTTGAGAGGTAAGCACAAGACGAATTTCACTCCTCATGTAGATTGTGGAGATAATGTAATCGTTTTGAATGCAGGACAAGTTGCTTTATCAGGCAATAAGTGGGCAGACAAGGAGTATATCTGGCATACAGGATACCCAGGTGGACAGAAATCATTAACAGCTGAAGAATTGCAGAAGAAAGACAGTCTGAGATTGATAGAGCATGCAGTAAGAGGTATGCTTCCAAAAAACAGATTGGGAAGAGCTATTCTTAAAAATCTTCATGTTTATGAAGGAAGTGAGCACAAACACGAAGCTCAACAGCCAAAAGTAATTAACCTTAACGAAATTAAATAATTATGTCTATAGTTCACAAGATAGGAAGAAGAAAAACTTCTGTAGCAAGAGTTTATGTGAAACCAGGGACAGGAAATGTTACTGTTAATGGAAAAGATGCAAAAACTTATTTCTGCACAGATGTATTGGTTTACAAAGTAAATCAGCCGTTTTTATTGACTGAAACTGTTGGTCAGTACGATGTTACTATCAATGTAGTAGGAGGAGGAACAACAGGTCAGGCTGAAGCTATCAGACTTGGAGTATCTAGAGCGCTATGTGAGATTAACGAGGAGTTTAGAGCTGTTCTAAAACCTGCAGGACTTCTTACAAGAGATGCTAGAATGGTAGAAAGAAAGAAACCAGGTCAGAAAAAAGCGAGAAAGAGATTCCAATTCTCTAAGCGTTAATATTTTGTATTCAATATTCAGTTTCATCTGTATATTGTTTCGCAAAGACTATTTTATATACAAGTATGCGAGGCGTCTAGCTTAGCAGAAAGTAAAAATTGCCCGTTTAGTTTAGCATCTAAACAGTTCTCCCATCAAAGAACATGTTGATTGCGTAACAGCGGAAAGTAAACTAACAAAAAACAAAAAAATGGCAAAAGTTCAAGTTAAAGACTTATTAGAAGCAGGAGTACATTTCGGTCACATGACTAGAAAGTGGAATCCTAATATGGCTCCATACATTTTTATGGAGAAAAATGGTATTCACATCATTGATTTACATAAAACAGCTGTGAAATTAGAGGAGGCTTGTTCTGCTCTTGAAAAAATCACTTCAGCTGGTAAAAAAGTTCTTTTCGTAGCTACTAAAAAACAAGCTAAAGAAGTAGTAGCAAAACACGCTCAAGAACTTAATATGCCTTACATCACAGAAAGATGGCCAGGTGGAATGCTTACTAACTTCGTTACTATCAGAAAAGCGGTTAAGAAAATGAACGCTATCGATAAAATGAAGAAAGATGGTACATTTGAAACTTTATCTAAAAAAGAAAGATTGCAAGTAGACAGACAAAGAGCTAATCTAGAGAAGAACTTAGGTTCTATCGCTGATATGGTTCGTCTTCCTTCTGCTATCTTCGTGGTAGATATCATGAGAGAGCACATCGCAGTTACAGAAGCTAAAAAATTAGGTATTCCTGTATTTGGTATCGTGGATACTAACTCAGATCCTAGAAAAGTAGACTTCGTAATTCCAGGAAACGATGACGCTTCTAAATCTATCGATATGATTCTTTCTATCGTTTCTGCTTCTGTAAAAGAAGGTTTGTCTCAAAAGAAATCTTCTGAAAAAGCAGCAAAAGAAGAATCTGCTGAATAATAAATTTAGAAGATAGAAATATAAAAAACACCTAATTATTAGGTGTTTTTTGTTTTATCTAAATGATGTTTTTAATAATGTTTTTTTGAAATAAAAAAGGAAAAGAGAATAACACTCTTTTCCTTATATTTTTAATTGAATATATCGTTTTTATTTTAAATAAATAATAAAATCAGCATCTGGGCAATGAAAATCCTCAGAATGGTTACCATCGGATAGACTTGTGCATACGCCTGAACAGGAATATCTGAATCCAAATAAGAAGTACTGAAAGACAGCGCCGCAGTGTCTGTATAAGCCCCACTGATTAACCCAGATAAACTAAGAAAATCCAACTTGAAGTAAAATCTTCCTACTAAAATAATGAAAATACAAGGGACAAGCGTAATGATAGAGCCATAGAACAGCCACAGCCAGCCATTATAATGAATGAAATTATCATAAAATTTAGCGCCAGCAGTTATTCCTAACGAAGCGAAGAATAAACAAATTCCCAGTTCACGCATAAAATGAATTCCACCATTATTAAAATAAGAATAAATAAAACTAATTCTTCCATAACGGCTGATGATAAGGGCAGCCAATAGAGGCCCTGCAGCAAAACCAAGCTTTATCGGCAGCGGCATAGATGGGACAAAAATAGGTATAGAGCCGATTAAAATCCCTAAAAGAATCCCTCCAAATAAAGACAAGAAATCTGGTTTCAGCAGGACTTTTTCCGAGTCGCCTATCAGTTCTTTTGCCTTTTGGATAGATTCTTCTTTTCCTACAACGCGGATTTTGTCTCCATAGAAAAGAACAAGTGAAGGCCTTGCCAGAATTTCTTCCCCAGCACGGAAAATACGAGTGATTTTTAGGTCATATTTCCCGAATAAATCTAGGTCGGATAATTTCTTGTGCACCGCGGTTTTTTTGGTTACAAAGAGATTTTTGACCATGATTTCGCCTCCCTCGATGAAGGAATCCGAAGAAATTCGCCCTATCTGGCTGATGAAAAAGTCCACATCAGGCTCAGTTCCTACAATCATTAGGACATCTCTATCGTTTAGAATCACACTAGATTCAGGAGTGATTACTTCTTTGGTGCCGCTTCTTTTTAGGTGTGTGACGATGATGTTTCTGTCGATTTCTTTAATCGCCTCACGAATGGTTTTACCCACGAAATGAGGATTTGTAATTCTACATTTCTTTGGAAGAATGGGCTGGGAACGCTGTATAATTCGCTCTCTGAATTTAACCAGCTCTTCCTGTGGATTTATTTTCAGTAAAATTCTTGCAAGAATAATAGAAAAAATCACTCCCAAAACTCCCATAGGATAGGTGATGGCGTAGCCTATGGCAGGGCTGTTCAGGTGTCTGTCGGGGAACTGTGGGCGTAGTTCGTCAACCATGTTTTTCGCGGCTCCTAGGGCAGGTGTGCTGGTAACCGAACCAGATAGAATTCCTACCGTGTTTTCTATTCCTAAATCTGTATTTAGAAATATGATGAAAGCCAATGAAGTGCTGAGTAGAATACCACTCGCTGCCAAAATATTATATTTCAGCCCTTGAGCTTTAAAGGCTGAAAAAAATGATGGACCGAGTTGTAATCCAATAGCATAGACAAAGAAAATCAGCCCCAAATCTTTGATAAAATTAGAAATGGAAGCATCCATCCTATAGCCATAGTGTCCCAAAAAAAGTCCAGCAAACATCACTGCTGAAACACCTAAAGATGTGTTTTTAATCTTTATATTTCCTAAAAACACCCCCAAGCCAATCGTTAAAATCATTACAATCAGAGATTGTATAGCTGTAGGGTTTTCATTCGGTAACAAAAGTTGTGAAATCCAGTCAAGCATTGATTATGTATAGTTTTTGTTTAATGCAAATTTAAAGCAAATCTTGAAAAATAAAAAAGACTTGATAATAATAAATTGAACTTTTATTTATATTTGAACTAAAATTTATACATTTGGATAAAATTTAAAATATGAAAGTAAAAGTTTTAGCCTCAGGGTTACTATGTTCAGCAGTGTTTGTAGCTTGTGTTACGAACCCTATGACAGGGCGAAGCAGTCTGCAGTTTCAGAATGACAGCGAACTAGCGCAGATGGCACTTACCCAGTATAGAAATACTTTGTCTAAATCAAAAGTAATAAGCAATACCAATGAAGCAAAACAAGTAAGAAATGTAGGGCAGAGAATAAAAAATGCAGCGGAAAGCTATTATAAAGCGATTGGGAGGGAAAAGGCTTTGTCGAGCTATAATTGGGAATTTAATTTGATTGAAGACAAACAAGTCAATGCATGGTGTATGCCAGGCGGGAAAGTAGCATTCTACACAGGAATTATGCCTATATGTAAGACAGAAACAGGTGTGGCTGTGGTTATGGGACACGAGGTAGCCCATGCACTGGCAGGACACGGAAATGAAAGAATTTCTTCAGCGATGTTAGCCCAAGTGGGAGGAACATTGGTCAGCGGAACGATTAGAAATAATGCAATGGCATCGGTTTTCAGCCAGTTGTATCCGATAGGAGCACAAGTAGGGCTTTTGGCATACGGAAGAAAACAAGAGCTGGAAGCAGACCAGATGGGACTTTACCTAATGGCGATAGCAGGGTATGACCCTAGAGAAGCTCAGCCGTTCTGGCATAGAATGGAGGCGGCATCTAGTGGAGCAAGACAGCCGGAGTTCCTTTCTACTCACCCAAGTCCAGAGAACAGAAGAAAAGATATGGATAAACACATGTCTAAAGCATTAGAATATTATAAAGCATCAGGAGGAAAATAAAATTTAACAAAAATTTTTATTTAAAAACTAAATATTATGAAACTTAAATTAATTTCTTATACAATTTTATTAGTTGGTCTATTGGGGTGCAGGAGTGAATCAGAATTGATAGAAACATCCGTGTCCAATTAAAAAAATACTATAAATATAGGAGGAAGAATTTCTTCTCGGTTAGTCCCTGCAAGTGAAGTAAAGAGAAATACTCTTGTTTGGGATCAGGTTCTTAGTTCTATGAATTTAGTGGTAAATAAAATGTCTACTGAATCTAATCAATATCCTTTGAATGATATATTGTATAGAGAAATTTCGGATAGAAAAAATAATATTACGACTTATACCCTTCCAATAGCAGTATATAGTTCTAAAACACCATATTATTTGGTGCAGCAGATAGTTTTATCTCATGAGAAAAATGTCCAGAGAATGCAGTATTTAAAAATAATTCCAAAGAATAGACCAAAAGATGAACAGGATATTTTTAAAGATCTTACAGGAACCATTCAAATACTAAATGAAAAATTACAAGTAGTAGTTTCTTCAGATTATCAAAATGGAAAATTGATTACAGGAACTAAATTGGAAAATAAAAGTATTACAAAAGATATACAAGTAGAGGGAATAAAAGAGATGAACAGTGGAGCAAATTGTTTGTATATTTCTTTATATGAAGTTCCTTGTACTAATGGTGGACAACATGGGGTAGGAGAGTCTTGTAAGCCAGGTTATATGAATGATGCTCATTATGCAATAGATGTGATAGATGCATGTGGGAGTCGGGAGGAAACATATACAGGATGGGGAGGAAGTGGTAATCATAGTGCAAGTACGGGAGGAGTGGCTACAGACTGGCTACTAAATGAATTAAAAAATAGTTCTAATTTCACACACTGGAATTATCTTGTAGAGGCAAATAAAAATATTCTTCTAAACTCTGTGAGAAAATGGATGAGAGAAAAACCGATTAGTCAATCTACAATACAAGATTTGGATAGAAGGCTTAAGGTGTTTTCTGATAAGGAGAGAATGTTTAATGATTTGGATGTCTATAATCAAAATACTTCCAAAGTGGCAAACGCAGAGCTTGCAGAATATAGTGTACGAGTGAGTCAGATGTTTGACTATCTTTTGGAGAATCCTAGTGAAGCTAATAATCTGGCAGCGGAAAATAGTGTCTGGGTGCTTGATAAGAATAGGTTTATTAGTTGGGAGAGCTATTTGCCAGTATTTAGGGCTTTGGGGGATTTTATGAGGGCTAACCCAGGGGTGGAATGGGAAGAAATTAGAGAATTATTAGAGTTGCACAATATACGAGATATAGTTTTATTAAAGTCTGTATTGGAAGACTGGAAACGACCAGACTTAGTGAAGCCTACTATAGCTTTTAAAGAGCATAAAAAATTGAATTGTATTTATAATAAAATAAAAAAAACTGCTAATTTTAAACAGTATTTAAAAAATTTTGATAGTGACTTCTCTACAGAGCATTTAATTTTTGATGTAGGGATTCTAAAAGATGGTGTAAATGCAAGTACTAGATCTCCTCACAATAGAGAAATAAAAATAACTTTTAATATCAATCAATTAGATAGACCAACTGCGGATATTGCAAGAACTTTCATTCACGAGATGATACATGCAGAAATCTATAGAAAATTGCTAACAGTAGCATCTACAAGTGGAGGGCGGATAGACTGGAAAAATTTAGAGAAAATGCTAGAAAATTCTGATTTTCCAGGACTTTTGGATTATTATATGAGATATAAATATAAGTCTCCCCGGCATGATATGATGGCAGCTCACTATAGAGGTATTATAAAGAATTTTGTGAGACAAGTAGATGCTTCTATTACTAATGAGCAAGCCGAAGCAATGGCTTGGATAGGTCTTGAAGAAACGATTACTTGGAAAAACCTCCCTCAAGCAAAAAAAGATAAAATAAAGAATACCTATCGGCATTGGTACAAAACAGCATCTAAAAATTGCCCTTAATTTAAAAAACATATATTATGAAAAATTTAATAAAAATAATATTATTCTTATTTCCTTTGTTCTTCTTTTCACAGATAAAAGAAGATACAATCTATATAATGTATAACCCAAAAATAGATAAACATTGTAGACAAAAGAATAAATTTCACTATTTCGATATTTATTTAACTTCAAATAAAAAGGTAAAATTTTCGTATGGAATAAGTGATCCAAAAAAAAGGATTAAAAACATTTATTTCCCCATAATAAATAGAAATCAATTATCAAAAATCATAAAAAACGATTCAAGGTATCAGGTTAAAGTTTTTTATGTTATAAAAAAAGAAAAAGATATGTTTGTTTTATATCGATCGGATCATCTATTTAGAGCTCATATTCATGATGTTATAGAGGACTGATATATAAACACTATTAAAATACTATTCAAAACTCACTAAAAATAGTGTTATTCTTATTTCCTTTGGTTTTCATAAGATAATACATGCAGAGATATATAAAATTTTATTTCAAAAAATGATTTTAATGCAGATAATTCTGCAAGTTATTCTCCAAGTGAATTAAAAATACTCTTCCAGAGGATAAAAAGAATCTTTATGATAAAATATATGATACAAATTATTGGCAATGGGAAAAGTAATATTAATAATTAATTTGCTATTTAACATTTCTATTTCTTGTCAAGAGATAATAGTAGAAATGAAGGATAATGATTCTATAAAAATAAATAAGATAAATAAGAATGAATATGGTATATATATATATAAAAGAAAATATAGAATACAACAAAACTCAAAAAAAGGTTGTTTTTCCAGATGGTATAGTTTGTGAAACTTGTAAGTTGGAGGTGATTTTTGTATTTACTAATAGACCTACAAAGCGAATTACTAGAAAAAATAAGAGAGTTGTTTCTTCAGATGAATGGAAGTTTGGATATCTACCATATGTAAATTATATCAAAATAGGAGATTATTATTATAAGTATACTGGTACTGTAATACAATAAGATGTATTGTGCTATTATAAATGTATAGGAATGGTAGTAGAATCAGCAATTAGAGGTAGAATATTTTTATATAAGATGATGATTATTTATTTTTAGAGAAGTAAATTTATTATCTTTGTCTCTTAATAGTTAAATAAGAAATATGAAAAGTTTATCAATAGTAGGAGGGGTTTTGCTGCTTATTTCGGGAGCGATGTTTTATTATTCCACAGATTTTTTGTTAGAAAAAATCACGATGTCCCACATGATGGGAGTGATGGGCGGAATAGGAATCGGCCTTATCATCGGTGGAATAGTGGGCTATATCAGTAAAGGTTCAGCGATAAGAGAGGAGGAAAAAAGAAAGCAGTTTGCCCAATTACAGAAACAAAACAAAGAATTAGAAAAGAAAGTGGAGAGCATCAATAATGATAGTTCTTCAAATATCTAAAAGGAATAAAAAAGCTCGGGAAATTTTCCGAGCTTTTTTTGTTTAATGATAAAAATTTAAATCTAAAATTGGTACCCAACCCCCAGAACTACGAAGCTTGGACGATTGTCATACCTCACAGTTTCGGAAAGATTGTTGCTGATAAATTCTCTTTGGTCTTTGGAGAAACTACCTTCGTATCTCGCATTGATGATGAAGTTAGACAATCTCGCCTCTGCACCAACCTGATAACCAACTGTGAATTTGTTCCCTGCATTTTCTTTGAAATTATTCCATGTATTTTCTTTTGCAAGGTTGTAGGAAGCCACAGGCCCTACGAAAACCCCTAGATTATCCGAAATAAGGTTTACTCCGACTAATACAGGAACATCTATTCTGTTGGTTTTTGCTTTCAAAGTCGTTTTAGTTCTTCTTTCAGTGAATGAATTATTAAAAGAAGTGTAATAAATTTCAGGCATGATGAACAAGGGAGTTGAAGGGAGGTTTACTCTAGCCGAAAGCCCTACATTAAACCCTGCACTTTTGCTGCCTGAATCTGTGTAATCTAGTACAGATCTTTTTATTTCAGACCATTTGGAAGAACCAGTATTAAGCAAAACATTCGCTTTTATACCTATTTTCACTTGTGAAAATCCCATTAATGAAAGCCCTAAAAGAGCCATACTTGAAATCTTTTTCATAATATTTGAATTTAATCTGATAGGACTATAACGGAAATTAAACTTTTTTATTGTTATTTAATAAATATTGTCTCAATTCTTTGAATAATTCGGAAGAATAAACAAAATCTATTAAATATTGGCTTTCCGCATTGATGAGAATATCTTTGTTTCCTTCCCATTCTTTCACGCCTTTTCTTAGATATACGATTTTCTCACCGATGGTCATCACTGAGTTCATATCGTGGGTGTTGATGATGGTAGTGGTGTTATATCTTCGGGTAATTTCTTTGATTAGATCATCTATAACCTTCGATGTATAAGGGTCTAGCCCAGAGTTTGGCTCATCGCAGAAGAGATATTTAGGATTGTTCACGATGGCTCTCGCGATGGCAACCCTTTTCTGCATTCCCCCAGAAATCTCGGATGGATACTTGTGGTCTGCGTTTTCCAGATGAACATCGTCTATTACTTCTTTTACCCGTTTTTTCTTTTCGTTATAGGTAAGGTTAGTGAACATGTCCAATGGGAACATGATGTTTTCCTCCACGGTCATAGAGTCAAATAATGCACTCCCTTGGAATACCGTTCCTATTTCTGCTCTCAGCTCTTGTTTCTGCTTTGGCGTCATTTCTACGATGTTTCGCCCATCGAATAGGATGCTTCCACTGGTGGGTTCAAAGACATTTAATAATGACTTCAAAAATACCGTTTTCCCAGAACCACTCTGCCCGATGATGAGATTGATTTTCCCTGACTCCAGCGTGGTGGTTATTCCTTTTAGGATTTCGGTGTCCCCAAAACTTTTCTTTAAATCTACTACTTCTATCATTAGCCTAAGAACATTTGAGTTAAAATTAAGTTAGCAATGATGATGGCTACAATAGTCCAAACTACTGCTTGGGTACTTGCTCGCCCTACTTCCAGCGATCCGCCTTTTACATTATAGCCAAAATATGCAGGAATGGTTGCAATCAGAAACGCAAAAACCGCCGTTTTCATAAAAGCATACCAAATAAAGAAAGTAGGAAAATCCATCTGAACCCCCGTGATATAGTTGGATTCTGTCCATGAGCCAGTGAAAACACCAGCCAGATATCCTCCGAAAACTCCCACTACGATACTGATAGCAATGAGCAGAGGATTAAAAATAACACAAGCCAAAATCTTCGGAAGGATAAGGAAGTTAGCCGAGTTTACTCCCATAATGTCCAGTGCATCAATCTGTTCCGTTACTCGCATTGTCCCAATAGAAGACGCGATGTAAGAACCCACTTTCCCCGCTAAAATCACACTGATAATCGTAGGTGAAAATTCCAAGATGAGAACCACTTTGGTAGCGTGTCCTACATAAGGCAGTGGAATGGGAATAGATGCCGTACTAAAGTTATTATACATCTGTATAGCGACCACCGCCCCCACAAACAGGGAAGTGAATAATACTAAACCAAAAGAATCAACCCCCAAATCGTTGATTTCTCTCATGAAAAGCTTTGAAAAAACCTTGGATTTCTGTGGTTTTCTTAGAACCTTTCCTAAAAGGAGCACATATTCTCCTAAACTTCTGAACATTCTAAACATGATGCAAAAATAATCTTTTTTGTTTAAATTGCACCACTTAAAACATCATTTGTGGCAAAAGTAAAAACAGCATATTTCTGTCAGAATTGCGGAACGCAGTATTCGCAGTGGCTTGGGCAGTGCAGGAACTGCGGTTCTTGGAATACTCTGGTGGAAGAAATTGTAGAAAAAACAAAGTCGCCTACCTACCATATTTTGGGCGAAGGGAAACAAAAAGTGGTAACGATAACAGATGTGGAGGTCAATGCTGAACATCGTATAAAAACTCCCAGCGAGGAGCTGAACAGAGTGCTGGGCGGAGGCATCGTGCTGGGCTCGGTTACTTTGATAGGCGGCGAACCAGGGATTGGGAAATCTACACTGCTCCTGCAACTTGCCCTGAAAATGAAGAAAAAAATACTCTATGTTTCAGGAGAGGAGAGTGCATCGCAGATAAAAATGAGAGCGGATAGACTTACCGAAATCCAAAATCCAAATTGTTTTCTCTATACCGAAACTTCAGTGGAAAAAATCCTTTCCGAGGCGAAAAAACTTCAGCCAGATTTTGTGATTATAGATAGTATCCAGACGCTTCAGTCCCAGCTGATAGAGAGTTCGCCAGGGACAGTTTCGCAGATTAGGGAATGCTCTTCGGAGGTTATCAAATTTGCTAAAGAAACCAATATTCCAGTTTTCTTGGTGGGACACATCACGAAGGATGGACAGATTGCAGGGCCGAAAGTCCTAGAACATATGGTGGATGTAGTTCTCAATTTTGATGGCGACAGGAATCACCTTTTCCGATTGCTGAGGGCGAGTAAGAATAGATTTGGTTCCACTTCTGAAATTGGGATTTATGAAATGATTTCAGCAGGATTAAAAGAAATAAAAAACCCTTCCGAAATCCTCATCACCAAAAAATCCGAAGACCTTTCAGGAAATGCAGTGGCGGTTACTTTGGAGGGAAACAGAGCCATGCTTCTGGAAATTCAGGCATTGGTAAGCAGTGCAGTCTATGGAACGCCGCAGCGTAGCTCCACAGGTTTTGACAGCAAGAGGCTGAATATGCTCCTCGCGGTTTTAGAAAAGCGGGCAGGTTTTATGCTCGGTGCGAAGGATGTTTTCTTGAATATCACAGGAGGAATGAAAACGGGCGACACGGCGCTGGATTTGGCGGTAGTGGCGGCTATTCTCTCTTCCAATGAAGATGAAACGATACCTGATAATGTTTGTTTTGCGGGAGAAATAGGGCTCAGCGGAGAGATTCGCCCTGTTCCGCAGGTGGAGAAAAGAATTTTGGAGGCGGAGAAATTAGGCTACGAGAGGATTTTCATTTCTAAACAAAATAAACTTCCTAAAAAAGGCTTTAAAATAGAACTAGTGGAAGTCAGCAAAATAGAGGATTTTCATCAAAGATTGTTTTAGGAAGTCGGCTGTTTTTATTGGCTTTATCAACTTTAATGCAGAATACAAAATGAATTTTTTAGCTCATTCTTATCTTTCTTTTTCCGAGGAACAGCTCGTCGGCAATATGATTGCGGATTTTGTGAAGAACAGAGATGTAGCCCGCCTTCCAGAGAGCATACAGAAAGGCATAAAACTGCATAGAGCGATAGATACTTTCACGGATGCACATCCGCTGATACATGAGGCGAAAGCGCCTTTCCGACCGCTGGTAAGATTGTATTCTGGGGCGTTTGTGGATGTGGCGTTTGACTATTTCCTCGCAAATGATACCGCTGAAAATTCCCAGCGCGAGTGGCAGGAGCATTCGCAGCGGGTCTATGCTGTCCTCCGCCGATATGAGGAATTTCTGCCCGAGGTTTTCAAAAAAGTTTTGGATAAGATGCAGCAGGATGACTGGCTCTACAACTACCGGAATGAGTGGGGGATAGAGTACAGCTTTCGGAATGTGGTGAACAAAGCCCAGTTTCTGGACAAAACCACTAATGTGTTCCCTGCATTTTTAGCAAATAAAGATTTACTCCGTGAGAAATACGAAATTTTCTTCCCTGAAATCAAATCATTCTCGCAGGATTTTGTAGATTAAAATAAGAAATTGTTTTTATTGGATAGAAAAATTTTAATATATACTTTATTTAAGAATGTAAAAGTTATAGATATGAAAATAATTGGCATAGAAACACGCACGACAAATCAAAATGGACAAGCAATGAAGGACATTGGAGGTCTTTGGAATAGATTTTTTTCTGAAAATATCATCAGTAAAATCCCAAAGGCAGTGAATAGCAATGTTTATGCTATCTATACAGACTACGAAAGTGATTATACAGGTGAATATACCACGCTTTTGGGACTGGAAGTATCTTCGCTTGATGAAATCCCAAGTGGGTTGGTCGGAAGAGAGTTTCTTAAACAAAACTCTAAGAAATTCCTTGCTAAAGGAGCGATGCCTCAAGCTATAGCAGAAGCATGGCAGAAAATATGGGAGCAAGATAAGGAGCTAAATAGGCTTTATCAATATGATTATGAATTGTATACAGAAAAATCTCAGCAAGGCGACCTCTCGGAAGTGGAAATTTTTATAGGTGTAAAAGATTCCAATATATAAAAAGAAATAAATCTAAATTTTTAAGAAGAATTTGAAATAATTTAATAAAGAAATATTAGTGTATAACTTTATTCCCTTTACTTCTGTAAGGGGAATTTTAGTTTTTAAAGCTATGCAGTTTTGTTTTTAGCAAGATAGGAAAAGTTTTCTGATGAAAACGGCTGTATCTTTGTCCCAGAAATTCAATGAATGACAGATATGAAACAGAATACCCGAAATGATTATGTCCAGCGTATCAATAGAGTGGCGGAATATATCAATAACCATCTGGACGAGGCAATAGATGTACGAAAATTAGCAGAGATAGCCCATTTGTCTGATTTTCATTTTTGCAGGATTTTCAAAGCGATTAAAGATGAGTCGCCCATCGCTTTCATTGCTCGTTTGCGTATAGAAACGGCTGCACAGCTCCTGCGCTACTCTTCTCTTTTGGTGGAGGAAATAGCCTTTAATGTAGGATACGAATCCCCAGCCTCTCTTTCTAAAGCCTTTAAAAATCAATACGGTATCACACCTACCGAATACAGAACCAATAAAGATATTTACATTATGAAAAAAGAAATCATCAATCCAGATTTAGCCCTAAAAGCTCCAAAAATAGTAGAACTTGAACCAAAAAATCTTATTTATGTCTCTCTTAAAGGAGCGTATGGCAGTCTCAATTATGAATGGGCTTATCAACAGCTGTGGGCGGTTATAAAAGAACAAAAACTCTTCACAAAAGGTATAGAATCCATATGCATCTCTCATGATGACCCAAAAATAACCGAAGCCGACCTACAGCGCACTGATGTTTGTCTTGCCATTCACAAACCTGCTCAGCCCTCAGGGGAAGTTAGCTGTAAACAACTTGCAGGAGGCAAGTATGCAGTTTTCTTTTATCAAGGAAGTTATAGTAATCTTGGCGCTGTATGTGATGAAGCGATGCGCTGGGTGGTCAGTAGTGAGTATGAACTCCGCGATGAACCGATATTTGAGAAATACCTGAATGACCGCCGCCGAACTCCTGAAGAAAAACTAAAAACCGAAGTCTATATTCCTCTAAAATAACTAATCTTATGGAAATTACAAGAACAGAAAAAACAGTGGGGATAGTTTTGGCGTTTATTTTATTGCTACTCACTCTTTCGGGGAGCTATTATTTCTTCTTTATGTTAAAAGTGAATTTTGTGCAGTGGCTTGTTTATAACGCATGCTCTCCAAGCAGTTTGGTTTATCTGCTTTGTTTTATGATTTTTTTAGCAAAAAGGAAAATTTCTTATCTTCCTTTTGCATTTCTTCCTATGTATTATTTTGGGACGATGGGACTTTTTACTTTTACATGGAGCGGAGCCAATGTTTTTGCACAGCTTTCGCATATTACGATGACGCTCAATTTGCTTTGGGCAGGGTATATACTCCATCGGGTAGGAAATCATAAAGCAACTGCACAGGGGTTGTTGTGGAGTATTCTATTCTTTGTTCCTTATATTGCTTTTGTGATGTATTATTCGCGAACGCATGCTGAAGAAATCAATAATTTATTACAAATGACACCATAGAATAAGAATAGGTTCTATTATTAAGACAACAAGAGGAAGTAAATTGTTTTTAAGCAAAATTGTTGAAATTTTATTACATTTGGAATCATTACTTGATGTTTAATAAAACTTTATTTTTGTGAAAGTTTTTAAACAAAATATCAATAAAGAAGAATTTTAATAGGAATAAAAATTTGACAGCAAAAAATCATGGAAATTTCCTCTGAAATACTTGAAACCTATTTTACTGAAGTGTATTTTAAGAAAGATGAATTTCTTACTGAGGTAGGAAGTGTTGAAAAATGGCTCTACTACATAGACGAGGGAATTATTCGCTTTTTTTATTATAATCCCACCACACAGAAAGAGACCACTGTAGATATATGCTCTACGGGCGATTTTTGTATGTCTTATGCATCGTTTGTTAAACAGGAGCCATCTCTGCTCTCCATGCAGGCGATAAAAAAAGTAAAGGCGTATAGAATAGGAAGGGATTCGCTGGAAAAACTTATCGAAAACCCTGAATTTCTCCAGATAAAAACCCAAATACTAGAAAATCTACTTTTGGAAAAAATGCACCGTGAGGCGCAGTTTCTGACACAGTCACCAGAGGAAATATACAGACAGCTGCTGGAAAAAGACCCAAAATTCATTCAGAATGTTCCACTGAAATATATAGCCTCCTACATTGGTGTGACTCCACAAGCATTGAGCCGTATCCGCAAGCGTATTTTTTAACTCAGGTTCATTTTTAATTCATATTTCTATCGTTACTTTGTGTATATAAAGTAATGGATATGAAAACGAAATTAAAAATATTAGTCATGAGTTTATTAATGTTTTCAGGGCTAAAAGTAAATGCCCAAAATGATGATTTCATCCAGTTAGTTACCGCAGCCACACAAGCGCCCTCTGGGCATAACTCTCAGCCATGGCTCTTCGAAATAGGAACAAATGAGATTACGATTTTACCCAATTTCAGCAGGGAACTTCCTGCTGTAGACCCTAGTCATCGTGAGTTTTTCATGAGTTTGGGCTGTGCGCTCGAGAATTTATGTATAAAAGCAAGCAGTCTTGGCTATACTACTCAAGTGAATATAAGTCCAGAGGGCGTTATCAAAGTAGGATTACAGAAATCAGAGGCTGTTAGAACTGATTTGCTTTCCGAATATATTACCAAACGCCAGACTAATCGCTCTGTTTATGATGGGAAGCCAATTCCTGAAACTGTGCTGAAAAATTTGCTGAAAGATTTTAATTCTGATAAAATCAGTATTCAGATTTTTGATAAAAATGCAGAAGCATTCGGACAGCTGACGGATGCTGTGATGCAGGGAAATACTGCACAGATGAACGACCCAGCATTCAAATCCGAATTGCTCTCATGGATACGCTTTAACAAGAAACATTCTGAAAGCACTAATGACGGAATTAGCTATGCTGCTCTGGGAGCGCCCAATCTTCCGCGATGGATTACAGAACCGATTGTGAAAATGAGCCTTAAAGGCAAAAAGCAAAATAAAACCGATCTAAAGAAAATCAATTCTTCTTCCAATATCGTGCTTATCACCAGCGCGGCGGATGATATACACGCATGGATAGATGCAGGGCGTACGCTCCAGCGTTTTCTGCTCTCACTTACGAAGGAAAATATTGCGCATGCCTATATCAACCAGCCGTGCGAAGTTCCTGAGGTTAGAAATCAGCTCCGCGAAAAGATAGCTGTTAATCATCAATTTCCGCAGATTCTGCTTCGTATAGGATACGCTAAGCCGCTGCCTTATTCCAAACGAAAACCTATACGAGAAGTTATAAAGAATAAATAATTATTTAATAAAAATCTAAAATAAAAAAACTGTTTGTTCGCTCAATTCCCTTTGCTTCGGTAAAGGGAATTTTGTTTAATTATAAAATGTTTAATACTTTTGAATTAAATTTTTTTTAAAATGAGAAAGATATTATCATTATTTATTGCGATGTCATTCTTCAGTTGTATGCAGACACAAAAAGCCGTGTATCAACAGGAAGAAACATACACTCAAGAAGACCGAACGCTCATTATTTTTTACGATGAAAATGAAATTTCTCTTCCGAAACTAAAAAGAAAAGTAAAATCCTATGGTGCGGAAATTATATATGAATACAAGGAAATGAAGGGCATCGCGGTGAGAATCTCCCGAGGAAAATCCATAGAGCAGGGGAGAAAATACTTCGAAAGCATAAAAGGCGTAACCAATGTCATGAAAGACAGCAAGGTAGAACTGCATTAGAAAGTTTTTTATAAAAGAAAAATCCCTATCTGTGATAGGGATTTGTTTGTTATTTCTTTTCTTCGCTATCCTCAGGGAAACGGCTGAGGGTAAGGTCTTTGGATATTGCTGCCAATTCCATTTTCAGCTTACCAGAAAGCGTCTCGATGACTACGCCATCTTCTGCGATGGAGAAGATACGCCCGTGGATACCAGAAGTCGTCACGACTCTTCTCCCTGGTTTCAGATTCTCCTGAAATTGCTTTTCTTTTTTCTGTTTCGTGAGCTGTGGTCTTATCATTAGGAAATAGAATGCGACCAAAATCAGCAACATCGGTATGAACTGTTGTAAGTTTTCCATTTTTATTAAAGTTTTTCTAAGTGATTATTGTACATTTGCCTTAAAACTCAGTGTAACAGGAGAGTTTTCTGCGTTCATGAATACTTGTGCGGTTTTTGTTACAGCTCCGTTGAAGTTTTTGGAGTCAAAGCTCAGTGTTACTTGTCCTTTTTCTCCTGGTGCGATGGCATCTTTGGTGTAGTCTGGCGCTGTGCATCCGCATGCAGGCTGTACGGAGTTGATATACAGAGGTTTGTCACCTGTGTTAGTCACTTCGTAAACATGCTGCACCACTTCACCTTTTTTCATAGTCCCAAAATCGTGTTCTTCTTTAGCAAAACTCGCCTTCGTCATTGGTTGTTCTGGTTTAGCTTCTTCCACAGGCTCTGGTATTGGTTCTGCTTTTTCGTTTTTTTGGCAAGATACTACCGCAAGGAGCAGCATAAGCCCTATTCCTGAAAGTTTCAAGGTGTTTTTCATTTCTTTTTTGGTTATTTTTAAGGTTAAAATTTAATTTCTATCGTTGCTTTTGATGTATCGGTCAAGGATTCCGTTTACAAAGATTTGAGATTTGTCAGTAGCGAAAGCCTTTGCGATTTCTATATATTCATTGATGATGATTCTGGAAGGCGTCAGAGGGAAATAGTCCAATTCTGAAATAGCGGTAGCCAAAATGATTTTGTCCATTAGCGAGATACGGTCTAAATCCCAGTTCTCTAATCTTTCTTCTATCTTTTTTTCGGTTTCTTCCCAGTGGTTCAGAGTTTCGTTGAGCAGTTTCAGAGCGAAATTTCTATCGTCTTCATCTTTTATCATCTTTATCAAAGTATGCGAAGGCTTATCCTTGCTGAGGAAACCGAGAGTTTTCTGCGTCATGGAGTTGGCGATGTGGAAATCATCCGCCCAGTGAAGTTCTAAATCTTCCAAATGGTTCTGGAAGTCTTCGTTTTCTGCGACATACCTTAGGAAAACTTTTCCGATGAATTTTTGGTCTTCCTCGAAAGAAAATTCATCTCCTTTCATATAATCTTGAAAGAGTTTGCTCGCTTTTATTTTGTTAAAAACCTTGATGAGCAGGTCATCGTGGATGTCCCAGATTAGATTCTGATGTTTAGTGCTGAAAGACAATCTTTCTTCGTTTTGCTCGAGAAGTTCTATCGCTTGATTTCGGATAAATTTCCGATTAGGATTGAGGTCTTCTTCGGTTTTTATGTACTTGTTTTTGTTCAGCTCCATTTGTTTCTCCGCGATTTTTTTCAATGCGATGAGAAAATTAAGCTGGTAGATGTACAAAGAATAAATCTTATCTATCTCGGCAAACATATTTCTTGCCAAAACATCCTGTTTCATAGGATTCTGCTGATAAGAATAAAGGGTCTGGATGGTTTTTTCGCGTAATTGTCTTCTTCCTAACATTTTCAAAGAACTTTAAGTGGGCAAAGATAAAAAAATAAAATATTCAATATCAAACATCAATTATTTTTTTGATGAATTTTGTATCTTTACGCCGTTATTAAGCAGATTGAAAGTGAAAAGAAAAATTATCTTTTGGGCAGTTCTTTTAGGGCTGTTTTCTTGTGAAAAAAAGGAGAATTTGGAAAGAATTTCTTCCAAAGAGAGTGATGATTCGCTCAAAAAAATAGAACGCCCACAGCCAGAGGAAAAACTCAAAAAAGATGTTATAAACATAGTGGCGGTGGGCGATATCATGATAGGAAGCGCCTATCCATCTAAAAAATATCTTCCGAAAGATGATGCGGCAGGAAGTTTTTCAGAGGTGAGAAATCATCTCAAAGGAGACATCGTTTTTGGGAATTTGGAAGGTGTTTTTTTAGATGAGGGAGAATCCCAAAAATGTGAAGACAAAGAACCGCAGCACTGCTATGTTTTCAGAATGCCGGAGCGATACGGGAAAATCATCAAAGAAGCAGGGTTTAATCTGATGAGCACCGCGAACAACCACGCAGGAGATTTCGGATTGATAGGAAGAAAAACCACAGCCAAAGTCCTTGATAATGCAGGAATTTATCATGCAGGGACAAAGGAATATCCAGTCATAATTTTTGAGAAAGATAATATAAAATACGGCTTCTGCGCCTTTGCACCGAATAAAAATATGCTTTCCCTATTGGATGTCAAAAAAGCCAAAGAGATAGTGCGGGAACTGAAATCCCAAACGGACATTACCATCGTTTCTTTTCATGGCGGTGCGGAAGGGACAGAACATGTGAGAGTTCCTAAAAAAGCAGAATTTTTTTACGGAGAAAATAGAGGAGATGTGCATCATTTCGCGCGTTCGGTGGTGGATGCAGGAGCGGATATCGTGCTGGGACACGGCCCGCATGTGACCCGCGCAGTGGAGGTTTATAAAAATAAATTCATAGCGTATAGTCTTGGGAATTTCAATACTTACGGGAGATTCAGCCTTACGGGAGACAAAGGCATTGCGCCTCTGCTGGATATAAAACTGAAATCCAACGGCGATTTTCTCTCTGCAAAGGTGGTTTCTGTAAAGCAGACCAAAGAAAAAGGGCTTGAGCTGGATGCAGAAAACAGGGCTTTTCAGCGGCTAAAAAAACTCACCAAACTGGACTTCCCAGAACAGAATTTGAAATTTGAAGAAAACACGATAAAACTCTGATTTTTCAGTTGAACAAAGATAAAATCCTATTCGAGAGTGTAAAATGACAGCTCGGTAGGATTTTTTCTATTTTTTAGATAGAAAATTTTAAATTTGAAGACTTTTAAATAAAAAAAATCATCAATTTATTTTAAAAAATCCACTACTATGCATTGCATAGTTTCGAAAAATTATTTATGTTTGCGACAAGAAATCATAAAATTAATATAAAATGAAAAAACAAATTGCTGTATTATCGCTCCTTATTTCTGTGATGGGATGGGCTCAAGAAGATAAACCACAAACCCAAAAGAAAGAAAAGGAAATAAAAGAAGTAACGATTACTAAAACCAAAAAAGCGGTGGAGCAGAAGGCTGACCGCACGATATTTGATTTCTCTGAACAGCCGAATCTTAACACGGGAACGGCTCTGGAAGGAATCAAAAAACTGCCTGGGCTTATCGTTTCAGACCTTACAGGGATGGCGTATCAAGGGAAAATGCTGGATGTCTATATGGATGGGCGACCGCTGAATATTACCAGCAATGAGCTAAACGCATTTCTAGAAGGAATGCCCGCAAATGCCATAGACAGGATAGAAGTGGTGACCAGCCCAGGGGCGGAATATCCAGCAACTTCTGGCGGTGCGATTCTGAATATAATCACTTCAAAATCAGCGAAAAGCTACCTTACTGCGACTTATTCTGGGAATTACTCTTTTAGTAATTATGACAAATACCGAAGCAAAACGAACAACTCTATTTTGCTCAATTCCAAAAACAGATGGTTTGGCTGGCAGCTGAATGTAGGGCAGAACTATCTTGAAAACATGAAAAATAATGAAGTAGATGGTATTTCGAGCATATTTAATGATGAAAGGAACAGAGGGTATTTTGCAAAAGCGGCTTTGACTTTTGATTTTAGCCAAAATGATAGATTATTGCTAAATTACAATTTGAATTATGGTAATAGTGATGCTGCAATCCAGAGTAATGGGATTTACAGCGGACTGAGCTACAACAGACAAGATGAAACCGAAAGCATGAGGCTGAGACATGAGGCTTCGGCAGCATACCAAAAAAGATTTAGCGGTTCGGATAGGAAACTGGATTTTAAATTCACTTATACTAAAAGGGATAATGATTTTGAACAGAAAAACTTATTTTTAAATCAAATTCCTACTAATCAGCTTCTTTTGGATAACAGCTCGGATGCGAGAACAGCTGAATTTCGAGTGGATTTTTCCCAGCCGCTCAATATCTTTGACAAAGGTAAAATCAGCGTTGGAGGGCTTTATGAGAGATTGGATTTTACTACGGAAAGCAGAGGAATTACCAATTTGGACTACCAGAGACAGACGGCGTCTTCTTATGTAGAACTGCAGACTACGATAGGAAAGCTGGATTTTATCCTCGGAACTCGTGCCGAAGATTATGACATCAGCGGAACTACATACAACAGCAGCACGCATCAGTACGATGATTTGCATAAATTCAAACAATACCGCCTTTTCCCAAATGCCAGCGTGCAGTATAATTTCATGAAAGGAGTGAATTTTGCAGTTAATTATAATAAGAAAATCAGCCTGCCGAGTATTTCGCTTTTGAACCCAAATAACAATACTTATGGAAATGGTAATGTTCAAACAACGGGAAATGCGAATTTGCAGCCAACGATTTTTGATAATATAGAAGCAAAAATTTCAGCATTTGACTATGTATTTCTTGGGTATAATTTAAATTTGGTTAATAATCAAGTTATACAAAAAATGACCCGCAGCGGTGATGAGGTTTCTATGATTAATGAAAATATTTCTTCCGCGAGAATACATAATTTTAATATAGGTTTCCCAATTCCATTTATGATTTTCACAAAGTCAATCAAGGAAATCATGAGTTCTATGAGTACAACCAATCCTGATAAAGTCAGCTTTTTGTATTTCTTTGCGAATTATCAGCTTCAGAGACTTCCAGAAATCAAACCTAATGGACTATGGTTTTTTAACCTAAATGCCCAGATTGTATTACCAAAGGGAATAAAACTGAATGCGAACTACAGCTATATCCCAGCGAAAATAGGATATTTCTATTTCCAAACTGATAAACCGCTGAATAACGCATTGGATATCACATTATCAAGAAAATTCATGAGTGACAGACTAAATGTTTCACTATATGTGAATGATGTGTTTAATACTAATCAAATGTCTGCTCGCTCTATTTATCAGACACCTAATGTATTGATGAGCATTAAGAATGACACCCGTACTTTCGGAATTTCTGTAAATTATAAAATCCCAACGAGAAATAAGCTAGCCAAAGAAAATCCTAATATGCTGGGCAGTGATAAGAAAGAAGATGAAGGCGGATTGATAAAATAAAAAAAATCCCTCAATTATGAGGGATTTTTTTTCGTTTATTTAAATATAAATATTTTATATTTGGATGCTTTAAAAATATAAAATGAAAAAACAAATCGCTGTATTATCACTCCTTATTTCTGTGATGGGATGGGCTCAAGAAGACAAACCACAAGCTCCAAAGAAAGAAAAGGAAATAAAAGAAGTAACGATTACTAAAACCAAAAAAGCGGTGGAACAGAAGGCTGACCGCACGATATTTGATTTTTCTGAACAGCCGAATCTCAACACGGGAACGGCGCTGGAAGGAATCAAAAAACTGCCAGGGCTTATCGTTTCAGACCTTACAGGGATGGCGTATCAGGGGAAAGCGCTGGATGTCTATATGGATGGGCAGCCACTGAATATTACCAGCAATGAGTTAAGCGCCTTTCTAGAAGGAATGCCTGCTAGTGTTATAGACAGGATAGAAGTGGTGACCAGCCCAGGGGCGGAATATCCAGCGACTTCTGGTGGTGCGATTCTGAATATAATCACTTCAAAATCAGCGAAAAGCTACCTTACTGCGACTTATTCTGGGAATTACTCTTTTAGTAATTATGACAAATACCGAAGCAAAACGAACAACTCTATTTTGCTCAATTCCAAAAACAGATGGTTCGGCTGGCAGCTGAATGTAGGGCAGAACTACCGCGAAGCAATGGAAGACAGCGAAGTGGATAATATTTCTAAAATATTTAATGATGAAAGGAACAGAGGCTATTTTACAAAAGCGGCTTTGACTTTTGATTTTAGTCAAAACGACAGATTGCTATTAAATTATAATCTGAATTACAGCAATAATGCTGCCGCTGTGCAGAGTAACGGAATTTATAGTGGACTGAGCTACGCCAGACAAGACGAAACCAACAGCAGAGGACTGAGACACGAGGCTTCAGCGACTTACCAAAAAAGATTTAGCGGTTCAGATAGAAAGCTGGATTTTAAATTCACTTATACTAAAAGGGACAATGATTTTAAACAAGAGAATTTATTTTTGAATCAAATTCCTACCAATCAGTTGGTTTTGGATAACAGCTCGGATGCGAGAATGGCAGAATTTAGAGTGGATTTTTCTCAGCCTCTTAATCTCTTTGACACAGGGAAAATCAGCGTTGGTGGGCTTTACGATAGACGATATTTTACTACCAAAAACAGCGGAATTACCAATTTGGACTATCAGAGACAGACGGCGTCTTCTTATGTAGAACTGCAGACTACGATAGGGAAGCTGGATTTTATCCTCGGAACTCGTGCTGAAGATTATGATATCAGCGGGACTACATACAACAGCACTACGCATCAATATGATGATTTGCATAAATTCAAGCAATACCGCCTTTTCCCAAATGCCAGCGTGCAGTATAATTTCATGAAAGGAGTGAATTTTGCAGTTAATTATAATAAGAAAATCAGCTTGCCGAGTATTTCGGTTTTAAATCCGAATAGCAATATTTATAGAAATAGCAACTACCAAATGATAGGGAATGCGAATTTGCAGCCTACGATTTATGACAATATAGAAGCTGAAATTTCAGCGTTTGATTACATATTTTTGGGGTATAATTTAAGTTTGGGTGATAATCATGTTGAACAAAAAATGACCCGAAGCGGTGATGAGGTTTCTCTAAGTTATGAAAATATTTCTTCTGTGAAAATACATAATTTTAATATAGGATTTCCAATTCCATTTATGATTTTTACAAAGCCAATCAAGGAAATCAAGAATACAATAAATACTATCAATACTGGTGAAGTCAGCTATTTGTATTTCTATACAAACTATCAATTTCAGAGGCTTCCTGATATTAATCCTAATGGACGATGGTTTTTTAACCTAAATGCCCAGATTGTATTGCCAAAGGGAATAAAACTGAATGCGAACTACAGCTATACTCCAGCCAATGCAGGAATTTATTATTATAAAATTGATGAACCAATGAATAATGCGATGGATATCACATTGTCAAGAAAATTTATGAAAGACAGGCTGAATGTTTTGCTGTATGTGTATGATGTGTTCAATACGAATAAAATGGTTCTACGCTCTATTTATCAGGCATCTAATGTGCTGACAAGTGACAAGAGTGACACCCGTACTTTCGGGATTTCTGTAAATTATAAAATTCCTACAAGAAATAAACTAGCCAAAGAAAATCCTAATATGCTGAGCCGTGACAGTAAAGAAGATTAAGGCGGACTGCTGAAATAATAAAAAATCCCTCAATTACGAGGGATTTATTTTTTTAGTTAAGGTCAAAAGCTGCACCGATTTGGAAAGTAAATTGGTTGTTTAGTTTTTCGTAGCCAGTTGCGCTTGTTTTGTATCTTGCGATAGGGAAGGAGATTTCAGAGAATACTCCAAAACCTTTATTAAAGAAGTATCTCGCACCGATATGCCCTCCGAAGTTTTTCAAACTTAAGCTCAAACCAGGGTAAACATCCAGCTGTTCAGGCAGGTTCATAACTCCACCTAAATTAGCATTGAATCTCCCACGAAGGTCAAATCTGTCTCCTACAGGAGCTTTTTCTACTCCGTTTACATTGTGTGTCGTTCCCAAAAGGTAGCTCATCTGTAATCCTACTGAGAAGCTTCTCCCCAGTCCATAATCAGCTCCTGCTGTGACACCTGTACCTTTGCTTTGGATGTTAGCTCCTACATAAGCTCTGATATCATTAGCACCCGTGAATGCTTCCTGTGAATATGCCACAGAAGAAATTGCTAAAAGCAATCCTACAAATATTTTTTTCATAAATCAAATTATTTTCAGCAAAAATAAAAATTATTTTTAAAATCAATATTTTCAATTAAAATATAATGATAATTCCGAAAAAAAATAGAAATTTGCGGACTCTATTCCGAGAAATAATAATTTAACGAAAATGATGGAAAACAATAAAGAAAACTTGAAAAAAGCTGCTCTGGACTATCACAGAGCCGAGCCCAAAGGGAAAATTCAAATGGTGCCGTCTAAACCCTACGCTACACAATGGGATTTGAGTCTGGCGTATTCTCCTGGGGTGGCAGAACCTTGTCTTGAGATAGAAAAAGATGCCTCCAAGGTCTATGAATACACTTCCAAAGGAAATCTCGTGGCTGTAATCAGTAATGGAACGGCTGTTCTGGGGCTTGGTGACATCGGTGCAGAGGCTTCTAAACCTGTGATGGAGGGCAAAGGGCTTTTGTTCAAAGTATTTGCAGATATCAATGTTTTTGACATAGAAGTTAATGAAAAAGACCCTGATAAATTTGTAGAAATCGTGAAAGCGATAGCGCCTACTTTTGGAGGAATAAATTTGGAAGATATCAAAGCGCCAGAGGCTTTCTACATAGAAAAAAGACTAAAAGAAGAACTGGATATTCCACTGATGCACGATGACCAGCATGGAACGGCGATTATCTCCGCAGCAGCATTGCTCAATGGTTTAGAAATAGCAGGAAAAAAGATAGAGGACATAAAAATGGTGGTAAATGGCGCAGGTGCGGCGGCTATTGCGTGTTCTAAACTTTACATAGAGCTGGGCTTGAAAAAAGAAAACATCATAATGTGCGACAGCAAGGGAATTATCAGCCATAAGAGAACCAACCTAACGCCTGAGAAATTAGATTTTGTACAGAATACCAAAGCCGAAACTTTGGATGAAGTTTTGGAGGGAGCAGATGTTTTCATCGGACTTTCTAAAGGAAATGTTTTAAAGCCTGAGATTTTAGCAAAAATGGCAGAAAATCCTATTGTTTTTGCTTTGGCAAATCCTATTCCAGAGATAAACTACGATTTAGCAAAACAAACCCGCCCAGATGTGATTATGGCAACGGGAAGAAGTGATTATCCTAATCAGGTGAATAATGTTTTGGGATTCCCTTACATATTCCGTGGTGCGCTGGATGTGCAGGCGACAGACATCAATGAAGAGATGAAAATAGCGGCGGTTCATGCCATTGCAGATTTAGCGAAAGAACCAGCAACGGAAGCTGTGAAAAAGGCTTATAATTTGGCTGAAATCAGCTTCGGGAAAGATTATTTCATACCGAAACCACTTGACAGCAGATTATTTGCAAAGGTTTCTGCCGCAGTTGCCAAAGCAGCTGTAGAAAGTGGAGTTGCAAGAAAGCCAATCAGTGATTTTGCCGAATATGAAAAGCAACTTTCCGAAAGGAAAAAATAATTTGAAGTTTATAGAAATTAAATCCTCTTCGCCGAAGGGGATTTTTGTTTCATTTTAAAATATTATATTAAATTTGTCAAAAATTTTAAATTATTGATTTATGAAAAAGCTTAATTATTTATTGATTGCATTATTTTCTTTTTTAGTGCTTAGTTGTAACAGGAGTGATGAAATGCCTCCGCGCCCGCAGGATCATTTGATAGGAAGTTGGTCTCTTACAAAAACGAGATTAAAAGGGAATATGATAATATTTGGGATAAATACGCCAATAGATATGGATGCGCCGATTACTTCTTGTGAAAAAAAGACAAAAACTACTTTTTTACAAGGTGGAACAGGAACTACAGAGGTGTGGGCGAATCTATCAGGGAGCTGTGAAAAGAAAAGAGAAGGAAATATTACCTACACTTTTGACAAGGATACCAAAGAATTGGTTGTACATCTAGGGCCAGAGACTACTCGTTCTATAGTGAAAAAACTTACAAGTACAGAGCTCGAAGCAGAGGAAAGCGTTACTAATCTGCAAGTGATGGGAATTACCTTTACAGGAACAGTTTATGTGACAATGAAAAAAAATAACTAGTTTTAAATTAAAATATTCATAAGCCTTGCTTTTTAGTAAGGCTTTTTCATTTCAAAATATTAAATTTGCTACCAATAAAAATTGATATAGATTTATTGAAAGAATATTTATTTTTAAAAAAAACTTATGATGGAAAAACAATTTGATGTGTATTCAGAAATTTCATTAGGTGAAGAACTTTCAAATGATGAATTATGTGCGGTATTTAAATGTGGGCCACAAGGAGGAATGAGGAAAAGTAATAGAACTAACACCCTTGTTTTAGTGTCTGATCAAACTCAATCACAAGATAGAAATCCATATCAGGATAAATGGATTGATGGGGTTTTACATTATACTGGAATGGGGTTAAAAGGAGATCAAAAACTTGATTTTATGCAAAATAAAACTTTAGCTAATCTAGAAAAATTGGATATAAAAGCTTATCTCTTTGAAAAGTTGATGTCTAGAAAATACACATTTATAGGAGAGGTTGTTTTAGCAGGTGAAATTTATACAGAAACACAAGAAGATAATGAAGGAAATAAAAGAAATGTTCTGAAGTTTCCATTAAAAATAAAATAATAAAAACATGTTTTACAATCATCAAGAGATAGAAAAAAAATGGCAGAAGTTCTGGGAAGAAAACCAAATTTTCAAAAGCCAGCAGCCATCAGAAAGCAGTAAACCGAAATATTATGTTTTAGATATGTTCCCTTATCCATCGGGGGCGGGGCTTCATGTGGGGCATCCGCTGGGGTATATTGCGAGTGATATTTATGCCAGATTCAAAAGGCACCAAGGGTATAATGTCCTTCATCCTGTGGGGTATGACAGCTTTGGGCTTCCTGCTGAGCAATACGCGATTCAGACAGGGCAGCACCCTGCGGTGACCACTGAGGAAAACATCAATAGATACGAACAACAGCTTAAAAAAATAGGCTTTTCTTTTGACTGGAGCAGGGAGATTAGAACCTCTGACCCAGCTTATTACAAATGGACGCAGTGGATATTCATAGAGTTGTTTCACTCTTGGTATAATAAGACTGCGGACAGAGCGGAGAATATTTCTACCCTTGTGGCTCATTTTGAAAAGTTTGGGACAGAAAACCTTGATGCTGTGCAGTCTGAAGAATTAAATTTCACTGCAGAGGAATGGCAAAACGCTTCTGAGGTGGACAAACAAGATATTTTATTGAACTACAGAATGGCTTACCGAGCAGAAACTACGGTAAACTGGTGTCCTGCACTCGGAACGGTTCTTGCCAATGATGAGGTAAAAGATGGTAAGTCTGAGCGTGGCGGATACCCTGTTTATCAAAAGAAAATGATGCAGTGGTCTATGCGTATTACAGCTTATTCGGACAGACTTTTGAGAGGGTTGGACGGGCTGGACTGGTCAGAAGCGGTGAAAGAAAGCCAAAGAAACTGGATAGGAAAATCTGAGGGTGCATCGGTGAAATTCGGTATTAAAGGCTCTGATGATTTCATAGAGGTTTTCACTACTCGTCCTGATACTATTTTTGGGGTGTCTTTCGTTACGCTTGCTCCTGAACACGAATTGGTTTCAAAAATCACTACACCAGAGCAGAAAGAAGCTGTGGAGGCCTATATAGAAGCTACTTCCAAACGCTCTGAAAGAGATAGAATGGCGGATGTGAAGACTATTTCAGGAGTGTTCACGGGGGCTTATGCAGAACATCCTATTACTAAAGAACCAGTCCCTATTTGGCTTGGTGATTATGTTCTTGCGGGATACGGAACAGGTGCTGTGATGGCGGTTCCTGCAGGGGATGAGAGAGATTTTGCCTTTGCGAAACATTTTGATATTGAGATAAAAAACATATTTGACCAAGATATCTCCGAGAAGGCTTTTACCGAGAAAGAAGGTATGGTTTATCAAAATTCGGAGTTTTTAAATGGCTGCAGTAGTTATCATGAAGCAGTAAAATCAGTTGTGGAATACTTGGAAAATCATAAAGTAGGAAAATCCAAGATAAACTACCGCCAGAGGGATGCTATTTTCTCACGCCAAAGATACTGGGGAGAGCCTGTTCCTATTTATTATGAAAATGAAATGCCGTATACCTTGCCTGTTTCTGCGCTTCCGCTTGAGTTGCCAGAAGTAGAAAAATACCTGCCGACCGAAGATGGAGACCCACCGCTGGGGAATGCTAAGAATTTCGCTTGGGATAAGATTAATCAAAAGGTGGTGCCTACGGAACTTGTTGATAATCAAAATGTTTTTCCTCTTGAATTGTCCACTATGCCAGGCTGGGCGGGGAGCTCTTGGTATTTCTTAAGATACATGAACCCCAATAACGAAGCTGAGTTTTGCGATAAAAATACATCGGACTACTGGGGGCAGGTAGATTTGTATATCGGTGGAAGTGAGCATGCTACGGGACACCTTCTTTATTCTCGTTTTTGGACTATGTTCCTGAAAGACCGAGGATTCATCAGCCACGAAGAGCCTTTCCAAAAAATGATAAACCAAGGGATGATTTTGGGAATTTCGGCATTTGTGTATCGTGTGGATGGAACGAATAAGTATGTTTCAAAAGCACTAGCTAAAGATTACGAAACTCAAAAAATCCACATCGATATTTCTCTATTAAAAGGAACTTCAGACGAGTTGGCTTTAGATAAGTTTAAGGCTTGGCGACTAGAGTTTAAGGATGCTGAATTTATCTTGGAAGACGGAAAATACATCACAGAAAGAGAGGTGGAAAAAATGTCTAAATCCAAATATAATGTAGTAAATCCTGATGATATTTGCGAGGAGTATGGAGCAGACTGTCTAAGGCTTTATGAAATGTTCCTTGGGCCGCTAGAGCAGTCTAAACCATGGAATACACAGGGCTTAAGCGGAGTTTATGGTTTCCTTAAGAAGTTCTATAATCTTTATTTTAATGGGGATACTTTTTCGGTTTCAGAGGAAGAGCCTACGAAAGAGGAGCTTAAAATCCTGCATACATTGATTAAAAAGGTGATTTACGATATTGAGAATTTTTCTTTTAATACTTCCGTGTCGCAGTTTATGATAGCTGTAAATGAATTACAAAAACTAAAATGTAATAAAAAAGCTATCTTAGAGCCGCTCGCGGTTCTTATTTCTCCTTACGCACCGCATGTTTGTGAGGAGCTTTGGAGTCTTCTTGGTAATGCAAAGAGTATAGATTTTGCACCTTTCCCTGCTCTGAATGAGGCGTATTTGGTGGAAGATGAAATAGAATATCCAGTGAGTTTTAATGGGAAGATGAGGTTCAAACTTTCTCTTTCTGCAGAACTTTCTAAAGAGGAAATCGAGGAAATAGTAATGAAAGATGAGAAAGTAATCCAGCAGCTGGATGGAGCTAAACCAAAGAAAATCATAGTGGTTCCAAAGAAAATCATCAATATAGTATCCTAATTTGATAAAGATTTTAAAATTTGGTAAAGTTTTTGATTATTCTATAAATATAGAAGCTTATTTTAATTAAAAAATAGATTTATTTCTTAAAATTTTCAATTTTTGATGAAATAAATTTGTGTAGAACAAAAAAAAGTATTTATTTTACGCAATCAAAAAATAATTTATAATTTAGTTTAGATATGGAAATGAATGTTTCAACTCAAGAGCAACAAGTAGTTGCAAGAAAAACAGGAGGTCTTAACCCATTTTTAGTATTACCACTTTTATTATTAGTAGGTGTTTGTATTTATCTATTCATCTTTGGTAGTACAGGAAACTTTACTCATAAAGGTGAGGAAATTAGTGGTGCTTCAGTAGCATTTTTGGATATTCCATTAAAAGAATTGACACCTAAATCTGTTATGGGGATGGTGTACATGGGAGGTATGATCGTGCCTGTCCTTATTACTTGTGCTATTACAGTATTAGTGTTCTCTTTAGAGCGTTTATTCGTTTTGAACAAAGCGGAAGGAGCTGGAAATCTTGAAGCTTTTGTTTTGAAAATCAGACAATTGTTGAAAGAAAATAGAATTTCTGAAGCACAAGAAGAATGTGACAAACAAAGAGGTTCTGTAGGAAATGTTGTTAAAGAAGCTTTGACTACTTATAAAGCTCTTAGCAAAGAAACTACTATGAACAGAGAGCAAAAGATGGCTGCTCTTAGCAAGTCTATCGAAGAGGCTACGACTCTAGAAATGCCTATGATGGAAAAGAACATGTCTATCCTTTCTACATTAGGAACAGTAGCTACGCTAATCGCGTTGTTAGGAACCGTAATGGGGATGATCGGTGCGTTCTACGCTCTAGGTGCTGGTGGAGGAACTCCAGATGCTGCAGCTCTATCTATCGGTATCTCTGAAGCCTTGATCAACACGGCATTAGGGATTGGTACATCTGCTCTTGCTATTATCTTATATAACTTCTTTACATCTAAGATAGATGGTATGACATTTAAGATTGATGAAATCGCAATGTCTATTCAACAATCTTTCGCTGAAACTCAAAGATAAGATTCAGCATTGTAAAAGGATAATGATTTATCCAAAAGTATAGAAGTTTAATATAAAATAATACAAAATGGCGAAAGTAAAACCAAAAAGACACGGCGTATTGACCGATATGACCGCCATGTGTGATGTTACTTTCCTGCTTCTTACCTTTTTTATCTTGACAACGGAGTTTAAACAGCCCGATGTGGAGAACATTGTAACGCCTTCTTCTGTTTCTAAATCGAAACTAACTGAGGCAGCTAACACAATGACAATTAGCGTAACGAACGATGGAAGATATTATTTTACTCCTACCAGTGACCCTGAACATAGAAAAAAACTATTAGAGGCAATGGGAGAGAAAAATAAAATCACATTTACAGATAAAGAAAAACAAATTTTTGCGAAAACTGAATTTGTAGGTGTGTCGGTTTCTCAGCTAAAAGGTTTCCTACAATTGTCGGAAGACCAGAGAAAGAATTTCAAAGGAGGTACAATTCCTTTGGATAGTGCAAATAAACAGTTGATAGACTGGGTGGATATAAACCGAAAAATAAACAATAATGCAACCCTTGCCGTAAAAGGAGATGGTAATGCATCATATGATAAATTTAAGGTTTTATTCGAGGGATTGAAAAATATAGAATTTTATAAATTCGTGTTGGTAACAACAGAGGAATAAACATAAAAGAATAAAAATGGCAGAAGTACAAGTACAAGAAAAAGGTAACAAAGGAGGTAAAGTCCGTTCCAAAAAAAATAGTACTCGTGTAGATATGACACCGATGGTAGATTTGAACTTCCTTTTATTGATGTTCTTTATGTTTACCACTACCTTTACTAAACCCAACATTATGGATATGACCCTTCCGGCGAAGCCTGATGATAAGACTGCACCAGTTAAACCTCCTATGGTAGATCTAAGGAACTCTATTACATTTATTATAGGAAAAGATGATAATTTATTTTATCATCAGCAGGATGCAAAAGGACTTAATGAGAGTACTCTTGTTAAAACTTCTTATGACAGAGAAGGAGTAGAGAAAGTGATAGAGCAGGCTAAGAAGAATGCTATAAAGAAAGAGAATTTTACGGTGATTATAAAACCTGTAGATGATGCAAGTTTTAAACATTTCGTAGATATTCTGGATGAAATGGAAATTACAGGGAGTGAGCACTTTGGTATTTCCGAATTGAAGCCTTTTGAAAAAGAGGTTTATGATCAAAAAGTAAAATAATTAAAACCGAAAGTTATGGCAGAAGAACAATTAAAATACACAGACTTCGAGGAGTTGGTATTTGAAAACAGAAATAAAGCTTATGGTGCATATGACTTGAGGAGAAGTTATAGAGGTCTTTTAACCAAAGCGTTCCTTATTGGTGTATTGTTTTTTTCCGGCATGGTTCTTTTGCCTTTGGTGTATTCCAAGGCGATAAAAACGGAAGCAAAAGAAGGAGATGGAATAGAAGTAGAAGTGAATTTGAAAGACCTTGAAACAGCTGAGGAGGAAGAAGAACCAGCTCCAGAAGAGCCTTTAGAAAATAAACAAGAAGAGGTATTGCAGAGTTTGGATGATGTAGCACCTCCATCAGAGCAAGTGGCTACTGTTGCCTACACAGTTCCTGAGCCAGTAGAAAACGCACCAGTTGAAACGCCACCACCTACTAAAAAAGATATGGAAAACAAAGCTATATCTACAAAAACTCAAGATGGAGTTGCGGCAACTAACAACGCTCCGCCGCCAGTACAGGGTGTAGAAGGAGGTAGGGGAGATCAGGCTAGAATAGAAGGAGCTAAGATTGTAGATAAACCAGTAGATACAAAGGAGATTCATACTACAGTAGATGTAGAAGCTGATTATGGTAATGGAGGATTGAATGGGTTTAGAGCAAAAGTTGCGGAGAACTTTGATAATGAAGCAGTAGAGGGGGAAGGTGTTCTTACTACGACTGTTAAGTTCGTTGTAGAAACCAATGGTACCGTTTCCCAAGTAAAAGCTACGGGGTCTAATGCGGACTTTAATAGGGAAGCTGAGCGAGTAGTAAGATCCATAAAAGGATGGAAACCAGCTAAAAAAGGAGGGGTTAATGTAAGATCTTATTACAGCCTTCCATTGAAGATGCAGTTCCAATAATTTTTTGAACACAATAATAAAAAGAGAAGTAATTTTACTTCTCTTTTTTTATTATATTTGTCGCTATGTTTTATAATATATTAACATTCGTTGTAGGGATTTTGTATATCATTGTTGGTGTTTTTGTGATTATTACAAGATCATTTGGTGTGAAATTAGATCCGATAGCAGCAAATGCATTGGGTATTTTACTCTGTATTTATGGGGTATTTAGGTTAGTTAGAGCATTTATTCGTTTAAGAAAAGAAAGAAGAGATGAGGAATAAATTAGTTTTATATATTTTATCAGCGTTTTTGTTTTTCTCATGTAAAAATGAGGAACAAAAAAAAGAAGAGGCCACTCCGCTCCATACCAGAGGCGAAATCACTCTGCAGTATGATGATTCTTTCACTAATATAGCAGAAGCGCTGTCTCAGCGGTATGTGAAGGTTTATCCTAATGCAAAAATCAATCTGAAAGTCAGCAAGGAAGACCAAGCATTGGAGGATTTGCTCAATCATAAAGTGGATATGATCATCATGTCTCGTGAGCTCACGGAAAAGGAGCGAAAATACTGGGATGTGAAGACAAAACTTCCATGGCAGCCCTCTTATTTTGCGGCGGATGCTGTGTGCTTTGTGGTGAATAAAAACTCTGAAAAACAGCATGTTTCTTTGGAAGAAATAAAAGAAATGCTGAAATCTGGAGATAAAAAATTGATTTTTGATGGTGCGAATACAAGTAATCTGAACGCGGTGCTTCAAAAGTTAAATTTAGATATCAAAGATGTGAAATATTCTCGTTTAGAAGGGAATGAGAACATTATAGAAAGTTTAGAGAAATTTTCTAATCATATCGGTGTAATCAGCTATAATACTATAAGCCGTCCATACGGAGAGAGAGCCACAAAATTGAGAGAAAACATTAAAATTCTTCCAATAAAAGTAGGAGATTCTCTATTTCTTCCGAATAGAGAAAACTTAAAAACCCAGAAATATCCATTGACCAAACTTCTGTATTTCCTAACAGATGAAGGAACTTTTGGCGTGGCGAATGGATTGATAAGATATTCATGCACGGATATTGGACAGAAAATAGTAAGTAGAGAAGGGCTTCAGCCGTATAATCTTTATCCAAGAACCATAAATATAATACATAAATAGAATAAAATGAAATTAGATATTTTAGCAATAGGCGCTCATCCTGATGATGTAGAGTTCGCATGTGGCGGAACACTTTTGAAATTAGCTTCCGAAGGAAAAAGCATAGGAATCATAGACCTTACACAGGGAGAAATGGGAACCCGTGGCACCATAGAAACAAGGTATGAGGAGGCTGCCAATGCAGCAAAATTATTGGGATTAAAAGCCAGAGAAAATTTAAAAATGAAAGATGGTTTTTTGGTTAATTCCGAGGAATATCAGTTGCGAATAGTGCAGATGATTAGAAAATACCGCCCAGAGATTGTTTTTTGTAACGCTTGGGAAGACCGTCACCCAGACCATGCAAAGGGCTCTAAACTCGTTTCTGATGCGTGTTTTCTCGCTGGACTTAGAAAATTAGAAACAGAATATAATGGCGAAAAACAGGAAGCGTGGAGACCAAAGCATGTTTTTCATTATATCCAATGGAAACACATTACGCCTGATTTTGTGGTGGATATTTCTGATTTTATGGAGAAGAAAGTGGAAGTTTGTAAAGCCTACAAAACACAGTTGTTTGATGCAAATTCCAAAGACCCAATAACACACACTGCAACTAAGGATTTTATGGAAAGCATCACATATAGGGCTCAGGACTTAGGAAGATTGAGCGGAGTGGACTATGCAGAGGGCTTTGTGAGTGAACGATTGCTGGCGTTTAAAAATTTTGATGGAATTATTTGGTAGTAAAGAAAAAATTACTATCTTTGCACCGCTTTATAATGGTGGCTGTAGCTCAGTTGGTTAGAGCGTCAGATTGTGGTCCTGAAGGTCGCCGGTTCGATCCCGGTCAGCCACCCACAAAAAAACACATTCCAAAAGGAATGTGTTTTTTTATTTTATTATTTTAAAATATAGTTTTGGTGGTATTTTACTAGATTTTTTATGGGTTTTTGTACGATGGTTCCTATATTCAGTCGGTAGTAGGAAGCCACAGATTTTAGAATATCTTGGTAGATATAGGAAATGGAACCCACAAAATTGATTTCACAAGAGAAACAGTTTTTATAAGGGAGAATATGGTATTCAAAGAATCTTTTCATTTCTTGAAATACTAGATTTTGTAGGTAAGGATGGTTTTTCCTCTCGGCTACGAATTTATTGAAAGAGGCTAGATAAGAGTTAGCCATAGGAGAGTGGTAGATTTTCTGAATCAGCTGAGCTGCAGATAGCTGGTAGGTCTGCTCAAATTCATCAGCCAAGTCTTTTGGTAGTTTTTTCATGAAAAAATCCCTTACGACAGCTTTTCCGATAGCGCTTCCGCTCCCCTCATCTCCCAGCATATGCCCTAGTGAAGGGAGTTCTCTGTGTAGAGTTTCTCCATCAAAGAGGCAGGAGTTAGACCCTGTTCCTAAAATACATACGATGGCAGGAGTTCCCTGATAAGCGGCATAAGCAGCAGCTGTAAGGTCTTCTTGCACAGAGATTTCTGCATTTGGGAAGACTTTTTGGATTTCGCTTTTCACGATTTTTTTATTTTCATCAAAACCACAGCCAGCACCATAGAAATAGATGCTTTTAAGGTCGTTTTTGATTTTTATAAGGTCTGGATTTTTTTCTATTTCGTTGGCTATTTTATCATGTGCTATGATATTAGGATTTAGCCCAATGGTCTGCGTTTTTAGCAGCTCTTCTTTGTTGTTTTCCTGTAAAAGAACCCAATCACATTTGGTGGCTCCGCCATCTACGATTGCAATCATATTTTTGTGTAATTTTTTGGGAACGAAAATAAGGAATAATTTTCTAATTTTAACCAAAATCCATGGCGAATCTTTTTTCACTCAAATGAATTAAAAGTTTAAATTTGCCTTCGTAAAACGAAATGAATGATTTTAAACCAAAATAAATATTTTTTTGTTTTGGTGAAAAGTAATATTAACGGATAAATTATTGATATTGAAAAAGATACTTGTTTATATCTGGCGAGGCTGGTTTGTGCTTTTAGGAATAGTTTTGACGCTGTTTTTTGGTTTTTTTGTTTATTTTTTAGCGTTAAACGACAGATATACCAAACAATGCAGTAAACTAATAAGAATGTGGTGTCTCGGGATGTTCTACGGAATGGGCTTTCGGTATGATTTTATAAAAGAAACAAAAAAAAATATAGACCCTAATAAACAATACATCATCATAGCCAATCATACCTCTATGATAGATGTGATGCTTCCGTGTATTCTGCATCCAGAGCATCCTATTTGTTTCGTAGGGAAGAAAGAATTAGAAAAAATCCCTATCTTTGGCTCTATCTACAAAAGGGTGTTTGTAAGCGTAGATAGAAGCGACCCAAAAAGCAGGGCAGATGTCTATGCCAAGTGTGCAGAGCGTATAAAGGAAGGAAAAAGTATAGTGATTTTCCCAGAGGGAGGCGTTCCAGATGATACTTCTATCGTGCTGGATAATTTTAAAAATGGAGCTTTTTCTATGGCAGTGCAGCATCAGATAGAGATAGTGGTTTACACCTTTGTAGGATTAAAAGAAATGTTTCCTTTTGATAATAGTAAGGGATATCCTGGCAGGATGAAGGTTTATTTAAATGATATACTAGAGCCTAATACCGATATGGAAACCCTGAAACAGAAGGCTTATGATATGATATTGAAAACAATAGAAAAAAATTAAATTTTGATATGAAAGAGCAGGAGCAACAAACCAAGTGGTCGCAGTTTATTCCACTGATAAGTGTATTTTTCTTTTGGGGATTTGTGGCGGCGAGTAATGATATTCTGATCCCTGTATTTAAAAACAGTTTTACGCTTTCGCAGCTAGAATCTCAGCTGGTAAATAATGCTTTCTATGCGGCGTATTTCGTGGGTTCGCTGGTGTTTTTTATCATTTCGATGAGGGGCGATGTTCTCCAAAAATTTGGGTACAAAAAAACTCTTGCTTTTGGGCTTTTTATTTCAGCTATGGGGGCGTTTTTGTTCGTGCCGGCAGCTTCTATGAATAATTATTGGATTTTTCTGACAGCGCTGTTTGTAGTTGGTTTAGGGTTTTCTGTCCAGCAGATAGTGGCCAATCCACTTGCCATAAAAATGGGTAGTCCAGAAACAGGAACACACCGTCTGACAATGGCAGGAGGAATCAATTCGCTGGGAACTACGATAGGTCCTATTATCCTTGGAATTGCGATTTTTGGGAATCAAAATTCTTCATCGAGCCTTAATCTGAATGATGTTAAAATTCCTTTCGTTATTTTAGGATTGGCGTTTCTTTTAGTTGTGGCGTTTTTGATGTTTTCTAAAATAGAAGACCCATCAAAAGAGGAAGAAACCCAAGAGGAAAGCGCAGAGGAAGGATTTAATATATTGAAATACCCACAGCTGATGATGGGGATGCTGGCAATTTTTATCTATGTAGGAGTAGAGGTTTCTATCGTGAGTAATCTTCCTGCTTTGCTCCAAACTTCGGAATTTGGGGGGCTTTTAGAGGAGAATTTAGCGCCGTTTATTTCGCTTTATTGGGGGAGTTTGATGATTGGCCGTTGGAATGGCGGAGTTAATGTATTTGATTTCTCTAAAACTACCAATATGGTTCTAAAATTCATCGTGCCGTTTGTTGCCTTTGCAATTATCATAGGAGCCAATATTCTCAGTGGGAAAGATGTTTCCTCGTTTTATATTTATCCTGTTTGGATAGTTATTTTCGTGTTAATGAGTTTTTTAGGCGGTAAAAACGCAGGAAAAACCCTTATGATTTTTGGTTTGGCTGGAGTTCTGATGATGCTTTTAGGCTTGGTGTATCCAGACAAAGAAACGGCGAGATATTTCTTTATTTCAGGAGGTCTGTTCTGTTCTATTATGTGGCCGGCTATTTTTGATTTGGCGATTACAGGGCTTGGCAAAAACACAGGGAAGGCATCTTCCTTCTTGATAATGATGATTTTGGGCGGTGGGATTATTCCGCTGGTGCAGGGCGCAATTTGTGATTTTGATTTGAAAAAAACAAATGGAATTTTTGGACTTTCATACACTCATTTTTCGTACATTATTCCGCTATTTTGTTTCGCATATTTGGCGTTTTATGGATTTATAACGCCTAAAATTTTGAAAAAACAAGGCGCTGCTTAATCATTAAAAATAAAATAAAAATGTTGTCAAAGAGAAGATTTTGGGTAGGGTTGTTCGTTATTCAGATTCTTCTCTTTTATCTGTTTTCTCGGTGGAGCGGAGCGGTCTATTTCGTTGATTTTCTTTTTGAGCAAAAAAAATATCTTTTTCAGTCCCTTTTTTCTAAAATTCCTTTTTCATTAGGGGATTTTGTTTATTTTGTTTTGGGGCTGCTTTTGGTTTTTAGCATTTTCAAATTATTTAATTCTAAAACGAGGAAAGCATATTTATTACGGCTTTTGAAGGGGCTTAATGTTTTTTATTTCGTTTATCAGTTGGTTTGGGGAATGACCTATTTTCAGCGACCGATTGTTTTGGCTTTGGATGAAAAAGAGCCACAAATTACAGAAATAAAAGCCCTCGCACTGAAATATCTACATCAAGCGAAGCATACCAGAACGCTTGTAAAAGAGGATGGGAAAGGTGTTTTTCAGATTCAGGATTTAGAAAAAATAAAAAAAGAAATCCTCTCCCAGCAGAAAAGAATTCCAGCTTTTTTAGGAAATAAAATCTCTACCGAAATTGATAATTTTAAACCAAGTTTGTATTCTGGATTTATGAATTATACGGGAGTTATGGGGTATTACAATCCGTTCAGCACAGAGGCGCAGTATAATTCTCATCTGCCGCACACCTATCTTCCATTTACTTTGTCCCATGAGTCTGCCCATCAGCTGGGGTTTGCCCGTGAGCAGGAGGCTAATTTTGTGGGGTATTTGGTAGGAATTGGTTCCGAAAATCCAGAGCTGAGATACAGCACAGAATATTTTGTTTTAAAGAGTCTTCTCAGGGCTTTGATTGCAGAAGATGAAGATTTTGTGAAAACAATAATAGCGCAATACAGCGATGAAATGAAGAGAGATTATCAGGCGGAGAAAGATTTTGTGGAGGAGTATCAAGGGCCGATGAACACATTTTTTGCATTTACAAATGACCTGTTTTTGAAGACAAACCAGCAGGAAGGAGCTGTTACTTACAGCTATTTTGTGGATTTATTGGTTCGTTATGAAAGGATAAATCATGACAAATAAAAACCCTCATATGTAAATATGAGGGCAAAAACACAAATGATGAAAAAATTATTACTTTTAGCAATGCCTAACAGGCTTTTTAAAAGGGTGAGCAAAAGTAATAATAAATTTTATAATAAAAAAATAATTTTACGATAAATTGTTTAATTTTACGATTAAATAAAAATATTTTGAATGAATATCTTTTAAAGGATTTATTTTGTAATTTGTATGTATGTTTGTTTGTTTAATTTTTTGTAAAGCGAACAAATTCATATATTTATAAATAAAAAAATAGAATTTTTAAAAACAAATTTTGCGTTCTTTCATTCCTTTTTTATGCTATATTTTTAAAAAGAATAATGGAAAGAAACCGATAAATTTCTTACTTTTGTCACCATTAGTGAAAAATTAGAATTATGACTTCGAAAGAAATACGCCAGAAATTTTTAGAATTTTTTAAAAGCAAAGAGCATGAGATAGTGCCTTCTGCACCTATCGTTTTGAAAGATGACCCTACACTGATGTTTTCCAACTCGGGGATGACTCAGTTTAAGGACTTTTTCCTCGGATACAAAGAGCCGAAATCTGTCCGTGTAGCCGATACACAAAAGTGTTTGAGAGTTTCAGGAAAGCATAATGATTTGGACGATGTAGGGCGTGATACCTATCACCATACGATGTTCGAGATGCTGGGGAACTGGTCTTTTGGGGATTATTTCAAAAAAGAAGCGATTGCTTGGGCGTGGGAACTTTTGACAGAAGTTTATAAAATACCGAAAGAAAATCTGTATGTAACGATTTTCGAAGGAGATGCTTCCGAAAACTTGGAAAGAGACCAAGATGCATACGATTTTTGGAAAGAACATATCGATGAAAGCCGAATAATAAACGGAAACAAAAAAGATAATTTCTGGGAAATGGGTGAGCAGGGACCATGCGGACCATGTTCCGAAATTCATGTGGATTTGAGAAATGAAGAAGAGAAAGCCAGAGTTTCAGGAAAAGATTTGGTAAATAATGACCATCCGCAGGTAGTGGAGATTTGGAATCTTGTATTTATGGAGTTCAACCGAAAAGCAGAAGGTTCATTAGAAAAATTACCAAAACAGAATGTGGATACAGGGATGGGCTTTGAGCGTATTTGTATGGCGCTTCAGGGGAAATCTTCTAACTATGATACGGATGTTTTCACGCCTTTGATAGAGAAGGTAGAGGAGCTTTCAGGGAAAAAATATACAGGAAAACTGGATGATGAAAAGGATATTGCCATTCGTGTGATTGTAGACCACATTCGTGCGGTTTCTTTTGCTATCGCTGATGGACAGCTTCCTTCCAATGGTGGAGCAGGATATGTTATCAGAAGAATTTTGAGAAGGGCGATCCGCTATGCATTTACTTTCCTTGGGCAGAAAGAGCCTTTTATTTACAAATTGGTAGCTACTCTCGCTCAGCAGATGGGTGGAGCTTTCCCAGAGCTGGACAAGCAGTATGAATTGATTAAAAATGTAATAAAAGAGGAGGAAAATTCATTCCTAAGAACTCTGGAACAAGGGCTTCTCATGCTGGATACGATGATGAATAACGCAACTGAAAAAGTGATTTCAGGGAGCAAGGCGTTTGAGCTGTATGACACTTATGGTTTCCCAATAGACCTTACGGCACTTATCCTCACAGAGAAAGGTTTCACTTTGGATGAAAAAGGCTTTGAAGAGGAATTACAAAAACAAAAAGAACGCTCTCGTGCTGCGGCGCAGATGAAAACTGATGACTGGGTGGTTCTTCGCGAGGATGATGAGGAAGAGTTCATTGGGTACGATACTTTGGAGGGAATCGTTCGTGTGACTAAATACAGAAAAGTAGAAAGCCAAAAGGACGGAACGCTTTATCATTTGGTGTTTAATGTCACTCCGTTTTATCCAGAAGGAGGAGGGCAGGTAGGAGACAAGGGTCTTTTGGTTTCTGCAAATGGTGATGTTACCTATATCATTGATACTAAGAAAGAAAACAATCTGATAATTCATCTTTCTGAAACTTTACCAACGAATATAGATGAACCATTGAAAGCGGAAGTAAAGGGAAGAATCCTTGCAGAGGCGAATCACTCGGCTACGCACTTGCTGCATCAGGCGCTTAGAGAGGTTCTAGGAACGCATGTAGAGCAGAGAGGTTCTCGTGTAGATACACAGTCTCTGAGATTTGACTTTTCTCATTTCCAAAAAATGACCGATGAGGAAATCTGCGAAGTAGAAAAAAGAGTAAATGACCGCATTCACCAGAAAATAGCTCTTCAAGAGCATAGAAATATCACTATGCAGCAGGCGATGGATGCTGGTGCGATGGCGCTTTTTGGGGAGAAATACGGAGACAGAGTTCGTATGATTCAGTTTGGAGAAAGTAAAGAACTTTGTGGTGGAACGCATGTGAAAAATACATCGGATATTTGGTATTTCAAAATCGTTTCCGAAGGAGCAGTAGCAGCAGGAATTCGCCGTGTGGAAGCCATTACAAGAGATAGAGTGAGACAGTATTTCTCTGATTTGGAAGAACAAGCGGACAAACTTTCAGAATTACTAAAATCCAAAGATTTGGTAAAACAAGTAGAAAAATTATTGGAAGAAAATAATGCTCTGAAAGCTGAAATAGAAGCTTTGAAAAAAGAAAAAGCAAAAGGAGAAATCCAAAACTGGAAGAACGATTTCCTAGACAAAGGAGACAAAAAACTTTTGGTAAAAAGAACATCTCTAGATGCAGGAACAGTGAAAGATATTGTCTTCCAGCTGAAAAAAGAAGTTCCGCAGTCTGTGGTTGTTATCCTTTCTGATGCTGGAGAAAAACCGATGCTTACGGTAGGGATTTCGGCTGATATAGAGGATAAATATCATGCAGGAAACATCGTGAAAGACCTTGCGAAAGAAATCCAAGGTGGCGGCGGTGGAAACCCAGGCTTTGCGACTGCGGGCGGTAAAAACCTAGACGGCCTAGCCAATGCAGAGAAAAAAGCATTAGAACTATAAAAAGAAAAAGCTCCTTTTTGAAGGAGCTTTTTCTTATTTTTTCTTATTGAAAACTACATCTATCAAAACGCCAGAGATGATGATAATTACGCCGGCAATCAGTGAGAAAGTCAGGGTTTCATCAAATAGTCCCACGCTTATCATCACGGCCACCACAGGCTCCACAGCTCCCATAATGGCAGTAGGTGTAGAACCAATAAATTTAATGGCATAAACCAGCGAAACTACCGATAAAGCCGTAGTTATCAGCGAGAATAAAGCCAAATGAGTGCTGATTTCCAGAGAAGGAATGACAACACTATTTCCTAAAACAAGTGTTTTAACGAGGAAAAACAGCGACGCAAACACCATTGAATAAAAAGAAACTTTCACGCCAGAAGCATTGATTTTAGTTTTATTGACAATAATCATATATAAAGCGTACATCAATGCGCCTAATAGCGAAACGAAAAGTCCGATGTAATTGATCTCAAAATTATCTTTAATGCTCAAAACTCCCACTCCTACAACTACGATAACCAGTGAAATGGTAGTAGCAAGCGTTATTTTTTCTTTGAAAAATATTCCCAAAATAAGAGCAACCATAATGGGATAAATGAAAAATATAGTAGAAGCAATCCCAGGGCTCAGAAAATCATACGCTATAAACAGAAACTCCGCCGAGAGAGCATAGAAAAACCCTAAAATGCTTAAAACAATGCCTTCTTTTAAGTTGATTTTTACGCTTTCTTTTTGGTAGAAAACCAAATATCCCAAAATTAGAATTGCCGCAATCAAAAACCGATAAAATAAGGCGGTATCCACAGAGAAAAATCCCCATTTTTTCAGTGGAATCATAAAAAGCGGAATCATTCCGTAAGTAAGCGCTGAAACGAGGGCAAATAAATACCCTTTTAGTGTATCACCCATTGTTTAGATGATTTTAAAAATTGTCCATTTTTCCCATTTTCAGGAAAATAATTCCGCAAAAATAGAAAAAACCAATCGGATAACTTTTAAAAAGAAGTCAAGAATGTTAAAAAACCTAAGATAACCCCTGTAGCATTTGGTATGATTAAGATATAATCTTTTTTCGGCTCCTTTGTCCAGCCATAAATAACCCAAATCAAACAAGAAATGGAAGCAAATAAAGGCTGCCATGGCTGTCCTTTTTCTCCCTGTAAATTTGCGATAATCTGTGGAATATAAGCGATAAACACAGCAATTCCAATAAAAGCTCCAATGGAACCTATGAAAGTATTTATTTTCTTCTTTGTCATATTGTTTTATTTCCTTTTTAAAATCATATTTTCTTCATATCCCTAATAAATTAGGATAAGCAAGTGCAAATATAAAAAAATAAAGACATAAAAAACGCCCTTTAAAGGCGTTTTTATTATAATTTAAGAAGTTTTGGAAAAAGGATATTGTTTTCAAGATGAATGTAGAGCTGTAGATATTCATCAAATTCATTGAGCATCTGGAATGTAACTCTATATGTGGTGCAGGCACCTTCGGGAGGTGTGAAATCATCCGAAACCCTTGCAATCTCCTCAAATCTTTCCTTTTCTGTTTGATAGACTTCTTGCAGTTTTTCTATGTAAGCTTGTAAATCTCCACCGAATGCAGTCTCAGGATTTTGCTCTTTTTCACTGATGTATGGGAAGAGTTTTTCCTCGGCATCTCTCAGGTGTACGATGAGATTTTGAGAAGAAAGGGTAAATAATTCATTGATTTTGAATAATTCTGGATGTCTCTCGCCGTGAACTCGGCAGAGTTTATCCAAAAACTGAAGCAGGTAGATAGATTTTTCCTGAATATACTCATGGTGAACTTCCGTGATGTAATCAGCTAATTCGGTAAGTGACCAATTATTAAAATCATTTTCTTCCGCTGTTCCCTGTGGCGTATTTTTCAGGTCTTCGTAGATGGGAGCAGGGTCTAAATCCTTCATTTTGCAGGTTTCTTCTATTGTTCTACCGCCTTTGCAGCAGAAGTTTATCCCATATTTTTTGAAAACAGCCGCCGTACGGAAATTTTCCGCGACATATTCGCCAATGGTTTTTTCTTGTAATTGATTCATAAAATAAAAAATTTGAACACAAAGTTACTAATTTAGAATCAATAAAAAAAGGACTGCAATTTGCAATCCTTTTTGGTAAATATTTAAGTCTAAAACTTCCATCCTAATGTAAGGATAAGATGTCCTTTTTGGTTCTTTGCATTAGAAACGATGCTGGTGTCACTTATGCTGTAGTTCCCTACGCTGGTGTTGCTATCTCTATTTACATAAGTTCCCGCAAAGAACGGATTGCTATGTTCATGGGTTCTATACTGATAGGAAGCATCAATGTAGAATAATTTGAAATCATATCCTATTCCCCCTGAAATCACCTGTGTTTTTCCTACAATGTAGTTGGATAATTTTCCACTTACTACATTTGCGTTATTGTCAAACATTTTTTCTGTATGGTCTTTGAATGGGCTAGTAGTGAAGGCGTATCCACCTCTTATTCGGAAAGAATTTATTCTGTATTCGCCTCCTATTCTTACTTCATGCTGAGCTTTGTAGGTAGATTCATAAAAGTTATTCAGCTGAACATCTGCTGCGCCGCCACCGAAATTAGGTTTGCCTAAATCCACTCTATAATCCACATTAAAAGCAAAATGCTTATTAGGGATAAAAGCCCCGCTTAGTGTTAATTTTGTTGGAGTTCTGAAAGAACGACTTTCTGTGTAGCTGTTCCGAGAGAGAATCAAGCCATTTTTAGAATAAAAATTGTATTCTCTGTCTATGCTGTACCATGTAGGCGACTCTATGGAAGCCCCTAATCTAAAGGCATTGCTCAGTTTCCCTATTACCCCAAGAGATAGCGAAAACCCATCAGCATCCTCTATGTAAGGAGTATTTTGTCTAGAGAAATATTTTGCTTTTCCTGTATTTAATGAGGAAACTTTAACTTCATCATATTGTTCAATATTTATAGAAGAGAAGTTCACTGCTGCACCTATATAGATTTTGTTGTCATAATTCCCACCAATACCTAAATTCAGTTTCGAACGATGTCCTATGGTTTCATACAAATGCCCTTCGAATATGTTGTAGTCTGTAATGGGTTTATTTTTATCATCATCTTGATGTATAGCTGATGTTATATTTGCATTCCCTGGAGATTGTAATTTATCACTTACATTTTGAGTAACATAGTTAATTCCTACATTCACAAATTTCCATGCATTCTGTTCATTTGACTGAAAAGATAAAACTCCACTAGCGTTCCCTAAATTGGCTTTGCTTATGTTTTGGCTTGTAGATTTTCCTGCCAGACTAGCCGTAGATTTATTAGAATTGATAGCCAGTGAGGCGCTTACATCATCTGTGATGAATACTCCCAGACCGGCAGGGTTGGTATTTAGCACAGAGGCATCTCCTCCCAATGCTCCCATAGAACCCGCCATTGCGTTATATCTTGCGGTTCCTAGGGAAGAGATATTGTCATAAATTGTAGAGGTATTTCTGATGATAGAAACATCTTGCGCAAAGAACAATGCACTCGCTGAAATACCCGCTAATATTGAAATTTTCTTTGTCATTTTTACAATAATTTTAAAGTTTTACCAGTTCGATCTTCTTCCAAAACCACCATTTCCGCTAGTGGAACTGCCACTATTTCCTCCATTGTTTGATGAAGAATTATCTCTCCAAGTATTGTTTTGCTGTTGGTATCGCTCTATATCAGAGTTGTGATTTCCCCAGTCAGAAGATCTGTCAAAACCATTATTTGGTCTATTCATCTGGTTGTTGCTTCTATTAAATCCACCATTGTTAGGCGTGTAGGTTCTGCCACGGTAGGAGCTATTATCATTTCCTCTGTAGATTTCATCTGGGTCACTTCTTCTGTAAGTTTTCACAGGTGTTCTGTAATGACGAGGGCTGTAATAATTATCATAGTAATAACCATCATAATAACCACGATAATACGGATTGTAGTAATAAGGGTTATAGTAGTAATTATTATAATAGTAAGGGCTGTATCCCCAGTAGTTATAATTCCAGTAAGGGTTGTAATAATAATTGTAGTTGTAGCTCCATGGGCTCATTCCCCACGAGAAACCTAATCCCCATCCTGAGGAGCGAGGGTAACCGAAGTACGAATTATAATACCCGAAATAATATGGCGAATAAAAACTGCTGTAATAAGGATAACCCCAAGAAGAATAATTGTCATAGTAGAAATTATTCTGCGTTCCTGCATAAGTTCCCCAGTCGGAGCTGGAAGAGATTCTCTGGCTGTCTCCGCCCCAGTTTTTGTTGCTGTATTTTTGGTTTTGGAGCTGTTGGTTTTTCTGGGATTGTCCGATAATTCCTGTTTGGTTATTATCTTCCTCAAAACCAGCTCTTTCTTCCATATCATAGTAGTCAGGCTCCTGCCATGCTATTTTTCTTTCTATTTTGTCCGTTGCAGGGTCATAATAGATACCATCTGTCTCTGTGTATCCAGACTGGATGCCACAAGAAACCAAAAACAATCCACTCGCCAAAGCTAAGGCTGTCTTAGAGACAAAAGGGATTATTGTATCAGAAAATGTATTATTTTTCATACCAAATGGTTTAATGTTAATTGTTATATTTGCAAAATTATTACCAAAATTATACCAAAATTCTTAGTGGCATAATTCAGAATAATGATTTTTATCAGTAAAAATAAAAAATATTTTAATATTTATGGCAAAATTAACTTCAAGAGCAGAAGATTATAGTAAATGGTATAACGAACTTATCGTAGGAGCAGATTTGGCGGAGAACTCAGGTGTTCGCGGCTGTATGGTTATCAAGCCGTATGGATACGCCATCTGGGAAAAGATGAGAGATGAGCTGGATAGAAAATTTAAGGAAACAGGACACCAAAACGCCTATTTCCCGATTTTCGTTCCGAAAAGTTTGTTCGAAGCAGAAGAAAAAAACGCAGAGGGATTTGCTAAAGAATGTGCGGTAGTTACGCACTATCGTTTGAAAACAGACCCAGAAAATCCATCAAAACTTATCGTAGATCCAGAAGCAAAATTGGAGGAAGAACTTATCGTTCGTCCAACTTCAGAGGCGATTATTTGGAATACTTATAAAAACTGGATTCAGTCTTATAGAGACCTTCCGATACTTATAAACCAATGGGCGAATGTGGTTCGATGGGAGATGAGAACGCGTCCGTTCCTTCGTACTTCGGAATTCCTTTGGCAGGAAGGGCACACGGCTCACGCCACCAAGGAAGAAGCAGAAGCGGAAGCAAAACAGATGATGGAAGTTTATGCTGATTTCTCTGAAAAAATGATGGCAGTGCCAGTGGTTCGCGGACTGAAATCTCCAAGCGAAAGATTCGCAGGAGCAGACGAAACTTATTGTATAGAAGCGATGATGCAGGACGGAAAGGCGCTTCAGGCAGGGACTTCGCACTTTTTAGGACAAAACTTCGCAAAAGCATTCGATGTGAAATTCACAAACAGCGAAGGCAAAATAGAATACGCTTGGGCATCATCGTGGGGAGTATCAACCCGATTGATGGGGGCACTTATCATGTCGCACTCGGATGATTTTGGATTGGTTCTGCCGCCGAAACTTGCGCCGATACAGGTAGTCATCGTGCCGATATTCAAAGGCGAGGAGCAATTAGCCCAAATCGATGAGGTTGCCCTCGGAATTAGTGAAAAACTGAAAGCGCTGGGAATTTCTGTAAAATATGACAATCGTGCTACGCACAAACCAGGCTGGAAATTTGCAGAATACGAGCTGAAAGGCGTGCCGGTGAGAATAGCCATAGGACCAAAGGATTTAGAAAACGGCATGGTGGAAATCGCGAGACGAGATACGCTGAGCAAAGAGACCCAGCCGATAGCAGGAGTGGAAAACTACATTCACCAGCTTCTTACGAAAATTCAGGAAGATATCTACCAGCGTGCGCTTAACTTCCGAAACGAAAACATCACAAAAGTGGATACTTACGAGGAGTTCAAAAAAGTTTTGGAGGAAAAAGGCGGTTTCATCGCAGCTCACTGGGATGGAACGGAGGAAGAAGAGGAACGCATCAAGGAGGAAACCAAAGCCACCATACGATGTATTCCGCTGGATGCTGTGGAGGAAGACGGCGTGTCCCTTATTTCAGGGAAACCTTCTAAACGCAGGGTTCTTTTCGCTAAGGCATACTAAAAAATATAAAACTGCTCTCTATCAGGGCAGTTTTTTTGTTTTTAAGAAGATGGATTTTCGTTGATTAGGTTTTTCCATTTGTGGATGATTTTTAAAATCACATCACGATTCTTTTTACTTTTGAGGTGTTTTTTCTTGATAACGCTTCATTTTATGGGAAATTATTTCTTTTTGCCAGAAAAGAAACCAAATTTTTCTAAAGGTACTATCAGAGACAGCATCCAGTAATGCTTGTTGGTTTTCCCTTTTTCGGACTGCATGTAGTACATCAGCTGTGGAGTGAGCCAGCTTAGACTTACGCTTGACCCTACATAAACTCTGTTTCGTAATTTTCCGTTTTCCAGATTTATGTATATTTCATCATGGGCATAGAGGCTTACGGGAATGTCTTTGACCTTTATTTTGTAGTTTAGACCTAATCTGTTTCTATAAGTAGAAGTGTTACTTGCGTAGTTTTTTATCTGATAGTAGTACATATTTCTGTCAGTGATTGACAGTTTATTACTGATAGGCAGGGTGAAAGTAGCATAAGCCATTATTTGATGCTCTGCGTTTTCGCTCTTGGATTCATAATCTTGAAAAAAAGCATAACCAGGCGTTAGCGAGATGTATTTATTAATCGTAAATGTCGGCAAAACTCTTGCAATGTACGAGTTGTCAGTCGGGCTGTATCCACCGAAGGTCGTGAGTTTTCCTAAATTTCCCATATTTGCAGTAAAACCTACCACTACGAAAGAATGCGGTGCATCTATCGCCTGTGATTTTAGAGATGTAGAAATAGAAAGGGTAAAAAATAATATAATTATTTTCAGTCGATTCATTTTATTAAAATTTATCCCAAAGATAACGAAAATGAAGAATTAAACATTAGTTTAATGAAAGAAATTCCAAATCTGTGTAACGATAAAACATACGATAAACCCATACAAAACAGGAAGAAAAGTAGCGATGCTTGTCCATTTTTTGCTTCCAGTTTCTTTATAAATGGTGTAAATAGTGGTGCTGCATGGGTTGTGCAGTAGACTAAACAGCATGAGATTTATAGCCGTGAGGGTGGTCCATCCTCCCATTTGCAGTATAGAAGCGATTTCGTTATCCGAAGTTTCAAATAACACCCCTGCCAAGGCATCATTTCCTAAGGTTAAAGAAGTGAGCATCAGTATCGTAGGAATTACAATTTCATTGGCAGGAATAGCCAAGATGTAAGCCAAAAGAATAACGCCATTCAGCCCTAAAAACAGCCCGAAAGGTTCCAGTCCGTCTATCATCCATAGAGCAATAGGGTGACCGCCGATGTTGATGTTAGAAATCAACCAAATAGCGGCTCCCGCTGGAACAGCGAAGACTATGGCTCTCCATAGGACTATCAGAGTTCTGTCTATCAGAGAAGTGTATATCGTTTGCCATATTTGTGGAGGTCTGTAAGGCGGCAGTTCCAAGGTGAAAAACGAAGCCTCTCCTTTGAGCAATGTTCTCGACAAAAGCCAAGAAGTGAAGAAAGTAAACGCAATTCCTAAAATCACGATGCCTACCACAGCAAGCATAGAAACAATACCTGACCACTGTTCAGGGACTAATATCCCTATGAATAGCGTAGCCATAAGAATCTGCGTGCCCCATCTTCCGTTACATAGTGCAAAATTATTCGTGATGATAGCGATAAGTTTTTCCCTAGGGCTGTTGATGATTCTGGTCGCTACCACACCAGCAGCATTACACCCAAAGCCCATACTCATAGTGAGCGCTTGTTTCCCATGGGCGCCTGTTTTTCTGAAAATTCTATCCAAATTAAAAGCCACTCTCGGCAAATAACCAAAATCTTCCAAAAGGGTAAATAATGGGAAAAATATCGCCATAGGAGGGAGCATCACGGAAACAACCCAAGCCGTCGCAAGGTAGATGCCATCTATCAGTAATCCGCTCAGCCACCAAGGAAAATTAAGTTCATTGGCACCAGTTTTTAGAAAAGGATAAATCTTCTCTAAAAGCAGGAAAGAGAGAAATTCCGATGGGTAGTTAGCCCCAATGATAGTCAGCCATAAAACTAAACTTAGTAAGAGAAACATAATCCCAAATCCCCATATTCTGTGCGTGACCAGATTGTCTATCATCCGTTCTATACGGAACAGTCTCTGTGATTCAGTAGAAGATACAGATGATTGTATGATTTTAGCGGCTTCGGTATAGAGGTTTTCTATCCGTTCATCATGGTAGTTTTTAGGGAAGTCGGTTTTACATTCTTCCACTAAATTATGTATCGGCTCAAAATTTTCGGAATTGATACGAGTGGATATTATTCCTTTTTTTAATTCTTCTGCAAGATTTTTATTTCCCTCTAATAATCTGGCAGCTATCCATTCGGTATTGTCAAGCTCTGGGTCAAGCTGTGAGAGGTGTTTAGCAACTTTCTCCACCGAATTTTCTACTGTTTTACTCGGCTTTACGAAAGATTTTTTCTTTGTGGTAATCTCTCCTTTTGCCATTTTATGGATTGTAGATAGAAGTTCAGGGATTCCATCTTTAGACCTTGCGCTGGTGCCTATCACAGGAATTCCTAGGTCACGAGACAGGGTGCGGGTGTCAATTTCGGTGCCGTGTTTTTTCGCCTCATCCATTAGATTAAGACAAAGAATCACATTATCCGAAACTTCCATCACTTGCAATAAAAGACTAAAATGCCTTTGCATACGCCCTGCATCCACCACCACTACGGTGATGTCAGGTTTTCCAAATAAAATAAAATCTCTGGCAGCCTCCTCATCATCAGAAGTGGAAAGCAGTGAATAAGTGCCGGGCAGGTCTACGATTTTGAAGGTGTTTTGCTGATAAGAAAAATACCCTTCGGAGTGTGTTACCGTTTTGCCAGGCCAGTTTCCTGTATGCTGTTTCAGCCCAGTCAAAGCATTGAAAATAGTGCTTTTCCCTGTGTTGGGATTTCCAGCAAGGGCTATTGTAAACTGTGTATTCGCGGCGTTTTCTCCCAGCTTTTTTAGTTGGCTGGCTGTATTGAGTTCGCAGACTTGGCAGGTTGATTTCATTTCAGTTTAACTTTTAATCTCTATCAGAATGTATTTAGTGTCTTCTTTTCGTAAGGCAATCAGCGTGTTATGAATATTGTAGGCGATAGGGTCACCCAGCGGGCTGATGTTTTGGATATGAATTTCAGCACCTTTGATGAATCCTAAATCCAGAAACCGCTGTCTGATTTCTCCCTTGCATTCCGGAGAAATCCCTAAAACTACGCCTTTTTGACCTGTTTTTAACGAACCTAAATCCATTCAAATTATTTTATTGTCCAAATTTACAAAATTAGATTAACCTAACAAATCAAAAATAATTGAATTTTATAAAATCAATTTAATTTAAAAAGATGTTTATATCTTTGGCGGAAATTTTTTAGCGATGGACAAAAAGGACTATCAAGAGGCGCTGGAATGGCTTTTTAAACAAACGCCCAACTATCAGGAAAATGGGAAAAAAGCCTACAAACCAGGGCTGGATAATATAAAAAAACTCTGTGATTACTGGGGAAATCCACAGAATAAGATAAAAACCATCCACATCGGCGGAACCAATGGGAAGGGCTCTACGAGTAATATGCTGGCTTCTATCTTGCAGGAGGCTGGCTGTAAGGTCGGGGTTTATAACTCGCCTCATTTAGTGGAGTTTACAGAGCGGGTGAAAATCAACGGAGAGAAGGCGGACAAGGAGTTTGTGTATCAGTTTATTCAAAAATTAAAGCAGATTCCAGAGCAGATTTTGCCTTCCTTTTTTGAATTTACGACCATCATGGCGTTTGAGTATTTTTATCAAAATGAGGTGGATTTTGCCATCATCGAGGTTGGTCTCGGCGGGCGGCTGGATTCCACTAACATCATCACTCCACTGATTTCGGCGATTACGAATGTTCAGCTTGACCATCAGGATATTTTGGGCGAAACGCTGGAGCAGATAGCTACCGAAAAGGCGGGAATTATCAAAGAAAATGTTCCGATAATCTCTGGTGATGAGAATATTTTGGTTAAAAATATAATTCATGAAAAAGCCAATGCGGTAGGAACGGAATTTATAGATGCTACGGAGGTGAAAACTGATTTGGAAACCGATTTGAAGGGCAATTATCAGCGAAAAAATATCCGTGTGGTTTTGGCTTTGGTGGAGGCTTTGAGGAAGAAAAATGTTTCTATTTCGGATGAAAATATACACGATGGACTGCTTCATGTTCAGAAAAATACGGGATTCATCGGCCGCTGGTTTGAATTTTCTGAAAATCCGCTAACTATCTGTGATACAGGACATAATAAAGTGGGGCTGGATATGGTGTTTAGTCAGTTATCTGAGTATCACTGTCATAAACACATCGTTTTAGGTTTTGTTCAGGAAAAGAATATTGATGAAATTATGAAAATTCTTCCTCGCGATGCTCATTATTATTTTGTAAAACCAGCAATTCACAGAGGGCGACACCCAAAAGATTATGAAAATTTGCTGGTGGAGACGGGAGTAGATTTCAAAATTTTTGATAATGTGGAGGCAGGATATCAGTCTGCAAAAGCCAGCTGCAAGGAGGATGAGATGATTTTTATAGGGGGAAGTAATTTTGTAGTTGGAGATTTTTTAGAAAAAAATTTGGAGGTTAAATAAAAATCCGTATATTTGCACCACTCAAATGAGGGCGGTTAGCTCAGTTGGTTCAGAGCATCTGGTTTACACCCAGAGGGTCGGGGGTTCGAATCCCTCACCGCCCACAGATAGGGTTCTTAGCTCAGTTGGTTCAGAGCATCTGGTTTACACCCAGAGGGTCAGGGGTTCGAATCCCTTAGAACCCACAAAAATCCAAGATTTTTATAAGTCTTGGATTTTTTTATGCATTTTTCTCTTAGCTTCCTTAGTTTTGTATAGAATTCATTTTCAGTATTTTGGTAATATTTTCCTTCTGTCTATTTCCTGTTATATTAAAAATTTTAAGAAAATTTTAACAAATTAAAATAAGTGGTTATATTTGTAGAGTTTTTATATGTCAAGTTTTTAAAAATATTAAAATTATGAAACTAAAATTTATTCTATTATTACTCACCTTTTCTGCGAATGTGTTTTTGTTTTCACAAAACAAAACTTCAAATAATAAAAAATCAGAGCCTGTAGAAAATACAAAAAAGAAAAAATCTCAAGCTAAAGCTACTCCTTTTGATATGGCTGTAGCTAGAATTAATAAAGAAACTGAAAATGACAGTCAATCTAAATATGGTTTAGAAACAATAACTTCAAGTGGAGGTAAGTCTAGACAGAATTATGAAGAAATGGGCTATGGTGAAGTTGCTAAAGCTGAAAACTGGAATACACTTGTACCGCCTAGAGATATGGCAGAAAGAGCGCGTAAATATGAGGAAAAAAAACAAATGGAACTCATAGGGCTGATAGTTTTAGGAGGGATTCTTCTATTTTTTGGATATAAACTTATAACAAATAATAAGAAAGATAAGAAGCCAGAAGTCCCTAAAGACTACAATGAAAAGGACTATAATGAAGTGAAAAAGAAACTGAATGATATGTTCTCTGATGACCTATTGACAAAAGAAGAGCTGGAGGCTAAATTAGCCGATTTGGAGGAAAAACAAATGAAAGAAAAGAAAGCAGCAGAGATTAGCCTCAAGAAAGAAAAATTGTATAAAGCCTACCAAGAGGGCATCATCACATTAGAAGAATATAATGCTAAACTAAACAGTTTGTAGATGATAAGGAGTTTTTTTAAGAGATAAAAGCTTTTATTTCATAAAATATAACTAAAAACCCATTCCAGCACGGAGTGGGGTTTTTATATAATCTACTCAAATAAAAAGTCCTCAAAAAATAAGAGAGTCAAGCAAAATATTCTTTATCTTTGGGGGTGAAATTTAATTGAATTAGAAAATGAAAAGATTTTTTATCGTGTCGGCATTTGCTCTTTGTCAGGGCATTTATGCACAATCGCAGGGGGTAATTTATTTTGATGAGGAATGGAACATCATCAAAGATAAGAAAAAGGCATCTTTTTACCGAGAAACTACTCAGCAGGGAGATTATTATTTAATCAAAGATTATTATATCAACGGAACTTTGCAGATGGAGGGGAAGGCTTCGGACAAGACGCCTAATCAGGAGGTTTTTGAGGGGAAAGTTACATGGTACTATCCAGATGGAAAAGTGAGTATGGTGTCAAATTTCTCAAAAGGAGCTCAGGTAGGGGAGCATAAGAGTTACCAAGAAGACGGCCGTATTTCCCAAGATTTTATTTATAAAAACTATGCTGTATTTAGTGGTAAATCATATGGTTATGAAAATGATTATCAAAATAATACGATTACCGAGTATAAAGATGGCGATGTTGTAAAGATGACAACCTATGGGAAATCATTGCAGGGAATTCGTTTTGAAGAATTCTATGCGGGAGGAGACCCTTACACAGCTTCCGAAGTCAAATATTATGATGAAAATGGAAAATATATAGGCAGCCAAAAGATAAATAAAGACGGTCTTTATACAGGGATAAATGTAAAATATTATGCAAGTCCTATGAAAGTTTCTTGTATTGAAAATTTCTCAGGACAATCAACAACTTACGATATGCCTACTGAATCCAAATGCTACTATGGAAACGGCAAGCTGAAAAAAACTTACAAATCACATGGGAAAACCGCTACGGAGGTTGTATATGATGAAAGTGGTAAGAAAATAGGAAGTCTAGAGTACAGATATGACAAGGAAATGGATATGATGACGCCTTATAATGGTGAGAAGATAGAGATTGATTTGTATGAAAAAACAAAAAAAATAATATCAATCCTTACCTATAAAAATGGGAAAGGGCTGGAAGGTAAGTATTTTGACCAAGAAGGAGAATTACAAAACCAATATTTCTATGATGATGAAGGGGGAGCTAAAGAAATATGGAGTTTTGGAAATGGCGGGAAACAAGTTCTTACTTACAGAGATGGGCTACCGTATAATGGCAGTGTTATAGAGGGAGGATCTCAGTCTACTTATAAAGATGGTGTTCTGATGGAAACTAGAGAAGTAAACATGGAAGGAAAACCTACATATGAGAAGAAATATGATGAAAGTAAAGATATCTATGAGGTGAAAATATATTCAGATGGTAAACTTAAATATTATTATACAACAAATAATAAGTATGATGAAGATGCGTATTTTAGTGCAGAAATAACACCTTTCGATGACAAAGGAAAGCCAATGAGTAAAATAGTTATAAAAGATGGAAAGATAGAAAAAGGGGTGCTAAAACTAAAGTCCTATTATGCGGATGCAGAAACTGTAGAATACAGCAAAAAAGGGAAATGGTATGTGAAAAGAACTTATGTCGAAAAGGAACTCGTAAAAGAAGAGAGATTCAAGAGTGATGGGGATTATTCAGATTATTTTGAAATATATGAAATAATGCTCCGTACAGAATAAATAAAAATAGTCAAGAAGAAATTCTTGACTATTTTTTTATTTATAAGCAGGGAAATCTATAGTAGTTGTAGGGAATGGGATATTTACATTATTAGCTCGGAATTTCTCCAAAATAGACTTTCTTATTTCGCTTCTCGTGTGGGAAATATGAAAAGGGTCATTAGAAAAGAAATAAAGCCTAAGATTGAGAGAAGAATCTGCAAAATCATTCAGCCTGATATATGGCTCTCTCTCTTTGGAAATATCTGGATTTTCCTTGGCTGCCTCTACAAGGAGGTTTTCTACCATTTTTATATCAGTTTTATAGTCCACACCTATGTCTATGTAGAAGGCATTCGCAGCATCGTGAGATGAATAATTGGTAAGCTTGTCCTTGGTAAGATATGAGTTAGGGAAAACTATGGTTTTTCGGTCTGTAGTGAGGATTTTGGTGGTTCTCATGCTTATTTGTTCCACCCTGCCCATTACGCCGTTCATATCAAGGATGTCTCCCACACGGACACTTTTGTCTAATAAAATAATAACTCCAGAAATAAAATCTAAAAACAAATTCTGAAGTCCAAGACCTATCCCTACCAAGACCGCACTAGATCCTACCAAAAACGGAGAGATATTTACGCCTAAAATCCTCATGACAATCAGGAAAGTGACAATGACTATTCCGTAATATACAATCTGGTGAAGGGCATATCTAGTTCCTTTGTCTACCTGTGATGAGCGCCTGTAAAAGATTTTTTTAGAGATTTTTTCGACAATGTATGCCACACCGATTACTACAACTGCCGCAATTACCTGATACATGTGCAGCGTATAGGTATGGATAGAAAGCAGTGGATATTCTAAAAATTCTTTTAAGTTCATTTTATCATTTTTTATTTCAATTTACTAAATTTTTATTTCATTTCTGAAATAACATTCACAGTTTCTTCCAAGAACAAATCTCGTTTAAGGTTTTTAAGCCAAGATTCGCTTTTTTTCGCGAAAACTTCATCTTTCTTACCTCTCGCTTGTTCGTCTTTGTGAAGTGTGAAAACCAGCTTGTTATCATACTTAGATAAAGATTTGAATTTTTTAATCTGATCTTTTCTTGATTTCATCAGTTTATTAAACTTATTTAAGTTCAATGTGATTTTTTCTTCTTTATCTAGTTTTTCTCTCCATTGTGCCGATTCTAGAAGCAGCTGATAATTAGAGTTTTTACTCATTCTATTTTGGCTGTTTTTCTGTAAGCTAGAGATATTCAGCGTTCCCACAGGAGCAAATCTTGTAGTAGGAATCTGATCCCATGGAAGGGCATTGTCTCTATATCTTTCTCCGATTTCGGAGTAAGAGAAAAAGTCATTCATCGGGATATCAGCATCTACACCTTTCAGCTGGGTAGATTTTCCATTGACTCTATAGAATTTTTGGATAGTCAGTTTTATAGAACCGAAATCATCCGTAGAATTCATAAAACGGTTTAGGTCTGCAAAGGTCTGCACAGTTCCTTTTCCGTAGGAGTGTGGCGAACCTACAACCACGGCTCTTCCGTAGTCTTTCATTGCTCCTGCTAGAATTTCGGATGCAGAGGCGGAGAACTCATTTTGCATAATCACTAGAGGCCCTTCCCATACTGGCGAATTGGTCTTGTTTCTTAAAATGTTGATTCTGCCATTCGGGTCTTTTATCTGCACCACAGGGCCGTTTTTCATGAAAAGTCCTACGATGTCCACTACTTCCGTAAGTGAGCCGCCTCCGTTGTTTCTTACATCTAGGATGATTCCTTTAATGTTTTGAGATTTCAGCTTTACGATTTCGGCTTTTACATCATCAGATGCATTTCTACCATTAGGGTCATCAAAATCAGCATTGAAACTCGGAAGGTAGATGTATCCGTATTTTTCGCCTTTTAGTGAATTTACGATGACACTTCTCGCGAAAGTATCCTCTATGGAAACTTCTTCACGGATTAGTTTTACTTCTTTTACGCTGCCATCTTTTTTCTGTAAAGTGAGGGTCACTTCCGTGCCTTTTTCACCACGGATGAGCCTTACAGCCTCATCTACCAGCATTCCTACTACATTGATAGCTTCTTCATTCGGTTTAGATCTTACTTTTAGGATTTTATCTCCTTCGGATATTTGTTTAGATTTCCATGCTGGAGCGCCTACTACCAAAGGTCCCATGTAGAGATTTCCTTTTTTCTCTTGAATCTGCGCGCCGATTCCGATAACTTTTCCAGCGAAACTGGTATCAAAATCTTCTTTGTCCTTTGGAGAAAAATAGTTAGTATGCGGGTCAAACACCTCTGTATAGGCATTCATATACACGCTGAACCAGTCCATTTTCTTTCTCTTTTGGAATCTCTTGAAGGTGTGGGAGATAAGGTCTTTTATCTCTTTGGTAGCCTTTATTTTTTTCTCTTCCAGAGAGAGTTTTTTTACATTGATAGTGTCTTTCAGTTTATGAGCGATGACAGAATCTTTCTTCTCCTGCTGGAGTTCTTCTTTGCTGGTCATCGTTTCTATCTCTTGGAGGATATTGTATTTGATATATCTTTTCCACTCGTTGTAGAGTTCCTGTTTGTCAGCAGGAGCTTTTTTTAGTTTTGGCTCTAGGATAAGCTCATCATCTTCGTTTAAATCAATAGGTTTGCTTAAGATGTCCTGAGTCATTTTATCAATCTCGCTTACTCTCTGATAGAGTCTGTCTATGGTCTGTTTGTAGAAAACCAAGTTCCCATTATTGAGATAGTCGTCAAGCTGGTTTCTGTGTTTCTCAAATTCTTCCATATCCGACTGCAGAAAATATCTTTTTGCAGGGTCTATCGTCTCGAAATAGTTTTTATAAACCTCGCGAGAATAGGCATCATTTATTGGTTTTGGCTGATAATGTACATGTGCAAGTGCATTCTTTACATTTATCATGATGATGTGCATTTTTTCATCATCATTTTTAGGCGCATTGAAGCAGAACATCAAGGTCATCAATGGAGCCACGAACAATATTTTATTTAATTTAAATAACTTTTTAAGCATTTTTTGCACTGATTTTAATTCAAGAAAATTTTTAACTTACAAATTTAATATCTTATTTTAAACTAGACCTAAAATTTCTTTATTTTTGTTGAAATTTTTTAATAATAATGAATAAACAAGATAGAAAACCATTGATTTTGGTAACGAATGATGATGGAATCACTGCGCCAGGGATTAGAAAACTCGTAGAATTTATGAACGAAATAGGAGAGGTAGTCGTAGTGGCGCCAGATTCTCCGCAGAGCGGTAAGGGGCACGCCATCACGATAAATTCTACCCTGATGGTGGAGGAGATAAAAATGGAAGGCGCTCAGCGGGATTTTGCGTGTAGCGGGACGCCTGTGGACTGCGTAAAATTGGCTTTGGATAAGGTTCTTCCGCGCAGACCTGATTTGGTGGTTTCGGGGATAAATCATGGGGCGAATTCCTCCATCAATGTTATTTACTCTGGAACGATGTCTGCTGCTGTGGAGGCTGGTGTAGAGGGCATTCCTGCGATTGGGTTCTCTTTGTTGGATTTTAGTTTTGAGGCAGATTTTGACCAAGCGAAAGATTTTATTCAAGAAATAGTTTTAAAAACTTTGAAAAACCCAATGCCAAAGGGAATAGTCCTAAATGTGAACATTCCTAAACTCAAAAAAGAAGAGATAAAAGGCATTAAAATCTGCCGACAGGCTCAGGCGAAATGGGAGGAAAACTTCGATGAAAGAGTCAATCCACAGGGCAAGAAATACTACTGGCTCACGGGTTACTTTAATAATATGGATGAAGGCGAAGATGCCGATGAAACAGCTCTGATGAACGGCTATATCAGCATTGTCCCTGTGAAATTTGACCTTACAGGTTATGAGTATATAGATGCTCTGCGAGAGCTTTATTAAATTCGGTTTATAAAGTTTGTGGATGATTTTAAATTGTATAAATTAGCAGAAAATTTAATTTTAATATAAATCATGAAAAGAAAATTATCAATTCTTGCTTTGGCGGCGGCATTTTCATTGCCATGTAAAGCACAAGAGAGTAGTGTAGAGGTAAAAGTAGAAAATGTAAAACAGAGCAAGGTGAGCATAATGGCAAGTGCAGGGTATGCGTGGAGAACTGCAGAAATAGATGGCAGTATCACATATCCTTTCAGAAGTCATGTAGAAAAAATTACTTCGGGGTTTCATTTTGATATCTCTGCTTATCATAGAATAGCTCCTAATATGGGACTTGGGCTGAAATTCAATAGATATTCTGCTTCTGCGGAAACTAGTCTTGGCGGAGTATATCTTAGCACAAAGGATAGAATTATCTTCATCGGGCCGTCATTCATGTATTCTAATTTTGAAATGGACACACCACATAAATTCTACTGGGATGTAGCGCTGGGCTATCAGCAATATACGAGTAGTAATTTTTTAGGTCTTCTTGGAAATTTTGAGGTAAAAGGTTCTTCAATAGGGCTTTATAGCACGATAGGGTATCAGTATGCTGTGAGTCGTTCGTTCTTGATAGGTCCTCAGCTAGGTTTCGGGCTGGGAGCTGTGAAACTCCATGTTGAAAATGGAAGGAGTCTATCGCTCGCAAATAATGACAAAAAAGAAGGCTTAGGTAGAGTTTCTCTAGCAGCCACAGCGACAATAAGATTTTAATAATTCTAAAATACACACAAAAAGCACCTTTTTTAGGGTGCTTTTTGTATAATAATGAAAAAGATATTTTTGAAATAAATAAAATTTGAAGATAAATGATGAAAACACTAAAAATAGTAAAAATTTTCTTGTTGCTTTTTATATTAATAGGATGTAGCAAAGCACATTATTTCTTAAAAGATAAGGATGGAAATCTGATAATTCCAAAGACTTCATATAAGTTATATACAAAATTGTCTTCTTGTAGTTTCATAGAAGGAACCTATCTTGAGGTTCACAGAAATAGATATAAAAATGAAAGTGAACTAAATGAAATGATAGTTTTTTATAATGATGGAAGTATAAAAGAATTTCTTGCAAATGAACAAGGTGTTCCTAAATACAATATCTTTACAGAGGGTGTATACTGCATAGAAAGAAGAAGAGAAAAAATTCAAGAAGAATGATTTTAAATTATGGAGTTTGGAATAATAGTAACTATA
>CAUQBH010000011.1:0-69435 GCA_963516675.1 uncultured Flavobacteriaceae bacterium | reverse complement strand
ATAAAAATTTATTCATATATCTATTATTTTATTAAATTATTTATTGAGGTGTCAAGTTAAGGGCATATTAACAGAGGTTGGAAAATAGGTTCTCTTTCAATCAATCTTTTTATTAGATTGTTAAAGATAGTCTCTTTATTTTGTGAGCGATTAATTCTAAAACTGTATTCCGCTAAATATCGGTCTATGTTAAATTCTGATACCCAAGAATATATACCTCTTATCCAAGACTTTACTTGATGTATTACCTTATGTAATGTAGGAAAATTCTTCCCATCATTACTAGAAATTTGAGTTATATTAAAGTCTTTTATAGGTTTATATCCTTTCCATTCGTCAGTAGTAACTTGTGCTGTTTTACTAATATGTTTGTCAAATATTGTTCGTAATGATTTTGATTGAAAAAGCAAATATATTGATAAATTTCTAAACCATATCCGAGGAAGGATTTTTGGTGAAAAATAGCTTTTATCTATCCGCAATCCCAGTTGTAGAGAACATCTTTAAAATTGAGTTTCTCCAAATTTTCTTTGCTGATAAAGAAATTACCAACTCCAGCATCTCCCCACATTATAGAATAGTCTTCCTCCTCATTCCAGTCAGAGTCTATCTGTAGAAGGAGTTCTGTGTAGGTTCCTTCTTCACGAGGGTCATCTTGCGCGAAAGCAGGGTAGCCGCCTATTTTGTGTCCTGACCCATCATTCAGCACTTCGTGGATATTGTCTGGCATTTCAAAAATATCCATGATTTCATCATCAGGAAAATCTTTTTTCCATTTATTTGCATATACTTCATCAAAAAGCACATCAGCTGTGGAAACTCCTTCTTTAGTTTTTGTAAAGGACAAAGCAAACTGATGCTCTGGCTCAAAGGGAAGGGCACAATCTCCTAAAACATAGATTTCTCTAATGTCTTTTTCCTGCATTCCTTCTGAAAATGTAGGATGATATACTACATGGCTGAAATCATAATAATCTTCATAGATATTCTGGGCTATCCAAAACTGCAAAAGTCCTTTTTTAGGATAGATGCTGTTTTCTGGCAGCTGCTCACAGTTGATCTGTGCGAGCATAAAGAGCAGGTCGCCCTCTGGTGTAGTGGGAATAGAGCCTCCTGCTGGGATATAGGGAAGCCCGCCGAACTTGCTGTCAGTCAGTGATAACTGCTCAGAAAGTGCGATGGAAATACGGATAACTTCACGCTCTGCGGTATGGTTCAGTTCTTCTGCGAATTTTATTAATTGTTCTTTTGTAGGGTTCATTTTATTTGTAAATTTTAGAGTTTTTATTTAGTTTATTCAAGGGAAATTCCTGCTAAATTAAGCATTTTTAAATCAGATTCCTGATTTTTAATAATGTTTTTATCAGAATTTTTCTTTTTTAGAGCTAGTTTTCCAGAGCGAAATCCATATTCTTTTGCTAAGAGTTTCAATTTATCAGATAAAACTGCATCAAAGAGTTTTTTTAATTCTTCATTATCCATAATCGTTTTTTTAGTGAAAATTTAGTCCAAATCTTTAATAGAAGTTTAAAAACTACAACCAACTTATAGAGTGTCCGTATTTCCTCACTTCTTCAAATAGCCTTTTGGCATCGTTTTTAATGGAATCACGATACTTTTTTTGTATTTTCTTTTCGGCTCTTATGAACCATTCATCGAAAATCATTTCCCATTCGGTAACTCTTTGTTTTTTTATTTTTAAGTTGGCATCATCAGGAAATTTTTCAGCAATCATGAGTAACATATCTAAATACCCTAATAATGGCTGGGCAGGTTCATCGATTTCTTTCATCCATTCGATGGTATCTTCGATTTTGGATATTGAGAAATGGAAATAGCCTAATCCCACTAAATCCGCCCTGTCATTCTCATAGATGCCTGTTCCGTATATTTTCATGTTTCTAATTTTATTAAAAGAATTTAAATTTATTTAGTCTGCATAGGTCTTGTGGTGGAGTAGTTTTCCTTTTACATTGCAGAATTATTGACTTTGTATTTTATGGCTAAGTTTTCAAACATTTCATTTTCTTTGTTTTTATTCGAAAGAAAATAAAAATTCTGCAGAGATAGTTTAGAAAAAACATCGCTGATGCTTTGAAAATCTACCTTTGAGAAAGTTATAGCCAAGTTTTTTAATTTTTTTAGGTTGTATATATCACTGATATCTTCTAAGTTTTTGCAATTTAGAATTTGTAGTGTATGCAGAGTATCTGATTTTAATTTGGGAATTGAAATCAGCCCTTTGACAGTATTGATATCCAATCTCTCTAAATTCAAGCAACTAAGAAATGAAAAATTGGATAGTTTTCTGCAATTAGTCAATGATAATTGGCTGATATTCGGGAATTTAGATGCGAGTGTCTGCTCGTCTATGAGTTCGTTCAGCACTTCTAAGTTTTTCATACTGGTTTTTTTATCCAAATTAGCTAAAACAACTTTTCTTAATGACAAATTCTCGATGGGATTATTATTTATAATATCATAGTATTTATCTGGAAAAACCAAATCATTCACATATAAACTGGATATTTTGTCAAATTTTCTTAAAGGAGAAAAATCAATATTTTTATTTAAATTTCCACTTATTGTAAAAGTTCCAAGGTCATTGATATGGTCTAATACATCAATATGAGAAAGAGGTGCCGCCTGATGAACTAAAATATCAAGATGATGGACACTGGGTAAAAATGAAAGAATATCTAAGCCATTTATAGAATCATTTGAGGAATTGTCTTCTAAAATAACGATTAGCTTAAATCCATCTATATTTTTAATAATTTCAGCTAAGTCAAGTAAAATGTTTTTTGGGACTCCGCCATATATGGATAAACTTTTATTTTTTTTAATGGAAAAAATCACATCATCGGATAAGTCTCTTGTATTCGTGGTTAGCCTTACATGATTTATATTTGTATTTTTCTCTTGGCTCATAGATTTTTATTCTTCTATTTTTAATGGTAGTGTGTGTATTTTCTTATATCTATTTTTTTTAGATTTAGCATTTCTTCTAAAAATGAAATTTTTCCATCAATAATTTTGGTTTGCTCCCAAATGTTGAGGGTGGTTAGATGTTCTAATTTTGATAATAAAATGATACTGTCTAAATTGCCTTGATTCCAAAGAGTTAGTTTTTCTAAGTTATTTTTTTGGGCAAGTGTAGCAATCAAGTTGTCAATTTTTTTGCAGGAACATATTTCGATATCTGTGAGTGTAGGCATATCTAAAATGAAGTTAATACCTTCAATTTTAGGCAAATAAGCTATATATAAACCTTTTAGGTTAGTGAGTTTCTTACAATCGGATAAATCTAGTATATGACTATTGGCAATGCTAAGGCTTTCTAAAATATTATTTTCGTTATGTATGTCTAATTTTTTTGTTTTTTTAGGCTCTATATGGAGTTGTTTCAATGTAGGATGGTCAAAAAAACCGTCTATTTTAAGCGTGTCATCGGTAAAGAAATCAGTGAGTTGGGCTATTTTTCTAATATCAAACGGATGGGCAAGAACCGTGTTTTCTTCTATACTGATTTTTTTAATGTTACTTAAATGATAAAGAGGGGTCAAATCAGTTATGTTTGAGCATTGAATGGAAATTTCTTTAATCAAATCTATGTCTTCATTGAAGGGAAGAACAGATTTGCTATACCCTAAAAATCCTGAAAAAATAACGCGTGATAGCTTGTTTTCCTTCATAAAAGGTTCTAATTCTTCTATTTTGTCATTATTTTCAAAAACGACATAAGGATTTTGGGAGTTTACAGGAAAATTCTTTATTTGCATACGAAAAACTTATTTTTTAATTCATTGGTGTAAGGGTAGGGGAGCTATGAATGTTTCTTTTTAGTATAAGGAATTAGCTATTTTTCAGTGTGTTGAAATATTTTGTAATTTCTCGTTGAGCGTTCTCTGGAAGGCTTGTATATTGAGAGCAGGAAATGATATTTTGATAGGATTCTAATAGATTTTCTTCACTTTTTAATTTGTTTATTACCAATATATTGATGGCATCATAAACATCCATATATTCATTTAAATTGTTCTTTTTCCATAAAACATCTAATATCCCATCCAATGTTTTAAATTTCTCATCTAAGTCAATGATTATTTCTAAGGCTTGTGGAAATGTATTTTTTGTTTTTTCCTCCAAATGTTCAATAGTTTCAATTGAAGAAAACCAACCTGTCATTTCGCGATAGTCATAACCATACAAGGTAAAGATATCTTTCCAATCGGTGATGATAAAGGTGGGTCGCAGAAATTTAAGCGCATTTTCTCCCTCTTCCATACGGATTTGGTTTTCTATATCTATATGTAATTTTCCTGCTTTCAAATCTGTATACGAATATACAAGATGCAGGATATTACTGCGTTTAGAAAAAAGAAAACTAACCTCTGATAGATTGTTTTTTGTTTTGATGCTGTATTTGTTTTTCGCTTTATTAGGTTTATAACCATACTTTTCTAAAATAGATCCATATTTAGAATATAAAACCTCCATAATTGCTTTCTCTTTATCCATTTGACATGATTTTTTGAATTTATTTACAAACGAATATTGACTATTAAAATTATCTAAATGCGCTGTATGTCGCAAAAATCATACTTAGCTGAGATGTGTAATCCTCTATATATTCCATGGTAATTTCATCTCCATACTGCTCAAAACATTTCTTTCCCAGTTCTACATCAAGGAGATAAATATCCTTTTTTTTCAGCCAAGTTTCTTTGCTGATGGAGCATAATTCCATAAACTTTGGCTCTTCTTGTAATTTATGAAAGGCTTTTAAATTGGTCAGTTCCCGCATACCGAGATACTTTGCTTTTGGTGCTTCTGTGGAAATATCGCTCAGATTATTCATTTCCCTAATAACAGCATCTTTTAAATACCCTGCACTTGGTAATAAATTAGTAAGCCGATTGATATAATCATCAAAGAAACCTGTCCCTAACTCCCAGTTTTTTGCTAATGGAATTCCAATTGCTAACGGATTCCCTATCCAGCCATCATCGTTATAGCGTGGCGGTGAAATAATCAGGTGTCCGCTTTGGCTTTCTTCCTTATGTTGGCTGATATAGACATACATATAGACAAGATTTTCGCTGTCTAATTCTTTCACCCATGAACGTATTTCGCGAAAGTCCATAGGAACAGCCAAAAACCCTTGTTCTATGAGAAATTTCTCTAAATTTTTGATTTCATTTGAAAAACTTATTTTCATTTCAATTTAATTTAAATGATTTTTATTTGGCTTGAAAAAAAATCAGCATGGCAAATAGCATGATTTATCATCTCACGCTCTTGGATAAAATACTCTTGAGCAGCTTGTTCTGCTAATATGGTGTAAGAAAAACAGCATATAGCGATTTGGGTATCACTTATGGGAATGGTAATATCCCAAAAATCCATTTCTAATATTTCGCCATTTTCTTCGGCTTGTTCGCGTTTAAAAGCACATGGTAAACCATTTTCTAATGCGATGGTGCTAGATTCTGCTAGTTTTTGCTGTATTATTTGCTTGGTATTTTGTACCGAAAACAAAAGCGTCTGCACTCGCAAAGTCGCAGAATCGGGCGAGTCTTCATAGAATAGAGTGAAGTCTTCATCTTGCTCGCTTATCCAGTTTTCAGGGATTTGAAACTGAATGATATTATTTAAATTGATAGTTTTCATGTCGTTTTCCTTTTTAGGAATTATAATTCAGATATTCTTTTATAAAACCTTCAAAGCTGTCCCAGTGTTTGCTGAACTCCTTATTTTCGATAAAATTCTGAATGTCATCAGCCTCCACAAAGAAAACTTCATCCGTATTTCTATCATACAAAATATAGTCATCTAGCTCATCATGTAGTAATGAAAAATAATTATCGGCCAAGCCAAGGTTTTCTCTTAAAACCTGTGTTTGACTGTTTGAGAAATCCTCTAAATCCATTGCTAAATCAACCAAATAGCCGATTTCTCCATAAATTTCATCACTGTATGTAGACCAAAATTCAACAAAGTCATGATTCACTTCATCAAATCCTAACTTTCGGAACATTTTGCGATATTTCTCCTGTTCTTCTAGCATTATTCTACCAAACTCCTCATCAAGATATTCTTTAAAACTATTATCCAGCATAATATTATTATTGTATTTTAATTAAAAATAAATCTTTCCAAAGCAAATGTCCTAATTTATGATGATATTTCCATTAGAAAGATTGTCCCTATTAAACAAGATTTTTCTTTTGTCAATCTGAAAAAGTTATTTAATCCAATTTCTGAATGAATAGCTTTTCTGCAAATATATCAATATTCCCTCCGTTGTCAATCAGTATAATTTCCCAGTGCTGATGTTTTTCTGTTTTCTCTTTACACCAAATAGACTGGATATACAAGCTATCGCCAGAGTAGCAAAGAGGGTTTATAGACTGCTCTCCAGCTTGGATTTTTACATTAAAAACTGCTCGTGTTATGAAAAACTAACTGATGCCGCTCCAAATCAGCATTCTGTTTACTTACAGAAATCACCAAATCCTGTGGCTGTATCGGATTATCCGCATCAAAATTAAAATAGATGGAATGGATTTTCGCATCGGACAGATTGTTTATGAGCTCATTATTTTGTATATCAGTGAGTTTCATGAATTGTTTTTTTAGTTGCTCTGAAAACTGCGGAGTCATTTATTTTCGCTGTAGAATCCGTTGTTTAGCAGTTTGCTGGTAATCTTTCTTACCAAAAATTAAATCAAATGGACTAAACAATTTGCATTCGTTTTTGGTAACCATGTTATCGTATTCAAACAAGCCTTGTACTCTTTCATCATTTAGTGATAACAAGTTTTTTTCTATTATCAATAAAGCAACCAATGCCGTATTGAAAAAACAGGAAGGAAATCTTTTAATGTAATGCAGTAAATCAGGCGATAAGACTTCTGCAACTTGAATAAATTTAAAATGGTTGGCTTGCAAATTCCTTAAAACATCATTAAAGATAGTAGTACCCATCTCTGGATATAGATGCCCAGTATTATCATTAGTCATTATTGGGAATCCATAATAGTAGTGCGAAATTTGGAAGGAGTTTTGTACAAAAAAAAGATTACGGAACTCCTTTGATTCGTCTTCTAGCATCTTTAAAAAAGCATTACCCATCTCTTGCTCAAAAAAATCACCTACTTCCTTGTTATAAGATGCTAGTTGTAAATAAAATCCCTTATAATTTTGAGAATAGTCAAACCGCATTTCTGTATAGGAACTTTTGTTTATACCAAACCGTATTTTATTTTTAAATACTTTAGGGTGTAATTCGCTAGAATTATCGGCAATAAAAGCAATTAGTTTTTTTAAGAATTCATCTTTGTCCATATAAGTAAAATAAGGGAGTAAAACTACAATGAATTTGTGTTTTGTAAAATATAATTTTGGAGCATTTCCATTGATATTGTTGGGAATAGGGTACTTTTTTCTCTCCCCCATAAAATCCCGGTTTTGACATAGTTAGACAACTCTTCATGTATTTTATCTGCTGAACCAGCCATACCAAAAGAGCTATATTTGTAAATCTCTTGAAGATTATTTTGTTCATTAAGTTGTTCTATAACAATTTCATAATCAGCGCTTTTGTATATGTTTGTTAGTTTAACCAAAGAAACATATTGATTAATATCACCTTCATTTTGTAGTCCTTTCAAAAGATAATGAAATGGATGCAAATAGATGGTTTCTATTGCTCTGCTATTGGGTATTACAGAAGTAATCTCTTTTACAAAAAAGTCCTTAAATCTATCTGCAGCACAGCTTTTTGTGAATAAAATTTTTGTTTCATTTAGGTCTATCTTTCTCTCCTCATTGAAATCAGAGAAAAATACATCAAAAAATTCAAAAAATGTATTTCCTCGATGCTGACAGATAGAGTATAAATCATCTGTAATCTTAATAAGATATACACTATCTATGGTATCAATAAAATCTTTCTTTAGTTTTAGCATATTGTTATCTTTTTGTAGTTTATCTGGTTTTGTTGTTTTTAAAATTAAGGATAAATTTACTCTTTTTTCGGATTTCCCTGCAAGTCCATGTAGAATTTCTTTTTGCCAAGATGTGCTTCTATAGAACCTCCACAGCTATTAAAAAGATTAACCCAGTCGTATATAATAGGAATTACTTCCTTGCCTTCTGTATTTACAAAGCCCCACTTTTCATCGCGTTTTGCTTCACAAAGCCCCTTGAAAATATAATTTCCTAATTTGTCATATATTACAGGAATCACCTCCTTACCTTGGGTATTGATGTAGCCCCATTTATCTCCACGCCTTACTTTCGCAAAGCCATTTTCAATATCAGAAAAAGAATTAGAAAAATATTCCGCTTCATCATACACAAAGGGAGCTATTATTTCATTTTTCTGGTTGATGTAGCTCCATTTACCATTATACCGCACAGGGATTATTCCTTCTCTGAAATAAGACCCTTTAACAGCTTCATATTTACAAGGAATTATTTCTTCTCCTTGGGTATTGATAAACCCAAATTTGTCATTGAGTTTTACCAAAGCAGTTCCCTTTTCAAATCGGCTCACATAGTGATGAAAAATAAGCCACATGGTTTCATACTTTGGAGAAACGAGTATTTCTCCTGTTTCCTTTATGTAGCCTATTTTTCCATCTTTAAACACTACATGGATACCTTCTGTAGCTGGAAGTATATTGGCATATATAAAGGGAATGATGACCTTGTTATCCCAGTCAATGACACCCATTTTGCCATTTTTCACTGCCCTTATTTTATCTTTGGGTTTTGGATAATAATCATCTGTGCGGATAGCATCATACTCAAAGGGAATGAGTGTTTTACCATCTTTATTAATAAATCCCCAAAGTCCATTTTTCTTGGCTTTGGTGTAGTCAGTATTGTAATGGAAGGATTCAGCTTCTTCGTATTCTGCAGGAATCAGCATTTTGCCATCTTTATCGACAAAACCCCATTGTCCCTTGAATTTTACTAAAGCCCTTGAGGAACTGAACTCCAGAGCTTCTTCATAAAGAAAAGGAATGACATTTTCTCCTTTGGTATTGATACCGCCCCACTTATTGTTTTTCTTTACCCAAGCAATTTTTTCAGGATAACCAAAGCCTTGGGCATCATCATACTCTATGGGTGTTACTTTCTTATTGTCAAAGGTTACATATCCGTATTTTTTAGTTTTTTTGGCTTGGACAATGAGTATATCCACAAGATTACTTTCCTTAATTGAAGAATATTGCTCCCTCCACTTTGATGCGAACTGGCGGCGGCTCATCCCTCGGAAATCCACTCCACTTGCCATTATCTGAAAATCTTCATGTATATGCTTTCCACGAACCGTATCTTGAGCAGGAAGCAGACCGCCCAACAGAAATAGTAAAAGTAAAAAAACTAATTTCATGAATTTATTATTTTTATTTCTTTCAATAAATAGAATTTTTACTTTTTATTGAAAAAAATTATTGGTATCGTTTATGCTCTTTATGCTTTGAAAATCTCTTTATCAAAGGCATTACCCAAGATTTGTATTTCTCTACATCTAGGATTTGTGAGTCTGTATTGGCTTTGTAAGTTATCCAAATACTGAAAGGCAGGAATATAAAATTCGGCAGCCAAGCGGCGATATATGGGTCCATTTCTCCCTTCCAAGCCATATTTTCGGCAGAAATATTGAGAACGAAAAATATGATGAATATGATGATGGAAAGAAGAATTGGCATTCCTATTCCGCCCTTTCTTACGATAGACCCTAGACTAGTCCCTATCAGTAGGAATAAAACACTCATCACCGAATACGCCAAAATCTGCTGCTGGTGCATCACTACCTTTGCATAAAGTTTGGCATGTGAGAGGATTTCTTCATTCTTTGTTTCAATGTTTTTTTGGATGAGATCTATTTTCTCATGTGCATTGAAGAGGATTTCCAGCTTTTTATCTTGGTTTATAGAATCTAAACTAAACGGTGCCTGAGGTTTTTTATCTTTATTTTTGTCTTTGTTTTTATCCAAAATTTCTATGAAAGAACTGCTCTGAGAAACTAAATCTGAAGAAATTTCAGAGTATCTTTTTTGTTTTTCGGCTTTTACGAGGTCTACAGTAGAGTTGAGCTGTGCATAGTTCTGGAACTCATAGCTGTCCGTGATTTTTTCGCTCTCGATAGCCTTGTCAAGAAGCTCACTGATGTCAAAATGAGACACCAAAGAATCAAACTTAATGGTCTGATTTTCCTGTCTGAAACGGTCTTGGTAGTTTGGTTTAGCAAGATTATCTTCAAAAATATATCCATCATACAGCACCATTCTCAGATAGTTGCTCCCTTGTTTAGAAACTATTTTTCCTCTTTTAGCGATGATGGTTCTTTGGTCATCAAAACTACTGGCGGTTTTGTTGATAAAAACGCCCTCTATCAGTTCGTCATTTTCTCCATAAAGTCTATCAAACTTGATAGTAGTACCAGGGAGTGAATTGATAAACTGCCCAGGTGTGAAATTCAGCGCTGGTTTGGAGGAAACGATGTTATACAGCATATTCTTCGCTTTTCGCTGAAAATCAGGAATTACGAAGTTAGAAAACAAAAATAAAATAAACGCCAGAACTAAACTTGTAAGAAACAAAGGTCTTATAATTCTGATCAAAGGAGCTCCAGCAGCTTTCATCGCAGCGAGTTCATAGCGCTCCCCAAAACCTCCGAAAGCCATGATGGAGGCGAGTAGTACAGTGAGCGGGAGAACCATCTTTATGACTCCCACGCTTAGATAGTAGAAAAGTTTGGTCAGTTCCCATGTTGTCAGCCCTTTACCTCCAAGATTGAACATCTGTATCCAGATGATATTCACCATGAAAATGAAGAATAAAATACTGAAAATGAATATGAAAGGACCTAAAAAGGTTTTTATAATGTATAAATCTAATTTTTTTAACATTATAACTCTGTGATTAGATAGTTTTTATAAAGGTTTTTATTAAAACTAAAAGTGGATGGTTCTACTTTTAAGTTTTCTTTATACTGGCTGATGCTTATCGTTGTAATGTCGTTGTTATCAGCGTATTGTTCTATTTTTTCTATTTGTTTTTTTGCTTTATTGATGTGAAGGAAAACATGTTTGATGCCATTCTTTTTTGTAGGTGTGAGCTTTATAACTTCCAGATTGTTTTTATTTCCTGTATAGCTTATGTTGTAATCTTTCTTGTAAGAATCTAGATAATTGATAGGAGAGAGCATCGCTTCAGATCCGTTTGGTTTTGCGATGGTCACTTCCATGTCTTCGGCATTGATGTTGTATACTTTATTTCCATCAAATATCTGCTCATTACCCATTATTTTGAGTTTGTATTTATTCTTTGAAGCGTAGAAAATACCTGTTTGATTTTTAGAAACTTTGCCGTTGTTTCCCATTCCATACACGAATTTGAAATACATTGTGCTTTTGGATTTATAATTGGCTGAGGTTTCGTCTAGTATGTTTTTAGCTTTGGAGTCTACTTTTTGAGCAGCAGCCAGACTTACGATTCCTAAAGATAATATCAGTAAAGTTTTTTTGAAAAAAGTCATAATTTTAGATTTAATGAAATTAATTGTTTCTAAGGCTCTCCAAAAACTGTTCCAAATGCTGAATATCAGAAATCAGCACTTCTCTTGCTTTTGCTCCATTGAAACTTCCCACTACTCCTGCGTTTTCCAGTTGATCCATAATTCGCCCTGCGCGGTTGTAGCCTAGTTTTAGCTGTCTTTGAAGCATAGAAGTGGAGCCCTGCTGTGTATTTACTACAATTCTGGCAGCCTCTTCAAACAAAGCGTCTTTTTCATTCGCATCAAAATTTCCTGACCCAGAACTTTCGTTTTCGCCTACATATTCAGGGAGTTCGTAGGCATTTGGGTAGCCTTTTTGCTCACCGATGAAAGTTACTACTTTTTCCACTTCTGGAGTATCTATGAAGGCACATTGAATTCTAATCATGTCATTTCCATTAGAATACAGCATGTCACCTTTTCCTATCAGCTGGTCAGCACCTGTGCTGTCCAAGATGGTTCTAGAGTCTACATTAGACATAACTCGGAAAGCCACTCTGGCAGGGAAATTGGCTTTAATCATCCCTGTGATGACATTTACAGAAGGTCTCTGTGTAGCGATGATGAGGTGGATTCCTACGGCTCTTGCAAGCTGTGCTAGACGGGCGATAGGGTGTTCCACTTCTTTACCAGCGGTCATGATTAAGTCCGCAAATTCATCCACCACCAGCACGATGTATGGCAGGTAGCGGTGCCCATTTTCAGGGTTTAATTTTCTTTCCTTGAATTTTTTATTGTATTCTTTCAAGTTTCTACAAAAAGCTTCTTCCAAAAGCTTGTAGCGGTTATCCATTTCAATACAAAGTGAGTTTAATGTATTGATAACCTTTGAGTTGTCTGTTAATATAGCTTTGTCCGTGTCAGGGAGTTTAGCTAAATAGTGTCGTTCGATTTTAGAATAGATAGAAAGCTCCACTTTTTTAGGGTCTACCATCACAAATTTCAGTTCGCTAGGATGTTTTTTATAAAGCAGTGAAGTTAATATTGCATTGATACCCACGGACTTACCTTGTCCCGTAGCCCCTGCTATCAGTAGGTGAGGCATTTTGGAAAGGTCGGCCATGAAAATTTCATTGGAGATGGTTTTCCCAAAGACTACGGGCAGGTCCATGTCTGTGGTATGAATGTTAGACGCTTGTAGAGCAGAACACATAGAGACCATCGCTGGAGTCTGTCGCGGAACTTCTATTCCCACAGTTCCTTTACCAGGGATAGGAGCTATTATCCTGATACCCAGTGCGGAAAGGCTTAGCGCGATGTCATCTTGAAGTCTTTTAATAGTAGCGATACGAGTTCCAGATTCAGGGACAATCTCGTAAAGTGTCACTGTAGGGCCTATGGTCGCCTTAATTTTAGAAACGCCGACATTGAAGTTTTTCAGAACTTCTACAATTTTGTTTTTGTTTTGTTCTAGTTCCTCTCTGTTTATGGTGATTTCTTCGTTGCCATAATCTTTTAGCAAATCAAGGCTCGGCATTTGGAAATTAGCCAAATCAAGTCTTTGGTCATAGAGTCCGTGTTTTTCTACCAATTCATCAGCTTTTTTGTCTGGGTCTGTGATGATGTTAGCAGCAGGTGAAGGCTCTATGGTGATTTCGATATCATCATCTTTTTTAGGTTCGTTATCAATGATGATTTCTTTATCAGATTCATTTTCAGGTTTTTTATTAGATGAAGATTCTTCCTTTTTTTCTAAAAACTCATCATCTATTTCCACGCTGATGGTTGAGGCTTTTGTAGGTTCAGTTACTTCTGTTTCTACCTTTTCAGTGGTAGGATTGTCTTTTGCATTATTTTCAGCGACAGGTTCAGCAACCGAAACTGGACTGGTGTTTATGCTGCCTTCTTCATATTTATCTTTTTCTTGTGTCCCTTGCATTTCTTTTATTTCCTCTTGGATATCATCTTTTATGGATTGGATTTTTTCTTTCACTGTAGAAACTTTATCAGTGATATTGCTCAAACTGATATTAAATTCCAAAATGAAATACAGAGCAAAACTTAGAATAATACAAGTCCAAAGCCCAAAACTCCCTATAATGCTGGAACCATAATCATAAATCTGGTAGCCAAAAACACCGCTTAGAATACCATTTCCTTTAGTAACAGCTCCTATGAACACAGGCAGCCATGCCAAAAAGAAAAAACTATGGGAAATAGTTTTCCATGGCTTGAATATTTTAAATCCTAAAATCAAAGTCCCGAAAGCAAAAAGCAGGAAAGCAACGATAAACGCAGAAATTCCCACGCTTTCGAATATAAATACATTCCCGAGCCAGTCACCCACCTTACCAAAAATATTGGTGGATTTGATTTCCTTGTCTAGGAAATTCCCTATTTGGCTTTGGTTTTCTCTCCACCTCATTAGGTAAGAAATAAAGGAAATAATGAGTATTACTGACAGAAATATAAGCGTGAAACCAAGCGCTATTCTTGGTTTTCGGAATTTTTTTGTAGGTGTGGTATTATTTTTCATAAAAAGAATAAGTCGCAAATTTAATAATAAATTGTATAAAAATGAATAAAAAAAAGTAGCCAAGTTTATTTAACTTTGTGAAAAATTAATCTCATGGAATCCAAAAACAAATTCTTTTTAGAATCTTACAAATTAGAAATCATTAAATTCGGGAAATTTACCCTGAAAAGTGGAATAGAAAGCCCTTTTTATGTGGATTTGCGCCCGCTGGCATCAGACCCTAAAATTCTGAAAAAACTAGCAGAGCATCTTTTAGAAATTTTGCCTAAGGATAATAAACTGGATTTGATTTGTGGAGTTCCCTATGCTGCACTTCCCATGGCGACTGTGATGTCCCTGTTATCAGAGATTCCATTGATAATGAAGCGAAAAGAAGCCAAAGGTTATGGAACGAAAAAACTGATAGAAGGTATCTATAAACAAGGACAATCCTGCCTCTTGGTGGAAGATGTGATTACATCTGGAAAATCCCTCTTGGAAACAATAGCAGAAGTGGAAAAAGAAGGCTTGAAAGTGTCTGATATAGTGGTGGTTTTGGATAGACAGCAGGGCGGAAAAGAGCTTTTGGAGCAGAAGGGATACAGAGTTCATACACTATTCACAATCACAGAAGTCGTGAAAATCTTACATGAAGCAGGAGAAATAGATGATGAGCAGGTTGCGAAAATCCATGATTTTTTGGCAGGAAAACAAGTGAAATTTGAGGAAGAAAAAAGACTTTCTTACGAGCAGAAATTAGAAGTAGTAAAACATCCCACAGCAAAAAAACTTTTGCAGACAGCAATCAATAAAAAATCTAATCTGATAGTCTCTGCTGATGTGGTGACTACCAGTGAGTTGCTGAATTTGGCTGATAAAATAGGGCCTCATGTAGTTGCCCTAAAAACGCACATAGATATTATAAAAGATTTTGACCATGATAAGACCATTCTTCCGCTGGTAGATTTAGCGAGGAAGCATAATTTTCTATTGATGGAGGATAGAAAATTTGCGGATATAGGCAGTACACAGGAGTTGCAATTCTCAAAAGGTGTTTATCAAATCTCAAAATGGGCGGATATGGTAACATCACATCTCATAGCAGGGAAAAAATCTTTGGAATGTTTTAAAAATGTGGGAGTTATAGCGATTTTAGGAATGTCTTCTCAGGGAACGCTTACAGATGCTCATTACCAAGAAGAAGGACTTAAAATCGTTGAAGAACAGCCTAATATAATGGGCTGCGTGGCTCAGAGAAAAATAAACAAAGAAATGTTGCTTTTTACTCCAGGGGTCAGTTTAGAGCAGTCAGGTGATGATAAAGGGCAGCAGTACAATACGCCAGACCATGTTTTTGATAATCTGCATACTGATTTTATCATCGTGGGGCGTGGAGTTTATCAGGCGGAAGATGCTGAAAAAGCTTCAAAAAATTACAGAGAAATAGGCTGGAAGGCTTATGAAAAATCTTTAGAATAAAAATTAAAAATGTTACCTTTGCAAGGTGCAGATTTTACAAGACCATTTGAACGAGCTGGAATTTCCTAAATTATTAGAGGAAATCACGCCCTATGCATACTCGCCGAGAGTAGCCGAAAAGATATCAAACATACAGCCGCTTCCACAGAAAGAAGCGGAATTTTTGCTGAAAAAAACTTCGGAATATTTGTCTTCCTATGAGAGTGAAAATTTCATTCCCTTTGATGAGTACGAAGATATAGAAGAACCTCTGAAACTGATGCTTATAGAAAATTTCAGACTGGAAGCATCGGCTTTTTTGAGAATCCGAAAAATTACCGAGCAAATAGGAAAGTTGCAATCATTTTTCCCGAAATTCTCAGAGAATTTCCCGAATTTAGAGGAGGAAATTAAAAATCTGGAATTTAGAAAAGAGATTATAGACAAGATTTCAGCAGTTTTTAATCGTTTCGGAGAGGCTAAAAATGAGGCATCTCCACTTTTGAAGGAAATTCGCGAAAGTATTTCTATTGCGAAAAAAAACATTCAACAAAACTTTAATAAATCCCTAAACCACTATGCTCAGCAGGATTTCCTTGATGAAATCCGCGAAAGCACGATAGAAGACCAAAGGGTTTTGGCGGTGAAATCAGGATTTAAGAAACGAGTTTCGGGGCGTGTTTTGGGAGTTTCCAAAACAGGTTCTATCACATATATCCAGCCTGACAGCGTCGTGAGACACTATCACCAGCTTCGCGAAAGTGAAGAGGAGCAGAAAAAGGAAGTGGATAGGATTTTGAGGAAATTGACCTCGGAAATTGCTGAATTTCATCCGCAGTTATCAGATTATCAGGAGTATATCTATAACCTTGATATCACGAGAGCAAAAGCAAAATTTGCCCAAAAAATCAATGGAGTTTTACCTAAAATCAATACTCATAAAACACTGAAACTTATTGATGCTTATCATCCGCTTCTTTGGCTGAGAAACACACAGGAAAACAAAGAGATTTTCCCTCAGACACTGCAGCTTTCGGAACAAAATAGAATCATCTGTATATCAGGGCCTAATGCAGGTGGTAAGTCCATCACTCTGAAGACTTTAGGACTGCTTCATCTGATGATTCAGTCAGGGATTTTGGTGCCTGTTCATCCGCGTTCAGAAATGTTTTTCTTTGATAAACTGATGACGGATATAGGTGATAATCAGTCCATTGAAAATCATCTTTCTACATATTCATCAAGGCTGAAAAAAATGAGCCGAATAATACGGGAGGCAGATGAGAATACATTATTGCTGATTGATGAATTTGGGACAGGGTCAGACCCTGAGCTAGGTGGAGCGCTGGCAGAGGCGTTTTTGGAATTCTTTTACGAAAAAGAGAGTTTTGCAGTGATTACGACCCATTATACCAATATAAAACTGGTAGTGGAGCAGCTTCCTCACGCCCAAAATGCAGCGATGCTCTTTGATGAGGAAACGCTGGAACCAATGTATAAGCTGGAAGTCGGTCAGGCAGGAAGTTCCTTTACTTTTGAGGTTGCAGAGAAGAACAATATCCCAAGATTTATCATCCATTCCGCGAAGAAAAAGATAGAAAGAGATGTGGTGAATTTGGATAAAACGATTGTCAAACTTCAGCAGGAAAAATTTGAGGTTGAAAAACTAAAATCTGACCTTACCGAGAAACGAGAACTTACCCAAAACAAACGAGAAAATCTCCAAAAACTAAATGAACAGCTTCAGCAGAAACTTTATAATTTTCAGAAGCTTTATGAGGAGGAACATAGAAAATTACAATTTGGGACAAGGATACAGAGTTTCATAGATGATTATGCAAAAGGGAAGTCCCGAAAGGATATTGTGAAAGAATTTATCAAAATTCTGGAGCAGGAGAAATTTAGAAAAAACCAAAATACAGAGAAAATAGAAGCTGAAAAGCTGAAAGTGGTAAAGCGAAAAGTAACACAGGAGCTGAAAAAAGAATCTGTGATACAGACCATAACAGAAACTCAGGAAAAAATCCAAGAAAGAGAAAGAAGGGAAAGATCTCTTTGGCTGAAAGTGGGACAGCGAGTGAGAATCATAGGAAGCACAAGCATAGGAACGATAGAAAAAATAGATTCCAAAACCAATAAAGCCACGATAAACTATGGTCTTTTTAAGACACAGATAAGCACGGATGAACTGGAAAGAGTGTAATTTATTCGTTTGATAATTAGATTTTTATCGAGCGATAGGTTTTCTTGTAGACACTTTGTAGACGCTTGGTTTTTTCTTTGAAAGAATGAAAATTATAGATTTGCACTAACAAAAAATTAGCATTTAATTATGACTTGGACAGAGATTTTAGCTCCAATAAAAAATACAGAATATTTTACTACACTTTGGGAAAAAGTAAAAGAGGAATATCAAACAACAAAGTGTTTTCCTCCTAAAAATCTGATTTTTAGAGCAATAGAACTTACACCTTTTGAAGAGGTTAAAGTCGTGATTATCGGGCAAGATCCGTATCATAATGATAATCAGGCGAATGGGCTTTGTTTTTCGGTTTCGGATAAAGTTACAGCACCACCATCGCTTAAAAATATTTTTAAGGAGCTGGAAGATGATTTAGGAATCAAGAAAACCTCTAATGAATTGGAAATGTGGGCAAAACAAGGAGTTTTACTTCTTAATGCTACGCTGACAGTACGGGCTCATGAGGCGAACTCACACAAGGATTTGGGGTGGGAGCAGTTTACAGATTTCATCATCAAAGAAATTTCGGATAAAAAGGAGAATGTGGTTTTTGTGCTTTGGGGAGCTTTTGCGCAGAAAAAAGCAGGATTGATAGATGCTAGCAAGCATTTTGTCATTCAGTCTGCCCACCCATCGCCATTTTCCGTGCATAAAGGCTTTTTTGGAAGCCGTCCTTTCTCTAAAATCAACCAGTTTTTGGAGGAAAAAGGTAAAGAACCGATAAACTGGTAAATTATTTAAAAGTAAAACATTGAAAATTAGATAAATTAAAAATTAACATTATGACAGAACAGCAGATTTTAAAGAAAATAGATGCTTGGGATGAGCAGGATAAAATTCAGGCGATTGTAGATTTCGTGGAAGGACTTCCTGTGGAGCAGAGAACTACGCAGGTGCTGAGTGAGTTGGCTCGTGCGTATAACAATCTCTACTGGCTAGACCAGACAGAAGAAAACAAAAACCACCTAAGAAAAGCAATAGAGGTGTTCAAATATCTAGAAGATGAGCTTTCTGAAGAGGCAGCATGGAACTATCGTATTGGTTATTCTTATTTCTTTTTGGATGATAAAGTCAATGCTAGAAAGCACTTCGAGAAACATGAAGAACTAGGCGGATGTAACAATGCTTATGAATTCCTTAATTGGCTGAATATCGCAGAAAAAAAAGGTATTCCTACATATGATGTATATACAGGAGGAAAAGGCGAGGTGGAATATGATTTAGAAGTTTTTGTAGACCTTTTAAAAGAAAAAGCGCCTAAAATGGCTGAAAAACTGGGAAATCCTGCATCAGAAGCAGAAATATCTGCACTGGAACAGAGACTAGGTTTTGAGCTTCCAGAATCTTTCAAACAGCTGCATAGAACTTTCAGCGGACAGAAAGAAGATGTGCCGTTTTTTGCAGTGGGAGAAGGGCAGAGTTTTGTAGGAATCAATGAAGTAGAGCAGGTTCAGGAAGAAATTATTTCTTACTTGAAAAAACATTACGGAGAAAACTGGGCAGACCTAAAACTTCCAGAGGAGAATTTTGAGGATGATTATCTTGTTAAAAATACACTTTATACCCGTAAATGGATTCCTATTTTGAAAGGAGATGGCCTTATCTGTATGGATCTAGACCCTGTGGAGGAAGATGGGCTTGCAGGGCAGATTATCATGGTTTCCCTTGCAGAAAATATAGAGGACTACTATTTGGGACACCTTCAGTTCAGAATGAGAGCTTGGGTAGATTATATGAATGATTCTATTTCATCTGGGCGATTGAGCTATGATGAAGAAGAAGATATCATGAAATTTGAAGGAAGAGATTCTGGGCTTCCAGCTTATTATGATGAGGAAGACAGAACGGCTTTGGAGAAATATATCGCAAAGGAATTTGGAGAATTTAATGATGTATTCCATGAGCTGGAATCTCCTGATATCCACTGTGATGTGTATATTATAGAACCTACACCAGAGGCTAACTACTACACGCTGGTAACAGGTGGAATGGGTGCTTATATGATGAATGTTCCGGCGGACTATCCATACACGCCATACATGGAGCTGGCAATCAACTTGCCACCAACTTGGAATATAAGAAGCGAAGAAGAGAAAGATTATTGGCCTATCCGTTGGCTGAAAATTTTGGCTCGTCTGCCTATCAATCACAATACTTATTTAGGAAATGGGCACACTATCCCATCCAATGAGGCTTTTGAAGGAACTAATTTCAAAGGTGTGATTCTCGTAGCGGCTCAGTCTAATGAGAAAAACGAGGATGGAGAGAACCTTCCGGCTATTGTGGAGCTTCCAAGTGAAAGAAGAGTTGAGTTTTTCTATATCCAGCCGTTGTATGAGGAGGAAATGGATTTCAAATTAGACCAAGGAACAGATGCTTTGTTTGACAAGTTTATAGAGCAGGATGTACCATATCCGCCAGTAGTGGATGTAAATAGAGTGAATGTCTGCGAAGGCTATGCACCAGCAGAAAACCCAAATCTTTTGGATAATGTGGCATGGGCATTCAATGATAAAATTTACGAATCTTTACAGAATTTCTGGATGGCTGTCTATGATTACAACCAAGATATAGACAATAATCTGGATGATTACGCACCGCATTCTACGATTTTCAATTCTAAAAAAGTGAAAGTAATGTATGAGGCTTATATCAAGGATGAAAAATCGCTTTGGAAGTATGAAAAACTTCTCAATCCAGATACTTTCGATGGAGAGCCTGAAGATGATGGATTGTATTATGCTGAAATCATGGCAGAATGCGAGGCTTATGAAGACCATTTCGGAGCAATAGAACTATTGCAGTGGATTCATAATTCATTGGCTAGTAAAGAATTAGGAGATCATATATTCTTTGAAGGCTTCAGTATCGAAGGCTATGAGGAAGATGGAACGCCTGTAATTAGCTTACACTTAGGAAGTTAATAATCAGTAATTGATAAAGAAAATCCCTTTGATGAAAATTCAAAGGGATTTTTTATTGATAAATTTAAGCAAAGTCAATATCTATATCAGAAATATTGTTTTTAAGTAAGTCTATTGTAGCATTATCAAATGGACGCTTACAATCTAACACGATTAAATATTCTAGGCTTTTAATATTAGCCAGTTCATTCACATTTTTAAGGTTAAAACAGGAAACTAAGTCTAAATAACTTAAAGAGGGCAAATGAGTAAATAACTCACAATCCAATTCAGCCTTTTTGATTCCATTCAAAGCAATGTACCTTAAATTTTTAAATTCTTTTAATTTCGAAATTGAAAAATTCTGCCCTGAAAATCCAACAAGACTAATAGACTCCAATAAATCAGAGCTTATATTTTCTAATATATTCAATGATTTACCATGATGAAAACTGGCATGAATTAGTTTCTTAAAGTTTTTAATTTCATCAAGTTGTTGGATGTTTTTATACTTTGAGATATTGCACTGTAAGTAATTGATATTAGGGAAATTATCTGCCTTAAGCCCGAATAAACCATTAGTTTCACTTCTTGATATAAATGCTGAAAGATTGGGCATTTCCAGACTTGCTGGTATTTCAAATTTTTCATCATCCCATTCTCTTGGAATGAAAAAATACAATGTTTCTAATGTAAGCGCAGAATTTTTTATGGTATTTTCTAATTTAGAAAAACAAACATATGGAAAAGCCAAAACTTTCAAATTACTAAGCGTATTTATCCAATCTGGCAAGTCGGATATATCATACTCTCCAAATTCTGGCTCCTCAATAATCAATGCTTGGATTTTTGACAACTCTTCTGAAGAAGGGGTTTTATCCCATGTCAGAAATTTAATATTTTCAAACCTGTCATAGTCATCCTGTAAAGTCTCCAGTTCATCATCATCTGCCGCTAAGATATAAGTGGTCAGATGCGGCTTTATCCACTGACTTAATTCAATATTTTTAAAAATAAACATACTCATATTTTTTTACTCATTTTTTAAAACAATTCTTTTGGGATTTTACAGACTGGGATAGGGTTTATTTTGTGCTGGGTAGCCCTATTTAGGCGGTCGTATATCATAAAAACTTCTTTTTCTCTGCCAGAGAAATCCTCTGCGGAGTGGTCTTGGTGGACACTCATAGCCCATTCCAGCTCTGGGTAGGTGGCGCCTATCTGCTGTTCATCGGTTCGTTCGGTGTCCCATAGCCCATCGGTAGGAGCTGCTTTTTGGATGCTCTTAGGGATGTTCAGCTCTTTGGCTAGTTCATAGACTTGGGTTTTGGTTAAATCTCCAATCGGCGAAATATCCACGCCGCCATCTCCGTATTTTGTGAAAAAACCGATGCCGAAATCTTCTATTTTATTGCCTGTTCCTGTGACCAAAAGATTATGAATCTGCCCAAAATAGTATAGTGTAAGCATTCTGAGCCGAGAGCGGGAATTCGCAAGAGAAAGCTCTCTATTCTGCGTAGTGGAGCTTTTGCTGATAACATTTTTTTCAAAAACATCAAAGGTTTCTGTCAAATCTATTTCCAAACTTTCCACATTTTTAAAGTTGTTTTTCAGAAAGGAAATCTGCTCCTGCGCCCGCTGCACTTGGTCTTTCTTTTGGCGTATGGGAAGTTCTATGACTAGGGTTTTTAGCCCTGTTTTAGCGGCAAGAGTAGAAACCACAGCCGAGTCTATCCCGCCAGAAATCCCGATAACGAAGCCGTTCATTTTAGCGGTTTCTGCATAATTTTTGAGCCAGTTTATAATGTATTCTGTTACTTTTTGTGTCTGCATTTTATATCTAAAAATTTTCTATTTTTGCGAATTAAAAATCGGAGTTAAAGATAAATAAATTTTAATAAAATGAAAAAATCAATTTTTATGTTTGCATTTGCTATAATAGCAATGCTCGGATTGGGTTCTTGTCGTGAAGACAATAATGATTTGGCTTTTGTTGGAGATGTTCATAGTAAAATCTATATTAAAGAAAAGTCAATTCAACGAGGGCTTAGAAGGAATACAAGATTTCATTATGAAACAGAAAGCATATTAAAAACCTTTTCTGTTAAAGGAGGAGGAGATAACAAAATTTCCAAAATTGATTATAAAGTAAATTTTAAATATAGTTATAATGGAGTGGAGAGAAATGTAACTCACTCTTTCACAGAACTGATAGAACCAAATCAAGCCATTGTAACTTATAGTAATAATTTACATACTCTTAATCAATATTTTGAAGAAACAGAGGACAATAAAATAAAAGTTTTCTTTGCAGGCGAAGTGATTATCACAGCACACACACAATTAGGGAAAAGTTATACTAAAATCCTTACAAATGTGCCTATTCAAATAGTTAATTACTAAATTTTAAATAAAATGAAAAAATCAAGAAATATTTCTTGGGTATTATTTTTGTCATTGTGTTTGGTAGTTTTTTCTTGTAACAAAAATCAAGAAGAACTATGGAAAAAAGAAGTAAAAGCTACAGAAAAAGTAGAGATTTTTGACATTTCTGGTGAGTTTTTTGACCCAAAAGTTTCTTTAAAGGAATTTAAAGAAAAATACCCAATGTTTCAGGGTTCTATTCCTGACACAGAATATGAAGCCAGAAGAAAAGACACTGCGGAAATCCGTGTCTATCAGGAGGCTGTGAAGGGAATTGATAAAACAAAACTGAAAAACGAGTTGTCAGAAATGTTTTCACGAGTGAAGTATTATTTCCCAGCGTTCAAGACGCCTAAAGTTTATCTTTATTCCTCATTTTTGGATAGAGAAAGCGTGATAGATCCTATCTTTTTCAGAACGGATGAAGGGATGCTTTTCGTGGATATTTCTGCATTTATGGGAGAAAAAAGCAAAAACTACCAAGGGCTAGATGAGTATCATAAAAAAATCATGAATCCAGAGAATTTGGTGCCGAGAATTGCAGAAATTGTAGCTGAAACTTTCATGATTTCTAATCCTCAAGAAAATAAATTTATAGACCAAATCATTTTAGAAGGAAAAATAAAAACCCTGCAAGATGCCTTTCTTCCGAATACTCCAGATTATTTGAAAATGAATTATTCTGAGACTCAGCAGGGATGGGCAGAGGCTAATGAAGCTAATATTTGGAACTATTTTGTGGAAAATAATATGGTGTTTAGTGATGACCCGAAACTCTATGAGCGTTTCCTTTCAGTGGCGCCATTTTCTAAATTCTATACGGAAATAGACCAAAAATCTTCGCCTCGTGTGGGGAGTTTCATCGGCTGGAGAATCTGTAAGGCTTTTTATGCCCAAAAACCAGAAACCAAATTATCAGACTTTCTAAGGATGAACGCTACAGAAATCTTTAACCAAAGTAATTACAAACCAGAATAATGGAAAAACTGCTGGAAGTCCTAAAACAGGGCGGAATCATTCTCTATCCTACGGACACCATCTGGGGGCTGGGGTGTGATGCTGCCAATCCTGAAGCCATACAAAAACTATTTTCCCTGAAAAAAAGAAAACAAGGAAAATCGGCGATTATTCTGGTGGAAAACGAACAAAGGCTGCAGAAAATAGTAGAGGTGCCAGCCATGGCGTGGGAAATCATAGATTTGAGCGAAAAGCCTGTCACCATCGTTTATGACAACCCAAAAGGGCTTCCCAAAGAACTCTTGGCGGAAGATGGAAGCATAGGAATTCGTTTGGTGAAGGATGATTTTTGTAAGAAGTTGATTTCCAAGCTTAATAGTCCCATTGTTTCTACTTCGGCTAATTTCAGTGGAGAAAAAAGTCCGATGAGTTTTTCTGAAATTTCGCAAGAGCTTAAAAACCAAGTAGATGCCATAGCAGAAGAACGCCAAGATCAGAGGGCAGAGTGGGAAGGCTCCTCGGTGATTAGGATTTGGGAAGATGGAAGAATAAAAGTCATCCGAGAGTGATAGATTTTAAATAAAAAAATCCTACTTTTGTAGAAATAAAAATTCTATTTTGAAATTAAATAAAATCACTTCAGCTCTTTTTCTGAACCAAAATAATGGAATAGAGTTTTGTGCTGAAAATATACCAGCCGGCCAGCCTTGGGGGTTTGTCGGCTTTTTTGTATCTGAATTTTAACTTTTAATAAAAAAATAAACTATGAATAACACTTACAAATCCGCAGGAGTAGACAAAGAAGAAGGCTACAAAACCGTAGACAAGATAAAGTCCGCCGTAGCTGAAACTCACAATAAAAATGTACTGAATAATCTTGGAAGTTTTGGGGCGTTTTATGCCATTGGAGAGTATAAAAATCCAGTTTTAGTGAGTGGAACGGATGGTGTGGGAACGAAACTGAAAATCGCTTTGGATACCAAAAAGTATGATTCTATCGGGATAGACTGCTTTGCGATGTGTGCTAATGATATTCTCTGCCATGGCGCGAAACCTCTATTTTTCTTGGATTATCTGGCTTGTGGAAAATTGGATTCTAATGTAGCGTCAGAAATCGTTTTAGGAATGGTAAAAGCCTGCAAAGACAATGAATGCGCCCTTATCGGTGGTGAAACAGCGGAAATGCCAGGGATGTATCAGGTGGGCGATTATGATGTGGCTGGTTTCTGTGTGGGAATCGTGGAAAGAGACGAAATCATCGATGGTTCAAAAATCAAAAAAGGAGATAAAATCATCGCTATTCCGAGTTCTGGTTTTCATTCCAATGGATTTTCTTTGGTGAGAAAAGTGTTCCCTGATTTTGAGGAAGAATTTGAAGGAAAACCACTTTATGAAACACTACTTGAGCCAACAAGACTTTATTATCAGCCTATTCATCAGCTTTTGAAGGAGGTGAGTCTTAGCGGAATAGCGCATATCACGGGCGGCGGACTGATAGAGAATGTTCCGAGAATCATTCCGAATGGGCTTTGCGCAGAGATTCAGACAGAAAAAATCCGTATTCCGAGCATTATGCTTGAGCTTGAAAAACGAGGAAATGTAGACCGAATGGAGATGTTCGGGACTTTCAATATGGGCGTGGGAATGGTAGTTGTCGTAGATGAAAAGGATGTAGAAAAAGTGCTTTCTACCCTGAAAGATGCCTACGAAATCGGAGAAATTACCGAAAATGAAGAGAAAATCAATTTAATATAAAATTCATTTTCATGGTTTTAGAAAAGGAAATCAAATTCATCTTAACCCTTGATGCTCTGAAAAATGTGCAGCGCAGGAATTTTAACCACGATGACCAAAGGAGGGAAAACTCGGCGGAGCATAGCTGGCAGATTATTGTTTTGGCTCAGATACTTTTCCCTTATGCCAAAAATAAGGAGAAAATAGACCTTCTGCGAGTGATTAAAATGCTGTCCATTCATGATGTGGTGGAGATAGACGCAGGCGATACTTTTATCTTTGATGAAAAAGCGATGGTCGGCAAATATGAAAGGGAACTTGCCTCTGCGGAGAGGATTTTCGGTATCCTTGAGGAGCCTATGAGCAGGGAGTTTCTTGATTTGTGGAAAGAATTTGAAGCAGAGGAAACGCCTAATGCTGTTTTTGCCTGTGCCATAGACCGAATAATGCCTTTTCTGCTCAATGTGCATTCCTCTGGCAGGAGCTGGACAGAGGCAGGAATTACAGAAAACCAAGCTAGAAAAATCATAGAACACGCCGTAAAACGCGCATCAGATGAACTGGGAGAAGTTTTTGAAATCCTGATAAATAAAGCTTTGGATGAAGAAAAACTGAGAAAAAATTAATACAGATACTAATGAAAAATTTTAAAATGAAAAAAATAACTGTTCTTGTTTTAGCATTTTTATTTTTGGGTAATATTCTAAATGCTCAGAAAAAGCCTGTTTCATCAGGAAAAAAACAACCAAAAGATTCTTCCAAAATAGCTGAAATTGTAGCACCAATAAATGGGCCTGTTGTGGCTATTGGATATGATTATGACAAGGAGGAAGAGGATTTACAGCCCAAGCTCATCATCTCGGAAAAAAGATTAGAAAAAGACACTTCCAGAGCAGGGATAGATGGGCCATATATCTTTTACTCGGGTTTAGGTAGGTCTGGGTCTGTTGTGAAGAACATTAAGGAAGAAAATGGTGTTCCTACGCCAGTTTATAAATGGTATGAAGAAAATCAGGAGCTAAAATCCTACATTACAGATAAGGATTTCTTTTCTTTCAGGCTGAAAAAAGAGCTGAAAGAAGAACCTTCGGTCTATCCGATGCCTAAAAAACTGATAGCCATTTCGGATATTGAAGGGAATTTTGAGCAGTTTAAAGAATTTCTTATCAATAATAAGGTGATGGATAACAATTACAAATGGACTTTTGGGAAAGGACATCTTGTAATGGTGGGAGATTTCTTTGACAGAGGGCTTTTCGTAACGCAGACGCTTTGGCTGATTTATTCCTTGGAAGAACAGGCAGAAAAAGCAGGCGGAAAGGTGCATTTTGTTCTTGGAAATCATGATTTAATGAATATGAATAAAGATTTGCGCTATGTGCGAAAAAAATATTTTGAAAATGCAAAACTTATGAACGAGGATCCGACTTTCCTTCTTTCTCAGTATGGCACGGAACTCGGCAAGTGGCTTAATACAAAAAACATCGTAGAGAAAATCGGTGATTATGTTTTCGTTCATGCAGGGATTTCTAAGGAGGTAAGTGACCTAAATCTTTCCGTGGAGGAGCTGAATGAACACGCTAGAAAATATTATTTCAATAATAAAGAAGGGCAAAAAGGGAAGGATGCCATCGCAAATGTCATCTATATGTATGGGAAAAGTCCGATGTGGTACAGAGGTTATGGAAAGGAAACCACTAAAAAGGAAGATTTTGAGGAGATTCTCAAAAAACTCAATGCGAAGAAATTTGTCATCGGGCATACCCTTAGAAAAGAGGTTACTTACCTCATGGACGGGCGTGTGATAGATATAGATGTCCTGCATTCCAAAGGGAAAACCCAAGGGCTGTTCATCAAAAACGGAAAAGAATATGCTGTAGATATCAAAGGAAAAAAATCTAAGATAAAGCACCGCGTAGAGGAGGATAAGGAAGACTAACAAAATCAAAGAAATGAAAAACATCGTAGTTTTGGCTTCTGGCTCAGGAACCAATTTAGAAAGGATACTGGAATGCATCCAAAACGGAGAAGTTCCTAACGCAAAAGTAAGCATGGTGGTTGCGGATAGGGACTGCTATGCTTTGGTTCGTGCCGAGAAACACCAGATTCCTCATCATTTGATAAAGAGAGGAAAAGATTTTTGTGAAAATTTACAAAAAATCCTTCCGAAAGACACGGATTTGATAGTTTTAGCGGGGTTTCTTTCTATCATTACTGAAGATTTTGCGAAAAAATACGCTGGCAAAATTATCAACATTCATCCTTCGCTTCTGCCCAAGTTTGGAGGAAAAGGCATGTGGGGGATGCATGTCCATACGGCTGTAATAGATGCCAAAGAGAAGGAAAGCGGTGTCACGGTGCATTTCGTGACGGCTGGGATAGATGAGGGCGAAATCATCCTGCAAGGGAAAGTTACTGTGAGTGAGGGGGATACGCCTGAAAAACTCGCGGAGAAAGTGCATAAAGTAGAATATGAAATTTTCCCAAAGGCAATAAAAAAGGTTTTGGAACAAATAATTTAAAGTTGAAATTATGAGAATATTATTTTTTATTTCGCTGTTTATATCGGTAAGTTTTTCTGCGCAATCGGAAGATTATCCATCTTTTACAGCAAAAAGTAAATATGATTTTAAACAAACAATTAGGAGATTAAAGAAGAATTTTAAAGCCAATAATATTGCAATTTTTGCGGAAATAGACCACGCAAAAGCAGCCAAGAAATCGCAAGAAAATCTTTTGCCGGCTACGGTTTTGGTGGTGGGAAATCCTAAGGTAGGAACTCGCCTGATGCAGGAAAATCCCAAAGTAGCGATTGAGCTGCCATTGAAAGTTTTGGTCTATGAAGAAAACGGAGCAGTTCAAGTAAGGTATAAATTCGTAAGTCTTTTAGTATCAGATTATAAACTTGAAAGAGTAGAGCAGATTACCCAAAAAATAGACATAGCAATGGGGAAAATAATAGCAGAGAGTGTTATGAAATAGAAAAATAACATACAATAAGAATAAAACCGAGAGAAATCTCGGTTTATTTGAATAATAGATAAAAGGAAAAATTTATAATAAAAATATAAATAAATGAATATGAATGATTTAGAGCAAAGATTTAGAGTTTTTATAGAGAAACTTACTGAGAGAGCAGAGTCCTTAGCAAAGGAAACCCGTGATGCTATGCAGGAGATATATGATGAGGATACAGACCCATATAAACGCAGTTTTGGGAATTTTTTGATGGGAGTAAAGGGACAGTTTAATGGAATTATAGACAAGGCGGAGGATGTTTTTAAACAGCAGATAAAGCCTTATGAACCTTCTTTTTACGAGACGCAAACACCAGAAGGGGAACTTCAGGAGAAATGGTTCAGAAAAATCCATGATGATTTTGAAAAATGGAAAGACAAGATGAGAGACCTCGCGGATAGCATAGAGAGTCATGTGAAAGAGCCTTCTGCAGAAGAAAAACTCCGTGAAATAGTAGAGGAATATAATGCTGTGAAGGATAATTTTCACTGTTCTCAGTGTGGTGCTGGTTTGGAAATCAAGGAATTGTATTTTATTTCGACTTATATCACCTGTCCATACTGCCAGACGCAGAATACATTCGTGCCAAGTGATAAGATGCGGGAATACGAGTTCGTAGCGAAGGATTTTGCTGAAGAGAAAACCCAAAAAGAAGAAGAATTTTATGAAAGGGTTTCCAGCAGTAATGCAGTGGTATCAGAAGAAAAATTTTTGGCTTATTTCCTATGGAGGGCTGCTGTGTGGAAGGTTTTGGCTGACACGGTGCCGATACTTGCCGAGGCGAACAAAAAAGTTTTTTATAGAGAAATGAGTGATATACTAGTTTATGCTGAGTTTAATCTTGATGAAAAACCAGATTTATACCGAAAAATTATAGCAAAATTAGCTCAGGTGGATGGTGCTTATCTTCAGTTGGCGGTTGGAATGTTAGAAAATTTTGGTGCAAAAGGAATCCCTTCTGATGAATTTGAGAAAAATTTGTCCGAAATGAAAAATAAATGTAGCTAAAAAAAGGGAATATAATTTTTTAATTTCATTTGGATTTAAAAGAAAAAATAAAGATAACTTGGTTATGAAATTAGGTGTCTACAAAATATTTAATTGAAAATCAGTATTTTACAATAAATTTAAAAGCTTGTAGACGCTTTGTAGACACTGTTTTTATTGGAGGGATGAGGTAAGTTTATACATTTGTTCCATCGAAAATTTAAAATATTTATTAACCAAAAAAAATTAAAGTTATGTTTAAAAATCTTTTTAAAACAGTACAAGACCTAGTAGGTGGAAATGATGAACCAAAAGGAGGTTATGATGCAGAAGAAGGAGTATATTATGCTAAAGGTAGTTTTGATGATGAAGTAGAATATAATAACGAAATTATCTGCATCACAAACGGAAATCATGACAACATGGATGATATGAATGATGCCATGGATGACAAAGACTATGCTCGAGCAGAAAAAGTGCGTCTTCAGTGGAAAGAAGATGTGAAAACTTACAAAGAGCAGGTTAGAAAATTAGGTCCGTACAAAGGAGATACTATGCTGATGGATGCTGCTATTGCATTCTTGGATGAGTATGACCGTTTGATGGACAATGGGTATAAAGTGCTTATCGAGATGCGTGCAGCAGGAAAGAGAGGAACACCAGAAGAACAAGCTCAGTTGAAAAACAACAACAATCTGATACAGCGTTTTACAGATAAACTGAATGAAGTTTCTGATGAGTTCCTTGAAAAGTATGAGGATGACTAAGAATAATCTTGAATAATTTTAAGATTTCAAAAAAAAGAAAAAATTATGTTTAAAAATCTTTTTAAAAAAGTTCAAGACCTTGTAGAAGATAACCAGCCTAAAAATCAGCCAGAAAAGAGAGGATATGATGAAGAGGAAGGTGTATACTATGCAAAAGGAAGCTTTGACAATGCCATAGAGTATAATAACGAGCTGATGTGTGTAGCGAATAAATGCGAAGACAACATGGCGGATATGAATGCTGCTATGGATGCCAAAGACTATGCTCGAGCAGAAAAAGTGCGCCTTCAGTGGAAAGAGGATTTGGAGGATTATATCGCAGAGGTAAAACAGCTGGGAGCTTACAACGGAAATGACTCTCTTCTCAAAGCAACTATCAGATTCTTTGAGTTTTATAAAGGATTGATGGATGATGGGTATAAGGTGCTTATTGAGATGCGTGCAGCAGGAAAAAGAGGAACACCAGAGGAACAAGCTCAACTTAAGAAAAACAATGATGCTATCATCAAAAACTCAGGCGAGTTTAATGGAGAAAGTGATGATTTCTTAGAGAATTACGATGAAAATGGAGAGGAGTATGATACTTCTTTTGAGAATCCTTACATGAATATGGCTCATGATGACAGTAATCCTATGCTGCAGCCTATACATGGTATTTCTCTGCAAGATTATGCAGCGGCAGCTTCTAAAATGACTAATGGAATGTCAGCAGAAGAGGTTTGTAAGAGATTGGGAGTTGATATGCCTGTTTGGGATGAAGCTAACCAGCTTTGGGTAAAGAGAATGCAGCAAGACCAGACTATGGCTGTCATGTCTCTCTACGGGCAGTATTACGGAAGCGCAGATACTCACCCTAAATTCAATGATTCTGTAAAAGAATCTAATCAGGAAGGAGACTATCTTGCTAAAATCCAAAATGATGAAGCGTTCTACTATGAATTGTGTGGTGCTCGTCAGGCGGCATATGAAGCAGGGCTAGATGGCGCTCAGTGGATACAGGACAATTATGGAATTTCCTTGGGAGATTTTCAGTCTGTAGCTATGAAATGGATGGCTAATATGGGTAACATCGAAAAAATGCTGCGATACCAAGAACAAAAACAAAGAGAATATGCAGAAAAATTCTCAAAAGAAATGGGCGGTGGAGTAGCAGATGACATAGAATTTTAATCAATTTTAAACTTTATTGTAAATGGAAACGGTGCTTGATATTATCAGGCACCGTTTTTTATTATTATTTAATTCTAATGATGTAGGGCATGGTCATTTGTATGCTGTTTCTGAAGTTTTGGTCAGCAAAAATCTTGAAGAGCTGATAGTTTTCTTCGCCCATTTGGGATTTTACATAATTTGTAGTTATGCTTTCCTGTTTCAGGCTGCTCATTATCTGCTCGAATTTATCTACTTTTGCAGGATAGCTTACGGCTTCGTATTCTGCTATATTTGCCTTGCTTGCGGCGTATTTTACAGCATCGTTTAGAGAACCTATTTCATCCACCAGTCCTATTTCTTTGGCTCTTTTTCCAGACCAAACTCTTCCACTTCCTACGGCATCTATTTCTTCGAAAGTTTTCTTTCTATTTTTGGAAACAAAATGCACAAAACGATTGTAGGTATTTACTACACTTCTCTGTGTGATAGCAAGTGTCCCCGAAGAAATCCCCGAAAAAGGCGACATCATGTTTGAATTGGCATTGGTAGAAACCACATCGGAGTAAATACCATTTCGGTTTGCTAAGTTTTTAGCATCAGGAATTACCCCAAAAACCCCGATAGAACCTGTGATGGTATTGTTTTGGGCAAAAATCCTGTCCCCAGCCATAGAGATGTAGTATCCGCCAGAAGCAGCATAATCCCCAAATGAAATGATTAAAGGTTTCTTTTGTTTCAACTGCTGAAGTTCATACAAGATTTCATCAGAAGCATTGGCGCTTCCACCAGGCGAATTTACACGGAGAACTACAGCTTTGATGTTGTCATCTTGAGCTAAATCCTTGATATACTGGATGTATCTTTCAGAGTAGATATCACTGTATCTGTTTCCATTGTAGATAGTTCCAGAGGCGTATAGGACAGCGATTTTATTATCGTTTGTTTTATTATCAGTTTTGGAAAACGCATAATGTCTGATAGAAACTTTATTTAGTTTTTCATCTTTACCAACATTGAGTTTGTTTTTTATAATCTCTTCATATTCAGATTTTTGAACTAATTTATCGGCAAGTTTGCATTTCAGACTCAAATCAGGAATTGTAGCATATAAACTATCAACCACAGTTTTGAATTCCGTAGGGTCTAGTTTTCTAGATTGGATAATTTTAGAGGAAATCTCTCCCCAAGCATCATTTAGAAGGGTAGTCATCTGCTCTTTGTTTTCTGGAGACATTTCGTTTCTGAGGAAAGGCTCTACAGCAGATTTGAAATTTCCATGGCGGATGACATTGATGTTGATTCCGTATTTTTCAGCAAATTCCTTTAAGAAAATCACTTCTGTGGAAAGTCCTTTCAGCTCTATTCCTCCCACTGGATTGAGGAAATATTGGTCAGCCACCGAACCCAGATAGTAGGATGCTTGGCTTACATTATTCCCATAAGCATAGACAAATTTTTTACTTTTCTTAAAATCTTCCAGACTTTTTCGGATGTCGTCTATCTGCGTAATCCCAGCATCTATGTCGTCTAGTTCTATACTGATTCCCTTGATTTTATCATCGTTTTTTGCAGTTTCGATGGCATTGAGGATATCTTGGTATTTTAGTTCGGCATCTTCTTTTATCTCAAATATAGAAGACTCGCTTTCGTTCTCGTGTTCTACAACTTTGGATTTAAAATCAATCGTAAGAACCGAGTTTTCTTTAATTTTGATATCTTTGTCTGCGCTGGACATGCTTCCGATGATGATAATCACAAAAAGCAGGAAAAAAGGCAGTAAAATACCAGCAATGAATAATGCAACGACATTTGCAAGAACAGTTTTGATGAAATTTTTCATAAAAATAAAGTTTAAAATTTTACAAATTTACAAATAGTTAGTAATGTATAATGTAGTTTTGTTACTAGGAAGTAATTTAGGAAACGCAGAAAATAATATTTTATTGGCTCTCAGTGAGTTGGAAAATAGGGTCGGCAAGATTATTAAAAAAACTAAAATCTCAAGAACTTCACCTGTGGAGTTTGATAGTAAGAATATTTTTTGTAATATTGCAATAGATGTACAGACAATCTATTCGCCTATAAAGTTTCTAGATGAAATCAAAAAAATAGAAACCAAAATGGGAAGAATCCATGATTCTAAGTTCTTTGGAGAATACAGAGATAGGATTATAGACATAGATATAGTGTCTTATGAAGGACTTATTTTTAGTTGTGACAGATTAGAAATTCCACATCATAAACATCTGTATGATAGAGATTTTTCTAGAAAATTATTGGATGAACTAGACTCGGAAATATAGTTTGATGATATAATTTTATTCGTTGTGTGCTGGGAAATTTTTCCTCAGCACACATTTTTCTTTCTGTAAAAATAAATAACTTATCTTTTTTGCTATTTTTGTGAGATAAAATAAATTTATGCCTATCGAAACACGAGACATTCTACTAAAAACCTTGAAAAGTTTTTGGGGCTATGATGCTTTTAGGGAGAGTCAGGAAGATATTATTTTGTCTATTTTAGAGCAAAATGATACCTTGGCGCTGCTTCCTACGGGTGGTGGTAAGTCTCTCTGCTATCAGCTTCCTGCATTGGTTTTAGAGGGGACTTGTCTGGTGATTTCGCCGCTTTTAGCCCTGATGAAAGACCAAGTTTCTCATTTGAAAGATTTGGGAATAGAGGCAGAATATCTTAGTTCTGAACTAGACGAAGCAGAGCAGGAAGAAATCTACGAAAAGGCAATATCAGGCGAAATTAAATTACTATATGTCTCACCAGAGCGACTTCATAACTCTTTGTTCATGAGGAAAATGCTGGATGTTTCGCTGTCCTTTATTGCGGTGGATGAGGCGCACTGTATATCAGAATGGGGACAGGATTTTAGGCCGAGTTATCAGCATATCAGCGAGTTTAGAAAAACGATAGGGAATCTGCCTTGTCTGGCTCTTACGGCTACTGCAACGCCCAAAGTCGTTCTTGATATTAAGGAAAAATTAGGCTTGTCTTCGGTTCGTGTTTTTCAGAAAAGTTACAAAAGGGAGAATATTCATATCTTCCATGAAGAAATTTCTGATAAGTACCAAAGAATGCTTAGTTTCTTGAAAATCAATAAAGTATCAGGAATAGTCTATGTCCGAACAAGGAGAGAGGCGGAGGAGCTGACAGCATTTTTAAAGGAAAACAATCTGCAAAATGTAGATTTTTATCATGCTGGGCTCTCGGCAAGGGAGCGAAACGAAAAACAGAGAAAATGGCAGGAAAGGAATGATTTTGTTTTGATTTCTACCAATGCTTTTGGGATGGGGATAGACAAGGATAATGTGCGTTTTGTTATCCATTATTCGCCCTCTTCATCGGTTGAAAATTATTACCAAGAAATAGGAAGAGCGGGACGGGACGGGCAGGAAAGTTATGCTTTTTTGCTTTGGAACAAACAGGAAATCAGCGAGATGGATGATGTGCTGTCTGCACAGATTCCAGATAAAACCCAGTATCTGAAAGTGATATCTTACATTTATTCTATATTTCAGATAGCCGATGGGGAGGCTACGGAGAGGATATTTCAGCTGGATTTACAGAAGGCACAGAGTTTCACTAAGATTTCCTTTGCTAAAATTAGAAATGTTTTGGGATTTCTTCATAATCAGGAAGTTATATTTTGGAATAATTATAAATCGCCTTCTACAATAGAGCTGAAAATCCCTGCCGAAGAATTGGAGGATTTGCCGCCGAAAGATGCGTATTTTATAGAATTGCTGCTTAGAAATGTTTCTGGAGTTGCCACGCACAAGGTTTCTTTCAGCGAAGAAAGTCTGAGTGCAAAACTGGGCGTAAGCCAGCAGATGATAAAGGACAGAATAAAGGAATTGCAAAAAAAAGAATGGCTGGAATATGTGGATGGAAGCACTGACAGCATAAAGTTCCTAAGACCGCGAGACAGCAGAGAAATACAAGGAAAATACTGGAATTTATTTGAGAAAATCCAGAGAAATAAAATCCAAAAATGGGAGGAAATGAAATACTTTATCCAAGATAAAGATTTCTGTAAAATGAGAATGATTTTGACTTATTTTGGAGAAAAATCCTTGGAGAACTGCGGAAAATGCAGTTTTTGTCTATCTCAAAATCCAGTCAAAGAAAAAACTTTGTCCGATGAGGTTTTAGAAATATTAGCCAAAAATCCAGCTACTTTTGATGAATTGAGCGTAAAAATATTTTGGCACGAAAAGGAAAAAATCTATGAAGCTCTGATAACTCTGCTGAATTTAGAGAAAATAAAAATGTTGAACTACAAAACTTATATGATCAATGAATAAACTAAAAGTCGTTTTCTTCGGAACGCCTGATTTTGCAAGGGCTTCTCTGGAAGCTATCCATACCTCTGCACATGAGGTGGTAGGAGTCGTTACCGTAGCAGATAAAGCCAGCGGGCGAGGGCAAAAAGTACATCAGTCTCCCGTGAAAACTTATGCCGTAGAGCATGATTTACCGCTGTTTCAGCCAGAAAAACTTCGTAATGAGGAGTTTCTATCACAGATACAAAGTCTAAACGCAGATATCTTCGTAGTGGTGGCATTTAGGATGATGCCAAAGGTTCTGTTCTCGATGCCGAGGCTGGGAACATTCAATCTACATGCTTCATTATTACCAGATTACAGAGGTGCAGCACCGATAAATTATGCCGTTATCAATGGCGAAACAAAATCTGGTGTCACTACATTTTTCATCAATGAAAAAATAGACGAAGGGAATATTCTCCTTCAAGCAGAAACTGAAATTTCTCCCGAAGACAATGCAGGAACGCTCCATGACAGACTGATGGAGATAGGCGCGAAACTGGTGGTGGAAACTCTGGATGGTCTTGCGGAAGGGAAACTTACAGAAATTCCTCAAAATCAGAAAGAAAACCCAAAAACAGCTTATAAAATTTTCAAAGAAGATACTAAAATAGACTGGGAAAAAGAGGTGGAAATTATTCATAACTTTATCCGTGGAATGTCGCCGTATCCTGCTGCTTTTACTATTTTGGAAGTGGGTGGTGAGCAGAAAATATTAAAGATTTTTAAAGGAAAATTCCAAAAAATAGAACATTCTAAAGTTAATGGCGAGATAGAAATTTCTAAAAATGAATTTAAAATCTATGTTAAAAATGGAGTTTATTTCCCAGAAGAATTACAGCTGGAAGGAAAAAAACGAATGAATTTAAAGGATTTTCTAAATGGATTTCATAGTTTTGACGGATTAAAATTGATTAAATAAATTTTTGTTATGTATAAAAGTGTTATTAAAGGAATAGGTCATTATGTTCCAGATAATGTGGTAACTAATGATGATTTAGCTAAGATAATGGATACCAATGATGAGTGGATAACGGAGCGTACGGGTATCAAAGAAAGAAGACACAGAACGAGCAAATTTGACAGCCAAGAAACTACAAGTTTCTATGGTTTCAAAGCTTCTGAAAAAGCGCTGGAATCAGCTGGTCTGACTGCGAAAGATATAGATTATATTATTTTTGCGACACTTAGCCCAGATTATTATTTCCCTGGGTGTGGTGTGGTTCTGCAGGAAATGCTGGGCTGTGATACTATAGGGGCGCTGGATGTGAGAAACCAATGTTCAGGATTTGTTTATGCGCTGAGCGTTGCGGATGCTTTCATCAAAGCGGGTCAGTATAAAAATATTTTAGTAGTAGGGTCTGAAATTCAGTCAGTTGCATTAGATATGACAGATAGGGGAAGAGGCGTTTCAGTGATTTTTGGTGATGGGGCAGGAGCGGTAGTGCTTTCGGCTTCGGAAGATGCTGGTGTTCAGGGGATTTTGTCTTACAATATGCATTCCGAAGGGAAATATGCAGAGGAGCTGATGATAAAATTACCAGGGACTAATTTGGGCTGGACAGACAGACTTCTTACAGAGCCAGAAAACATAAAGCCAGAAGAAATATATCCGTATATGAACGGGAATTTTGTTTTCAAACAGGCGGTTACTCGTTTTCCAGAGACTATCATTGAATCCTTGAAAAAAGCAGGTAAAAGTGTAGAGGATTTGGATATGCTTATTCCGCATCAGGCGAATATCAGAATTTCTCAGTATGTTCAGCAATTAATGGGACTTCCAGATGAGAAGGTGTTTAATAATATCCAAAAATACGGAAATACCACAGCGGCTTCTATTCCTATCGCGTTGAGCGAAGCGATAGCAGAAGGGAAGGTAAAACGAGGCGATTTAGTTTGTCTAGCGGCCTTTGGAAGTGGATTTACTTGGGGAAGTGTATTGTTAGAATACTAATTTAGATTAGCATAAAAATAAAACCAGCTTGATTTCAAAGCTGGTTTTTTATTTGGGAAAGATTTTTAATCTTCGTATTGTTCCAGAAAATAGGAAAAAGAGAAGTCGGGAACTTCCTCCACTAGGTCTTCTAAAGTCACCAAAAGATCTTCAAAAATTTCTAACTGCTCCACAGTCATATTTACAAATTCTATATGTAAAGGCATGTCTAAATCGCCAGAAATGCAGTCATAAAGAGCATCCAGATTGTCTCCAAAATACTCAGGAAGTTCTATTTTTTCTTTCAGCTGGGCGTAGAAATCCTCCATATCGCCGATTTCTGAAAAATCAATGTATATCGTGTTCATTATCAGTTAATTATTTTATTGTTTTTCAAAACTTTTATAGTGGTTTTTAGTGAGCCACACTTCTCCATCTTTGTTGAAAACTATTCGTTCAGCGTTTCTTCTTCCACAGCGGTAGTTTATGTCAGCTTCATAGTATTTTCCATGGTCAGGAAGCTTTTTCTCTCGGTTGCTGAAGCGGTCTCCACCGATAGCCCTGTTGGGAAGCACTTCGCAGAGATTTCCTTCGGATGGTTTCCAGCCTTGTCTTTTGGCTTCTGCTTTGGTGATGTAGTATTCAGGAAGTCTTTTGTGTTTTTTGACATAGTTGATTACGATGGTTTCATCGGTAAGTTTTTCTATGTAGTTTTGCCCTTTTTGATCTGCGATGCCGTATGGGTCTTTTGTCTTGGATGAATCTTTTTTATATTGATAACCAACGATTTCTGGAGTGTCAAAATCGGATTTTTTCTTTAAACCAGGAAGAAAATCACACAAAGCTATAAGGAAAATAGCTCCAAAAATCACACTCAAATAGATTTGTTTTTTTGTCATTTTATATGATTTGAAAAGGCAAATTTATTTAAAATAAATGTATTTTTACACTTGCATTTTGCTTTTATCAAATTGTTGGGAGTTTTTTAACTAAAAAATAATCAAAATAGATGAACGAAACACGATTAGACTTTCAAAAACAAACATTGGAATATTTTATCGATGTCCGAAATATAAAGACAGAAGCAGATTTTTTACGAAAAATGAATGAAGTTTTTCAGTTTCCGAGCTACTTTTGGATGAGCTTAGACTCTATGGATGACTGCATGATGTCTTTAGAATGGATAGAAGAGCCGCATATCATCATTCATGTGGTTCATCTTGAGGAATTGAAACAAAATTGTTTTAAACTTTATGAAATAGTAGAAGATACCTTCCAAACTTATAAAAACTACTGGCAGAACAAAACCAGTGAAAAACAAGTGGAAATTCATCTTTAAAAAACAAAATTTTGTAAAAAGATAATTTTCACTAAAATTAAGAAAAATATTATCAAAAATAGGTGGAAATATTCTGCCATAGTAGAGAAATAAAATTGTAAATTTGTTCCATAAAATACAATCTATCATGCCAAAAATATCACAAAGAGCAGAAAAAATGCCTGCTTCACCAATCAGAAAACTTGTTCCGTATGCATTACAAGCAAAACAAAAAGGTGTAAAAGTCTATCACCTCAATATCGGGCAGCCAGATATAGAAACGCCTCAAACGGCTTTGGAGGAGCTGAAACATATTGATTTAAAAGTATTGGAATACTCTCTTTCTGAGGGAAATATAGAGTACAGAAAGGCTTTGGAGACTTATTACCATTCGCTTGGTTTTACAGATTTGACAACGGATAATTTTATCGTGACGAATGGTGGTTCAGAAGCGCTGAGTATCGCACTTTCTACGCTTTGTGATGATGGTGATGAGATAATTATCCCAGAACCATACTACGCGAATTATAATGGTTTTTCTAACCATATCAATGTAAAAGTAGTAGCAGTTCCATCTTCTATCAAGACTGGTTTTGCCCTGCCATCTATGGAAGAATTTGAGAAAAAAATTACTCCAAAAACTAGAGCTATCCTAATCTGTAACCCAGGGAATCCTACGGGCTACCTTTATACAAGGGAAGAATTACAAAAACTGGCTCAGATAGCTCTGAAACATGATATTGTCATCATCGCAGATGAGGTATATCGTGAGTATGTGTATGATGGAGAAAAGCAGGTCTCTATGCTGGAATTTCCAGAAATAGCAGAAAACTGCATCATCATAGATTCTGAATCCAAGAGATATTCTATGTGTGGAGTTCGTATCGGATTTATGGTTACTCGTTCTAAGTTGATTCGTGCTGCTGCGATGAAATTTGCACAAGCTAGACTAAGCCCAGTTCTTTTAGGGCAAATAATAGCTGCAAAAGCCCACGAAAACGACAAAAAATATATAGAGAGCGTTCGTGAAGAATATACTAAACGAAGAAATTTATTAGTAAAATTACTAAACGAAATCCCAGATATAATCTGCCCAACTCCAAAGGGTGCTTTCTACTGCGTGGCAGAACTTCCAATAGATGATGCAGAGAAATTTGCACAGTGGCTTTTGGAAGAATATTCTCTTGATAATGAAACTGTTATGGTAGCGCCTGCGGGAGGCTTCTATTCTAATCCAGAGCTTGGAAAGAGACAGATAAGAATAGCCTATGTGCTGAAAGAAGAAGACCTGAGAAGAAGTGTAGAACTGCTGAAAGATGCTCTTGAAAAATACAATGCACGATAAAATGCAGATTTTAGAAAATGTTTCCTTGAAGCCTTACAATACTTTCGGTGTGGAGGCTTCTTCGCGGTATTTTGCTGAGGTTTCTACAGAGTCAGAGTTATTAGATTTACTGAAAAACCCTAAATTTAGGGAGATGCCTCTTTTGTTTTTAGGAGGAGGAAGTAATTTGTTTTTCACGAAGGATTTAGAGGGACTTGTGATTAAACTAAATTTAAAAGGAATTTCGGAAGAAATTGTCAGCGATAATGATGTTCTGGTATCAGCCCAAGCGGGAGAAAACTGGCATCAGTTCGTTCAGTATTGTTTGGATAAAAACTATGGAGGGTTGGAGAATTTGTCTCTGATTCCAGGGAATGCTGGGACTTGTCCTATCCAGAATATCGGAGCTTATGGAGTGGAGATAAAAGATAGTTTTGAGTCTTGTAAAGTGCTTAATCTGAGTACTTTGGAAGTTGAGGTTTTTGATAAGAAAAAATGCCAGTTCGGATACAGAGATTCTTTTTTTAAGAGAGAGGGAAAAGGTAAATATGTTATTCTGGAAGTTACATTTAGACTGACAAGAAAAGAGCATGTTTTGAAGGTGGAGTATGGAGCCATCCAGTCGGAATTGGAGAAGATGGAAATAAAAAATCCAACGATTCAGGATGTGTCACAGGCAGTTATTCGTATTCGACAGAGCAAACTCCCAGACCCTAAAAAAGTAGCTAATGCAGGAAGTTTTTTCAAAAATCCTGTGGTTTCTAATGAGTATTTTGATAAGTTGAAAACTCAGTTTGCAGATATTCAGGGATATAAAACGGAAGAAGGTATGAAAATCCCAGCAGGATGGCTTATAGAGCAGTGCGGATGGAAGGGTAAACAGATAGGAAATGTGGCAACTCACGCCCTGCAATCTCTTGTAATAGTGAATATTACAGGAAATGCTAAAGGACAGGAGATTTTTGATTTTTCCCAAAAAATAATAGATTCTGTGGAAGAAAAATTTGGGGTAAAATTAGAAAGAGAGGTGAATGTATTGTAAAATAAATTATATTTGAATAAAAAAATAAAGAATGGATATTCAAGAAATTTTAAATCAAGGAAACTATCATTTGATAGATGTGCGTGAGCCAGAGGAACTTATAGCAAATGGAGCGATAGAAGGCGCTGAAAATATTCCGCTGGGAGAGGTGGAAAATCATGCGGATGAAATTGCGAAACTAGACGGAAATGTGATTTTTTTCTGCCGAAGCGGAAACCGAAGCGGAAAGGCTACGGAAGCGTTTAAACAGAGAGGGTTTACCAATGTCTATAACGGCGGCGGCTACGAGGAATTATCTAAATTATTATAATTCTTAAAAAATAAAAAACTTACCCAAATTTGGGTAAGTTTTTGTTTGTCAGTGAGTTTAGTTTATTACAGAAACTCCTTTTTCTAAAAGTTCAAAAACTGTGTTTTTAGCATCATCAGGGTGGAGGTTCACGGCTTTTGTTCCTTTAAAATGAAGAACGACCTTAAACCCTTCCGAAACAGCATCAATACAGGTGTATTTCACGCAATAATCTAGTGCCAGCCCTACGATTTCCACGGTTTCTATGTTCTTGGATTTTAGATAATTAGAAAGCTCAGTATCGATTAGTTTTTGATTGTCAAAAAATGCGCTGTAGCTGTCTATTTCAGGGTTCATTCCCTTTTTGATGATATATGTAGCATGATTTTTTTCTAAATCAGGATGAAATTCTACTCCCGAAGTTCCCTGCACACAGTGGACTGGCCACATTGTTTGGGAAATACCATTTAGCTCGATGATTTCGCCAACGGATTTTCCATTATTGACTGCAAAACTTTTGTGTTCTGCAGGGTGAAAATCTTGGGTAAGGATAATTTCATCATAGTTGTTCGTTTTCATCAGGTGGTTGATGTAAGGAATGATTTTTTCTCCATCAGTGACTTCTAGGCTGCCGCCTTTGCAAAAATCATTTTGGATGTCTACTACAATCAAGGCTTTTTTCATTTTAAATTCGTTTTATTTTCAATATTACTAAATAATTGATAATTTAGCAAAAATTTTTTGACTTATGGGATTAATGGATTTTTGGAAAAAACTAGTAAAAGCGTATAAAGACAGCCAGATTTGGAATAAAATAGAGACCAGCGAGGACTTGAAGCAGGCTTATAAAGATTCTTATGAGAAGCCAGTGGCTCTTTTGACCTGTGCGACGATGCATTTCCGAAGTGATTATATGATGGGGGATTTTGAAAAACAGGCAAGAAGAATGGATTTGTCCAGAGTGAAATTTTATAGACTGAACTATACAGGAAATTCTAAACTAAAACAAGAACTGAGCGAAGATTTGGGAGTTCCGATAGAATCTGCTACCTTTTTGCTTTTCCGTGATGGACAGGTTATTTTCAAGAGACACGAAGAGCTGGTGGATATGGAAAGGCTGATGAAAAAGTTGTTCGAAGAATAGAAATGTTTGATGAGTATCTTCTAAATACACTAGGTGTTTCGCCTTCATCTATTGAGGGATACAAGAAATACATAAAATCTCTCAAAGTGGAAAAAGGACAGTTTCTACTGAGAGAAGGGGAAGTGTGTAGAAATACTTTTTTCGTGGAGAAAGGGCTTCTTCGTTTATATTCTATTAGTAAGGCGGGTAAGGAACATATTATCCAGTTTGCGCCTGAAAATCATCTAATTGCAGACAGGAGTAGTTTGTTTTTTGGTGAAAGTTCAGATTATTTTATCGATGCGATAGAGGACAGTGAAATCATATCTTTAAGCTCTGATTTTTATGAAATGAGCCAAAATAACCCTGAAACAGGTGCGAAACAGATTTTGCTTCTACATAATCACGCCAGACAATTACAAAAAAGAGTAAATCTTCTGCTTGGGGCGAATGCAGAGGAGCGGTATTTGGATTTTATCAAGGTTTATCCTAATGTTTTCAGGAGAGTTCCGCAGTGGATGGTGGCTTCGTTTTTAGGAATTACGCCAGAGAGTCTGAGCCGAGTGAGAAAAGAAATCGCAAATAAAGAGAGAAAAAATGATTAAATTTTATAAATATCAAGGGACTGGAAATGACTTCATTATGATAGATAATAGAAATCAGTCTTTTCCTAAAAATGATGTAGATTTAGTAAAAAAAATGTGCGACCGCCGTTTCGGAATTGGTGCCGATGGTTTGATTTTATTGGAAAACCATGAAAGCCTTGATTTTCAGATGATTTATTATAATTCAGATGGGAACGAAAGCACGATGTGTGGTAACGGAGGGCGCTGTATCGTGGCTTTTGCGCATTTTTTGAATGTTTTTAATAACAAAGTTAAATTTAATGCCATAGATGGGCTTCATGAGGCTGAAATCAATGGAAATGTAGTGAAGCTGAAAATGATAGATGTTCCAGAAATTATTAAAATAGATGCTGATTATCAATTGAATACAGGTTCACCGCATTTTGTGAGATATGTGGAAAATGTGCAAAATCTAGATGTTTATAAAAACGGATACGAAATCAGAAATTCTGAGCCTTATAAAAAAGAAGGAATAAATGTAAACTTTGTTTCTAAAATATCTGACAATGAAGTGTTTGTGAGGACTTACGAAAGGGGCGTGGAGGATGAAACATACAGTTGTGGAACGGGAGTAACGGCGAGCTGTCTTACATTTATGAATGAATTTGGTGGAGGAGAGGTTTCTGTAAAAACACTTGGCGGAAATCTGAAAGTTTATGCAGAAAAGCACGAGGCAGGATTTAGAAATATTTGGCTGGAAGGCCCTGCGGAATATGTCTTTGAGGGTGTTTTCAAATAAGATTAAAAAATGAAAAAAGTAATTATAGTTTTTTTAGGATTGCTCCTAATTGGTGGAGGATTTTTTGGATATACTTTATATAAAAAATATAAAGGGAATAATGTCAAAAAATCTGGATATTTTCTGGTGCCAAAAGATGCGAATTTAGACCAAGTTTTGGATAGTATAAAACCGTATATAGCTGATATGGAGGCTTTCCGAGATGTGGCGGAATCTAAGCATTTGGGAAAATTTCTCAGAGCTGGAAGATATAGAGTAAAGGAAGGTGATGATAATACAAAGCTGGTCAACATGCTGAAAGCAGGACTGCAGACAGAGGATACTTTTAGAATAAAGGATTTTGATGATGTTTATCAGATGATAGGGCGTGTGGCGAGGAAAACGCAGGAGGATTCTTTGGGATTTGTGACAGTGTTTGATAGAATCGCTCAGGAAAAAGGACTAAACTCGGCAGAGGATTTGAAAATATATTTCTTTTCAGATACTTATCAGTTTTATTGGACGGTGACACCAGAGGAGTTTTTCAAAAAATTTGAAAAAGATTACAATGAATTTTGGACAGAGGAGAGAAAAGCCAAAGAGCAGAAACTGGGGCTGACAAGAGAGCAAATCTATGCGCTTGCTTCCGTTGTTCAGAAAGAATCGGGAGGGAAAGAAGATGAGCAGAAAACCATAGCGGGGCTTTATCTAAACCGCTATGAAAAGGGAATGAAACTTCAGTCTGACCCTACGGTAATTTATGCCATTAACAAAGAGCATAATTTCACAAAGCAAATAAAGAGAATTTACAATAAAGACCTAAAACACCCATCGCCATATAACACCTACGCAAACGCAGGAATTCCGCCAGGGCCTATCTGTATGGTAAATAAAGCAGCGGTGGATAATGTGCTGAATGCCGAAAAAAACAATTATATCTTTATGTGTGCAGACCCTGAAAAGTTGGGTTATCATAAATTCACGGATTCTGATATAGAGCATGCGAAAAATGCAAAAGCATATCATGAATGGTTGAATAAAAATAAAATAAAATAAAAAAATAGTGTGAAATCAATAATTTTTGTAATTTTACACCCAATAATAGAAAACTTTAAAATTTGTATATTATGAGAAGAAATGTACTAGTTGCTTTACTCTTAGGGAGTTTACTAAATGCTCAGCAGGGTAATGACAAACTAAAGAAGGAAATGGATGAGAGGAGAAAGCAATTGTTCAAACAATTTGAATTCTACGCTCAGAAGGAGGTTTATAGAAATAATTCTACTGAAAATCCAAAATCAGAAAGTGTTATTAAACAAGACCTAAAGAAAGAAAGAGAGACTATTTCTTTTTTCTTTGGGGGAATTCCATATTTTCTAAAATCTTATGACACAGACCAAATTAAAAACTCTAATGTAGATGCTATTCAAGAAGGGACTATAGATGGACTTACAGGAAGTTTTAATGGAGAAGGGATGAAAGTGTCTGTTTTTGATGGTGGGCGTGTTTATGCTGAGCATTCAGACTTTGGAAGCAGTGCTAGAATAACTAATAAAGAGGCTGATACAGTACCTTACAGTAGTCATGCTACAGGAGTAACTGGAATGATGGGAAGTAAAGGTCAAAGCCTAAATGTGACTTCACGAAAAAAAGATGGAAGTCCTATTAGAGTTGTGATGAATACCAAAGGAATGATGCCAGAGGCTGTTTTTGATAGTTATTATTTTGGGAATTCTACTCTTGATGGGGAGACAGAAGAAAAAGATATTTCAGCTAAAATAAGAGATAGTAAACCTGCTTTATCTAACCACTCTTATGGTAATGTTATAGGATGGAATTTGAATAATGGTTCTATGGGGGTTGCTTGGTATTGGAGTGGTTCGTATGTCCCAGCAACTGGGCAATCATATGATTTAAATGGAACATACTATAATAGGGATAAAGAGTTGGATGATATAGTATACAATAATCCTTATATGGTGGTGGTGAAATCTGCAGGGAATTCCTATGGAGATGGCCCTGCCTCAACACCAATGTATCCTGCTTATTATAGAAAATCTGATGGAACTTGGGGACAGTTTTCATCTACAGATGCAGCTCCTCAGGATAATTGTGCGGCTGAATATGATTGTATCCCAACAGGAGCTGTTGCTAAGAACATTATCACAGTAGGGGCTACTGAAAAAATCAGAACTGCCGAGGAAGGGTTTGACGGAAGATATACTCAGGTGTCTGATGTGGTTAAGGCTGATTATAGTAGTGCTGGACCTCGTGATGATGGAGCTATTAAGCCAGACATTGCAGGGGTGGGAAGTACAGTGTTATATCCTTCTACATCTGCTGCAGGATCAACTACTTATGGTATAGGAAATGGGACTTCTTTTTCTGCTCCGCAAGTTACGGGAATTTTAGGGCTTTGGAGTCAGATTTATCAGTCGCTTTTTGCAGGGCAAAAGCTCAATGCAGCATCAGCTAAAAATCTTCTTATTCATACAGCGCAAGAGGCAGGAAATATAGGGCCAGATGTTTGGTATGGATGGGGATTTGTAGATGCTAAGAAAGGAGCAGAGCTATTAGTTCAGAAAAAACAAAATAAAGTTATCTTTGAAGATAAAGAACTCAAAAACGCTAAAAAGAATGAATTTTTGGTAAAAACTGATGGTTCACAACCACTTAAAGCTACTATTGTTTGGACAGATCCATCTAATAAGAATTCTAACTATAATACATATAGCGAAGCTCATAATGATAGAACATCTAAATTGGTAAATGATTTAGATTTAAGAATAACTAATGTTCAAACTAATGAGGTTCATTATCCATGGAAATTGGATGTGAATGCTCCGCGTAACCCAGCGATAAAAGGAGATAATACAGTAGACAATGTAGAGCAGGTTCTTATAGACCAGCCAGCAGCAGGAATTTACAAAATAGAAGTGTCTAATAAAGGAACTTTGGTGAATAATGATGGAGCAAATACAGAAAAGCAAGTTTATTCTATGATAGTAACGGGTTATACCGAGATTCCAACTCCAGAGGTGATACCAGCAGAGGCTTCTCCTACATTATTGGCGGATGGGAATAATAAGGTAAATGTGAAATTTGTAGAAAATATTAATAATATCAAGATTTTTGATATGTCAGGAAGACTCATCAGAAGTATAGCTCCTAGTAGCGTGCAGACTTATGATGTAGATTTCTCTGGACTTCCAGCAGGAATATATGTCCTGACGGCATCTTCTGCAAATCATAAACTGAGTAAGAAAATCAGAAAACAATAAATAAAAAAAGAACTCTTAAAAATAAGGGTTCTTTTTTGTTGCTAGGATAATAAAAAATATTATCTTTGTATTTTTAAACTTAAATTCTACATTTTCAATGAATCTAGTTAAATATAAATTCATTGATTAAAAGAAGAACATATTAAAAAATAAATATATGAAAAAACACTTTATTTTATTAGGGGTGCTAACTATGGGGTTAGCATATTCCCAAATGGGGAAAGTAGGGATAAATACAAATAATCCTGAAGCTACTTTGGATATAAAACCAAATGCAGCAAATTCGGTAGTAGGAGCAACTTCTAATGAAGGGATGCTCGTTCCTAGGCTAAGCAAAGCAAGATTGAATACAATCGCTGCTGCTAATTTGAAAGAGTCTACATTGGTGTATGTTTCTGACTTTTCAGGAGCTACTACATCTACTACAACTAATGTAACTTCTAAAGGTTTTTATTATTACAGCACTGCAACTAGTAAATGGGTAAAAATAGCAGAAGGAGTTATGCAGGAGCAAGACCTTAGATTAGTGGGAACTAATAGCCACATTACACAGGATGCTGGTGTAGGCGGAAATGGTAGTGGAGTAGGAACAGGCCCTCATAATATAGGTATAGGAAAAGATGCTTTATTCTCCAATACAAGTGGTTCTCATAATATAGCTGTAGGATTAGATGCTTTGCGTTCTAATACTACTGGGGTTAATAATGTGGCATTGGGTATAAGATCTCTCCATTCTAATCAAGTAGGAAGAGGAAATGTAGGGGTTGGTGCTAATACATTGTATTCTAACACAGGAGGTATGTATAATGTGGCTGTTGGGGAAAATGCTTTGTATCATACTGTTTCTGGTATTGGAAATGTGGCTGTCGGTACTGATGCTCTATATAGAAATACAACAGGAGCTAATAACACAGCAATTGGTTACAATACACTCTATAATAATACAACAGGATCGAGTAATGTGGCTAATGGATTTGGTGCATTATATAGTAATACAGTGGGGCATCGTAATATGGCATTAGGACATTTTGCATTATATAGCAATACTAGTGGTAATAATAACATGGCTTTTGGAACAGAAGCTTTGAAAGCAAATACCACAGGAGAAAATAATATCGCATTAGGAACTACTTCTCTTACATCTAATATTGGAGGGAATTTTAATATTGGTATTGGTCAAAAATCATTGATGACAAATACAGTGGGAGATAGTAATATAGGTATTGGCTCTCAGGCATTACAGAATAATATTTCAGGAAGTTATAATGTGGGGCTTGGGTACGATGCTCTTCGTTTCAATACTGCAGGGAATCATAATGTGGGGCTTGGATTATATGCTCTTAGTAAAAATACAGTAGGGATGAGTAATGTGGGATTAGGACATTCTGCTCTTTCTAATAACACTACAGGGAGTCATAATGTGGGGCTAGGAACCAATGCTCTTACTAAGAATACTACAGGAAATTATAATGTGGGTATAGGAAATTCTACATTAACGAATAACGCAGCAGGAATGGGAAATGTGGCTATTGGAAATCTTTCTTTGGTTTCTAATAATGGTGGAAATTATAATGTGGCTGTTGGAAATGAAGTTTTAGGAGCAAATACTTCAGGGGCTTATAATATTGCATTAGGAACAAGTGCATTAGCAAACAATACTACAGGACAACATAATAATGCCCAAGGTTTAAATGCGCTACAAAATAATACAGTAGGAAATAATAACATTGCCCTTGGTAATGGATCTGGTGGATGGGTAAAAGGACATAATAATATCCACATAGGTAGTGCTAATTTCCAATCTGTGTCTACAGGAGAACTAGATAATGTAATAGCGATAGGAAATGGAATAGGATCTAGTGCACTTACAACAGCTAATTCAAATGATAATACTATTATCTTAGGATATCAGAATGGACATAGTTTTAGTCCTAATGTGGGAATTGGTACTTATAAACCAGATTCTAAAGTTCATATTGTAACTAATGGACCAAACGCTATCAAGATACAAGACACAAACCAAGGAGCAGGTAAAGTCCTTACTAGTGATGCTAATGGAGTAGGAACATGGAAAGAACCAGCACCGCCAATTGCTGACTTTGCAAGACAATATGCTCGTACAACAGTTAATTATGACTTGCAACCAGCTACAACTCAACCAATACCTGGAATTAATGATTTTATAGCTCCTAAAACAGGTAAGTACCTAGTGTTATTCCACTCTTTCCTTCAGAATGCATGGGAAACAGGTACTAGAAATCTATACTTTATCATGCTCTTAAATGGTGCGCCATGGATAGATGCAGATGAGACATATAGTTATGTATCAGCAGGAGATTATTTTAACCAGCACTATTCTAATATAATAGGTCTTACAGCAGGAGATAGAGTTAGTTTTAGAGTAAATGCTAATAGAGGAAAGTTAAGATTCCATCCTACTTGGGCTCCAAGAAATAGAATAGAAGTAGTCTATTTAGGACAATAATTTTTAAAAATTTCATATTTTATAAAAAAGAGATACTATATGTGTCTCTTTTTTTATGAAGTTTAGAGGATAAAAATTTTATCTTATTTATTCTAAGTATAAAATTTTCAGTGAATTTGATTATATTTGCAAACTTAAATAAAAATTATAATTCATAATGCAAGGAAAAGGTCTTATTACTATCATTGCTATTGCCCTTGGGCTTATCTGTATCACAGAGCTTTTGCCGACTTGGTATGCCAATAAAATAGAAAGCGAAGCGAAGGCATTAGCAGGAAATAATGAAGAAAAATATCAGAAAGAACTAGACAAACTTTCTAAAGACACTCTGAATCTTGGCTTTACGAAGCTATACTACACTAATGCCAAGGAGCGTGAGATGAAGCTGGGGCTTGACCTAAAAGGAGGTATCAATGTCCTTTTGGAAATCAACCAAAGAGATTTGGTGACCAATCTGGCTGACTATTCTACAAACCCTGTTTTTGTAGAGGCTTTGGATAGAACGGATAAAGCACAAGAAAACTCTACCAATTCGTATATTCAGAATTTCTTTGTTCAGTTTGATATTGTTAATAAAGAAAAGGGAGCAAATCTAAAACTTGCCAGCCCAGAGGTGTTTGGGACACAAAATTTGAGCAGTGAGATAAAATTTAATACTCCTGATGAAGAGGTTAAAAAAATCATCACTAAGAAAATAGAAGCGAGTATAGGAGCTGCCTATGAGGTTATCAGAACTCGTATCGACAAGATGGGAGTTACCCAGCCGAATGTACAGCAGGTGCCAGGGACAGGAAGAATCTTGGTAGAAATGCCTGGTATCAAAGACATAGATAGAGTGAAACAAATGCTCCAGACTTCTGCAAAACTTCAGTTTTGGGAAGTGGGAACAATCCAAGAAGTTTTCCCTTACTTGGAGGAAATGAGCAAAAATGTTATCGTAAAAGGCGATTCTATGGGAGTGAAAAAAGGGTTCAACCTTACTAAAGCTCTCAATTTAGATAAACTAAGATCTAATGCTGTGGCAACTGTCAAACTTTCTGACACAGCAGCAGTTAATAAAATTCTCAATAGTGAAATTGCAAAAGAAGCTAGACCGTCTAACCTTAGATATGTGGACTTTATGTGGGCATACAAACCACAAGAGGATGCGCCTGATTATTTGGAACTTTATGCCATAAAGAGCAATGCTAGTAAAAAAGCGCCTATTGATGGTGCTGTGGAGTCTGCAAGAGTGGATTATGACCAGATGAGAAGGATAGTAGTGGATATGCAGATGGATGCTAATGGAACTAAAGAATGGAAATCTCTTACAGAAAAAAATGTAGGAAGACCTATTGCTGTTACTTTGGATAACAGAGTTTATACAGCACCGAATGTGAATGAGCCAATTCCTAATGGAAACTCTCAGATTAGTGGGAACTTCACGGAAGATGAAGCGAAAGATTTAGTAAATGTACTAAGTGCAGGAAAACTTCCTGCTAGCGCGAAGATTGTTCAGGCTGATGTAGTAGGACCTTCTCTAGGGGAGGAGTCTATTCAGGCGGGGCTTTGGTCGTTTGTGGCAGCGTTTTGTATCATCATAGCATATATTATTTTCTACTATGGAGGTGCGGGAGTTTATGCTGTTATCGCTATGATATTCAACCTGTTTTTCCTTTTTGGAATCATGGATTCTATGGATGCTACGCTTACGCTTCCAGGGATTGCGGGTATTGTTCTAACGATGGCAATGGCGGTGGATACCAATGTGATCATTTATGAAAGAACAAGAGAGCAGCTTTTTGCAGGAAAAGATATTAAAACAGCTTATAATGATGGGTTTAATGATGCTCTATCTGCGATTATTGATGGACAGCTTACATCCATTCTTACGGCGTTAGTTCTTTATATTTTCGGAACAGGACCTATCCAAGGTTTTGCGGTGACATTGCTTATCGGTCTGATAATGACTTTCTTTACTTCTGTTTTGATGTCTAGGGTAATGATATTTAGTAGATTAGAGAAAGGAAAATCATTGTCTGTTTGGACACCGATGACTAAGAATTTATTCCGAAATATTTGGGTAGATTTTATAGCAAAGAGAAAGGTAATGTATGTTATTTCTGCTGTATTGGTGGCAGTTTCTATAGGGTCTATTGCAACGAATGGATTTAAATATGGTATTGATTTTACTGGGGGAAGAAGTTTTGTAGTGAAATTTGATAAAATTGTGGATGTAGAATCTGTAAAAGGCAGTCTTTCACAAGTTTTTAAAAATGAAAAAGGAGAGGCAAGTTCTATCGATATCAAGACTTTTGGGAATGACCAGCAGTTGAAAATCACTACGGATTATAAAATAGGAGATGAATCTCTGAAAGCTGACCAAGAAATTGACCAAAAACTATATCAAGGGCTTAAAAATCAGCTTCCTGCGAATTTGACTTTTGAAGAGTTTAAATCTGCAGCTGAAAACCCAATAGGAATAGTTTCCTCTACAAAGGTAGGGCCTACGGTAGCAGATGATATCAAGATGGGCGGAGCTCTGGCTGTATTAGGTTCATTATTAGGTATTTTCGCATATATATTGCTTCGATTCAGAAGATGGCAGTTTTCACTGGGTGCGATTATAGGTTTGGCGTTTGATGCCACCATCATATTAGGAGCGTTCTCGCTGTTCCATAGTGTGATGCCGTTTAATATGGAGATTAACCAAGATTTCATCGCGGCGATACTCACAGTTCTTGGGTACTCTATAAATGACACGGTGATTATTTTTGACCGTATCAGAGAAAACCTAAAAGATGGAAGAGAAAGAACACTGGCACAGTTGTTTAATGATTCTATATCTGGAACGCTGGGTAGAACGATAAACACTTCATTGACAGTTCTTTTGGTGGTGTTGGCGATATTTATTTTTGGAGGAGAGAATTTGAAAGGATTTATGTTCGCCCTATTGTTAGGGGTGGTTTCGGGAACATTCTCTACTATATTCGTATCATCACTTCTTGCCTTTGACTTCTTTAAAGGTAAAAAAATAGAAAAATAAAAAGTAAAAAGCACTCTGCAAAGGGTGCTTTTTCTTTTAGTAGTGATGGTTCAAAATATTATATTTGCACTTTATTTTAAATTTACAGAAAATGGAAATCCAAAATACAGAAAATCCTAATGTGATTAAATTCGTGACTGATAGGACTCTTATAAGCGGTTCTTTGGAGCTGGATAGAAATTCTAATATTTCTAATGTTCCGCTGGCTCAGGAATTATTTCAATATCCATTTGTGAAAAGTATTTTTATCACGGCTAATTTTATCGCGGTAGCAAAGGAAAACATCGTAGAATGGGATTTGGTGGCGGACAATCTGCGAAATATGATATTGGAATCATTGGATGATTTTCCAGAAATTATCTATTCTGAGGAGATTGCTCCTATTTTTTATTCAGAAAAAACACCGAATCCATCGGTGGTAAAATTTGTTTCGGAGCATCAGCTGATAGATGGTTTTTTGGAGCTAAAATCTTTGCAGGAAGCAGAAAAAGTTCCATTGGCAAAAAAACTATTTGAGGAATTTTCTTTTGTAAAAGAGGTTTTTATCAATGATAATTTTATTTCTATTACCAAAACTGATGATATTTCTTGGGAGGAAATAACGCAGAAAATATTGGATTTTCTTTCTGATTTTATTAAAAATGAAAAGTCGGTAAGTAAAATCGAAGGAATCCAGCAGGATGCCTCAAAATCCGTTGCTAATAAGCAATTTACTGAGACAGAGGAAAAAATAAATGCCATTTTGCAGGAATATGTAACGCCTGCCATAGAAAACGATGGAGGAAGAATCTCTCTGATAGAATTCGATGAAGAGACCAAAACAGCAAAAATGCTTCTACAAGGGGCATGCAGCGGCTGCCCTTCTTCTGTGGTTACTTTGAAAAATGGTATAGAAAGTATTCTTAAAAACTTCCTTCCAAATGTTGTAGAAAATGTGGAGGCGGTGAATGGCTGATAAATATCATAGGTCAAAATTCATGGAAATATCAAGATAGTCAATAGATGCATTAGAGAAATTGAGAAAAAATCGTTACTTTTGCACTGCTGAAAGATTAGCAAAAAGAAATATTTTACTATTATGATTATTAAATTTAAAGTATGAAAAAAACAATTTTACTACTGGGCATGTTGGTTTATTTTTTAGGAAATGGGCAGACATTGCAGGAAATGGAAGAAATAGCAGAAAATGGGGACAAAGGGGCTCAGTATCACTTGGGTCTGAAATATTACAGAGGAGAGGGAACTTATCAGAATTATGCAAAAGCAAGTTATTGGTTCGAAAAACTGGCTACACAAGGGCATAAAGAAGCACAATTCTATTTAGGACTGATGTATTTTGATGGAGATGGAGTAGACCAAGATTATTCCAAAGCTGAATATTGGTACCAAAAATCCGCAGAACAGGGAAATCCTGAGGCTCAGCATAATTTAGGGGTAATTTACTATAAAGGAGAAGGAGTAGCTCGTAATTTTGAGAAAGCAAAATATTGGTTTGAAAGATTATCTGACTTAGGAAATGCAGACGCGCAGTTTTATTTAGGATTGATGAATTACAAAGGGGAAGGTGTTCCTCAAAACTACAAAGATGCTAAATACTGGTATGAGAAAGCAGCAGAGCAGGGAAATGTGATGGCAAGATATAATCTGGCTTTGATGTACTATAAAGGAGAAGGAATAGAAAAAGATTATAAAAAAGCGAGATATTGGTTTGAAAGACTTGCAGAGCAGGGTAGAGTAGAGGCTCAGCATAATTTAGCTCTGATGTATTACAAAGGAGAGGGCGTAGAGAAAGACTATGCAAAGGCTATGTTTTGGTTTGATAAGTTAGCAGAACAAGGAAACGCCGATGCTCAGTATAATTTAGCAGTGATGTATCATAGAGGAGAGGGAGTTTCTCAGGATTATGCAACAGCTAAACAATGGTATAAAAAATCTGCAGAACAAGGAAATACAATGGCCCAGTACAATCTAGCTGCGATGTATCAGAGAGGGGAAGGAGATTCTAGAGATGAAGTGATGGCGAAGTATTGGTTCAAGAAATCTTGTGAAAACGGATACCAAGAAGCATGTAAGTATACAAGATAAAAACACACAGCAAGAGTATTACACTCTTGCTTTTTTTAATTGTAAAATTTTATAAATTAGCGGAATGAATTATTTAGTAAGAGAACCTGAAAATATACACGCTCAGACTCCTATTTTAGTGCTGCTGCATGGATATGGTAGTGATGAGAATGATTTGTTTAGTTTTACGCCTGATTTGCCCAAGGATTGGCTGGTAGTCAGCTTTCAAGCTCCTTATACCACGCCAAATGGAGGGTTTAGCTGGTATGATATAGATTTATTGGATAGAGAAAAATTTATAAATGTTCCACAAGCTGAAGAGTCTATAGAGTTGATTTTAAATACAATAGAAGAAATAAAGGAAAAATATAAAACCAGTGGAACGGTTAATCTTTGTGGATTCAGCCAAGGAGGAATTTTATCCTATGCTCTTGCGTTTAGGTTTCCTCAGTTGTTTCATAAAATAGCCTGTCTGAGCACCTATCCAGAGCAGAAGATTATTAAAAATCTTTTAGATAGAAAGGCTTATCAGCATTTGTTTTTCTTTGTTTCTCATGGGGTAAATGATATGGTCATTCCGCTAGAATGGGGGAAAAAGGGTGCGGAACTGCTGTATGATATGAGTATATTTTTCTCTTTCCGAGAGTATCAGAGCGGTCATGGGGTGGATGTAAGGAATTATATGGATTTAATGGAGTTTTTTCAAAAATAAAAAAGAGGCTTTTAGGCCTCTTTTTCGTATAGTTTGTTGTATAAATCGATGTATTTTTCTTTGATTATTTTTCTTCTCAGTTTCATGGTAGGAGTGAGCATTCCATTTCCTACAGTCCATACATCTGGTGTAAGTTCTATTTTCTTGATTTGCTCCCAGTTACCGAGTTTTTCGTTTAGTTTTGCGATTTCTTTTTCTATTCGTTGTTTTAGTTCGGCGCTTTTTACTATTTCTTCTGGTTTAGTTCCGATGTTTATTTTATGGATTTCAGCCCATCTTTTAACGAAAGTAAAATCTGGCTGAACCAGTGCACACGGCATTTTTTCGCCATCGCCCACTACCATTATCTGCTCTATAAATCGTGATGATTTAGCCATGTTTTCGATTACTTGCGGAGCGATGTATTTTCCGCCCGAGGTCTTGAACATTTCCTTTTTTCGGTCGGTAATGATAAGGAATCCTTCATCATCTATGTATCCGATGTCTCCCGTTTTGAAATATCCATCTTCTGAGAAAGCCTCCTTGGTTTGTTCAGGATTTTTGTAGTAGCCTTTCATTACGGAAGGTCCTTTTACGAGGATTTCTCCATCTTTGTCGATTTTCACATCTAAATTATCCAAAGGCTGTCCTACAGAACCTATTTTCATCTTTTCAAAGCTGTTCACCGCTATTACAGGAGAAGTCTCGGTAAGGCCGTATCCTTCGATGATAGGAATTCCCGCGGCTTGGAATTTTTTATTTAGATTTTTAGAAAGAGCCGCAGAACCAGAAATGAGCGTAATGATATTTCCGCCTAATCCTTCTCTCCATTTGGAGAAAACGAGTCTGTCTGCTATTCTTTGTTTAAGGTTTTTAGGAGTTCCCAGCTCATAGTTTTTATTTACTCCCAGAGCCCAAAGGAAAATCATTTTCTTAAGTCCTCCTGCACTGATTCCTTTGTTGTATATTTTATCGTATACTTTTTCTAAAAGCCTTGGTACCACGCTCATATAGTGAGGTTTTACTTCTTTCATGTTATCACCTATTTTATCAATATTTTCCGCAAAATAGATAGAAAATCCACTGTATAGGTAGTATAAATACACCACCCGTTCAAAGACATGACAGATAGGCAAGAAGCTTAGGGTTTTTATTTCCTTGTAATCTATTTTTTTCTTTGGAATTCTGCTATCCACAGCAAACACATTAGAAACGATATTTTTATGCGAAAGCATCACGCCTTTTGGTCTTCCTGTAGTTCCAGAGGTGTAGATTATGGTAGCGATATCCTCTTCATTTACAAGGTCTCGCAGGTCTTCCACTTCGTATTGGTTAGAATTGTCTTCGCCAAGGCTTAGAATTTCTGACCAGTTGGCAGCACCTTCCACTTCATCAAAAGTGAAAATTCCCACTAATGAAGGCACTTGCTCTTTTACTCGTAATAATTTTTCATACAAATCTTTATCCGAAACGAAACAATATTTCAGTTCAGCATTGTTGAAAATATATACATAGTCCTCCTCACTTATCGTAGGATAAACAGGCACGGAGATGGCACCTATTTGGGAAATTCCTAGGTCTGCTATGCACCATTCTGTACGGTTGTTAGTGGAAACAAGTCCTATTTTGTCATCTTTGGTAATGCCTGATTTTAGAAGTCCTCTGGAAAATTTGTCTCCTAAATCTACAAACTGTTTAGTAGAAATTTTTTCCCATACACCATCATATTTTGTCGCCAAAACATCATCTTTTGGGAATTTTTTCAAAGAGTTGTGCGCAATATCGAATAATCTTGTAATAGACATTTCTTTCAAATTTTAAGCCGCAAAAATAGTGTTTTTATTTTAAACAAAAATAGTATGGGATTTATTCCTAATCTTCTAGGTCTGACTTTGTTCTTTCTACGAATTTGATGTTCCTCATCAGACCAGAGAATTTGGTTCTTTTTACGGGAGATTTTCGGAATATTTCGGAGAAAATTTCTTGGGTTAAATCCTGCCAGTCGGGCTTTCTCAGTTGGCTGAATTCTTTTAAGGCGAATTTCGGTTCTGTATTTGGAGCCGCAAATCTATTCCATGGGCAGACATCCTGACAGACATCACATCCGAAAATCCAATCATCCATTTTTCCCTCAAAATAGTCTGGAATTTCGTTTTTTAGTTCTATTGTGGCGTAAGAAATGCATTTGCTTCCGTCTATAATTCGCTCATTTACAATGGCTTGTGTAGGGCAGGCATCTATACATTTTCTGCAGCTTCCGCAGTGGTCTGTGGTAGCACCATCTTCTTCTAATTCCAAATCGCAGATGATTTCCGCCAAAAAGAAGAACGAACCGTGTTTTTTGGTAATCAGATTGGCATTTTTTCCGACCCAGCCAATTCCAGATTTTCTAGCCCATGCTCGGTCTAAAACAGGTGCAGAATCCGTAAAAACCCTAAACCCAAATTCTCCTATTTCTTCTTGCAGTTCAGCTATCATCTGGCGGAGAATATCTTTTATCACATCGTGGTAGTCCTCGCCATAGGCGTATTTGGAGATTTTGAAATTATTTTCTGTTTCTAGTTTGTATTGAGGAAAATAGTTGTAAGACAGTGAGATAACAGACTTTGCGCCCTCTACCAGAAGTCTAGGGTCTGTCCTTTTATCAAAATAATTTTCCATGTATGCCATCTCGCCGTTGTAGCCTGCTTTCAGCCATTTTTCCAGCGCTGTAGCATCTTCTTCTAGGAAACCCGCTTTAGAAATACCGCATCCCTGAAACCCAAATTTTTCGGCTTTCTGTTTGATGATTTTTGCGTATTTTTCTGCTGTTTGTGCCATAATTTTCCGCGAAAGTATTGTTTTTAAATCTAAAATCCAATTTTTAGAATTAACTTTGTATAAAAATAAAAGAGTGAAAAAATTAAAAATATTTTTATTTGCATTGGTTATTTTATTCTTGGGAAGTGCTTATTTTATGCCAAGAGCAGAAAGTTTAGGCAAGAAAGAACAAGAAATAAAAACACAAAAAACAGCCCAGCGGACAGCAGATTACAAAAAATACGCAGAAGAGGCTCTTTTGTATTGTAAAAAGAATAAAATTTCTACTGATTTCTTTGTATTGATAGACTTTTCTATCCATTCTGGGAAGAAACGGATGTTCATTTGGGATTTTAAAAAAGACAAAATCACGGATAGTTTTTTGGTAAGTCATGGATGCAGCAACCAGCCCACGGCGAAGGATTATTCCAAGGAAAAACCTGCATTCAGCAACCAGCCGAATAGTCATAGCTCTTCACTCGGTAAATACTGGATTGGCATGAAGAAAGTTCCCAGCCCAAGTTTTGGGGAGAAATATCTGCTTTATGGCAAGGAAACGACCAATAACAACGCCCTCAAAAGGGATATCGTGATACATCCTTGGTCTATTATTCCTGATGAAGAGCCCTATCCCAGCGGTGTTCCAGAGAGCTGGGGCTGTCCAGCGGTGTCTCCTGATGTTTTCAAGGTTTTGGATGAAAAATTCCAATCCGTAGGGAAAAATATTCTCCTTTGGGCGATTTATCCTTGATGTATAGATAATTGCTCTTACAGAAATAGGATAATTTTATCTTTAAATTTGATGAATCAAAATAAAACATTAAATTCGCAGAAACAAAAAAGTTAATCACAATGAATTATGATATTATCGTCATCGGGAGTGGCCCGGGTGGATATGTTACAGCAATTAGAGCATCACAACTAGGTTTTAAAACTGCAATTATAGAAAAAGAAAATTTGGGCGGAATCTGCCTTAATTGGGGCTGTATCCCTACCAAAGCGCTTTTGAAATCAGCACAGGTTTTTAAATATATCAACCATGCGGAGGATTTTGGTTTAAATAAAGTAGAGGCGAGTTTTGACTTTCCTAATGTAGTCCAAAGAAGCCGCGGTGTAGCCGAAAAAATGAGCAAAGGCGTGGAGTTCTTGATGAAAAAGAACAAAATAGATGTTATCTTCGGGACAGCCAAAGTAAAACCAGGTAAGAAAGTATCTGTGGAGAAAGATGGAGCAGTTACAGAATACACGGCAGAACATATTGTTTTGGCGACAGGGGCTCGTTCTCGTGAGCTTCCTAATCTTCCTCAAGATGGTAAGAAAGTGATAGGTTACAGACAGGCGCTTACCCTTCCAAAACAGCCTAAATCTATGATAGTAGTAGGTTCTGGAGCGATAGGAGTGGAGTTTGCGTATTTCTATGCTACGCTGGGTACGCAGGTTACGGTTGTAGAATTCATGCCAAACATCGTACCAGTGGAGGATGAGGATGTGTCTAAACATCTAGAAAAATCCTTTAAAAAAGCAAAAATAAAAGTAATGACCAACGCTTCTGTGGAGTCTGTGGATACCTCTGGAGATGGAGTAAAAGCACAGGTGAAGACTGAAAAAGGCATCGTAGAGCTACAAGCGGACATTTTACTTTCAGCAGTGGGAATTACAGCAAATATTGAAAACATCGGTTTGGAAGAAGTTGGCATTAAAACCGAAAAAGGCAGGGTAGTAGTGGATGAATGGTACAGAACTTCCGTGCCAGGTTATTATGCGATAGGAGATATTCTTCCTACTCAGGCTTTAGCACATGTGGCATCAGCAGAGGGAATTACCTGCGTGGAGAAAATAAAAGGATTGGATGTAGAGCGTATAGACTACGGCAATATCCCAGGATGTACATACTGCACGCCAGAGATAGCATCTGTAGGGCTTACAGAGAAACAGGCGAAAGAAAAAGGCTACGAAATAAAAGTAGGAAAATTCCCATTCTCTGCGAGTGGAAAAGCTACTGCGAATGGAGATACAGATGGCTTTGTGAAAGTGATTTTCGATGCGAAATACGGCGAATGGCTTGGTTGTCATATGATAGGAACAGGCGTTACCGAAATGATAGCAGAGGCTGTGGCAGCTAGAAAATTAGAAACTACGGGACACGAAATCCTAAAGACTGTCCACCCACACCCTACACTTTCTGAAGCAGTAATGGAAGCTGTAGCAGCAGCCTATGGAGAGGTTATTCATATTTAATGAATGATAAAAAGATATAGACTGTCCTAAAATATGGGCAGTCTTTTTTTTGTTTTTTGAGATTATTATTAGATTTGTGGTTTATTAAGATAAAAATGAATAATAAATTAGGACTAGTATTGTCTGGTGGTGGGACAAAGGGAGTGGCTCATGCAGGAGTGCTCAAATTTCTTGAGGAAGAAGGCATTCAGCCACAGATATTGGCGGGAGCGAGTGTGGGATCTATCGTGAGTTGTCTCTATGCGGTAGGAAAAACACCAAAGGAGATTTTGGATTTCTTTAAATCGGTGTATTTTTTCAATTGGAAACATATTGCCTTTAATAAGCCAGGGATTGTCAAATCTGCAGTTTTTAAAATATATTTAAAACCTATTTTTGGCGAGATGAAGATAGGTGATTTTAAAAAGGAGGTGAACATCACCGCTACGGATATCGTGACTGGGGAACTGAAAATTTTTGACAAAGAAACTAGAGTGATAGATGCCATCATCGCTTCGTCTAGTTTCCCTGGGATTGCTACGCCGTATATGTTTGGTGGGGCGCTGTACAGCGATAGTGGAATTCTTAATAATTTCCCTGCGGACATCATACGGGACAGATGTGATAAGATGATAGGCGTTTATCTTTCTTCGCCGCAGGAAGTGAAACAAAAACAGATGAATACCATAAAATCCGTTACTTATCGGGCGTTTGACCTGCTGTCTCACAGAGTGGAAACTTACAAATTTGCCTACTGTGATTGGCTTATAGATTCTCTGAAATTATCTAATTACAGCACCTTTGAGACTAAAAAAAGCAAAATGGATGAGATTTTCCAAATAGGATACGAGGAGGCGAGAGATAGTTTTGATAAAGGTTTCTTGGGGTAGGTGGGAATTTTTTGATTTATTTAATTAAACTTAAATCATTAACACATTTAGAAAATTCACAAAAACGGTAATTCTAATTTTAGAATTACCGTTTTTTTATTTGGATAAAATATCTTCCTGTCTATCGATGGATTCTTGGTGTATGGCTTTGAATATTCTGAGAATCAGCTCTTCCGAAAGATTTTTTTCTTTTCCGAGGATTTTCATGCGTTCTATTATTTCGTTCCAGCGTTTGTTTTGGAGGACAGATATATTTTTTTGTTTTTTGAGTTTGCCGATATTGTCAGCGATTTCCATTCTTTTTCTTATCAAATCCAGCAGCTGCTCATCTAGAATGTCAATTTGTGAACGGAGGGTTTTCAGCTGTATCTGAAAATCAATCTCTTCCGTATTCTCTCTGCGTAGAACCAGTTTTTGCAGCATTTCCGAAAGGGTCTCTGGTGTAATCTGCTGCTGGGCATCGCTCCATGCTTTCTCTGGGGAGCAGTGAGACTCTATCATCAGCCCATCAAAATTGAGGTCTAATGCTGTTTGCGAGATTTCGCTTATCAGTTCGCGGTTTCCTGAGATGTGCGAGGGGTCGCAGATGATGGGCAGATTTGGGAAAATATTTTTCAGTTCTATCGGAATCTGCCATTCAGGAATGTTACGGTATTTAGATTTTTCATAGGAAGAAAATCCGCGGTGTATGGCACCAAGTTTCTCTATTCCAGCCATTTTCAGCCGTTCCAAAGCTCCTATCCACAGAGCAAGGTCAGGATTTACAGGATTTTTAACTAAAACTATTTTGTCAGTTCCTTTTAGTTCATCGGCTATTTCTTGGACAATGAACGGATTTACCGTAGTTCTAGCACCTATCCAAAGCAAATCTACATCGTATTCCAGCGCTAGTTTTATATGGTCTCGGTTGGCAACTTCGGTGGCGGTTTTAAATCCTGTGACTTCTTTCACTTTCTTCAGCCAATTCAGCCCGATTTCTCCCACACCCTCAAAACCACCTGGGCGCGTTCTGGGTTTCCAGATACCTGCTCGGAAGAAGTCTATTTCGCTGTTTTTTAGGCTTTTGGCTGTTTCTAGCATTTGCTCCTCGGTTTCAGCACTACAAGGGCCAGTGATGATGAGAGGTCTGCTGAGCTTCAAGTCTTTCAGCCATTGGTTGGAATAATCCTGTTTAGTCATTCTTTTTTTATTCCTTATTTAAAAAATTTAAAAATTTGCCCACTGCTTCAGACCTGTGGCTGATGCTGTTTTTTTGTTTTGGAGGCATCTCAGCAAAAGAAATTTCATAGCCTTTTGGAATGAAAATAGGGTCGTACCCAAAACCTTTTTCGCCTCTTTTTTCTTTGGAAATAGTGCCATATACTCTGCCTTCGAAATAGTTTTCGCCTGTTTCATCCACCAAGCACATTACCGTGATGAAATACGCCTCGCGGTCTTCTATATCCTGCATTTCAGTGAGAACTTTCTGTATATTTGCCTCAAAATCATGCTTCCCTGCATACCTTGCCGAAAAAATACCAGGTCTTCCGTCCAAAGCTGGGATAACCAGACCGCTGTCATCTCCTACGCTTGGTTTTCCTGTTTTCTCAAAACAATATTTAGCCTTGATAAGGGCGTTTTCGTGAAAGGTAGTTCCGTTTTCTTCGATTTCATCAAAGAGCTGATAATCAGTAAGGCTGGTGACATGATATTTTTCACCTAAAATTTCTTGGATTTCATCTTTTTTATGCTCGTTGTGCGTGGCAAGTAGTATTTCCATATATTTAGTAAAACAATCTTTAGTGTGGTTATTCACTTAATGATAAAACCACGATTTTTAATTTAAATCTCGGCTTTATTTAAAAATGGTGTAGTGGCAGGAACTTTTTTTAGTTTTACCAGCTACACCTTGGATTTTGTATAAATTTAATTAGTTAAAAGCCTCGATGATTTTAGAAAAATCTTCTATTTTTAGCGATGCACCACCGATAAGTCCACCATCGATGTCAGGTTGTGAGAAGATTTCTTTTGCGTTGTCTGGCTTTACCGAACCTCCGTAGAGAATGGAGATTTCATCTGCGGTGTCTTTTCCGTATTTCTCAGCGATAAGGTTTCGGATAAAAGCGTGGATTTCCTGCGCCTGTTCTGGCGTAGCAGTTTCTCCCGTTCCGATAGCCCAAACAGGTTCGTAGGCGATAACCACTTTTTTGATTTCCTCTGCAGAAAGCTCAAACAGCGCTGTTTCAGTTTGCTTTTTCACTACATCGAGATGCTGTCCAGCTTTTCTTTGTTCCAAAGTTTCTCCATTGCAGTAGATAGGCGTAAGCTCTGCATTCAGTAGGTTTTTTACTTTTTGTGCTGCATGGCTGTCGGTTTCGTTGTGGTATTGTCTTCTTTCGGAGTGCGCTACGATGCTTCCGTTTAGTCCAGCAGATTTTATCATTTCTACCGAAATTTCGCCAGTGTAGGCACCTTTGTCATGCTCGGAAATGTCTTGCGAGAAGACTTTTACTTCATCATTAGCAAAAATATTTTTAGCTGTGGTGAGATAAAGACTTGGTGGAGCGATATACACCTTGCAGTTGGTTTTGTTATTCTTTTTGTACTCGGCTAACTGAAGCATAAGGGCTTCTGCTTCTTGGAAATTTTTGTTCATCTTCCAGTTTCCAGCGACGATATTTTTTCTCATAATTATTTTATTTATTCGTTATCACTTGTTTTTACATTTTTATTTTCAAAGAAAATGCTTTTTATATAGTATGTTTTCACATTTTTGCCTCTTTTTTTGGCAGGGATGAACTTTGGCAGGAGGCTGATAATTCTTTCCGCTTCTTTTTTGAGCGTTTCGTTTTCACTTCTGCTGAAAAGCACCTCCACTTCGCCTGTTTTATCAATCCTGAAAGCTACATACACTTTATACACTTTGCTTTTTTCGGCATCAATATTATTTGGGTTAAAATGTATCTTCACATGCTGTTCCAGTTGGTCTTGGAAGCATTTTCTCTTGTTAATATTATCCTTGCATACCTCAAAAATGGGCGGTTCATCTACTTGTATAATGAGATAATCTCTGCTTTCATCCAGTTCCTCATCCAGTTCCTCATCCAGTTCCTCATCAGCTTTGGGAAGCTTGCAATGTGGAAGTTCTACAGGAAGATAGTAGCTGTAGGGAAGTGACGGGCTTTTCTTTGTTTTATGGCGTTTTTTGTAGGATTTCTTACCTTTTTTCTGAGCCTGCACATGGGCTGAAAATCCTAAAAACAAAATAATGAGTAAAAATGACCAAAACCTTTTCATAACAGTTAGTTTTGTTTTTAATGAAATTCTGTATATTCTGCTTTAAATACGAGCTTTTTTCCTTGACTTAATCCAGTTTCCAGATGGTTTTCATCAGTTTATAGAACTGATGCTCACGCTCAGTCACCTGCTCATCGGCTTTGATAAGTGTTTTTGCAAACTCGGCGAAGTTTTTTCTTTCCTCCTCGGTAGAATCATCATAGAAACAGCGCGCATGGAACTCAAAATGGTCTTTCCAGTCCTCTGGCTGCAGGGAAGCGATGACTTCCAGCTCATTATCCAGATTAATTCTGAACGGAAATTCCTCCGACAGATATTCTTGTATTTTTACTCCTTCTTTTGGTGAAAATTCGTGGTCTACAGCTGAAAGAATCATCAATAAATGGTAGCCTGCAATGGGTTTGTTTGATTTTTGCATAAATAAAAGATTTAATAAAATTTTCTAAAAACTGGGAAAATAGAAAAGTCTAAAATCCCAAAAACTTTTGGCTAAAATACAAAAATTAACTTTAATTTTAATAACTTTATCGCTTTAAAAAAGTTAGATTTATGAGGATAATAAAATTGTTGTTTCTGTTTTCGGTGTATTTGGCTTTTGGTCAAAATTTTACAAAAAAAGATACACTTTTGGGTTCTAATACTGCATATCGTGATTTTTGGGATGTCCAAAGATATGATGTGAAAGTAGAGCCCAACTATGAACAAAAAAGCCTGAAAGGAAGCAATAAAATAACATTCAAAATAACAAAGTCTGTGAGAAATCCTGTTTTTCAGATAGATTTACAGCAGCCGATGAAGTATGACAGCATTCGCTCTAGTTTTAAAATAAAATCTACGAAAGTGGATGGTAATTTCATTTTATTAGAAACAAAAGAAAGTTTTAAAAAAGGGCAGACGCATACTTTGGAAATAGATTTTAGCGGAAATCCTACCATCGCTAAAAATGCACCTTGGGATGGAGGCTGGGTTTTCACACAAGATGAAAAAGGAAATCCATGGATGTCCGTAGCCTGTGAAGGTATAGGGGCGAGCGTATGGCTTCCAATAAAAGAATACTGGGGCGATGAGCCAGATATGGGAATGACCCTGACAATCACTACTCCGAAAGATTTGGTGGGGGTAGGAAACGGGAAATTAGTAGAATGGAGCGTTAGAAAGGACAAAAACATCTTTACTTGGGAAGTCAAAAATCCTATAAACTCATATAATATCGTTCCTTACATCGGGAAATATGTTCATTTTTCTGATGAATATTTGGGTAAGAGGGGAATGCTAACTTTGGACTATTGGGTTTTGGATTATAATTTAGAAAAAGCCCAAAAGCAGTTCCAGCAGGTAAAACCTATGCTCAAAGCTTTTGAACATTGGTTTGGTGGGTATCCTTTCTATAAAGATGGTTACAAACTGGTAGAATCTCCATATTTAGGAATGGAGCACCAGAGTAATGTAGCGTATGGAAACGGCTACCAGAATGGTTACTATGGAAGGGATTTGTCAGGAACAGGAGTGGGCTTGTATTGGGATTTCATTATCGTTCATGAAAGCGGACACGAATGGTTTGGGAATAATATCACAGCCCAAGATAAAGCTGATATGTGGATACATGAGGCTTTTACGACTTATTCAGAAGTTTTGTTCACGGAAAATTATATGGACAAAAATGCCGCAAATACTTATATAAAGGGACTTAGAAAAAATATCCTGAATGATCAGCCTATCATAGGCACATATGGCGTGAGAAAAACAGGTAGTACAGACCAATATATAAAAGGGGCAAATATGATACACACCATCAGACAGGTTATCAATAATGATGAAAAATTCAGACAAATTTTGCTGGGAATGAATACAGATTTTTATCATAAAATAGTGACTTCCAAACAGGTAGAAGATTATATCAGCAAAAAAGCAGGAATAGATTTTTCGCTTGTTTTTGATCAGTATTTGAGAACGACACAGATCCCACAACTGGAATATGAGCAAAAAGGAAATCAGCTGAAATTCCGCTGGAACAATACGATAAAGAATTTCAGAATGCCTGTGAAACTAAAAAGCCATTCTACGCACATAGCTCCTACTCAGGAATGGCAGACTGTCACTTTGGCTAATGATAAGGCAGTGGAAATAGATGACAACTATTATATAGAAGTTTTGAAAAAATAAAAAAATCCCTTTAATAGGGATTTTTTTAATATTATTTCTGTTTTCTTAGTTTTTCTAATTCCAAAGATATGTCACTGTAGCTTAGGGTTTTATCTTGCATTGTAGCTGAAATCAGTTTTTTTTCTTCCTCATTTGCGCCCAGCTGGTTTAGAATGTTGAATAAATGCATTTTCATATGTCCTTTTTGGATGCCCGTGGTAACCAGCGAGCGAAGTGCAGCAAAGTTTTGAGCCAAACCAGATACTGCTAAAATGCCCATAAGTTCCTTTGCATTAGGTTTTCCTAAAAGAGCCAAAGAGAATTTTACCAATGGATGAAGGCTCGTGAGTCCTCCCACAACTCCCACAGAAATAGGCAGTTCTATCCAAAATCGAAATATTCCGTTTTCTATCATGCAGTGGCTTAGTGAGCTGTACTTACCGCTTTTACTTGCGTAGGCATGCACGGAGGCTTCCACTGCCCGAAAGTCATTTCCTGTTGCGATAACCACTGCATCCACGCCGTTCATAATGCCTTTATTATGCGTGGTTGCTCGGCAGGTGTCTATTTCTGCTATCGTTACCGCTTGTTTGAATTTCCAAGCAAACTCTTCTGGTGCGATGCCGTCATTATTCCCTAATTCTTCTATTTTACAAGAAACTTCTGCTCTTACTAGGCATTCAGGAGTGTAGTTGGACAGAATGTTCATAATGATTTGCAGGGAGTTTTTTTCTTCCTCGCTGAATATTTCTGACTCAAAAATCTCTTCTTTCAGCGTTTTTCCAAATACTTCCAGACACGAATTGATGAAATTCGCTCCCATCGAATCCCGAGTGTCAAAACTTGCTTTGATTTGAAAATAATTTTCCAATTTATCAGTTTTGTCAATGAGGTCAATGCTTAGGATTCCGCCGCCTCTCTTGCGCATGTTTGCCGTGATGTCCTGCGTGGCCTCGAATAATTTTTCCTTTAAATTTAAATCAAAGAACTGGAATAATTTTTCCTTGTTTCCATTAAAAATAAAATGTGTATGCCCGAGTTTTTCCGTGTTGATGATGGTTGTTTGGAATCCGCCTCTTTCCATCCAAAATTTAGCTGCTTTGGCTGCTGCTGCCACTACCGAACTCTCTTCTACAGCCATAGGAATGGCGTATAGTTTTCCGTTAATTAGGAAGTTAGGAGCGATTCCATAGGGAAGATAAAAATTAGAAATGGTATTTTCAGAGAATTCGTCATGAAGTTTTTGCAGTTCTGAATTTTCGTTCCAATATTGCTTTAAAACAGACTCAAAATCAGTATCATTTTCTAAATATTCTTGTATGAGCCAGTCTATTTTTTCTTGTTTTGAAAGCTTGGAAAAACCATCTATGGGGCGTCTCATTGTATATAATTTTTAAAAATCCAAAGATACAAAAATAGAAAATAAAAGAAACTTGTAAAAAATAGAATTGATTATCAGGGATTTGTAATTATTTTAGAAAAAAAATGAAAAATATTTTTGTGATTAATGATAAAGTCTGTATATTTGCACCACTTAAAACGGAAGACCCATGGTGTAACGGTAGCACACCAGATTTTGGTTCTGTTTGTCGGGGTTCGAATCCCTGTGGGTCTACAATAACATCTGTAAATCAGTATATTACAGATATAAGGGACTAAATTAGGGACTTTACAAAAATTGTAAGTCCCTTTTATTTTAAACAGATAATATAGGATATCCCATACCACCTGTAAAAAATAACGCAGGGCATCCAACACTACTTGTAAAAAATAATGCAGGGTATCTAACACTACTTGTAAAAAATAATGCAGGGTATCTAACACTACCTGTAAAAAATAACGCAGGGTATCTAACACTACCTGTAAAAAATAACGCAGGGCATCTAACACTACCTGTAAAAAATAACGCAGGGCATCCAACACTACCTGTAAAAAATAACGCAGGGCATCCAACACTACCTGTAAAAAATAACGCAGGGCATCCAACACTACTTGTAAAAAATAATGCAGGGCATCCAACACTACCTGTAAAAAATAAGACAAGGTATTCTCCTACCTGCAAAAAATAACGCAGGGTTAATTTTGTTAATACCTTGATTATTAGGTTTTTAATATATTTTAAATAAAAAAATCCTTTTATACTATATATATGAGTATATATATTGTGTGAATATATTAT
>CAUQBH010000010.1:0-85362 GCA_963516675.1 uncultured Flavobacteriaceae bacterium | reverse complement strand
TCGTTATAGGATAAAATGGAGTGGATTTATCGTTGCTTTTAATGTAGGCTATAGAGTAGAAGTTGATAAGTGGAGTAAGGAAACTCAACGCTGTAAAATAAACACAACACACGGTGACAAGAAAGTTCCTGCAAATGTCATCAATCGTAAGATACAAAAATATGAAGAGGCGAGTGAAAGTGTTTTTATGACTTTTGAAAAGAAAAAGATCATACCAACAGCAGACGAATTCAGAGCTGCTTTCAATAATGAAATAGGTAGAGAAAAGAAAAAAGAAAATGATTTGACCTTTTTCCAGATTTATGACTTATTTGTAGAGGAAGAGGGAAAGAAAAATCTTTGGACAAAGGCTACTTATCAAAAAATGCAAACACAGAAAAATTATCTGCTAAACTTTAATCCAAATATTAATTTTTGTGATCTTACAGAAAAAACTTTAATGGAGTATCAATATTATTTACAAGAAGATATAAAGTTAAAAAACTCCACTTTATTGAAAAAATTTTCATTTTTAAAATGGTTTTTAAGATGGGCTTTAAGAAAAAAATATCTTTTTGATAACACTTTTGAAATATTTAAACCTAAACTAAAAACAACACAAAAGAAGATAATATTTCTTACTCAAACTGAACTTAATCAACTAAAAAAATATGAAATTCCTATACAAAAACAATATCTTGAAAGAGTTAGAGATATATTTCTTTTTCAATGCTTTACAGGATTAAGATATTCTGATGTGGCTAACCTTAAAAAAGGTGATATTAAAGGTGATACTATCCATATTACAACTATAAAAACCTCTGATAGTTTAATTATTGAACTAAATAACCATAGTAGGAGACTTATCGAAAAATACAAAAATAATAAGTTTGAAAATAATAAAATTTTTCCTATAATCACGAATCAAAAAATGAATGAATATCTAAAAGAACTTGGAGAGTTGGCAGAAATAAATGAAATAATAAGAGAAACTTATTATAGAGGAAATAAAAGGTTTGATATAGAAACCCCTAAATATGCTTTGTTAGGCACGCATGCTGGGAGGAGAACTTTTATTTGTAATGCTCTTTCTTTGGGTATTCCACCACAAGTTGTGATGAAATGGACAGGACATAGTGATTACAAGGCAATGAAACCATATATTGACATTGCTGATGAAATTAAGATAAATGCAATGGAAAAATTTAACCTTTTATAATTAAAAACACATATATAAATATCAAAAACAATAACCTGAGAAAAATTAAAAGAGAAAAAGATTTAACTCAAGTATCATTGAAAGAAATATTGCTATAGGAGATGAGGAAATAGATTATCATAAACTTAATAAAGCTATTGAAATAGCAAATATTAAGAGTTTTGTAGAGGAAAAGCCTCTTAGATTAAAAACTAAAATACGAGCTTCAGGTAATGGGATATCAGGAGGTCAAAAACAATGATTTTTAATTGCTCGTGCAGTATATAAAAATTCTTATTATATTTTCTTTGATGAAGCAATAAGTGCCTCAAATGCTGAAAATAAAAGAAAAGTTCATGAAAATTTACAATTCTTTTTTAAGGAGAAAACAGTACTTGTTGTTGCTCATAGGTTATAAACAATGAAAAATGCTGATAATATGGTTATTTAATTATAAATCAGTTAGAATTGGGAACTTAAATAAACCTCATAATAGAAAAAATCCCTCCCATGCCCCCTACAAATAATTAATTTACAGGAACTTATCTTTACACTAAAAATAGAGATTAAGAATATTCTCTAACTACGATGATTAAACTGATATATAGAGAGGGATTATGTTTTTTTGATTTTTTTCAAGAGATAAAAGACCAGAATATTCTGGCCTTTCACTATTTTCATAAAGTATAAAATTGTATATTATCAAATTTCTGGAAGTCCTAATTCTCTTAAAAATTGATTGTGTTGTCTTGTTGAATTTTCAATCTTTGCCTCATTATCTTTTAGTTGTTTATGTTTCATTTTCAAATCTACTTTTTTTTCTTCGAGAGCTGTACTAATATATCTAGAAATATTAAGGTTATACCCATTTTTCTCTATTTCATCGATTGAAACTCTACGGGCGTATCGCTCAATATACTCTGGCCGGTTCCGATAGGTATCTACGATTTTCTGAATATGTTCTTCTTCCAAAGAATTTTGTCTTTTTTCTGCCTTATAGTGCTCTGACGCATTAATAAACAATACATCATCAACTTTTTTACATTTTTTCAAAACTAAAATGCAAACTGGAATTCCTGTGGAATAAAATAAATTGGAAGGTAAACCTATTACAGTATCAATATATCTTTCTTTTAACAGTTTTGTACGAATTCGCTCTTCTGCTCCTCCTCGAAATAAAACACCATGTGGTAAAATGATTGCCATTGTCCCATCCCCCTTCAAAAAGTGGAGACCATGCAGTAAAAATGCAAAATCAGCTGCTGATTTTGGAGCTAAACCATAGCTCTTAAAACGAAAATCTTCTGCTAATGTATCATTAGGCTCCCAACGCAAACTAAATGGCGGATTGGCAACAATAGCATCAAATTCTATTTTTTTGCTCGGATTCATCTCATTGAGTAAATTCCATTGATTGAGCAAAGTATCTCCATGAAAAATATCAAACTCCGTATCCTTCATCCCATGTAGAAGCATATTCATCCGAGCTAGATTGTAAGTAGTAATATTTTTCTCTTGCCCATAAATTTTACCTATGCTACCTCCATTTTCTTGTATTTTATTCCGGACATTCAATAGCAAAGAGCCAGAACCGCATGCAAAATCCAAGACTTTATCTAATTTGGATTTAGCTCCCAATGTAGGATCTTGGCTTTCTAAAATTACAATTTTAGACAAAATGGTAGAAACCTGCTGAGGAGTGTAAAATTCCCCTGCTTTTTTACCCGAACCTGCGGCAAATTTCCCAATCAAATATTCATAAGCATCACCAAGCGTATCTGTATCAGTAGAGAAGTCGGCAATACCTGTTGCAATTTTTGTGATGATTTTGCAAAGTTTCTCATTTCTTTCTTTATAAGTTTTGCCTAATTTATCCGAATTGAGATTGATTTCAGAAAACAAACCTTTGAAAGAACTATTAAAAGACTCTTCTTCTATGTGACGAAAACCTTGTTGTAGAGTTTCTAACAATTCATCCTTCTGAGTACGAGCCAATTCTGTAATATTACTCCAAAGATATTGCGGTTCAATAACATAATGTACTTTTCTGCGCATTTGTTTCTCAAAATCCTCGATGTAGTTTTTATTTTCTTTATACCATATTTCCAAAGGTGGTGGTACTCTAAAATCTACTCTTTTATCTTCTGACGGACTTTCAGGATAGTCATTTCCTAATTCCTTTTTAGCAGCTTCTTCATAATTGAAAGATAGATACCTTAAGAAAAGAAAGGAAAGCATATAATCTCTAAAATCATCTGCATTCATTGCACCTCTTAAGTCATCTGCAATAGCCCAAAGTGTATCACCTAATTTATTTTGTTGTTTCTGTGTCATTTTAAAATTTAAATTCATACTTTGTTTTAATCTTATCCAAAATTTCTCTAAATAACCTTTCTTCTGATTCAGACATTTTATTTGATTGTGTCTTATATGTGTCTTTATGGGATAAAGAGTGAATCCTATGTGTAATAGTATTTTCATTTTCATCAAGACCTATTTGACCTAATACAAAACTAATATATCCAACTCCCAAAAAAGATGCAATATTTTCTAGCAATTGTCTTAAAAGAACAAAATGATAAGAAAAAAGCTCTGTTTTAGCAGCTTCATCTAGTGTTTTGAGTAAGTGTAAATGAAATAAAAATACTCCTTCTTTAACGTTATTTAATAATAGCTCTTTTTCAGATTTATTTTCTAATGAAAAAATAGCAGTAAATTCTTTATATCTTCCACCTTTTTCTCCTTTGGTCAGCCTATCTACAAGGATAGAAAACAAGCCTATATGATGCGTAGTTAGAATTATCTTCTTTTCGGGATAGGTGTTATCTATTATTTTAAGAATTGATTCAGCTGTTAAAAAAATATTATGTTCATCTAGACTCGAAACAGGATCATCAATAAAGAAATGCGAGTTTGGGGCATCTGCCCATTCTTCTGTATCAAAAAGAGCTAAAAAGAAACACCAAATAAAGATTCGTTCTTCCCCCCTTGAAATTTTAATCGGCTGCTTTGTTTCTTCATCTAGAAAAAAAGTGATAGACTGTATTCCTTGTTCCCTATCCTCATATGGATTTAGTTCAAATTTATATTTTGGACAGTAGATAGAAAGCTTTTCTTGGAGTATATCTGTGTCCAGCAATAGTATAATCGGCAAATCAAAATGTCTAAAATAGCAAAACGAAATGTCCAAAAAATTTGATAATACAAAAATAAAAAAAGCAGTCTAAATGGCTGCTTTTTTAATATTATTTTAAGACACATTTAAAAGCTGTTTAATTCTCTTGTTTCTGTCTTTCTTTTTTGAGATGGTCTGCAATTTCTCTCATAAAATCTTCTCTGTTCTGCATCAGCTCCAGCATCTTTCTGAAACTTTCATCGGTTCGTCTTCTGGCTTTGTCCTCGGCTTTTTCTCTTACTGATTTTGCTTCGGTAAATACAAGTCCAAGCGCTACAAATATGCTCACAAACGGCACACTTCCGAGCGGATGAGGAAAGAAATAGGGCGTTACCACATCAAAGATGTCAAACAAAAAAGCAAAGCCCATCAAAGCAAAATAATAAGTTGCTTTGTTGATGGTTCTTCTGAACCCCTCTGAACTGGTTGCTTCTCCTAATTCTTTGGCTTTTTTTACGCCGAAATAAAGGTCAATGAGCATTGCTACAATAACCACAATCCAAGTAAAACACACCACAAATAAAGTGGTTATAAGTGTTTTATAATCTCCTTCTAAGTAATCTATAATCATAATTTTTCGTTTTAATTCTATTTTAATAGTGCTTTTAAATACATTTTTGTAGGAGTTTTCCCTTCTAAGATAGATGCTTTAAAAGCGATTCCTTTTTTACCGCTCGATAATCTCGCTACTTTAAGACCATCAACTCTCTTTGTAGAACCATCTGTAAAAACAAAATAAAATTCTAAGATATTGACTATAAAGTCAATGTATGGAATGTTATACATTGCTCTATCATTATCCCCATTAGTTTCAGCAATAATTCCTAAATCATTAGTCCATGGAAATACCTGGTCTATCATATTAGGAGAAGCACCGAGGTTATACTCGGATATGTGAGGAGTCCAGTCTGTGGCCTTACTCCCTAATTCTATCTTGTAGTTTCTCACATCAATAGCTACACCCGCTATATCACAGCTGAAATTACTGTATTCATTTTCATTCGTAAAACTCTCACGCTTAAGCCTTACCCACTTATCAGGAGGCACACTCTGCCCCCATATGGTCACATTCTCACTATTTGAGTGGCGGAAATCCATACTCATAGAGTGTTTTCCCAAATTACTTCCTGCGAGAAACATTCCATAAGTAGACACTACTTTGTCCTCATCTGGTGTATAGCGAACGAAATACCCAGTATTATCGCTCATTGTCATAGGGGTGCCTGTCCCATATCCTCCCCCTACACCTGGAGTGTTCGGAGAGAATATAGGAAGGGCAGTGTTTTTAAGCAAATTTGCCCCGCCAACAATAATATTGTTGATTTTTTCATCTGTCTGAGATTTGGTATAGGCATCTATTGTAGCGCCTCCACCACCCGAACCTGCCACAACTCCAAACTCCACCATTCTTCCTACCACATATTCAGCAATCAGCCTGTGTCCTTTCTTGTTAGGATGCAGTCCATCATTCATGTATATAGAGTGATTGTAGCCTGTAATTCCAATCTCCCTCATGTCTATATATCTTATGCCGTAGAGTTTCGCTAACTCTATTACTCTTTCTGCAAAAGCATCAGAACTTGGGTTTAAGTCACCTGTATTATCTCTATTAAAAGCCTTAAGCGGAGTCATCAGCACTATCTGAGACTTCTGATAATGATTTAGCATGTTTTCCAATGCTAATTGATACGCTCCTGTAAACTCATTAAGGTTTGGATTACTTGCATCTGTAATATCTCCAAGTGTCCCTTTGGGCTTTATTGTCCCTAAATTACGGTTAAGCCTCTGGTCATTTGCTCCCATGAATACAAAAATGTAATCACTGTCTTGCGCTACTGATTTACTTCGCCTAAATGCAAAGGCATCATAGGTTGAACCTTGTACCGTTGACCCTGCTACACCATCCAATGTGCCTAACACTCCGCCTGTCAGCTTGATAACCAGCCCTGACCATACATCATCATAGGTGTAGCCTGTTGCTGCGCTATATTCAGGCGTTCCCTCTCCGAATGATGTAATAGAATCTCCGATAAACGATAATTTTTTACCCGCTAGCTTATTTTGGGGACTAGGAGCAGGCACGGGCGTAATACCTGTGCTTCCGCCTAATGCTGAGATAGGCACTGTATGCACTGAACCGTCTTGTTTTATCACAAGAGCTTTAGTTCCACTTGTGTTGCTAAGTTCTGTTGCGTATATAGGGTTTAATCTCAGTAATCCATTAAGGTAAAACACACCATTCTTATCATAGGTAGGTCCTGTGTTTCCACCTCCTTCGCTTATAGTTATTACCTCCCATGCTCCATTTTTCCGAGCGTATTGTTTATTATCACTCGGCGCATCGGAGAGTGTTTTTAATTTAGTGTTCCAAGCAGTAATATTTTCCTGTGTCAATCCCGAAGCATCTGCATTAGCTTTATTAGCTAATTGGTCAGCATCTGCCTTACTTGATAGTGTGGTGCTAAGGTCTTGGATTTTGTTCTGTGATATCATTTCATCCTTATGCAGGTATGAATCCATCCAGCTCCAAAACTGCTCCTGTGTAGGCTTTGAGCCTGTTTTAAACCACTGTTTTATTGTATTTATCGCTGTTTGTGCCATAATCTTAAATTTTAATCAAATCCTATAAATTCAATAAACTTGACAATACGGTAAGGAGGCATATTGTTGTGAGGCTGATTTCCTCCAAATTTTAACTCCATTTGTTCATGAAGCCATTGTGACGCTCCTCCCGCAATTTGTGCCTGTCCTCCGCTTACTCCTCTTACTACTCCTGTACCAAGTCTTGTCATGTGTGTGACTGTTTCAAAACCACCTTCTATCACAGGGAGTTCTTGAACCTTAAGCTGGTGTGTTTTTTCTCCATCATTTTTAAGCAATTCGCTAAAATCAGTATCATCTGGATTCCAGCCCAGGGGCATTCTTCCCCTAAGGTCGGTGCACTCTTTCCAGCCCTCTGGTATAGGTTCGCTGGCTGGTTTCCCCCAAATCGCTATAAGCCCAATCGGCACAGGGCTTTTCTTGTTTTCCAGCGCTTTAATTCTTTTCTCAAAATCAGCATTCTTTACCCCTTGTTGTATCAGATTATCTACACGCTTAAAACCTTTAAATGGGAAGGTTTTATCAGGTGTAGAACTTCCGAATCCTGCGTATCTTTTGTAAATGACTGGCTTTGTCGCCCCGTCTTCAAAGACTCTGCTTTCTGTTTCTTCCTTAATAACCACATTTGTTGAGATACTTCCGCCTTTGAACTCTAAAAGTTCGCCGTTAATGTATACCGCACCATCGCTCACTGTATTTCCAGTAATGACACAGCCCGAAATGATGACCAGTTCTCCCGCGAGGTTTCCCAAGTGGTTAAACAGTGAGTAAGCCGTCTGCACTGCATCCAATATGTTAGTAGACATTGGGAATCCTCCCGTCTGATTGAAATTTAATTTATTCATAATAACTCTTTTAGAAGCCCACATAATCAAGGGCTATAATGTCTGTTTTCATTTAATAGGTTTCTACTTTGTATCTTTTTGAGGCTAATTTGTAAAAGTCAATGATGTAGCGCATTTCGTAATCATTATACTGCAGTCCCGCAGGAACCAGCACGATAAAATCTACTCCCGTATCACCATAGTCTGCATCATCCCGAAGATACATCACACCTAAATACTTAGGCTTTTTCTCTCCATCTGTGTATATATACTCTCTTTTGTAGCGGTTTCCTTCTGCTATTTTTATCCGCCTTAATGAAATATCAAACTTATCGTTAAGCGCAGCGCGGAGGTAACACACCTGCCCGTTGTGGGCGAGGTTATAGAGATTGGCGTTTCTATTCACATTGAAATCATCGGCTATCTTTATCAAAGGATAATGAAGTGCCCGAAGCCATGCCGAGAGCCTTTCCCTACGGAGAAAGGTCGGAGTAAGTAAGCTCGTGAGCTTTGGAATATCTAAATTAAACCACATACTCTATATTATTGAAATTCTCTATCTTAAAATACCCCGAAACAGGGATTTTCTTAACCTCAATTGTTTCGTAACCTCCGTAATCATTCACTCCTGCATCTATCCATTTGCTTTCGGCAAGGATGATATGCGGAATTCTTACGCCTTCTACCTGCTGAAGAGCATCCACCAAGTGTGCAAGGACTAATTCTCCATCAAATGGTAAATTCTTCAAATACTCTTTAATGGCATCTTCTACTGGCTTTTTACCCGTTATGATGCTTTGTCCATTTTCATCCAAAACCAATGGGTCTCGGTAGATTTTCATTTGTAATTTGAGAACATCGGGCAGATAATTGATAACCGTAATTCTTACCCCTGCATCCTTGATTTCGTTCATGTAAGCATCGAAAGATGCTTTTTGTCCAACACTTATCGGCTGGAGTTCTCCGCCCTGTTCGGTTGCAATCTTGACAATGAGACGGCTTTCGGTATCCGCTTCGGTTACTGCTGAATATTTGACAATCTTAGATGCCGATATCTGGTCTTCGGTAAATCCTTGATTATTGAATTTATCCGTGTCCGTGATTAAGTCAAATCCGTATTGAAAAGCTAACGCCTTGTTTCTGTACCATCGTGCCGTGTGGGGCTTTAGCTGTGTTAAAGCCTCTAAAACCTCTGCCTTGTGCTGGTCAAATATCTGCTCCAAAGTGTATATCACAAATGCTGTGATGTACGCCCAAAGCCTCCATATTGCGACCTTGCTGGTGGATGTCAGCCCTGCAAGAGCAGGCTCTGATTCCTTCGCTTTGATGATTTCGCTGTTAATTTGTTCTATTGTTCGCGCCATTATTCTATTAGTTTGGGTTGTAAGCTCTCTATTCGTTGTTTGCCTGCTTCAAAGTATTCTTCATCTATTTCGGTAGCAATGCCACGCATACCCATATTGTGAACGGCTTCCATACAGCTCATACTTCCTGCAAAGAAGTCGGCTACCACTACCTCATTACGGGGTTTGTTTTTTGGGATAACCAATGCTAAAAGGCGTTCTAAGAGACGAACGGGTTTTTGAGTGGGGTGAATGGTGTTGTAGTGGTCGCGTACTTGCTTGATGATTGTTTTTTCATTTAAGCCATTGTTTATATTACTCATAACATAGACACATCTATCTCCGTTTTGAAGACCTTTATTAGCTACAACATTATTTTCATTATTATGCTTTCTTTCTTTTGAATTAAAATCGTAAAGTTTTGTTTTAATAATACTTTTCTCATTAAGTCCAAACTGAATAGATTGCATTACATTCACACAACGGTCTCCTGTTTGTGTATCTTGTGTTGCATTCACATTATATTTAGTAATCATCTCACAATTATATCTATCAATTCTAATGGGAGTATCTGTGGGCACTTTGTTATTTTCCAAGAACTCTATCACAGCATTAAGAGATTTTGTATTCTTAAAAGTGGTTTTGAGTCTTTTTATATCGGTTACAATACTATCTATATTGTGCCCTTTCATTTCTAAGTAAGGTACTTTTACCTTATTGATACCGCCCTCTTTTTTTGTAAGGATAGATATAGTTTCGTGCACACGAGACATGGGCATTAGCGGACTTGATACATAACTTTTATCCCAAATCACCTCCTCTTTAAACACAAAGCCCAAGCCGTCTAATATAGTATTCCATCGGTAAAAGGAAGTACCACGCCCAAACATCACAATAAAGCCTTTCTTTGTAAGTAACCGCTTGCATTCGGCAAAAAACTTTTGCTCGTCAAAAGAACGTTCCAGCTTTTGGTTTTTAAGATACAGATAAGGTGGGTCGATGCAAATCACATCTATACTATCATCGGGGAGGGTTGCCATTACCTCCAAGTTATCGGCATTATAAAGTTGTATATTTTCCATTTTCTAACTTACTTTAAAATCTGTTTGAATAATCCAATATCCGATACCCTCTAATCTTTCCTCCTCTGACAACATTATTACTGCTGTGGCAGGTTGAAGCCTTTTTGCGGTATAATAATTCAGCACATCGTTGTCTTTATTCAAGCTGTCTGGGAGTTTAATTTCTGCTCCTGCAGGCAAATCATCGGTCAGACTCAGCCCATTCGCTACTGCAAGAGCAAAGGTATTTTCCACCGCTCCTGTGTGCTGAACCGCCAAATCTAAAAGACTTTGATTGTGTAATATGATGGTTGTCATTATTCTACTTTTTGAATATTTACAGGTCCGTGAGTGCAAGTTGCTGTAATGCTAACCTGTTTTATTTCCTCTATTACGGCAGAAGCTATTCTTTCGCATACTTTATCCAAAAAATCCTCTCCATCCTCATTTTCAGCTTCTGACATCCATGCTTTTTTTATTTTTTCCTTTAATCTATCTTTATTTAATGCCATTTTAATTTTCTTTTAAAAGCTCTTTAAACCTGTTTTCTATTTCCTTAAATTTCGGCTGGTTGATAAGTCGTGTTGTAGGTCCTCCTGAAACTGTTAAAAATTTCATCTTCTGGATTTCTTGTAATAGGTCTGTCATCAGCTTTGCCAATGTTTCGTTTTCTTTTTTAAGTAGAAAACCTTTTTTGTCTACTTTCAGCTGTGTTTCTTCTATTTTTAAATCAATACTTTCTATTTCGCTGAAAAATTCAATATAAAGACGATGAATATCCTCATTGATTGGAGAAACCAATACCCAGCTGCCTACTTTTGGAAACAAATAAAATCTCTTACCTTCATCCTCCACGCTTGCTGAGAGTCTGACATCGGTGTAGTCTAATGCTCCATCATTGACCACACAAGTTCCATTTGCTTTATCCACAGAAACCACTACAGCAGGAAAGGTGTCTACTCCTCGTCGTCTCATTAGGTTTAATCCGTCTTGTAGTTCTTTGCTCATTGTAATTTATTGCTAATTGTTACATCTCTTCTTGCTCCAGAACTTCCGTAAGTGGTTACTACTTTTTTTATAAAGTACTTGCCTTCTCTTGCTGGATGTTCACTGTCTTGAATGACTGCTGCCATACCATGTTCTGCATAAGGAATTAGAAATGATTTTACAGAGCCTTCAAAACCGTCATATTTGAGCTTTTTAAGCTCTGCTTGTGCCATTTCTTCAAGTTTCTTTTCATCTGATACGACACTTGTGTGAAAAGTCCTGAGTTCCCCGTCTTTATCGCCGACTTCTATGCTTTTTTTCCTGTTTTTGTTATCTATGTAGGTGTATTTTATTTTTAATTTCTTTTGGTCTGCGGATTTATACTCTAAATTGTTTTCAACCAAATTATAGTTAAGGTCGTATATTACCTGCTTTCCTATGTTGTTCATCTGTTCCAGCCCTGCATATAATTTCCCTTCATTGTCTAAATAAATACTCAGTGCAAAATCATCTTTCAGCTTTTGAAGCACCTGCGCCCCGTTAGCCATTCTGATGACGAGCTTATCTATTTTCATGCTGGGGATTTTATCCGAAAGCTCTACATCTGTCCCCTCAACCACTTTTTTTAGCACCTCTTTGAGTGTAGTGCCGTTATTGTAGGCGTGAGTGATATTTTTTCTCCTAAGAACCCACATAGCGTCTTCACATTTGATTTCTAAGGGAATTTTAGAGCCTATCGCTGTTACATAGCCGACAAATTCCACCCCTTCATATTTTTCTTCGTAGCCGAGTTTTATTTCTACTTTATCGCCGACTTTAATAGCATTCTCTACCTGTTTTTCCTCTCCATTATGTCTTATCTTGAATTTGGACGGAATGGTTATTACCGCAGTGTCCGAGAGTTCTTCCGTACTCTTGGTGATCTCCACTTCACTTACTGAATGGAATATAAAATCACCTATTTTTATCTCTGATTTTAAAATAAACATCTTACAAAGTTTTTAAAGCCCTTGCTTTATCGGTTAAATCTGCATAAAAATCGCTGTCTGAAACCGCAGTAATGGTGTATTTCTGTAAGCCCTGTTCTCCTGCCATTTCTTCCCACTGAATATCTTGGAGTACGATACGCCGAATTTCAAACAATTCTAAGAATGGATTTCCGACAACCTCCAGACTGTCATTGATTTCAAACATCCTGTGGAGTTCCTGTACCTGCTCTGAAGGGTATTCATCTCTTCTTTCTGGGTCTTCATTGATGCAGACTCCTTTTATTGTAAGGGCATAGTCTTCGGTACAGATGTATTCTTTTACTGTTCCGCGCCTTTCTTTGCCTACTGTTGCGGTTTCAACTATGGTTTTGGCTAAACTCATAGAGATAAGCGGCTCATTTGGAAAAACAAATTGTTCTCCTTTGTATGCGACTTTTAGTGTTTGAAAATAAGTACCTCCAAGCATCAGTTCTCTTGCTATTCCCCTCAGTGAAGGAAGAACAAATTTTGTTTTGTTTTTCCCCCACCAGCTTGGAAATGCCGGCCCTACATAATTAAAATGCGCCATGGCGACAAGTTCCTTAATGTCTAATTCCATTGTTTATTATGTTTGAAGTTGATTCACACTATTAATAGCTCTTAGCAATTCTTCTCTCACTCTTTCTCCAAAAGAAGACAGCCCTTCCTCTTTTGAGGACACATAAATTTTGGTATCAGTCCCTACTTTATCAATATTGATGGTAATGTTGGTCTGCTTTGAACCTCCAGAGATGATTCCATCTGATGCTTCTTTTTTCTTTCTTCCCTTTTTCTTTTCTTTTTTCTTGTCATCTTTCCCAAGCCCTCCTCCTGCTGAATACTCAGGCATTATGGTGTTTTTTAAATTATTTACCGTACTGGAAAGACTTGATTTTTCGTTCCATTTTAACTCATCAAGAGGATTTTTGATACCTTTCTTAAATGCACCTGCTTTTTCATCAAAATTCTTTTGAGCATTTTCTATTGTTTTCTTTCTTTTTTCGGTGTCTTGATTTATCTTTTCAAGCAGTGCATTATTTTCTGATTCCTCACCCATTCCAACAGCATTTTTGAAGGTATACCAACCTTCCTTTATCTTATTGAGACCTATCATAAAGCTGTTAGTGGTCTTCTGCCAGTAATAGTCTATCATAGAGGTAAAGGCTTCCCATGTGAGTTTGGCATTATTCACAACTGTACTCCATGCTTCGCCCCAGCCACTGATTTTTGATATAAGGTAAGTGATAACCGCAATCAGCACGATAATTCCTGCCACAATCAGCCCCACTGGGTTAGACCATAATGCAAGGTTCAGTACCCATTGTGCGGCAGCGGCAGCTAAAAGTCCTACCGCAAGACTTCCCAAAATAATAACTACGGGTTCTAAAATAGGCCCCAATTGCTCTCCTAACCAGCTGAAAAAACTCATCATCTTAGAAGCGATAGGAATAAACACAGAACCTATTTTTACCATCATTTGTTCCAACTGCCCTTTTAACCCTTCTAATTGCCCATAAGGAGTATCTGCTACTTGTTCAAGCATTTTGTGGAATCTTCCCCCTTCTCCTGTCGCCATATCCATTGCCCTACGAACATCATTGAAGCTGATTTTTCCATCTTCCATCTTCTCTTTGAGACTGTTCATGCTTTCTCCTGTTTTCTCGGATATAATCTGTAAAGGGTTAAATCCTGCATTGATAAGCTGTAATAACTCTTGTCCGGCAAGATGTCCTTTTCCCTGTATCTGAGCCAAAGCGAGTGAAAGTCCTCCGAGCTTATCGGCGTCTCCCATACTTATGTCTCCGAGCTGTTCCATGAGCGGCATAACATCAGAGCTTTTAATTCCATTGGCAAGCATCTGCGTAGCCATATCATAAACCTCTGTCCCAAATACCGTATCAGTAGCAAACTTTGTTAATCCCTCATACAGCGAACTGCCTATTTCTTTACTTCCTGTAAGGGTTTGTAGCTTCATTCTCTCTTTGCCTGCTTCCATTGCTTTTTCTGTTGCCGTCCAAAAAGAACCAATGGCTGCCCCTGCCAAAGTCAATGGATTAGATATTATATCTGCTCCAGGCAGAGAGTTCGCAAAGTCTTTCCGCCAGCCAGCCATTTTTGAACCGAAACCTTTGCCAGAGATTCCCTGTTCTAATCTTGAAATTTGTTTTTCAAGGCGTTGAGCCTCCTTTGTGGCTTCATTAAATTCCTTTTTTAAATGAGTAGAAAATTTAACCTGGTTTACCTTTTCTAGTTTCTTTTTAAGCTCATCTATAGAGTATTGAAGTGTTTTGGGACCACGAACAGCGTTAACAGCAGATGCCGTAACTTTTGAGAAAAGAGCCGACATCTTTTCTTGTGTTTTCGTTGCTGCGCTGGAGAGTTTTTCGGCATTGTTTTTGATGCCATCTATAGATGAAGAGGCCTTTTTTGCAGCTGCAGAAATGCCGTCTTTCATAGAGATGATAAATTCATAAACATTTGCCATTTTTAGTTATATTTGCATTATGTTATTAGTATTTGTTTATATTTTTTTGATTGCTCTTGCAGCAGGTTTTATGTGGAAACTTGGAAAAGATTATGTATATCTTATCAAGTACCGCCCTGTGCTTTCAGTAGTCTTCTTAGTCGCTTCTGCTTTGATATGGAGCAATTCTCTTATAGACTACCTTGCTAAAGGGATGTTGTTCTTTTCTGCCAGCTGTTTTTTTATGTATTTCGCAGCCGTTCACAGAAAGAGACATCTTTAATAAGATTTTGAGGCTTCTGCTTCTTTAGCTCTTATCCACTTTAATTCTTCCACACGCATTGCCCATTCCTCATCTGTCAGCAGGTCGGGATTTATTTTGAAAAAATACCGCAATTGCGCATCCAAAATACGAATGGGCTGTTCGTCTTCGTTTACTTCCGCCTGCTCTAAAGCTTTTCCAGTTCTGCCTCTTTTACTTCTATGATTTCGGCAATTTTAGAAGATGCAGCAAGAAATAAACTATCATTAGTTTTAATTTCTTCGTCTCCTCCAAGCCAGCTGTTTTTAAGGATAATTTCATTAAACTTCAGCGGGTCTTTTGTTGCCGTAGAAGATGCATAACTCAATGTTTTTCTATCAGGAGTTTTTAGATAACATTCTTTATCTTCTATTTTTAATCTAAAAATATCTCCATGTTTTGATTTCCATTCTTGGATTTGCTCTTGTGTGATTTCTGATTTCATTTTTTTACTTTTTAAAATTGTTTTAAATATTCTTTAAAAATACCCGCCCGAATAAGACGGGTATAAAAATTTACTGTTGTCTCTTTACATCAATGAAAAGGATAGGAAGTTCTACTATCATGTTTTTATCTCCCTGGTTCATTCCTTTTTTCACTTCTGTAAACTCTACACCTTTTAGAATGTCTGTTACTATCTGTCCGCCATCATTCGGCACATATGCAACAACAATATCAAAAGAAAGAGCGAGTATATTTTTATTGGTTGCATCTCTGGTCATTGCTTCCAGTTCACTCTGCCATATAGATATTTTACCTTCATAAGACACATTGCCTCCCACAACTCCGTGAGGCTTACATCCCCTGCCATAGAGGAGCTCTTTTTCTTTTTTCTCTGTGTATTCTATTGCTGTACATCCATCCAGTATTCTCCCTCCGAGAAGCACCGATATACTGCACCAGCTGTATTGTTTTGAATTAAAACTTGCCATTGTTAATCTATTTTAGTAGTGAAACCTATCTTAACTGTAATAAACTTAGCATACCCTACAGGCTGTAACTTGATGTTTACTTCCATTATTCCTGTTCTGATAATGTCTTGCTTTTCATCAATCACAACCTTGCAGCTGCTTAATTCTCCTTTACTCGTCATCTGTCCGTTGATGTTACTCTCTACAGAGTTCTGCCATGCTTTGATAATAGCAGGATGTATTGTCCCGTTTTCTGTGACTTGGATTTCATCTCCCAAGTTCTCCACCAGTACATTGTAAGCGATGATAACCGCCTTGTCCATTACAAAGCCGTTGGCTAATGTTTTAAAATCATCAGTCTCTCCTGTAAGTGTAGGGTCATCTGTAAAGAAAAACCCTGCTTTCCCCGCAAAGTTTCTAAGGAAGATGTAATTTTTATCCGCGATGCTGTCCCAAGCAGAAGATAAAGATTCTACTTTTGCACCTCCTGTAAAATACGCCTGCGTATGCTCTACAGCTCCGTCTTTTACCCTTCCTATGTTCCTTTGAACCGGAGTGGATGCCAGCCGTGCCAAAGCCAGTCCGATAGAAGCTTCTTTTCCGCCGTCTGTGTTTGCTAGCAGCAGTGAAACCCTGTTAAACTTTGTCGTGCTGTAGTCCTTTAAGGACTGTACATCTCCGCTGAAATCATTAGCAGAAATGATAACCCTCACAGGGAAATATTTTTCTGCGAAATCATCTGCCAGTTTTTGTGCTTTAATCACAGCCTTGTCTGTGTCTGCATCAACGCTTCCGCTGATGGTAGGGTTTCCAGAAGATTTTTTAAGAACGCCCAGCACACGGATTTTTCCGCCCGCGTCTTCAAGTAGTTTCTTAGCAAAATTCTTTTCATGGTCAGCTGCCTGTTCCATTGTGGTAGCATCAGAAATAAGCATTATCCACAGCTCTGCTGATGTTCCTGCATATTCGTAGAATGCTTTAACATGTTTGTAAGCAAAAGGGTTTTCTGCTTCTGTAATTCCTATTTTCTTTGCATCTTCTAAAGAAAATATCTGTTTGCTTTCTCCTATCGTAATTTTACCTGCAACAGTAGAGCCCGTAACAACAAGACCAGGTGTCTTCTGAATGTCTGCCGTGAGCAGTTCTAAGCCATTAGAAGCAATGATAAATTTTATTTTTGGTAATCCCATTTTCGTTATGTTTTAAATTTTATGATTATTCCTGCAATAAAGCCAACTATCAGCGCTATGCCTATCAAGCTGAGAATAGTAAAGACACTTACTCCACTTTTCTTCTTTATATCTGTTTCCTCTTTTTTACTTGTGTTTATATATCTGCTTTCAAAATCTGCTCGGATTTTGGCCTCTATGGCTAAACTATCACAGTGGGCACTGATATATACCGTATCTCCTTTAACCTCTAATGAAGCGGTAGCATTGCCGTTTTTCTGTTTCCATTTCAAGGGCTTTGAAAGTGTTTTTAAATCTCCTTTAAAATCTGTTTCTTTTGCCTTAAATGAAGACAAAGGCAGTCTAAGAGACGCTTCCGCTGGTTTGGTATGGAATACTGTATCACGGTAAGTTGTTGTCTTTTCCGTGATTATTTCTGTTTTTTCTTCTGAGCTTTGACGCTCCTGCCGAACACTCCGGCAGGATGTCAAAGAGAGATAGACAAAAAACAAAATTACAAGTGTTAATATCTTAGATGTTTGCATATTCTTTTTTTGCGTCAAATGATGGACACGCCTTTTTCACATTAGGAAAATCCCTGTGCCCTTGGATTATAGCCTTTGGATGGACTATTTTAAATTTCTCTAATAAATCCCGAAGAGCCTTTTTCTGGGCAGGTGTCCGGTTATCTATGGGGTTGTTCTGGCTGTCTACACCTCCGATGTAGGCAATATTGATACTTACCGAATTAAAACCTTTAACTCCGTTAGAAACTTTATCTACACTCAGAAGCTTGATTACCTCGCCATTAGGCTTGATGATAAAGTGATAGCCGGGCATTTTCCAGCCTAACTGAGTTTTCCAATACCTCTGAATACTCTCTACAGATGTCGTCTGGGGCGTTGCCGTACAATGCACGGCTAAAAACTTTATTTCTCTCATTATTCTGATTTATTTTCTTCTTGATTGTCTTCCTGTGATTGTTCTCCTTCTAGTTGTTCTTCACCTTCTAAATTTTCGGTATCGCCGGTCTCTCCCTCACCTTGATTTTCTGCATCTAATTCTAATTGCTTCGTTTTAATCAGCTCTTGAATTTGTGCTGCCGAAAGTTTCGGTTCTGGAGCTTCACCAAACAGAGCTAAATAATCTGCCACAGCCTTAGCCTTAATCGCTTTCAGCTCGCTCGGCGATGATTTTTTTGCTGTATCCTGCAAGGCGCTTTCTCCTGTTTGCTCTGCATTAGGAGCAGGAATTACAGGCTCTTCTTTTACACTTGTTCTTAAATACTCCTCTACGACATTGTCTTTTAATGTCTGCGCGTGCTTTGCTGCATCTTCTTGATTGATGAATAAGGTTTCATCAGAGGTTGCATACACTACATTGTGAGGATGGTTTTCAAAGAAATATTTTAATTTATTTTTCATTGTTGTTGATTTTAAAAGTTTTCAGCCGGCAATACTACCAGCTGAAAACTGGTTTATACCTAAAGAATTGTTGCTCTGTATTTAGGGTTGTTTCCTCTAATATTACCCACTAATGCTCTTTGAGCAAATGAAAGCAGGTCAGCCTGTAATCCAGAGTCTCTAAGAGTAGCATACATTTCTGTATCCCCGAAACATCTGAACACTTCATCCGTTACCCACATGAATGAACACTGCTTGTCGGTAGTGTCTTTGGTTGCTCCGAACGGCTTTTTAGTTCCGTCAGCCTTGTAAATAGGGTTTTGGCTGTAAGAGAAGACTTTAAAACTGTACATCTGCTTCTCATTCATGATGTCTTTGTATAACTTTTTGTCTTCCTTCTTAATTCTTGCCAAATGCTGTGCATTAAAACAGATGTTGAGGCCTTCCGTGATATCATTCTCTAAGAAGAATGCTTCTGCATCTATGATAGCATCTATAATGGAGTCGCTCGCACTTAGGTTAAACAATTTGTTGAAAGCATTCGCTGTATCCACAGACCATGCATAAGCTGCTCTTTTTCCGATGTTTTTTGCAAGGGAATTTTTGTGACGGTTTATAAGTGACTCCCGTCTGTTATAAGCCAATTCAATCTCTTGCAGTTGTCTGTGGCGTGTTTGAGAGGTAGAGAATGTTTTAAGCACCACCTCATTAGGAATATCTGTGATTTCAGCTACAGGTAGAGGGTTATTATTTGATGCAAAATAATCTTCATGAACAGAAGGTTCTATACCTGCCTCTGCAAGATGTAGTTTGTTATTCTCTACAAATTCGGACATGTCTACCGACTGGGCTACAAAACTATGGTTAGGAATAGGGTTCTCTTTTATCCCTGGTATCCATATTTCCGTTTGTAATGCCATCAGTGTTCTTCCTCTGTACAGAGAAGGTGTGAAATAGGTTACCCCTGCATGCACTGCCGTGATGCCAGCCGCTAAGATTAAAGGGTTAATCTCTACCGATGTTATTTGTGCTAATAATAGAGATACTGCAATCGCTAACAAAAAATTGATGCTTAATGCAAATAATGAAAGTCTTTTTTTCATTTCAAATAATTTTAAAAGATGATTAAATAATTTTAGTTGTCTTTATGCCTTACACCTGCTGCGTAATCCTTAGCCAGCTGGGCATATTTTTCTGGTTCCTCTTCCTTGATTCTTCTAAGCTCTGCCACATCATGTTTTTGCAGATAATCAAAAGAGAGTTCTGCACTGCCGTCAGTAGAACCAGCCGTCCCTTTTGATGCTTTGGTAAGCGCTATAACATCTGCTACCTTACCATTTCTTGCATTTTGATTGTTCTGAGCTGTCTTTTCAGAAATCAATTTTGATAATTTGGCTTGCTGCCCTTCAAAATCATTCTCAAAAGCTTTAACCTGAACATCTTTCAAATCCTCTGGAATAAGCCCCAGCTTTACTGCTTCATCCACTAATTTTTCGGCTTCCTTGCTTTGAAGGTGAATGTATTTTTCTTTCCATTCTCCCGCTTCTTTTTCTGCATTTTCTTTCGCCAGCTTTAAAGAGTTGACTTCCTGCAGCACCTCAAATTCACTGCTCTCCGCTCCCTTTCCAAGGGCAAGAGCTACATTTTTTAATTCTGACATTTTTTTATTGTTTTGATTAATATTAAGTAATTGTAATCGCGCAGGTTTCCCATTTTTTGAGAGTTTAAGCGCCTCGTCATTTCCGCCAATATCTACAATAGAAAGCTCTATCATTTTACACTTGGTCACCGTTTCAAGGGTCTGCCCTGGCATGGCTAATTTCGGGTCAGATGAAGTCTCTATAATATCGGCTCCCAATGAAGACATCTTAATAAACCCGCCATCTACCTTAGCAGCAATCTTCTTGGCAAACTCGTCCTGTTCGTCAAATTCCACCTCTGCAATGAGCTTCCCGGCTTCTTTTTTTAAGGAAACTGTCCGTCCTATAATTTCACTCCCCGTAAGTGTGCCAAACCCTCTATTGTGCATATAAAGGACAACGGGATTTTTCATATACTGCTCTGTGTCTATTCCTTCTGTTAGGATTCTATATCCGTAAGAATTGACCGCATCAGTGCTGACGATAAATGTATGTGTGTTTTTCTTTTTTCCTTTTTCCATGATGAAAATTTCTGTGGCAAAATTGAGACTTGAAAAGCGACGAAAAAAGTGCTTGTTTTTTCATTAACAAAAAAGTCTTAATGGTTAAGAGTTTTTTGTTAAATATTAAACTACAGCTTTTTATAAAGTCCTTTTCTGATGAATTTTGCAGAAGAATTTAAAGACATGAAAGATATTTTATTTACCGATGATTTGGCTTTTGAGAACGGCGATTTTACCATAGCAGAAAGCGACAACCAGCACACACAGCATATCCTCATTGCTCAAAAAGGAGAATATAAAGCCTCTCCCGAGCTGGGGGTTGGTATTGAACAGATGCTTAACAGCGAGGAGCCTATGGAGTTTCTCATTGAGGCGAAAAAGAATTTAGAATACGACGGACAGAAAGTAGATAACATCTCTTTCACAGAAAATAAAACAATAAAAGTAGAAGCTAAATATTTATAAACATGGCAAGATTAAAGGCATCGGACGCAGATTATAAGAAGACACAAGGAAAAGAACTTTTTGTAAAGGGGTTCAATATCACTAATATATCAGAGATTATTGGGATTGGAGAAAAGACGCTCGGCAAATGGCGCAAGGAGGGAAACTGGGACGAAGAAAAAGAACTCCAGACATTAAAACCCTCCAATATTAGAAGGCTAACGCTCAAATGTGCATTAGCCATAGAAAAAGGAGAAGAACCACCATATAAGGCAGATGATATATCTAAAATCGTGGCTGCCTTTGACCGGATTACCGACAGCCGTAAAAAAGCTGTTTATTCCATGGAAAGTATCGATGCCTTCTGCTCTTACATGCTGGAGAAAGCAGCTAAAAACCAAGGTAAAAAAAGAGAAAATATTTTAGAGCTTATCAAAGAAATTCGCCCTCACTTTGATGCCTATATAACAGAACTTTTACAAGATGACTAAAACCGAACTTAAAGAAGCTAAAGAGCGATATTTCAGCCTTTCTAAGATGATTAGAGATGCTACTTCCCAATCACTCGTAAAAGAAAGTACAGAAGAGCAGGAAGCAAGAGTTAAGCGCCTTTTAAAACCAGAAAACTACGGCGAGTTTTTTGACTATTATTTTGGTGTTTACAGCGGCCTCCCTCTCGGTGATGCTATTACTCCTCAATTTCATATCAGAGACTATAACAAAGTATATAAAGACCCTTTTATACGGCAGTTTAGAAAGAAATTTAGAGGAGCGGGGAAATCTATACAGGCAAATGTGGGCAATATATGTCACCTGAAAGAGAATAACAAAATATTCTTCCCTGTTATCGTCGGAGCCAATGAAGGACTTGCTAAAATCTTACTAAGTGACCTGCAGGCGCATTTGGTCAGCAATGAGCGTTTTATCAAAGATTTTGGTATGCAGGTTAGTTATGGAGACTGGGCTGATGGAGATTTTCAAACCAGCGACGGAAAGCACTTTAAAGCATTGGGGTTAAATCAACCATTTAGAGGGCTTCGTTTTGGTTCATTTCGTCCGGACTTGGCTATATTAGACGATATAGAAGACAGAGACAGGGCTAAGCGTCCAGATATGGTCAATAAATATGGCGAAAAGATTGTGGGTGACTTGGTAAAGGCCCTGCATAGAAAAAGGGGAATGGTAATTGTCAATAACAATTACATGGTCAAAGAGGGCATTTTGGACTATTTAAAAGATAAATGGCAGGACAGCGTTCACTTTGATGAGTCTATTACCAACTTGGCAACCGCCAATATTACTAAGGAAAATTACAAGGATATTGACTGGGAACCAAGCTGGCCGGAGAGAGATACCAAAGAAGATATTATCAGAATCATATTAGCCGATGATTATTATACTTCCCAGCGGGAAGACTTTAATAACCCTATTGAAGAGGGTAAACTATTCAAGGCAAAAGATATTATTCATACCAATATTGCAGAAAATGAAGTGTGGGACGGAATACTTGACCATTGGGACTTGTCTTATACTGCTCATGGAGATTACAAGGCAGGGGTGCTGCTTGGAATTAAAGGCATGAAGATTTTCGTGCTGGAGGTATTCTGTCAAAAATGTGAAATCAACTACGCAATGGAGGTCCGTGCTGAATGGGTAAAGAAATATCGGGAGAAAGGATATAACATCATGGGCTTTTTTGATGCTACTGCTGCACAAGAAGCCGTATATCTTCCTGTTATCATTCAAGCAGCGGAGGACAATCACTGTCCTAACACTCCCATGCCGAAACATCAGGAGGGGGACAAGCATAACCGTATCGCTACGGGAATTACTAATGCGTTGTTCAGGAAAATACTCTTTTGGGATGAAAGCCTTAAAACCCGTTCAAAAAAAGATTATGAGGCGTTTATGAAGCAGATTTTAGCCTTTGAAAGAGGAACAAGTTCTAATGATGATGCTCCCGATACCTTAGAGAGGGGAATCACTCTTATACAGACTTATTTTGGATATTCTAAAAGAAAGGAAAGCACCAAGCCCGCTGTAGGAAAAAGGAGCAGCAGCCGAAAACGAAGAATTTAAAAATATAAGAAATGACACCGAGAAAAGAAATATTTATCAAAATAAAAGAAGCTTTACAGACAATCTCCCAGCTTGAACTAGTAGATTTAGACCGAGGACAGATGAGTGCAGAAAAAGAACCCCATTTATTCGTGGCAGCGCTTATTCGGATTAACCGTATCAACTGGGAAACCATGACCGAACAAAACCAAGAAGGCAGGGCTTCGGTAGATGTTACGCTGTATTGCAGGGATGGATGGCTCAATCAGTACCAAAATACAGAGGATACAGAACATGGGCTTAATGAAATAGACCTTTTAGATGCTATTGCTGAAAAATTGCAGTTTCTGTATGGCAAGCAGTTCAAACCATTAGAGCAGACGGGAGACGAAATCGATTCGCAGACGATGAAAGGAAATTTTGCCTACCGCCTCAGCTTTGATACAATGATTTACCGAAAGCTCGCACCAAAATACAAGACAGTTAAAATGAGTTTAAAACAAATTTAAAGACTTTTTAAAATGGCATTTTTAACCAAAGAAGAATTACACACCGTAGCACCTTTAGATTTCGTGGATATATTAAAGGGAACAGACTCTAATGTTGTTGAGAACATCATTCAGGAGAGCATAGATGTTTTTAAAACCTATCTGGGAAGTTATTATGATACAGAAAAAATCTTTCTGATGCAGGGAGAAAATCGTAATGGGCTTTTGCTCAAAAATCTTAAAAAACTGGTTCTTTATGAACTCAAAGAACGCAGAAAGCCGGGTGGAGACAAAGACGATTACAATGAGGTGATGAAATGGCTGGAGGAAATTGCCAGCGGAAAAATGAAAGCAGATTTACCTCTTAAAATGGAGGATAAAGACGGAGATGGACAGCCTGATGAACCTGTGCCTTTTATGAAACTGGGAAGCCGCAAGACTTATAGAAATCATTGGTAAAAATGAACAACTTAAAAGATTTACAAGACCTGCTTAATAAAGCTGCTGAAGAAATCCCCGAACAGGCATTAAAAATTATAGAAGTGGAGGGATTGAATTTTATTCAAAAGAACTTTCAAGACGAAGGTTTTAATGACAGCACTTTAAATTCTTGGAAAGAAAGAAAAACCACAGACAGGCAGGGCAGAGACCTTACCCGATACCGCACCAACCGGCACGGCAAAATGGGAGCATTAACCAAATTCGGGCAGAAAGAAATAGGCAGAGCTATACTTACAGGACATAATACCGGTGGGGACAAACTGAGAAACTCTTTCAGAGCACGAAGAGAAAAACTACGGGTAATATTCTACACCTATAAAGGATATGCTGCCTATCACAACGAGGGAACACAAGATTTACCACAAAGACAGTTCATCGGTAAATCTGCTTATTTAGAAGAAAGAATTAAAGATAAACTAACCAAAACATTAGACCAATTACTAAAATGAAATACATACAGCATACAACAGACATCAGCGGGAATCTGCTAAAAAACCCAATAAACCTTAGTGCTTCTGATACTAATAACATCAGTAAGGTAACTAAGTTTATGGTAGATTTAATACGCCAGCAGAAAAGAATATGGCGAAAAGAAATCAACGACTGGCAGAGGGCAAGGCTCATGCGACAAAGTAAGGAATATCCTCAAAATTTCCTACTTCAAGAGGTCTATGATGACGCTCTAATGGACGGCCAGCTCACAGGAATTACCCAGAATAGAACTTTTAGAACTACTAATAAGGAGTTCATCTTTGTAGATAAAGAGGGTAGAAAAGATGATAAATGCACCGAATACATCAAGGATAAGTCTTGGTTTGAAGACTTTTTAAAGTATGCGCATGAATCAGTCTATTTTGGGACAGAAGTTGTCTGGATTAAAAATGTAGAGAATAGGGAAATAAAAGAAGTGGAACTTGTAGAGCGGGGACATGTTATCCCAGAATTAGGCATCATCGTTACTGATATTGCTATGAATACAGGCTTGGCTTACAGAGAGTTTCCAGAGCAGCTCATAGAAGTGCAGATGTATGATAAAATAGGACTGCTAGAGAAAGCTGTGCCTTATGCTATCTTAAAACGCCACTCTTGGGGAAGCTGGGACGAGTTTGAGGAATTATTCGGAGTGCCTATCCGTATTGCTAAAATTGCCTCGCAGTCCGAACAGGTTAAAAACGAAGTAGCAGGATGGCTCGAAGATATGGGCTCCGCTCCTTATGGCGTCTTTCCATTAGGTACTGAAATTGAAATTAAGGAAAACAGCAAAGGTGATGCTTTTAATGTGTTTTTCCAGAAAATAAATGCCATACGGGAGGAGCTTTCCATATTGATACTACATCAGACGATGACTACGGAAAACGGAAGCTCTAAAGCACAGGGAACAGTGCATGAGAACACTCTCAAAGAACTTATTTTTGCTGATGAAAAAAACATCTTGGCCATCTTGAATGATAAACTTGTTCCTGCCATGAAAGCCATTGGTTATGCTATTCCAGACGGATTTAAAATCGCTGTATCACAAACCAAAGACCCCAATGAGCAGATTAAGATAGATTCAGAATTTTTAAGAGCTGGGTATATTATCCCTGCTGCATATATTACTGAGATATACGGGACTGAGATTGAATCTGTGCCAAGACCACAGACAGAAAGCATCGGTAAAGCCCCCGAAAGCTCAAAAAAGCCCTAAGCCTGCTCAGATTACACTACCACACTAAATGCTGTGGAGACATTCCTCTGCAGCTTAATGCGGATTTTAATCTGAGCAGGCTCATAGAAATATACATGCGGGAGCTTTTTGATGAAAAGGAAGTTCCCCAAAAACTTCGTGAGGAACTTTGGGGATATTATTTTGATAAACTTTCAAAAGCTGTGGATGCAGGATACAGCCCAAAATCTGAATTTTACGACAAAGAGTTAGCAAGAGCCTTAAAATATAATATTGCACAATTTTGCGCCTTTAAAGAAACTTCTTTTAGAAATACTCTAAGAGACTTGCTTACAAAAGACGGAAGTCTTGTGCCTTGGTCTGAATTCAAAAAAGAAGCTTATAAAGTTTCTGGAGATTATAATCATAGATGGCTGGAAACCGAATATCATCAAACGGTTGCCAATGCGAATATGGCTGAAAAATGGAAAGATTTTGAAAGAAATGCCGACCTATACCCTAACCTTAAATTTGTCAGCGTTAATGACAACAGAGTCCGTCCAGAACACAAGGCGTTAGATGGAACAATACGCCCTATTAACGACCCATTCTGGAACAAATATACTCCGCCTCTGGACTGGGGATGTCGCTGTCATGTAGTACAGACAGACGAAGAACCAACGGAAATAAAAGGAGGCCTACAGCTTAAAATAGAATTTGAAAACAATCCAGCAATTTCTGGGAAAATATTTGCAGATACAGCTTATTTAAATAACTTAAACAGCAAAGAAAGAAAAGAAGCAGAAGAATTTGTACTCAAAAAAGAAAGGGAAAGACTTTTTAATGAATACAAAAAGAATCCTAAATATTTTGATGTAGAATTAAATGAAAATGGAGGATTAAAAGCTACACACATAGAGCATAATTTTGATAAGAGAACTGGAAAATTTGAAAAACACATTCAAAATCTATTTTTCAAACAAGGGGATTTATTTACATTAGAAAATGAATCATCGAACATACCAGGTAAGAAAACAGATGGATTTCTTAATGACCATTCCCACGATATTAGCGTTATTTTAGGAAAGGGAGACAATACTATAAAAAGGGCACTAAATCACAGCAGAGAAAAGAAAGCACAAGTTGCTATTCTCTATTTTGACAACAAAAAAGATTTTGAATTTGAATGGTTAGAGCATGGTATTAAAAAGTATAACGGACAGACAAAATACAGATTTAAAAAGATTATTTACATCATAGAAGATAAAATATTTAACTACTAAAAATAAGATAGCCGTCCAATTGGGCGGCTGTTCTTGGCACAGTGGGAGGCATTACCCTGTCCCTCTGTATTGCAAATATACAAAATATATTTTAATTCGCATAAATTCCGTACTGTTTTATTATTGCAGACACGGTGGTAGTAGATATAGGCGGAACCTGTCGGGCGGTCTCTTCTAAAAGAGCAGACAATTTCCACTGCGGGTGTTTTCTTTCTAACTCCGAAAACACTCGCCTTACTTTCTGATTTCTAAGTCTTAATCGTTCTTCTCTACTCATATCGCAAAGATAATAAGCATTTTGCAGTTTTGCAAGGCGATTTTTCAGGAATAAAAAATAAAAAAACCGCCTACAAATGCAGGCGGCCAAAAAATAAAATATAATATAAAAAAAAACAGTTATGTTTTAGAAAACTCTCTGAAAAAGCGCTTCATTTCACGCTCAAAAACATCGGTGTAGATGTTTTTGTCACTTTGTTTTTCGCCCTCTTTCGTGGCGGTAAATGTCCATCGTGAGACAGCAGGTTCACTGACAAGGAGTCCTTCTTGAGCAGGAAGGTTTAGGTAGTAACCCTTAACTTCGTATCCTTGGTCTTGCAGGAACTTGATAATCTGTGCTTGGGACATCTCTGCTTTGGTATACATCGTGATGATGCCTTGTTCCTCTTTTATCCGTATCATAGTTTGTTTTCTTTTTCCATTGTTTTTTGAATTTCTCGGCGGTGCTTTTCTTGGCTCATTTCTTCGGTTGCTCTCTTTGGTAGGAATGCTGGTATCTTTGTAGAATTCTGACCTATTTTAGCGAACTTCTCCTGCATTTCCTCTGGTAGTTCATGAAAATATTTTAGCGGTGCATCTTCCTTTTTTTCTTGTTCTTGGGGCGGTCTGCTTCTTACCAGTTTCTCTCTTTCATCTATCTTTCGCTCCAGATATTGCCCTGCCCAATCCATTACTAGCATCGTATCAAACTTATAGACCTTTCCAAATTCCCCTCTTCGTGCCATTTTGAACATCAGTACTATATCATCAAAAGTTTCATGGCTGAATTTCTCGTACAAATCTCCTGCTAATACTTGGATTTGGTAGGTTTCAAGCTTATTTCCTGTAACCTCTAAAAAGAACTCTATCACTCGGATAATCTGCTTTATTGTAGCTATTTTTTCGCCCGAGTAAATCACAAGCGGTGCATCTTCCAGACTTTGCCGAATGGTAAGGTTTTGCTCCATTCTAGCCAGTACATTAAAGGCTTGTTTCTTCTCCGTATAGTTCTGTAAGGTCATCAGCGTTGTCGGCTGCGGAGGTTGGGATTTTGTTAATGCTTTTGAAATATTGCTCATATAACTTTGGATTTTGTTTTACTTGGTTTACTTCGTTGTGGTACTTTTCAAAATTGCTTTCTCTGAACAAAGTCGTTGGGCAGAGGTAACCTGCCATAGCAGGATTGTTCTTCCATTGAATGGTTTTCAGCTGGATAACTTCTATAATATCCTGCGGGGTAAATTCCGCCTTTAAAAGAGCTTTAATTTTGGTTAAATTACTCTTTATCGGTCGGAACTTAGAGCCTGTGATTTCGTTGAGGTTTTCTAATATTTCCAGCTCTGGTGTGTGTAGTTCGGCTTCCATATTTTCTAATTTAAAATTATCGTTTCTTCTACGAGGCTGTCTGCGAGCCTTTTGGCAAAATTCAAGTCTTTTTGAGCGTTCAGAAAGGCATTATAAAGACTTGTTAGCCTCTCGGCAGGGATTTTGTTAAAATCATCTTCTTTCGCTGCACGGCAGGCGATGCCTTTCACATATTCCACGCTCGGTTTTTTGTTCATCTTTTCAAATACCCCGAAGATAGCCGCTATCAATCTTTTTCTCTTTTTGTCTAGCTCTTGGGACTTCGCCGAAGCTCTTTTGTTCAGCTCGTAATAAAGTTCATCTATTTCAGATGCTGTAAGCTCTTTTGCAGAGCAGGTGCGTCCATTGGTAAAGTTGTAGATGATTTCTCCCCGTTGCTCCTGTACTCCTTGCTTGGAGAAAGAAGTCATTAGTGCTTTAAGTGTTGCCATATCTATTTAGTTTAAAATTCAAAATTTAAGTTTGAAATTTCTGGCATAAAAAAACTGCTACATATGTAGCAGTTATTGATAATATTAGTCTTCTAATTGTGGGTCTAAAATTTCACAGATTTCTGTGATGTAATAATAACCATCACTTATCCAATCCATACGAACGCCATCAGTATTTTCCATTTCTAAAATCATCTTGATAGTTTCTACCTTGAAGCGGCGGAGGCGTTTTGCCAATTCCGCCGCATAGATTTGCTGCTCAAGGTATTTTTCCATTTTTTTAATTACTTCCTTTTCCATTACACTCCCAGTTTTTCGATTAAACTTAATCTCAATGCGCTATCTTCTATTTTGGCTACATCTGCCAAAATGCTTACCATTCTGCTTGGGGTAAGGCGGTTGTGCTTGCGCTTCTGTTGAGAAATGGCAGGAACAGGCTCTAAAACTAAATTCTCTCTCTCTTCTGAAACCTTGATAATAAGCTCCTCCGCCCAATCTCTAAATAATCTTGCCCTTTCTGATTTGATAAAGAAGCCTAAACGGACTATACCTCGTTTAGTAAATAGAAATGAATTCGCTTGAATTGAGCCATCTTTTAAAGGTGTGGACGAAATGTCTACACCTTTAATAAAGTGCTTACCTTCAACCATTTCAGAACTATGTCGCTCCAACGCTTTATATACTGCGTATTTTGAAGTTCCATAGCCTTTTGCTACCTCTTTGGTAGTCATTAGATACTCGTAATTCTCACTTGGAATTACATTAACCGCCAATTCTGCGGTTACTTGCAAGTTCATTACTTGCGGTTTTACTGTTGCATTCATAATATTGTAACTTTTAATATGTTTGCACACCTAACCCTTAGGGGTGTTACATCCGTCCGAGAGGAAGGAACGCACACCTTTCAGTAATGCAACCCATAGGTTAGGCTATTTCGTTAAAATTTTTGTTGAAATTACTCTCAACGGATGTAACGACGCAAACATACATAATTAAACTGATATATCAATAACTTTTTGCCGAAAATTTCAAAAAACTATTATTTTTTTGCTCCGCTCGGGGGCTTGAACCCCGATGCCTGCCTGTGCGGAAAGATTGGGATTTAATCCATTTCTGAAGTGTCCAACATTATTTCTAAATTAGAGATAAGTTCTCTCAAAACTTCTTGATATTCTTCTTTGCTAAGTTCTTTTGTTTCTCTCTCGAAAAACTCTTTTACTGCTTCTGTGATTTCTTCTATTTTATCCATTTTTAAATTATTTTTAAAGGTTATTTAAATTATTCTTGTGGGAGCAGGAAACTCAAATCAATATCCTTTGAAAGCTCTGCGCTGGTCATAGATAAAGGCAGGTTTCTTTCCATCCCTACACCATCTACTTCCCACGCTTCTATAAACCATTTGGATAGTTTCGGTTTGTAGGCGTTCTGGATGATTTCCACCCCTTTCTGAAAGTCCGTATCTGGATAATCTCTATCGGCAATTTGTCTTAGTTCCAAAACTTTTTTACTATCCAAATCCCCTTTGCCGTTTCTTTGTAAAAGGCGATAAATAGAGGCTACTAATTTTTTAGAGTTTTCATCCTTAACCAATGTCCCTAAGAACTTGTGCACCATTTCCAAACCATATCCTGCCTCATCGGTGTAGCCGTCTGTAATTCGGTAGCCAAGCTTGATACTTTGCTTTCCATGAGTAATGGTGTGGCTTTGCTGGTTTTTAGCCTTAATGCCCATTGTCTCAATTTTCAGTTTCAAGTAATTTTCAAAAGTTCGGAAAGTGACCTCCTTTATTTTTGTAATATCATCCGAAACGCTTTTAAGAAGTTCAAACATTGTTGGCACCGTTCCTGCTGCCAAGTCTTCTAATGCTTTTAAATCTTGGGCTTTTTTCTCTTTCTTAGCTTTTTCCTCCTCTTTTAGTTGGTTTTGTAAAGTCTTTTTCTGCTCATCCGTGAGCTGTGTGATGTCTATTGCTGTCATAATCTTTTATTTTTTTGGTTCTGATTTCTTTTTTAAAGTTTTTGTAAGGATCCGCAGTCTTGCAATTTTGGAGTAAGATTGCCAACACTACGACTGCTAATATTTTATAAATCATCGATATCATCATAATAAAGGGTTATCAATATAATAGATATGAATGAAGTATAAGTAAAGGTAACTATTCCCCACATTATATCTTGTCGCCAGCAAACAGCACTTAATAAAAGCCCTATTAAAGCTATTAAAAGAGTGCTTTCCTTTCTGAATGTTTCAAATAATTTCAAGATATAAACAGCATGGGCTAATAATAAAATCATAAGTGTTATCATAACATATCTTTTTCTTGTTCTTCTAGTAGTTCTTTTTGTTTTTCTAATAGTTTATCCAGCTGGTGCTGTAGTTCTCTCCACTCGGCAAGGCTTTCCGCTTCTTCCATTTGTTTCTCTATTTCTTTTATCATCACTTCCAACTCCTCAAGGTCTGGCTCAAATAGTTCTGTCATATCTTTTCAATTTTAAATGCATTAAGGTTTTGAATAAAGTAAGGTTTGCCATCTTTCGATACACCTTCTTTTCCATAGATGCTGAAAGACACTTTTACTCGGTGACCTGGTTTGAAATCTGCCAACTTTTGAATGTTATCATTTGTAAATTGTACTTTGGCTGCATTCTCATACTTTTTGCCTGTTCCTTGTTCGTAGGTAGATGTATCTAGCATTACTTCTACTTTGGAGAATGTTTCGCTTATCTGCTCTTTCTCTCCGATGTTTTTAATTGCTCCGTAAATTACCATTGTATATTTATTTTTAATTAGTTATAAGGTTTCCATTTTATCCGCAGTGTTCTCATGAACACATCGTTTATTTTCTTCTCCAGCTTCTCGGGCTGGGTAAACTCTTCATCCTGCAAAATCTTCGCCCGCTCATACTGGATATATATCCTTTCAAAGGCTGTAAATACCCGTTCGTATTGGCTGTCAAACTGCAAGACTTTTAATAAAATGTCTTCTCTATTCATAACTGGTGTTTTTAATTGGTTTCTTTTAGTTCTGTTCCGTGATACAGCAGGGCTTTTTCTTCGTCTATCATAATATTGCCACCTGGACACCTTCCTAAAACAGTCACTCGCATTCCTTTCGCTTGTACTATTATTTTGCTCATCTTTCGCCAGTATCTTCCTGCTGCGGTATCTGGCATTCCTCTTTCCTCGTGGCTTACAAAAATTATCAGCTTATCCTGGTGTTTCATCATCAGTTCTTTCAGCTTAGCTTTTGTAATTTCATCTACATACTTAGTGATGTTGTCTATGAAGATGATTTTTTGACATTGTCTTTTCTTCATTCTTTCCTCTATATCCTCCCATTCTTCATATTCTATTATTTTAAAATTCTTATTGGTGTCATTGATACCCATTCGTTTCATTGCTCCTGTGAAATGCTCACTGATACCCTCTTCTGCGGAGATATATAAGACTTTTCCAAACTTTGTAAGGTAGTTTGCCAGCATCAGCGCAAAGGTGGATTTCCCTTGTTTCTCATCTCCGTGGATTATCCAGCCTCCTGTGGTCTCTGGATTTCCAAATACTTCCTGCCAAATCCCCTCAAATTCAAACTTTTTAAACTTCTTAGAATAGGCTTGTTTTACACTTAATGCCTTCATTATGCTGCTTTCTGTATTTTTATTAAGGTTTCTAAATATCTAAGGCTCTTTATTCCATTATCTTTTTTAGTGAAACACTTTTTTACAAGGCTGTTTATCTTGCTCTTGTCCTCCATGTTCTGGACTGCTACATCATAAAAGAGCTTTTCATAGAATTTTACTTTATCTTCTTTTACATCTGGCGTTATCCCTCTAAATTCGGAAGCGAAGCGGTCAAAGATTTCTTTATATCCTACCTTGTGATTGTTGATGCCTCGCTGTATTTTGGCTCTCAGTCCATCGGCTCCCATCATATACCAGCCACAGCGTCCAATGGTTCCGTTTATCAATCCTTTCAGCTCCAAGAATGCTGCGTAATCCAAATCTCCTGCTTCATCTATACAGATAAATACTTTCCCTAGGTTATTGATGTAGTATTTTAGGTTGGTAAGGATTTCATTATAATTTCCTATATCTCCACATCCTATTTCTCTTGCTAAGGCTTTTATGAACAGCCTTTTTGTTTTGAACTGAGAAGCGTCCAGATAGAAAGCATTTCGCATTTTAGAGACCAATATCTTTGCACAAAAAGTCTTTCCTATTCCGCAGTCATCTACTAATATCAGAGACTTTGAGTTCTGCTGGCAGTAGTTAAAATCATCTTGCAGCTCAAGATAAACATCAGTCTCTACGGCGTTCCAATTATCATTATCTAATGTTACATTTAGTTTTCTTCCTATTGTCAGCCACTGGGTAGGAGACAGAAGTCCGTCTCTTTCGCCTTTTTTCAATCGGCTGAATACTGCTCCATTGATATTGAGAGTTTTAGCGTAGGCACTATCCGAACCACTGTATCGGCTTTTACCTTCTATTATCGCAAGAGCGATGGCTTCTTTTAATTCTGTTGATATTTCCATAACAATTATTTTTTTATCTAAAGTTTGCTGAAAGCCCTTTTGAGAGTCTTCCTGTTTGTATTGGTATTTGTTCTGTTTCTTCGGTTTCGGTTTCTATCTTCTTAGCTGGTTCTTCACGAGGGGTGTAGCTTTCCAGACCTGGAATGACAAATTTGTTATTCAGCACTTTGCTTCGGCGGTCTATAACGGTCAGTCGGTCTATATCATTCTTTCTGTCTCTCATGTAGGCGTTTACAGTGTTTTCATATGCAGACATTATTTGTCGGTTGATTTTTCCTGTATCGTCTAGTTCATGATAAGCACGGCTGTAGGTAGGTTTCGGAAGCAGTTCACAGATAAGCATATCATCATAATAGACCATCGCTTTTAGTACCTCTCCATCGTTCCCATCCAGCCAGAAAACCTCAAAGCTCTTTCCTTCTATATATTTCATCAGCCTTATCAAATCCTCTCCGAGTGCGATTTCTCCCGAAAGTCCCAGCAGATACTCACTGCTTCTAAATTTTACTATCCCAGCATTACAAGATGTTTTGGTATTGTAGCCTAGATAAGGGAGTATCGCTCTCCAGTTGGTAGGTTTGGTTTCCTTGCTCTGCATCTCTGTGAAGACTTCCCAGCGTGTTTTACCTTCGTGGCGGCTGTGCTCCATATTATTCCATTTTTGTATATCATATAAGGAGTTCATTATGATTTGCTCCTTTGGTAGAATAATATCTCCTTCGGGTCCCTTTTGGTTGTCTTCTTTCCTTGCAAAGGGTCTTCCGAGCCAGCCCTCTTTGTCTTTTTCAAACTCATATCGCAGTTTTCCGAAATACCGCTCTACATGTTTTGCTCTTGCCTTGTTGGCTTCTATTCTCACATTGTCAAACATCGCCCCGTTTTTCAAGAAAGTATCTCTAAATGATGCATTCAAAGCGCTTTCGCATTCCAGACCGAGAGGCAGGTTAAAGCCCCATTCGGTGTAGTTCCTTACCATCTGGCGGTAGAAGTTTAGGATAAGTCCCTCCTTGGTTTCTCCGTATACCCATGTAGTCCATGCTTCCGAGCCTAGGTCTATTCCCATATAGAACCACAGCCTTTTGCTCTTATCATAGAAGAATGGAGGCTGTCTGTCATCTATGGAGATGAGCACTCCTGCTTCTTTCACTTTGTCCAGACTGTGATACGGCACGAACTGCTGTATCAGCTTCTGGCGGTCTCCACTTCGTTTTGCGTAGGTTCCTATCTTGTTCTCCCATCTTCCCAGCCAAGCGATGATGCTGTTTTCAGAAATCTGCTTAAACCTCTTTCGGTCGGTATGGTCGTAGATTTCTCCTGTGGTGTGGTTGAAGATTTCTACACTGCCGTCTAAAAATGCCTGATATTCATCTGCTACCTCTGTCCTTGTCGGTTTGGTTTCTCGCCCTGCGAACATATCATTCAGCAGTTTTATCATGTCATCAGTCATTATTTTAGCATGTTTGTTTTTTAGTTTTTTAGAGACTAGACTTCCGAAATTAAAGTCCTTTTCATCTCCTTTTAAAAACTCTTTAAATACCCTTGAAAACTGCCTGTCGCCCAGCTCTAGTGTGTGGGCTCTGCCGTGTACTTTGGGCAGGTATTCATTGAAAGTGATTAGGTCTATCCTTAGGCTTTCCATGATACCTGTTTTTTTACCTCCTTTCAGCGAGAGCCTTTCTTCTTTCAGTTTCAGCAGGGCTATCAGCACGCTGGCGTTAGTGATATATTCTTCTTGGTATTCTATTTTTAGGTAATCGCCATCTTCAAACTCGTAGGTGGTGTAGAATGCCGTAGCTGCAGGATTTATCTCCCAGAACTTCATCAGGGGGTGGTGCATCGTACGGGGGTCGCCTATGCTGTTCTGTATCTCCTTTGGCAGACTGTCAAAGTCTACCAACAGCTGGCGCCCGTTACCTCCCGACTGGACTTTCTTTATTCCGTAAGGTTTGTCTTCATACCTTTTTAGAGACTTTTGTAAAGCATCATAAGTACTATAATACTTCGGAACAAGCTCGTCCTTGGTTACTACTAATATGTTACCCCATTGGTGTGGCATTATTCTTTCTTTATTATCTTTATTTTGTTCCCGCTGGGGACTTGAACCCCAGTGTATGCCCTTCGGGATAAATCACTATATTTGTATTGTCTAATCAAAAATTATAGTGATATGTTTATTAAAATCAATTATGTAGGTCAAGAAATTTACCTTAATGCTTATCAAATTGCACATTTTCAGATATTAAGAGACGACACCGTTGTTATTTTCCTTGTAAATGGTGAGAAAAGGACTCATCAAGGAAATTCTCATCTGTTTTTACAGCAGATACAGTCTTTAAGCACGAAGCCATAGATTTAATCTCCATTATTATCTTTTCTACCTCTTTATCATTAGAGAGGTCAAGGTTTTCTATCTCTATATCAACTAATCTGGGTGCGCCGTTTTCTAATAATTGGCTTTTTATTTTAAAGTCCATTTAAATAATATTTAAAGTTGTTTTAATCTTCTTGAAAATATCTAGGGTTGTAGTCAGTGCGGTAGTGCCAGTGATAGTGCCACCTGCTCAGAATGATAAAATGAATGCAGTAAAAAATGTATATCCCGCTGTATTCCTTTATCCTTTTTGCCCAAATGATATTTTTCATAATCTATTGTTTTATATTTTGTTCCCGCTCTGTACCTGCCTCAGAGTGTATGCTTTTCGGGAGGAAATCCATACCTTTGTAGTTGCTAACTAAAAATCAAATCGTATGGACGAAAAATTAATTTATCTTGAAGCTCGTGTTAATATTCTTGAAAGCCTTATTTTGAAAAAAGGTAATTATCTTGAAACCTATATTGATGCTCTGAAAAAATTGTAAGAAAACTCTAACGAATTTACTTCTGATGCTTTAAGAGAAGAGTTTCAAAAGCATTTTCAACAACTTTCTTTACTTCTTGAGGAGAAAGAGAAGGATAATAACAAAGCTCTTTAAGTCTCTCATCTGCTACTTCTCGTATCACAGGTGCGAGAAGTTTTTTTAATATTCGTTTCATATCTATTGGTTTATAATGTTTTCCACTGCTTGTTCTGTAGCTTGGTCTATTTTCTTGCAAAGCTCCTTGTAGTCTCTTAGTACATTGTCTGCCATCAGCCCCTTGCGGTCGCCTTTTAGGATTTGGCGAACATATCTGGCAGAGAACCCGTACATTTCTGCAATTTTATTTACTGCTAATGGGTGGTATTTTTCTCTTTTTTGCTTACTTTTGTCCATTGTCTTTATTGTTCCTTTTGTTGGTGCAAAGATATATCGTATTTTGCGATATATCCAAATATTTTATCGCAAAAAATGATATAAAATGGATAAGTCAAAGATTATCAGAGAAATAAAATTATATTTAGGGTTTAAAAATGATACTGAATTAGCTGATTTTTTAGGGATAAAACAGAATACATTGTCTACTTGGAAATCAAGAAATACTATGGATTATGATTTAGTTATCTCAAAATGCGATTTTATAGATGCCAATTGGCTCCTCACAGGCAAAGGTCCAATGCTAAAAGAACCTACCCCAGAGGATAAACAATCCAAATTAAAGAAAATCAGAGAAATAGCAGACACCTCTACCAAGAAAAATAACCTTATACCATTCTATGAAGATGTAGCCACCATTGGCGGCACCAGTATCTCCGCAGATACCTCTGCCGTAGCCAACACCACCACCTATATAGATGCTGGGGACTGGTTCAAGGGGGAGGTCTCCGCCGCTATTCGCCACTACGGAGATAGTATGGTAGAGTATTCCAATGGTTGTATCCTCGCCCTCAAAACCATTACCAATCAGCGTAATATCGTATGGGGGCATAACTATGTTGTAGAAACCGATGAAATCCGCGTTACCAAACGCCTACAAACCTGCCCAGAAGACAAAAACTGCATAATGGCATACAGCACCAATACAGAAACCTATCCAGATGGCACCCTCATCCACGAACCCTTTAAGATTCATAAAGAAGACATTAGGAGAATATTTCTCGTCATCGGTAGTATCCACAAAGAGTATGGCACAGAAGCCGTTTTCATCAGAAAATAATACCAAATATCCACTACCAGAGTGGTGTGTGTAAAGTTTTTTCTATGCTGTTTTATATAAATAATTGTAAATCAATATATTAAATACTAAATATTATAAAAACAAATGTCAGTAAAGGGTATTGAGTTTTACAAAAACAGATAAAAAAGCCGTTTGATTTACGCTTAAATATATCCCAATTTGATGTAAAAAATATACTTTTGTCCGCCCAACTGTCCGCCCAACTGTCCACCCAACTCCTAAAAAGTGCGTTTTTTATGGTTTTTACTGCCTAATATATAGGGGTGCAGAGCAGTGGTATTTATCACTTATGACATTTGCGTTTACACCTCATCTATAAACAGCAAAAAGCACTGTTTTTAGGCTTCTACGGTAATTATAAGGCATAATAATAGCCCTAATGGTAGTTAGGGCTATTTAATATGTAATTATCTTTATTTTTAATAGAAGTAAAATGGAAGTAAATGGAAGTTTTTGGACATTTTGTTTTTCCTCGTTTTTCGGGCTTTTTTTTGAGTTTTTCCCTTTATTTATAGGCTTTTTCGGGCTTTTTTATTTACTATTCTTTTTAGACATTTTGTTTTACCCCCTATAATAGTGAGTGGTGTCTATTTAAAGAACTAGTAAGTATTTTGAGTTTCATATTTTCATTATCATTTTCCTCATCATTGTCCCAGGTAAATAGGTCTTCACTATATGCATTATAATATACCCCTGAATGTTCTCCGTTATTTTCTTCTTTGGTTAAATCTTTATATGCAACAGATAATTTTGTTTTACCCGTTCCATTGAAAGCATAGATTAAGCAAATTTTTTCAGAAGATTTATTTAATTGGGTTGCTATTTCTTGTATATTTTCCATTTTTTAATTTATTACAGGAAACAATCCCTGCATTAGTCCTTTTTTATGTTGTTTCAATAACTCTATTTTTTGGTCTTGTGCTTCTATGGTTTCATCCAAAGATGAAAGACAATCTGCTATTTTTTGTTGTTCTTTTTTTTGTTTTGGTACTTGAACTGGAAAATTTTGAAGTATTGGTAATCTCAATGATAACACTGTTGATTGAACTGCTTTTCGTGACAATAAAACATTATTGTTTAACATTGAGTAATATATAAACTTTCCATGGATACTAAACCCCTTTAAGGCATATGCCCTCTGATGAAGATTAAATTTTCCTTCATAATATTTAGGAATAAATTTCATACCCTCTCCTGGTATTATCACTGCTTCTGTATCAAAAATATATTCATTTGAAGTCTTTATAACTTCTGACCTATCAAATAAAGGGTATTTACCTCCTTCAATATGATCTTGAGCATTAGATTTTCCATTTGTAATATTACAAACTTCCCCCAGCGTTTTCTCCTCCCATGCCCCATCATTTATAAATTCTGGAAAACGAAGTTTTGGTAAGTTACCCCCCCTCGTAATATCACGATTATCATTAGCTTGTGGGAAAAGCTGCTGCATCAAACCTTTTTTATGCTCTTTAAGCAATTTTAGTTTTTCCTCCTGCGCCTCAATAAGTTCATCTAAAGATGAAAGACAATTGGCAATTTTTTGTTGCTCCTCAAGAGAAGGAAGAGGAATTAATTCATTTTTAAAGTCTGAATAATATATGTGGGGAATTCCTGTACCTTTTTTATATGAGGTAAAATTAATTGTATTCATTAAGTAATAAATCCAATGAATATCAAATTTTTCTAAATTTTTTGATTTTATACAACTTAATGTTCCAAGAATTGAGGATTTAGGCTCACATAAATTCAATCGACCTACACCTGAGCCATCTTTAACAATGGAAATATATCTTTCTTTGTGCTGAAATTTGTCAATGTGTCCAACAACACCATCTGCTCCATAAACAGAAAATCCATTTTTTTTATTTTCTATTTTATTCAATGTTAAAGTTGAATTTTCTGAATTTGTAATATCACCAAGTTTTTTTTCTTCCCACTCTCCATCATTTTCAAACTCAGGAAATCGTAATTTAGGTATTAGCTTATTTTTCTTATTAGTCATCATAAATAAAATTAAATTGGATATAAAATCTCAAACAATGCTACTGTTTTAAAAAAATGTCTTTTGTCTAACATTTAATTTTATATTTTTTTCATAAAATACTTTATTATCAATTATTGATTGCATTTTGCTTAACATTTTTATTTTAAAAGTAAATATTTTAAACTTTTATCTTTCAAAATATATTTAACGCAGTTTCTTATATAATAATTCCAATCATACTAACATCTATTCATAGGCTTCCAAGCCACTGATTTCAGCACCTTGAGCTAATTTTTTCAATTGGGGAATTAAATCTTCCATTAAAGCTAATTCTCTTTGACTTCGCTCTTTCCAACTAAGTTCTAAAGGGATTAACAAGTCGGTAAGTTTTTCACCATCAAATATCATTCTTGCTAAAATATTTTCCACAAAGGTTTTTAGAGTCACAATTGTTAATCCATGTTTATTTGCTATCTCTGCTAATTCTTTGTTATATTTTTGGTTTTTGAATGCATCAAATAACTGTGTCAATTCTTCTTTTCCGTAGCCCTTTGTCCAATCCAAATTATCAATAAAATCAGATAAATCTTGTTCTTCATCCATTAAGTTTGATGTTGATTTCAACAAGTTTTTGACTTGTTCTTTACTCATCTTTTGTTTTGTTGTTTTTTGCTGAGTACTATCAGAAATCAAGTTCATAATATAGTCATAATCAATAACTGAAGAAGCAAACAAGATAAATTCAAAGTCCAATTCTTGAATCTCAATGGGCGCATCATCACCTTGCTTGTCTTGAATCATTTTTAGTTGTTTGGCGGTTTCTAAATATGAACTTCGAAATCCATGTAAGGTTTCAGTAGGCAAAATAGTTTCGATGACTTTTTTTTGTTCCTCTTCTAAATCAGTGTATTGATTGAGCTGTGTTTTTAGTTTTTGTATTTCTTTGAAATTTTTTACAAAAGCAATCCGTGCTGCATCTCCTTTTAGATTATAAACTTCCTGAGGCTCATTCACAAGATTTTGTTCAGTCATAAATACTTCCAATTTCTTTACAGCTTCTCTATATTTTTCAATAACAACAGAGGCAGGTTCTACGAGCCAAATTTCTTTGGCTTGTTCACTATTTTTTCCCGAAAAAAGAGCAATAGCCTGATTAACAGCATCTTGTTGTGAACGAAAATCTAAAATATTTCCATAAGGTTTCGTATCATTAAGCACACGATTAGTTCTAGAAAAAGCCTGAATCAATCCATGGTATTTCAAATTTTTATCTACATATAATGTATTGAGATATTTACTATCAAACCCAGTAAGTAACATATCTACTACAATAGTAATATCAATTTTATTTTGATTAGAATACTCTTTATTACTATATTTCTGAAGTTTTATTCTATTTTGAACATCTTGATAATATAGGTCAAATTCGTTAATATTATGATTTGTTCCAAACTGCCTATTATAATCATTGATAATTTGTATCAGTGTCTCCTTTTTTTCTTCTGGATTTTGCTGATTGTCTTCTTTTTCTTGAATTAGATCTTCTTGTAATTGTTTAATGTCTGCTGAGTTTTTCGAGCTATTAAGATCATTTTCTTTTTCCATTAATTGAGCTGGTGGAGAAAACACACAAGCAATATTCAAGGGTTTAAAATCTTCATTTTTCTGTTGTTTACTTCTCTGTATTTTCCTGAAGAGTTTGTAGTACTCAATGGCATCATTAATAGAAGCAGTCGCAAATATTGCGTTAAATTTTCTAGAATTTGTAGCAGAATCATGTTTATCCAAAATAGCATCTACTACTGCTTGTTTGGTAATTAAATCACCATGTTTATTTGTTTGATTACCCTCTCCTTTATAATAATCAATATGAAAACGCAGCACATTTCTATCTTCTATAGCATTGGTGATGGTATAGTCATGTAGTTCTTTCTCAAAGATAGATTCTGTAGTTTTATAGCTTTCGTATTTGTCTTCTCTGATTTTAGTTGTTGAATTTTGTTCAAAAATAGGTGTTCCTGTGAAGCCAAATAATTGAGCGTTTGGGAAAAATTCTGTAATTGCTCGATGATTTTCACCAAACTGAGAACGATGGCATTCGTCAAAAATAAATACAACTCTTTTATCGCTCATTACCTGCAACCGTTCTTTGTAATTTTTCTTATTGGCATCATCTAACGCCAATCCTAATTTTTGAATTGTAGTAACTATCACTTTATCAGCATAATCCGAAGAAAGCAAACGCCTTACCAAAGTTTCTGTATTGGTATTTTCTTCTACACTGTTCTCCTGAAATTTATTAAACTCCTCTCTAGTTTGGCGATCAAGGTCTTTTCTATCCACTACAAATAGACATTTTTCTATTTCTGGATTATCTTTCATAAGTGTAGATGCTTTGAACGAAGTCAAAGTTTTCCCACTTCCTGTAGTATGCCAAATATACCCATTTCCCCTATTCTGTTTTACACATTCATCAATTGCCTTTACTGCGTAAATTTGATATGGACGCATTACAAGCAATTTTTGCTCACTTTCTACCAAGACCATATATTTACTAATCATCTCACCAAGTGTGCATTTAGGTAAAAAAAACTGTGTAAAATCTTTTAGCCCTGAAATTTTCCTATTTTGAATATCAGAAAACTCGTATACAGGTAAAAATTGTTCATCTGCATTAAAAGTAAAATGCTCATTTCTATTATTTGCAAAATAAAGTGTTTTAGTTCCATTACTTACGATAAACATTTGCATAAAACACAACAAAGAATTGGAGTAACCATTACCTTTTTCGTTTTTATAATCTACAATTTGTTGCATTGCCTTACGATGTGACACATCGCCTCTTTTGAGTTCTATTTGTACCAAAGGCAAGCCATTGATAAGAAGGATAATATCATATCTTTGATGACTATTTTCCGTATTGATTTTCAGCTGATTGACTACTTCAAAATCATTCTTACACCAATCTTTAATATCTACTAAACTATAAATAAGAGGAGTGCCATCTTCACGCAAAAAATATCGTTTTTCACGCAATGATTTTGAGGCTATAAAAACATCCGCATTAATAATTTCTTCACGAAGTCTAAGAAATTCACTACTTGTAAGATGGACACGATTCAACCTTTCAAACTTGGCTTTGAAGTTCTGTTCAAGAGTTTTTCTATCAGTAATATCAGGTCGGTAGGTGTACTTTAATTCTTTTAGCCAATCCAATAAATTATTTTCTATTTGAAATTCCTTGCTCATAGTAAAATTACTGTAATAAGACACAAATGTAACAATATTTATAACATTAGTGATTATATTTGATATGATTAATAGAAAATCTTTATATACATTAGTAAGATTTTTTTGAAATATTTTGTACTAATAATTTATAGAGTACCTTACCTTATCAATAACTATATTTGTAGAAATAAATATCAAATTATAATGGAAAATAAAGATTTAGAAAGATACCATAATGAAATATTATCTTATATAGGAAAATATAAAAATAATGTTTCCAAAACTAATGCGAAAGAAGTTATTGACTCATTCAAAGAAGAATGGGTAAATTCTATTGATTACATGTTTTATGATAAAGATATGGGGCAAAAGTATGGAGAGGCTTTGATTTTATATTCTGTCGGAATATTTGAACTAGAAACTCTATCAAAAGACGAAGTTGAGTTACTATCTGAAAGGATTAAATTCTTTGACGAAAATGAGTCTGTAAAATATAAGTTTGGAATAAAGACTGTACTATTCGGAAATCTTGCCCTATGCTGGCATAGACTAGGGATTAAGCATAAAGAAAACTCGACATATTCCTTTAAAAAGTATATTTACTATTTGATAATTAAATCTTATCATACAAGTTATAATCCAATCGCATATAAGTTTAGAACATGCAACGAATACTTATTCCAATCATTAATTAATGAAAGTATAGGCCTGACTTCTCCAGGGTATTTCAATGATCCTTTTGACTGCCCCATCCTTGAACTATTAAATAATGATGAAGAAGTTTCTCAGATGATTCGCCATGCCTATAATGAATGTTTGAAGATTGCTTGTTTTTCATCAAATATAAAACTACCAAGAACAGACGAAAACACACAAGAAATGGTAAGTGAGGAAAAACATCCAGGAGCAAAATTTGAATATTTGAATGAGTTAATGTGGGCTCATTATGCAGATTCACACAAAGGAGTGTGTATCAAATATCATTTTCCTAATTCATTAACGAAATTAGCACACGATAATGATAGTGTTATTTGCTTTTTTGGTGATGTAATTTATTCAGATAAAGATATCAGTCAATATTCTAACAAAGATAGTATCAATATGAAGGATGCTTTCTTCCTTAAAGGAAAACAGTGGGAATATGAAAATGAATTAAGACTACTCTATTTTAATATGGAAGGAAAAGAGGGTTTTCATTCTATTGAAGTTAAAAATTGTATTGAAGCTGTATATTTTGGATTAAAATGCTCTAAAGAAGATCAATCTACTATTATAAATATCTTAAAGGACAAAAAACATATAAAAACAGACCTTAAAGAAAATAAAACAGAATATCCAATTAAGTTTTACAAAATGGTGATTGACAAACAACATTTTGGGCAGGTGAAAGCTGTCGAAATCAAACCTGATGCAGTATCTAAAAACTGTCGATGTTGGATAATACAATTCATAAAGAAGCTTATGCATTTATGATAGACAAGCTTTATTTTTATGCTCATCTCGTTACAGAATAAAGAAAAAGAACCATACAAACTAAAATTTATGTGATTTTGTTTTTATACTATTTATTTTATTTGCTTTTCAGACAAACATTGAAAAATATATCCATTTTTGACATTCTATTTCCTTATTACAACAGTCCTCAACATTATTCCTCTTTCTGTATTTTTAATAAAATTTCTATCATTTCAACATACTTACCTTTACACAATTAAAAAAATGCTTATAACAAAATAAGTAGTTAGGACATTACAATAGATAAAGAATGAATTAAAAATCTATTAGATTTGTAAAAATAGTTATAAAAAACAACTAACTAACAATAGTCCCTAATATAAAAAAACAGGGACCTTTTTAGTGTTAGTCTATGGTATTTTATGATAAATCATATTAATTATAACTCAATATAACTCATTGATTTTAAGCAAAATGATGCTTTATAATAATTTATTACAATATTAATAAAATCCCTCCAGCTCCACAAAGTTTGTAATTTGCTATAAATCAACATCTTAAAAACAAGACAAGTGATTTGTAGTAAAAAATAGTAAGTTTTTAGCCTTTGAAGTAGAAGGAGATAATATGGAGTCTGACTACTTGGAAGGCTATATTATCATATGCTAAAAAAACATCACCTAATGGAATTCCAAACTACATTTTTAAGGGGGTAGGATTTCATAGTCACTCATTCTACTAATGAAAAAACATTTATCTAAAATATTTTTATAAAACATAATGGAACTAAAAACAAAATTAGAACAACTACACCAAAGGGTGGATAATCTAAAAGAACAGATACAAACAGAAGAGGCTACTAAAAATGCATTTATCATGCCTTTTATACAAATTCTTGGATATGATATTTTCAATCCAATAGAAGTTATTCCTGAATTTGTATGTGATATCGGAACTAAAAAAGGGGAAAAGGTAGACTACATGATAATGAAAGATGGTGAACCTATTTTAGTTATAGAGTGTAAACACTGGAAAGAAAATGCAGATGCCCACAATTCTCAACTACATAGATATTACCATGTTTCAAAGGCTCGTTTCGGCATTCTTACCAATGGAATAATATATAATTTCTATACCGATTTGGAAAAGCCAAATATCATGGATGAAAAACCATTTTTAACTATCAATCTTGATGATTTAAAAGATAGCTCCATAAAAGTTTTAGAAAAATTCACCAAAACATCTTACGACCTTGAGAGCATTTTAGATTCTGCTGAATCCTTGAAATATATTAAAGCCATTAGAAAAGAATTTGAAACAGAAATAGATAATCCGTCAGATGAATTTATAAAATTATTGGTAAATAGATTTTTTGACAGACCTTTAACAGCAAACAGACTTTCAATATTTCGCGAATACACCAAAAGAGCACTGACAAGCTCTATAAACGAATCCATAAGTTCTAGATTAAAATCAGCATTAAGTATAAATGAAAACATTCATGATACAAAAACAAAAGAAAACGAGGTATTGGATTCAATAGATGAAAATTCAGAATCAAAAGTAGTTACCACTGAAGATGAAATAGAAGGATTCCAAATTGTAAAAGCAATTTTAAGAGAAGTCATTTCCGCTGATAGAATTGCTCCAAGAGACACACAATCTTATTTTGGAGTTTTACTTGATGACAATAACCGAAAACCACTTTGCAGATTACACCTTAATGGAGGTAAAAAATATATAGAGCTATTTCATAACGGTAAAGATGCAGGAGAAAAAATACTAATAAACTCTCTTGATGATATTTATAATCACAAAGTAGAACTACAAAAAACAGTGGATAACTACAAGTAATAAAGAGATTAAAAATAGTAAAAAATAGAGGTTAAACAGAATATTGAAAAAAAAAATTAACTCGCTAATAATCACTAATATAGTTTTCCTCCAGCTCCACAATAACACCTGTAAATCAACACATTACATAAACAAAAGACTAAAATAGGGACTTTTTATGAAGTCTCTATTGTTTTTCGGATAGTATTTAGTTTTTAATAGCTTAACTTTTATAAGTTATTGAAAATATGTACATTACACAAAATTACTCTTTCTTTAAATACACTTTATAATTCATTTGTTTTGTTGGATATTCTCCTTCTATTTTCTTCTGAACATAGCCTTCTTTTTTGAAATATAACGATATAAAAGCGGTTTTCTCTATAATTGTTGAATAATATCCTTTACTATCGGAATAGAGTTTTATGGCATTTTTTCCTAAATATTCATCGTAATTTGTATTGCCGCTATCATCTTCGTATCGCTCACTTATTATCATTATAAGAGTATTTGGGATAGGCTGTTTGGTTTTTTCATCATAAATATAACCGCTCAATTTCACATCTTCTGTATCCGTAACAGATTTGTAAAATGAAAATAAATACATTCCAAAAAAAACTATAAATAAAAGCAATACTGCAAATAATATTTTATAATTTGTTTTCATTGTTTTTTACTCTGCTATTCCATGTTTCTACTTGTTTTTGTTCTTTAAAAAGATTATAATTCCAATAAACAAAACCTTTATATATAAGATAAAGAACCATTACAAGTATAATTATTAAAAGAAATACATTTTTTATTCTTTTGTTGTTCTTTCATTGATATTTGTATTGTTTAATCTTATAGGCTATCAAATCTAGAAAGTTGCATTTCTCTTTTTTATATTTTTTTTAAATATTTACTTTTATTTTTAAGAATTTGATAATTTACCATCTGCTTTCTTCCTTCGGTGAAGGTTCGGTGTTCTCTCGTTTATATTTTTCTAATTATTTTATGGTTTTATTGTGAATTTTCTAATACCAAAACAACAGACATTACCCATTCTTTTTACAAATTATACTTACTAAAATAGTAGATAAAATAATAGATAATAGAGCGCTTCTTATAAAAAATCCATCTAAATTATCTTCACACACATATATATAACTTTTTGAAAAATCCTTATATAACATTATAAGAAAAAAGAACATATTCATAATAAGATAAACATATGCTGATTTTATGTATCTATATAGCACTGTATAAGCTACCAACATGATTATTATTTGAAAAAATAATATTTTCATTAATACAAGCGGAGCCATACCTATTTGACCACCTGTATATTTACTATTAAGGAGTAGTATAAAAAAACATATAAATGTCAATAATCCCTGTAATAAAAATAATATTATTACTTTATTACTTCTTTTTTGCCCTTTGCTCATATCTCTCTTATTTTCACTGTGTTTTCATTTTAATAATCTGAACATTACCTACCATTCCCAAGCAAAGGGATATGTATAGTATGGATTTTCATTATATTCTTTATCTGAAATTTTCTTTGGTTTCAGATTTCTATAAATATTAAGAATATCTTTATATTTGATTTTATTAAAGTCTATTTTATTATCATCTATCAAAGCAAATTTTATTTTTTTATTTCTAACATCATGGGTGTACTGATATATCCCTAATTCTCGTATAGCATAGAGAGGAATTAAGTTTTTATCTAAAAATATTAGTTCTTCTATTCCATAGGTAAATTGGTCTTTAGAGTTAAATATAATATCAAAATTATTGGCTTCATTAGTTTTTATGCAGAGTATGATATTTACTCTTTTATCCACTAAAATTTTTATTTTTTCATTATAATGAAACAAGCTATAATTCTCATCATTATATTCCATCACAAAAGGTTTCCCAAAGTTATAATGCTCATTATCACAGATTTGTTTATTAGAACTCATTATTTTTATGTCCTTAGGAAAATCCAAAATCTTTATATTTTTACATTTATCTTTACATGCTACTAATAATATTATTATTAATAAATAATGCAGTTTCATTTTTTTTACTTTCTTATTTCATTTTTCATTGTTTTTTCACTCTGCTATTCCATGCTTCTACTTGTTTTTGTTCTTTGAAAAGATTATAATTCCAATAAACAAAACCTTTATACATAAGATAAAGAACCATTACAAATATAATTATTAAAAGAAATATTCTTTTTCTGTTCATTGGCATTGTTTAATATAAATCCGCATATAAAAATTGAAAATATAGAATTATTAATAAAAATATAATAGCTCCAACCAACAATAATTCCTTTATATTTCTAAATAAATCAAATTTTATGAAAACTCTTAAAACAGATTGATATAATACCTGTATAAATGTCACAAATATTATAGAAAACTGAATTAAAATATCTCCCCCTGATACTCCCCTATTATGCATAATGATGAGAATCATCATCACTACTGATGGTAATATGTTATAATATTTTATTTTCATTTTAGTCCTATTTTAAAATTAGTTTTTAGCCCAGCAACATCTGAACATTACCTCCCTAATGATAAATTCTAGGTTGGCAATTCTTCTCACACACAATTATTTTACAATCTATACTATCTACTGACAAAGGACTATGAATGAGCTCTCTTATTTTAGTATCTAAAACAAAAAAACTGATATTTACAAAATATATTTCATTTACATACTCATCCCACCTTCTAGGATAAAATTCATTTACTTTTGGAGTTCCTATTATTTGCCCTATATCAATAAAATCTCCTTGTTTCACTTGGATATTATCTATTTTATCATATCGTATAATTTTTTCATGTTCCATATCTTTGACCGCGACTACTCCACCCACCTTGTCTGTTGCCAATATTACTTTCCCTTTAGATATGGATAACACTTTATCTGTTTTATTTTCAGTATTAACAGTAAAATCAATAGGAGGAATGGAATTTTCTCCCTTAAAAAAAGAGAGTACCTTTGTTGATCCTCATTATTTTTATATCCTACCATTATATATCCATTATCTAATGGACATTTATATTTTTGAGAATACAAATTTTTAAAAGGATATACTAAACATAATATAAATAAGTAATATTTCATTTTTCGGAATTTTTTAATTTTTGGTTTTCACTATAATAACTTGAAAGACAATCTGGAACATTACTCCTATTCTTATTACCAATTATTTGGTAAAATAATAGAATTATTTTCCTCGTAGTCCAATGTATCTATTAAATAGCCTCCCCTTTTTATCAAAAGTTTTAAGGAACCCTTGGGTTTAATAATTGAATCCCCTATGCTTATTTTCTCTTCCCAATTAACAACCAAAGGCAAACTATCTTGTTCATAAACTATATATAAAGCTCTTCTATTTTTAAAATCAAGGCTTTTCCTCTTAATTGTAGATTTTATTTCTCTATTCCTTATTTTATCGTACACAAATCTATTATCCTCTTCAATAGTTGTAGGATTCAGATAAAAATACCATTGTAATAATAGAAATATTATCAAAAACACTAATGCACACCAATAATAAAACTTTCTTAAATCTTTCATCTTCCTATCAATTTTGTTTTAGTTCTTGACCAAATAATCTCTACATCTGCCGTCTACGCCATAACCAGCTAATTTTGTGATACATATCAATCACAAATCATAAAAACAACTATTTAGAACATAAGCGCAGCACCATACATCATACAACTTCCTTTATATTTAGCTGTTTTTAAGTTTTTCCATTAGATTAGGATATTTAGCTATCACCTCATCATACACTTTCTTTGCAATAGCTTTAGTCTTTGTTGAATATGTCTTGGTTTTCAGTGTTACTTTCTCATTTTTATTTTCTTGTTTCATTGTTTTTTATTTTAATAATATAGAATATTATCACTTTTTTTCATTATAAAATAATTTTATTACTACATATATAGTGACAACGATAATAATATTTATCACTATATTTTCAGGATAATAACTAAATTGAGTTTCACCATCTATAATGAATTCATAATAAATAGTAAATGGAAAGCCTATTTTCAGAGTGTAGATATGATTATCTATTAATAAAAAACTCAAATAATTTAATAACCCTAATATAATAAGGATAAAGATTAATAATTTAAAGCTTTTCATGCTATTTTTTTATTTTTAATAATCTAAAAAACAATACTTCTGGAACATTACCCAAAATCACTGAGCCGTTTTCCAATATCCAATTTCATCATTATCCTATTCATCTATATTTATCTTTTCTTTGATTTGTTCAGGAATAAGATAACAATTATATTTAAAAATAGAATCTCCTTTATAGAGATAGCATTTATTACTATTAGGGAGTTTATGCAGTCTATCTCCTATATCCGTTTTATCGTATAATTCTTGAGTAGTTTTTATGACAAATTTTATTTCTGGATATTTTGGGATATTATAAGGGTCTCCTAATGGATATTTGTTTTCTTTTATTTTATTTATATCTTCTTTTGTTGCTGATAAATAAACGCCCCAATTTCTTCCGGTATTTTTAAACGATACTAATAAATCAAATTCCTCTTGAAGGTTTTTAGTATAAAATAATGTTTCTTCTGTTGTATCCTTTTTGCTACATATATTTAATAAAATATTTATGCTTAATAATACACTGATAATTATAATAAATGAACTTAATAAAGAGCGTTTCATAATATTTTTTTTTGTGAATTTTTAATAATCTAAAAGACAATTTGGAATATTGTCATAAGAAATCTACATGGAAATATTATTCATGATATTTCCTTCATAGTCTGTAATATTTGGTTTGTGAAGTTCATACCATCTTTTTATAAATTTATTGATGTTTTTCATGTCTGATTGGATTAAAATCTTTAGCTTTTTAAGCTTTGTTTCATATCCAGCCTTTGTATGGTAGTTTCCTATCTTGTGTTCTGGAAGAAAAATAATATGGAATATAGGAGGACCTTTATAATCATCACTTCGTAACAGCATTCTTGTTATATTGTTGGGAGGAATACTGAAATTTAATCCTTCATATTTGTTTAATTCAGTTACTGATTCTAATTGGGGAGAAATCTCAAAAATATTCAGATAAATTTGTATCCGAGATTCACCGCTAAGTATATAAGTATTTATGATTTCAAGATATCTATTTTGCTGTAATCGAGCAAATTCATAGCAATAGCCTTTTATAGAATGGTTATATTGTCCATCCCAAGAAGTTTTAAAGACAGGATGAATAAAACCATTATCTTCAAGAGCAGAGGAATACCCACTTCTTTAAAAATTTGATTTCTATCCTTTAAGGATTGCTTGTTAGAAACTTTATAGAATAATCCCATTAAAATTCCATTATCCATTATTATTTTCTATACCTTTTTCATTACAAATATTTATTTCAAAAAATTCCCATCAATGCCCAAAAACAAGCCTTGTGCAATTTACAGAAATTTTAATTTGGTTTTAAAGCTCTTTTGTATCGTTTTTTGTTTATCTTTGTCTTGTTTAACATTTAAAAACAAAGAAAATGGACACTAACGAATTAAAACAAAAATTCCAAGAACAAATAGAAAACGCTAAAAAAGAACTAGAAATCCTAAAAGGAAAAGCAGAAGAATTATCTGGTGATGCAAAAGCAGAGCTAGAAGAAAAAAGCAAACTTTTGGAAGCAAAATTAGAAGAAGCCGAAGACAAATGGGATGAAATAAAAGACCTTGCAGAAGACAAACTAGATGATTTAAAATCTGACCTCAGTAAATTCTGGGATTCCGCAAAATCTAAATTAGATGATTTGTTCTAATATCAAAAAACAAAAAAACACCTCTTTTCAGAGGTGTTTTTTTATTTACAATATAATTTCCCTACTTAAAATACTCCACTCCATTCCTGAAAATATTGTGGTAGTTGGCAGTTGGGATATTTTTCAACAGTCCTTCCGCGAAACGCTCTGGATGCCCCATTCTTCCGAATATTTTTCCGCTTCGGCTGGTAATTCCTTCTATTCCAAAGAGCGAATTATTCGGATTATACGGCATTCCGTGAGCTATTCTACCCTCAAAATCAATGTATTGAGTTGCTATCTGTCCATTTTTGTAGAGTTCTGTCAGCACCTCCTCACTTGCCATGAAACGCCCTTCTCCGTGGGAAATCGGGATGGTATAGACCTCGTTTTTCATGCCTTTCAGCCACGGCGAATCATCATTCACCACCTTCACATCCACCATTTGGGAAATATGTCGGCCTATCGCGTTGTGAGCGAGTGTAGGCGAGTTTTCATCCAAATCCCTTATCTCCCCATACGGCAGAAGTCCAGATTTTACCAAGGCTTGGAAGCCGTTACATATCCCCAGAATCATCCCGTCACGCTCCAAAAGGCGATGAACAGCAGACTTCATTTGTTCGTTTTTAAGAACATTGACAATGAATTTCGCTGAACCATCTGGCTCGTCCCCTGCGGAAAATCCTCCTGAGAAAACAAGAATTTGAGACTGGTCTATTTCCTTTGTCCAAGTCTCTATACTCTCCTCCAAAAGGCTTTTGGTAAGGTTAATGAGCGGCAACGAAGTCACCTCTGCTCCCTCTTTTCGGAAAGCATTTTGGGTTTCGTATTCGCAGTTTGTTCCTGGGAAAATCGGCGCGAAAACCCTTGGTTTTGCGATGTTATGTTTCTTGATGATGATGTTTTTAGGACTCGTAGAATTCAGCTTTTCATCGATGTTGATTTCTATTCTGTCTGGCTCAGCTGTTGGGAAAAGATTTTCAAAAGTCTGCGTATAAGCCGAAAGCAATTTACCAAGGTCAAACGCTTTTTTATTGATAACCAAAGTTTTTCCTTCGGTCACTTTTCCTATTTTATAAAGCTGGGAATGAGGTAGTTCTGTTTTACTTTCAATGATAAAACCACCGATATTTTTCTCCAAAATCTGGCTTTCTGTAAGTTCCACCTCTGCACCGAAATGATTTCCAAAACACATTTTTGCCAATGAAACTGCCGCTCCACCGTCTTTTATGGTCTTTACAGAAACGATGTTTCCTGCTTTTATCTGCTGATGAACGAAATTAAAAACCTCTTTCAAAGTTTCATAATCTGGCAGTCCATTTTCTTTATTTTGATGATAAAAATGATAAATATTGTTTCCAGCCTGCTTAAACTCTGGCGAAATAATGTGTTTTTTCTGCCCATCTGCACAAGCGAAGGAAATCAATGTCGGCGGTACATTCAGATTTTGGTAAGTTCCACTCATAGAGTCTTTCCCTCCGATAGCCGCCAGCCCAAAATTCATCTGCGCATCATAAGCCCCAAGGAGCGATGCCAGCGGTTTTCCCCATTTTTCTGGATTTTGACCTAATTTTTCAAAATATTCCTGAAAGCTCAATCGGATTTTTCTATAATCGCCGCCCATAGCTACGATTTTCGCCACGGACTCCACCACAGCATCTGCTGCCCCTATCAGGGAGTTTTGCGAAGATATTTCAGCATCAAAGCCCCACGCTGCCAGAGATACCGTTTCCACATTTTTCGCGTTCAAAACAGGCAGTGTCTGTACGCTTCCCTCCATCTCGGTAATCTGGTGTTTTCCGCCCAAAGGCATAGCCACCGTAGTCGCACCGACTGAAGAGTCAAACATCTCCAGCAAGCCTTTTTGAGAGGCTGTATTTTTATCCGAAAGTATTCTGATGAGGTTTTCTTCGTTAAATATTTCTGACTGATTTTCAAGTTTTTGAAGGTGGGAAATTTCGGCATTTTGATATTTTGCACAGCCGTTGGAATTTAGAAACTCTCGGCTCAAATCTACTATTTTAGTTCCTTTCCAGAACATCTGCATTCTTCCCGAATCGGTAACATTCGCTACCTCCACGGCTTTGATGTTTTCTCTTTCACAGAAATGGATAAATTGGTCTTTATCCTTGGCATCCACCACCACAGCGATACGCTCCTGCGATTCGGAAATAGCAAGTTCTGTTCCGTTCAGCCCTTCATATTTTAAAGGTAAAATATCCAAATCAATCTCCAAAGAATCGGCAATTTCACCGATAGCCACAGAAACTCCACCCGCTCCGAAATCATTAGATTTCTTTATCAAAGTGGTAACTTCTGGGTTACGGAAAAGCCTTTGGATTTTTCTCTCCTCCACGGCATTCCCTTTTTGGACTTCGGTAGAAAGTGTATGTATAGAGGTTTCGTCCTGCTCCTTGGAAGAACCTGTAGCACCGCCTACGCCATCTCGCCCTGTAGCACCGCCAAGCAAAATCACGATGTCGCCATTCTGCGGTTTTTCGCGTTTTACCCAAGTTTTGGGAACTGCACCAACCACGAAACCTACCTCCATTCTCTTCGCTCTGTAGCCTTCGTGATAGATTTCATTGACCATCGTAGTGGCAAGTCCTATCTGATTTCCATAAGAAGAATAGCCATTCGCTGCCTGTTTTGTGATGGTTCTCTGTGGAAGTTTTCCCTGCAAAGTCGCAGAAACAGGCTCTAGAACATCTGCCGCACCACTCAGACGCATCGCCTGATACACGAAAGCACGCCCAGAAAGCGGGTCACGGATAGCACCGCCAAGACAAGTAGATGCGCCACCAAAAGGCTCTATTTCAGTAGGGTGATTGTGCGTTTCGTTTTTGAAAAGAAGATACCAAGGCTCTTTTTTCCCATCAAACTCCGCCTCTATTTCTATCGTGCAGGCATTGATTTCATCAGAAACCACAAGATTTTCTAATTTACCTGTTTTATGGAAATATCTGGCGCAGACAGTTGCCAAATCCATGAGCGAAATCGGTTTCGCTTCTCTTCCTAAGAACTTTCTTTTTTCTAAATAATCGGCGAAAATTTTATCCAAAGTTTCTTTAAATTCGCCTTTGAACTGAATGTCTTTCAGCTCGGTTTCAAAAGTGGTATGCCGGCAGTGGTCACTCCAGTAAGTGTCCAAAACTTTGAGCTCGGTCTCGGTAGGATTTCGGTTTTCTGATTGGAAATAATTTTGAATAAACAGCAAATCATCAAACCCAAAAGCAAAGCCGTGCTGCTTGTAAAACTGCTCCAGTTCGGCCTCATTAAAACCGATAAAACCTTCGTGAACAATCACAGGAGTTGGCTTTTCCTGCGCTGGAATTTCTAGTTTAGACAAATCTTTTTCTCTACTCTCTACTTTATTGATAAGCAGGTCTTTAACCTTATCCAAATCTGCGAAAGAAATGCCCTTTATCTCAATAAGTTTTCCGCTTCGCACGGCTGCATTGCCCGTTCCTGTAAGCAGCGAAATGCACTGCTCCGCTGAATCTGCCCTCTGGTCATACTGCCCAGGGAGAAATTCTGTAGCGAAATACTGCTCTGTTGCTGGATTTTCTGTGTGAATGATGTCTGTAACAGGGTCTGCGAAAACACTGCCTACCGTTTTGGAAAAATCGCTTTCGGACAGCCCAAAAACATCATAAATATTATAAACTTTTACATTCTCTACTTTGGGAAGAATGCTCTTGATTTCAGTTAGAATTTTAGGACTTTCTACATCGAAAATCCCTTTTTTCTCTACGAAGATTCTCTTTTTCATTTTTAGTTATTATAGGGAGTTCTGCAAATTTACATTTTATCCGCTAAAATAACTACTACAAAAAGGAATAATTATCAATGATTTTTTAAGTTTTTTCTGCTCTGTCTTAGTAGGCGTTTCTCATTTTGTAATCTGAACTACCAAAGCATCACATTTCAAAAAAACAAAACTGCTTTGAACATCTATCCAAAACAGTTTTCCTTTCCATTATCCATTTTCTTTACAATACTCTATGAAATCCCCTTTATTCTCCTCTCTTCTCTCAGTCTTTTGATTTTCTCTGCTTGTTCCACTGCCTGTCTGTGAGCTTCTTCTTCTGATAAAGAATCCAAGTGCTTTTTCATATCTTGAACCTGCGCTTTTGCTTCCAATCTGTTTTGCACCCAATCTTTCCCCATCACCTTTATTTTGTGTTGTAATATCTCTTTCTGTATAGATTCTGTATTTTCCTCTATGTTCATCTGGTGTAATTTAAATTGGTTTTAAATTTACTGGTTTTATTGTTTATTATTACTATTATTAAACAACTCAAACTCTTTTACAATCGGCTCAATCTTTTTGTTATTTTCTCTGAATATGTCTTGATATTTGAAATATTCATCATAATTTTCTATTTTACTCCAACTTTTATAACCTACTTGATTTCTTTTTTCTCCAAAAGCAATTTCTTTTATGATGCTGTCAATGGGAATATGGAAATATTTAGCATTTTTCTCAATGTTTGCTATTTTATCTCCACCGAAAAGAAGCCAATATTTGAGGGACATATTTACCCATTTTTGAATTTGACCATAACTGAGCTCATTCCATTCTTTCTTAAGTTTCTCACATAGTTCCCTATGTTTTTCATCAAATTCTTCTTGATTTTTTATATTCAAAGAAATCAATTGTTTCAATTCTTTGAGTAAAAAATTTTCTGTTTTAAATTTTTTCTCCTTCAAATTATCAGTTCTCAGCGTTCTTGCAAAATCATTATAAGCCGTTTTAATTCCCGCCTTATCATACCCTTCACTAATATCAAATTTTAATCTGACAAGAAAATCAAATTTCATTTTTTCTGAAATCAATTCCATAATTTTTATTTTTTTAAATAGTCATACCTTACAAATGTAAATAAAAAAACACTATCTTCGTTCTTTCAATAAAAAAATTCTACTTATGGGATACTATATGTTTGCTTACGGAATAAAAACTCCTGAAATCAAAGCTGTTTTTGGCTCTAAAGATGAAGCCCTTTTACAAAAGGTAAAAGCGAATGATACCTTTAAAAACTATGCAGATGGAGACGATGATAATGAGACCATAAAGGCGCTTACTGATATTATTATGGGCAATCAGTATGATCAGGAAGGGTATATTTATGGCTATGCCTTTATCGGTATTTGTACTACTTTGGGTATAGAATTACCTTATAATCAGGAAATTAAGTTTTGGTATGAAACTGAACTCATCAGTCGTATACTTTTAGAAGACTGGAATATAAAGACTGAAATAGATACCGAACTCTTCCCTGCTGACCATTTTCACCCATTTTCTATCCCAGAGATATACGATTTCCCTATGATAAGCCTGCTTGATAAAGAACACCTACAAGCGCTTTCGGATTTATTATCAAAAGTGCATAAAACTCCTGAGGAAATAGAAGACTTAATCGATGGTGAAACCGAGGAAGAAGACAAAGGCTATAGCTATGAACATATTATGGGACTAAAAGAGAACATCGCTTTTTGCCTTGAAAACGGATTAGATATGGTGGCTTTTTGCCATTAATTTCAAAAAATAGAAAAGTAAAAAAGCTGTCGCAAAATAAGATTTGCGACAGCTTCTAATTTTAATTTCTCTAAAATAACTTGAAGCGTATTCCCAGCGCTTTCCGCCGTTCTTTGTTTTGTTCTATCAGTTTATAAAATGCCATATAATTCATTTATACAGATATAAATAATAATTATCTAATCATCACACTCAAAAAAATACAATATAAAGCATAATTTGTCTTTAAATTAAGTATAAATATTTATGGTTCAGCCCACACATCTGGAATTTTACCTGTCATTTAAAAATAGATAATATAATTAATACCAAAAGTATTATTATTAGTATATATGAATCAAAGACCCTTGCTGTATTCATTGGGTTGTCATCATTTTTATCCTTTTTTTTACTCTTTATGTAAATAAGCGCAAGAACTATTAATGTAGCATAAATAGGAATATACTCTTTTGCTATCATTTACTTTACTTCTATTAGTTTTGTTATAGTTTCTATCTGTTTATCAACTTCCTATTTTCCCATAAGGCTGATACTCCGAAAAATAAAGAACAATTCTTTTCCCATCTTTTATATAGGGATAAAACAGCTCGTACCTACCATCATTAGCACTGAATCGTACTTCATCAGAATGGTTATAAAATACCTTTTTGAGGTATTCACGCTCTACTTTTGTTGTTTTTAGAATAAAATCTCTCTTCATAGGGCGAATGGTATCATTCTCTATGTAGTAATCTCTAAAACCTAAAAACACTTTTGTTTTATCAATACTATCCGACACAATTACCGAAACATATGGAAAATGCTTATCCGTATTTTCGTATAAATCAAGAATATTGCGAGTATTGATAACCCAATTTTTATCAAAGGAATAATGAAGTAATTTATCTGTTTTTTCCTTATTGCTCTCTATGATTTCTTTTGCAGAAGCTATCAGCATTTCTTCTTTTTTTCTGGATGTAATATAATCTCCAGCGAAAAGAAGCCCGAATATCAAAGGAAAACTCAGTCCAAAAAGAAGTCCCATTTTTTTGTTAACCTGTTTAGAAACACTCAATTCATCTTGATTGTGTTTTTCGGCTATTCGAGTAAGGTTAAACATCACATTAATAATAAGAGAACCCAGCATCAACGCTAAAACTCCCAGTACACTCAGATAAAAAGTCTCGGTAATATTTTCCCGAAAAATTTTCAATCCAAAGACCGTTATTGAAATAAATACAAAAACCCAATAAACCAACAAGATAATAGAAATTATCCCAATAATATTGCTTAGTTTTACTAATGTTTTGTAGTTCATAATGCTTTATGTTTGGCTAGAAATTATTGTTTTTTGAAACCTTAAATATACACTTTTTCACTAATTTCTGAAACATGATAATATTTTATAAAAAACTAATTTTCTGTTTTTTTTAATTAATATAATGATGTTTTCATACGCATATAAAATTGCACACCTCCTGTACATCTTTTGGTTTCAAGGTGTACAAAAGGTGTACAAATATATAAACAAAGTCATACATACGAAAATAAAATAATCATAATTTACTGAAAATCAAACAAAAGAAACTAAAGGAAACCAAAGAAAACTATATTTATTTTCCGATACAGAACTTACTAAAAATATTTCCTAAAACCTCATCATTGGTAAATTCCCCAGAGATTTCCCCAAGGTGTTCCAGAGCCGTGCGCAGTTCATACGCCAGAAGTTCCGTATGAATACCCGAAACCACCGCTTCTTCTACTCTTTCCACGGAATCCAACGATTTTCTAAGGGCTTCATAGTGGCGCTGATTGGTAATTACTACTGCATTTTCGCTGCCTTTCAGAGTTTCCACAAAACTGGACAATTCCGCTTTGAGTAGTTCTATATTGATATTTTCCCGAGCCGAAATCCCCAGAATAGTATCCGTATAATCAGGGACAAGTTCTCGTTTCAGCGCTTGGTCTATTTCTGAAAGATTTTCAGTAGAAACACCCTTGTTTTGGTCTATTTTATTATGAAGAAGCATCACTTTCAGGTCTGGGCGGTAGAATTCTTTTATAAAGCTAATGATTTCTTCCGCGCTGCTGTCCTGCTCATCATAAAGATAAAGCAACACCTTTGCCGATGCTATTTTTTCTTTGGCTTTCTTCACGCCTATTTCCTCTATCGTGTCGGAAGTTTCGCGGATTCCTGCCGTGTCGATGAAACGGAACGCCGTGCCTTTTATATGCAGAACCTCCTCTATCGTGTCACGGGTAGTCCCTGCTATATCGCTCACTATTGCCCTTTCCTCTTTCAAAAGGGCGTTCAGCAGAGTGGATTTCCCTGCATTAGGTTTTCCGATTATCGCCACATTGATGCCGTTTTTCACTGCATTTCCGTACTGAAAACTATCAATAAGACTACCCAATTTGGATTTAAGATTAGCAATAAGTCCCATCAGCGCCGAGCGGTCAGCAAATTCCACATCTTCTTCAGCAAAATCAAGTTCCAGTTCGATAAGCGAAGTAAAATTCAGCAAATCTCCTCTCAGAACGGCTATTTCCTTGGAAATTCCGCCTTTCAGCTGCTCAAGGGCAGCCTTTCGCGAAGCCTCATTCTCGGAAGCAATAAGGTCAGCAATGGATTCCGCCTGAGAAAGGTCTATACGCCCATTCATAAAGGCTCTCATGGTAAATTCTCCTGCTTTGGCAGTTCTCGCGCCATTTTTCAGCAGAGCTTCCAAGATTTTTTTAGCAATATGCGGCGAACCATGAAAAGAAATTTCCGCCGAATTTTCCACCGTGAAAGTCCTCGGTGCATGGAACACAGAGACCATCACCTCATCTATTATTTCTTCTTGGTCTTTTATAAAACCATAATGCACCGTGTGAGTCGGCACTTTTTCCAAGTTTTTTCCTTCAAAAATTCTATTGACCACCACCAAAGCATCCTGCCCCGAAACACGGATGATGCCTATCGCTCCCACCCCATCGGCAGTCGCAAGGGCGCATATCGTATCTTGATTCATAACGGCAAAGATACTATATATTTAGCGAAAAACACGAGCGGATAACCAAACCACTTTTCTCTAAAAATAAAATTTGAGCTAAAAAAGAAATTCCCTGCCGAAACCAGCAGGGAATTTTCATAAAATAGAACTTAAAAACACAAAAATTCTATTGGCATTAATTAAAAAATTAGTAAATGAAATATCTTTATTTAGCTTAAACTTTCAAATCTACGCTCAGCCCCACAAGGTCTTGGTATTTATCCAAAATCGGCTGAACTTCATTCTTGATGAATTCCTCTGTCTGCACCGGTGCAAATCCGATGAAGTTTTTCGGGTCTAGGACTTCCATGATTTTAGACTTATCCATTTTCAGCGAATTATCGTTCATAATGCGCTCTATCAGGTCGTTTTCCTTTCCTTCCATTTTCACTTTTTTACTCGCCTCCATAGAGTGCTGGCGGATAGTTTCGTGGATTTCCTGTCGGTCGCCACCTGCTTTTACCTCTTCCATGATGATGTATTCGGTAGCCATGAACGGAAGCTCCTCCATAATGTGCTTTCTGATACGATTTTCATAGACCACAAGCCCATCCATGATGTTATTCCAAATAAGCAAAATAGCATCCACTGCTAAAAACGCCTGAGGAATCGTAAGTCGCTTATTCGCAGAGTCATCCAGCGTACGCTCAAACCACTGCGTAGAAGCCACCATCACAGAGCCCGAAGAAACCGACATCACAAATTTAGCAAGAGCCCCTATTCTCTCGGAACGCATTGGGTTTCGCTTGTAGGCCATCGCCGAAGAACCGATTTGGCTTTTCTCAAAAGGTTCTTCTATTTCTTTCAAATTCTGAAGTAAGCGAAGGTCATTGGTAAATTTATGTGCCGACTGAGCGATATTCGAGAGCAAAGTTGCAGCTTTTGCATCGATTTTTCTATCATAAGTCTGCCCCGAAACGCCAAAAACTTTTTCAAAACCAAATCTTCTGGAAAGCTCCTTATCCAAATGTTTTACCTTGGCATAATCTCCACTGAAAAGCTCCAAAAAGCTGGCTGCCGTTCCTGTAGTTCCTTTCACGCCTCTAAATCTGAGGGTTTCCAAGAAAAATTCTAATTCCTCAAAATCCAAAAGAAGAGACTGCAGCCAAAGTGTAGCACGCTTCCCTACGGTAGTGAGTTGTGCTGGCTGAAAATGCGTAAAACCAAGCGTAGGAAGGTCTTTATATTTCAGTGCGAAATCAGACAGTTTTTTGATAACATTCACCAGCTGTTTGCGGATGATGAGCAGCCCATCACGAATTTGAATCAAATCAGTATTATCCCCCACAAACGCAGAAGTAGCCCCAAGATGGATGATTCCCTTCGCCAAAGGAGCGGCATCTCCGTAGGTATGCACATGCGCCATCACATCATGACGGAATTTCTTTTCGTATTCGGCTGCCTTAGCAAAGTCTATATTTTGGGCTTGTTCTTTCAGCTGTGCTATCTGCTCATCAGAAATATCTAAACCTAAATCTTTTTCGATTTCGGCAAGAGCAATCCAAAGCTGTCTCCAAGTGCGAAACTTATTCTCAGGTGAAAAATTATAAAGCATTTCCTCACTGGAATAGCGCTCTTCAAGAGGATTTTTGTAAGAATTCATAGTTTATATTTTGATGCCAAAAATAATGATTTTTGATGAATTAAAAAATCATTTCCCTGCTAAAATTTATAAACACTTATTCATTATCTTTCTCAAAAAAAAGTAAATTTTAGTAAACTACTTTAAAACAAAAAACTCTCTGAAATTCAGAGAGTTTTTAAATGTAGACCCACAGGGACTATAACTTTGTATAAAAATAGATTTCATTAAAACTAAATCAAATATTAAATAATTAAAAATCAACGAATTAAATATTTTTGAATTTAATTAAATTTATTAAGATTTATTTTTTACCGTGACCAAAATCGTGACCATTTTGATATTTTTTTTATATCTTTGTAAAAGATAATTTAACACACATATCATGCGGTATAACAACGAGATAGGAAGCGTTAGCTTTAGATTGAAAGACCCTAAATTAGAAACCTCAAGAATAGCAGGAAGATACTCTTTTAAGGATTACCAAATAGATTTTTCAACAGGAATAAAAATTCCAACTATTCATTGGGACAAAAACAAACAATATGTGTCATCAGGAGCATCTAAAAAAGAAATAAATCTAAAACTTGATAAATTTAGAGCTTCAATTATTGATACCCACAATAGATTTAACGAACAATACAATAGAATTCCAACAAAGGAAGAGCTAAAAAGTATTGTAAATTCGGCAAAAGAAGGAAAAGATATCAAAGTTGTCAAAAAAGGCAAAAAATCTTTTGATGATATTTTTGAAGAATTTATGGAGATTCTTAATCTTAAAAACAATAACGCTATAGATTCTGGACAAAAACCCAAACACAAAAGCTATATTTCCTCTTTTAATGTAATGTATAAAGATTTAAAAGAGTTCGCAAAGGAAACTAATACATTTATTGATATAGATAAATTTGATGAAGTTCTATGTTTAAAATTTCAATCTTGGTTGATTAATCGTAAAAAATTAAGTTCTAATACCCTTAAAACAAGAATAAAAAGACTGTCTCAAGTCCTAAGAAAAGCATTTGAAAAAGGCTACACTGATAACAGAAGCTATCTACAAGAAGAATTCAAACCTAAAGTAGCCCCTTCTTTTAATGTTGTTTTAACAGAAAAAGATATAACAGAACTTTATCAATATAATTTATCCAACAATAAAAGATTAGAAAAAATAAGAGACTTATTTGTACTTGGTTGTCACACTTCTTTGAGATTTAGTGATATAACAAGGATAGAAAACTCTCATATAGATTATGATAACAGAAAAATAACAATCCTTTCAGAAAAAGTATCAACAAACGATAAATATACAACACTTTGCTTTTCTTTCTTTGGATACACAGAAGAAATACTAGAAAAATATAATGGCAATATTAAGTCCATATCTATTTCTAATCAAAAAACAAACGACTACCTTAAAGAAGTTTTTGAGGAAATTCCCTATTTCAAAGACAAGAAAATTTCAATAGAAAAGCCCTCAAATAAAGGTGTTATCATTGAAGAATTAAGCTTTTCAGAAAAAATAGCCTTCCACGATTCAAGAAGAAGTTTCTGTACCAACAGATACATTGAAGGTTGGGATTTACTAGAAATTTGGCAATATACAGGACATACTAATGAAAACACTTTTAAAACTTATTTCAAGCCAACTAGTGAACATGAACACTTAAGACAAGAAAGTATAAAATCAAGAAATGAGAAATTGCAAAAATATGACCTACAATCAGAACAAATACGAGCATTACAAGAAAAAATAGAGGAAATGAGTAAAAAATTAGAACAAGAAGAACAAACACAAAATAACAACACAATGAATATCGCCTAATATTTTGTCCAGTTTTTTATGTAATAAACTGGACTTTTCGTATCTTTGTAGAATAAAATAAAGACATTGACAACTACGCAGTTCATAAACGATAAAATAAATTACCTGCCCAAAGGTTATATTTTCACCTATTCTGATTTTTTAACCGAAGAAAAACAGAATAAAGAGGCTATTATCAAAGCCTTAAACCGAATGGCTAAATCTGGAAAAATAGAAAAACTCTCCAAAGGAAAATTCTATAAACCAGAGATTACCCGCTTTGGTAAACTTAATCCCAATAATTATCAAATTGTTAAAGACCTGCTTGTAGACAATGGAAAAACCATAGGTTACCTCACAGGATTAAGTATTTACAATGAATTAGGATTTACGACACAGATTAGTAATAGTATTCAAATTGGGAAAAACAATATCCGTTCACCTTTTAAAAGAGGTATATTTAATATTTCTATGGTACAGCAAAAAAACACGATTAATAAAGAAAATATACCTTACCTCCAGCTTCTTGATATATTAAGATTTATTAAAAACATTCCTGATACGACACCCGAAAAAGTCATTGTCAGGCTAATAGAAATTTTCAAAGACTTTCAAGAGAAAGATTTTAAAATAATGATAAGATTATCAATGAAATACCCAGCATCAACAAGAGTGATTTTAGGAGCGATTTTAGAAAAAATGAATATTGATACAGATGATTTAAAAACCTCGCTAAATCCTATCTCTACATACGAAATTCAGGGCATTGAAAACATTCTGCCTAACGCCAAAAACTGGAACATCAAATGAAACTACACGAAGATAAAAAACAATTCCAAGAAGCAGTAAGATTTACAGCTCAGCAAATGGGAATATTAGATATTTATGTAGAAAAAGACTATTGGGTTTGTTATGCTTTGAAACAGATTTTCAGCAGTCCTGTGGCTGAATATTCTATTTTCAAAGGTGGTACTGCTCTTTCAAAATGCTATAAGGTCATTGAACGATTTTCAGAGGACATAGACCTTGTTGTAATAAAATCCAGTGAAGAAACTCCCAATCAGCTCAAGAATAAAATCAAAAAAATATCTGAAGTTGTAAATGAGGTTCTGCCTGAAATCCAAATCAGCGGAGTGACACAAAAAATGGGAATGAATAGGAAAACAGCACATTCTTATTCTCGAAACTTTGAGGGCAGTTTTGGACAAATTAGAGATGTTATTATTGTAGAAGCTTCTTGGCTTGGGTATTTTGAACCAAATGAAAAACGCCAAATCAGGACTTTTATTACAGAAATGATGGAACAAAACCATCAGCAAGAAATGATAAAAGAATTCTGTTTAGAGCCATTTGATGTTTCGGTTCTTAATCCTAAACGCACTTTTTGTGAGAAAATCATGAGTCTTGTCCGTTTCTCGTATACCGAAAATCCGATACAAGATTTAAGAAGTAAAATAAGACACATCTATGATTTACACCAATTATTGAAAAACGAAGAAATCATAACATTCTTTGAAAGCAGTGATTTCCCTGAAATGCTGGAAAAAGTAAGAAAAGATGATGTTTTAAGCTATAAAAACAATAACAGTTGGCTTTCTCAACCATTGAAAAATGCATTGATTTTCAAAAATTTAGAGAATATTTGGGGGAAATTAAGAAATGTTTATTATAATGATTTTAAGCATTTGGTTTATGGGGATTTACCTAATGAAGAAGATATTTTGAATACATTACGAATAATAAAAACAAGGATAGAGAATGCAGACATTACTGGATAAAATAGATCATATAGATATGCTGATTTCTTCTGAATATGACTTAGATGAAATGGTTAGAGAATTTATCCCTTCACCTGCTGGAGAAGAAAAAGTAAAAAGAATTTATTGGGTTTATCATGGTTTAGATCATGAAGGAACATCACATATAGAAGAAATAAGCAAAGAAGAATATGAAGCCAATAAAGATGATAAAAATTATCATACAAGTCTAAATTATCATGAATTTGAATTTAATGAAGATGAATGGGAGCATTATTTTAATCAATATCGTTATAGTTTTAGTGCTTCTACTGAGTATTTAATTATTAGATCTCTTTTGGACATTATAGGAGATATTGAAGAACATAAAGCAAAGGTTTTATGTAAACAACTGTTTCATAAAATAGAGGAGTCTTATTTTTTTTTGGAAAGTGTAGTAAATACAAATGCAAGATGGAATAGAAAAAATGAAATTTATAAGTTCGTTGCTTCTCAATTTTTTGATAGTATTGCTCAACCTGTTTATATAAGAGTCAAAGATGAAATTTTAAATATTTTTCCTAAACTTCTTGATAGAAGAGAAGAAGTTGTAGGAAATATTACAACCTCAAAAATAGAACCATCAGCCTCATATAAAAGTGAAATTTTTAGAAATCAAGAAGCAGAAGATTGGTTTTATTCTATGTTAGAAGAGTTTAATGTAAGTAATGGAGAACGAGGTTTTGGGGCTGTGATTGGTGGTATTTTTAGAAATAGTAATTGTAAGAATCATATATTAAAAAGTCATTTAAAACAAAAAGAATACATCCAATATCTCAATGAGAGATTTAATAAAACTATGAATCTCACAAACATTTCTAATTCTAATAACTATTCAAACCATATAGAAAAATTTATTCAATTATACATCTCTTCTTCACCCGAATAAATTAGAATAAATCCGAATTTTCGCCGAATAAAGAAGCCAATATATTTGCTTCATAATTTTAATATCATAATTATGGAAACAAATATGTTAATCCGAATAAGCCCTGAGCAACTATCAGAGATGATAATTTCAGGCATCAGAGAAGAACTACAAAAGTTCCAGTCGGTTTCGGGAAAAAAGTCTAATAACAAAGACTTGATGACACGCAAAGAGGTATGTGACTACTTGCAGTGTTCACAAACAAGTCTTTGGGATTGGACAAGAAAAGGAAAAATCATTGCTACAAAAGTAGGTAAGAAAAAAGTATTATACAGAAAAAATGATGTAGATACATTTCTCAATAACTAAGTTTCAGCATAGCTTTCCACTATCAAAATTCTTAGGATAAACAGCTCAAGGCAATGAGGTGCACATCTTTGCCCTGACTTATCCAAAATCCCCAAATTTATTTTTTATGAAAACATTGATTATGTGTCATTTAAACATGACACAAGGAAACTTATTTATTAACCACAAAAAAAATTAATATATGCAAGATAATATTAGAATTTATTTTACAGAAAAAGTAAAATTCGAACAAATTATAAAGAAGAATCATGAATTTAATTGTACCATTAACAGCAATGATATTAAAAATGATAGGCTTGAACATTCTATTTATCCTATTGTAGGACAAATCGGAACGCTGACTTATGTAATTACTCAAAATGGAGCATACATAGAAAATTCCTTACACAAGTATCACAATTCAAATACAATAGGGCAAAACATCAACTACAATGACTTCTCATATTGTGAGATAACTCAAGCATTAAATAACTTGCAAAGCCAAATCCCTGAATATGATTTTATCAATACAAAAATTACTTCTTTAGAATTTGGTTTTAATCTAAAATTAGAGCGGTCAGTTCAAGAAATCATTAAAAATAATATTCTTCTATGGAATTTTAAGCCTCATTATTTCTTTCAAGACAACAAGGGTTTTCTGATGAAAAAGTTCAAAATGAGCAATAGTACATTTAAGATTTATGACAAAGGTGCTCAGAATAATTTAGATTATCCTTTGCTCAGAATTGAGATAAAATACAACCACAAACAACTGAAACACAAAGATTTAGGAATTATAACTTTTCTAGATTTATATGACCCTAAAAAGTTACAATCCCTATTTCTAGATTTTCTGAAAAGATTTGACCAATTAATCATCGTGGACAATCGTTTTACCTCAAATTTATCAAAAGCAGATAAAGAATATTTGGGTAATCAGTTAGAATATACTTACTGGAACAGAAATTTTGGTTCTGACAGTACCAAAAATAGACACAAGAAAAAGTTCCGTGAATTCATTCGATACAATAATCTAATGACTACTTTTCACTATCTTAAACAAAAAATTACAGATAAATACCACGAACTTTTTAAAGACTGTGAAGGTACACCTATCAACACTTCAGATTAAATATAATGACAAGTTTTCCCATAGTGTAGTTGGGTAAAACTTGTCATTTTTATTTGAGTACTTTCATGATTTTGAAACCTTATGAACTATCATAAAAAGTTTAAATTTATTCGTAATATTTCCATTAAAACCATAATATTTAAACCTTATTCTAAGGATAACTCTATTAATATAATCTACTACTATTTAAATTCAAATAATATTTTCTATATTTATTAGTCTATCATATAAATCTATAAACAAGGCTACCCATCTACTTATTCATAAAATTTATAAACCATATATTCTCCTACCTTATAGATGATTCTATACTATTTTTATAATTAGTTTATTTCTTTTAAATCCTAATTATAATTAGATATAAGACTTATTCCTCTACATATTCTTTAACAGGAACTACTGTATCAAACGCCCCTATGAATCGTAAGCCTTCATAAGTAGCTTTTCCTGTGTAGGCAAGTAAAGCATCTTCAAAGGGCTTCAAAATAGAAAATATTTATTATTCTTTATACCTTACACCTTTTGATTTTTTGGAACAATAAAACAAATATTTAAATAATAATCTATAAAAAATTTAAACCTGAATTGGTAGTGTTTCTCAAATCAGCAGACTTATTCTTGTTTTTGAAACTAGAAAGAAACACTTATACCAACCTCTATATTGTTATAATCCTTCCTAATAGGGACAATAGGATCTGTATCATAAATGAGACGATAACCAGCATTTAGACCTATTTTAGGTGTAATATTATATTTAATATCAACTGCACCTCCTAATCGTGCCGCCTTTAAATAACTATCAGGTTTTGCTTGATGAATAGCAGTAGTGGTTAGTTCCCAATAATCATTTATGTAATGCTTGATGCTTACCGATAGGTGACTCTTGATACTTCGGCTAAAGACATGAAGTGGATCTACATTAAGTATAGGAGATTTCCACTTTTCAAATTCATAGAATAGTCCAGCTGTCGCAAACATGACAAATTTCTCTTTGTTTATTACTCGATATCTAGATAATAGTCCAGTTGAAATCTTGTACTCCATGCCTCGGCTCTCAGCCCATTGAGACTCAGCATAAGGATAAATCTCAAAGGCACGACTTAATAGATAACGATATTCAAGGTGTACATATCCACCACTGATAGTAACTTTATCGCCATAAGTAGAAAATTCTAGTTTATTGATAAAGTTAATGACACGGTTATTATTTATCAATAAATTGATATTTGCTGTATTCTTTAAGGTAAAGACATTCTTTTTTTCCGTTTTGAAATCCAATATGGGAAGAAAAAAACCTTGTATCTTTTTTGTACTGTCTATCTTCATTGTAAGATTCTCAGAAAAAATCATTTGTGAGTATATTGGAAAATATGCCGAGAGTGTAAACAATAAAAAAACTAATTTCTTGATCATTTTACTATACATTTTTTGAAGGATTTTAATACTCAATGGAGTAAAAAGCAATAAAGCAAATAAATTATTATATATAAATATGCAGTACAATGATAAACATATACTTAGTATATATTATTATCTTGTTCTGTTAGACTAAAATGTCTATTTGTTGTCCACTATTTTAAAATTCATTACTAGTTTTCTTTTTGTAATTCAGCCATTATTGTTCTATCTTATTGTAACTTTTGAGGACTTTTTGTTGTTTTTATCCTTAACAAATTTAGACCAAAACACTCCCACTATAACAAAGACTTCTTGTATACAACAATCTTAGTTTTAGGCGCAAAAGTAAGTAATAATATATATACATTCACAAAAAAATTATTGTTGGTATAAGAATATAATTGTAATTTCGCGATATTATTATTAAAAATAAAGTATTATGATGGAATTGTTACAGCCCTATATAAGTATCACTCTAAAACTAGTTACGGGCATGATAGGAATTTTGGCTTTTCTGCGAATCACAGGTAAAGCACAGATGGCACAGATAACCCCACTTGACACCGTAAGTGCCTTTGTTATTGGTGCATTAGTCGGTGGTGTATTGTATAATCCAGATATGTCAATGTTGCATATTATATTTGCCTTGATTGTGTGGACTGGCTTTAATATGCTCGTTCGTTTTGCGATGCGTTCTGCATATATGAGACATCTTATTAAGGGAAAGAGTGATTTCCTTGTTAAAAAAGGAATTATAAACTTTGGAAACTTCAAAAGAAATAGCCTAGAGATGGAACAATTCCGTATATTGTTAAGACAAAAGGGTATTTTCTCAATGTTTGATGTTGAAGATGTATTATTCGAAACAAATGGTGCAGTTACAGTTCTTCCTACAGGAAAAACGGCAGATTCTTTTTTAATTGTAAACAATGGAGAATTTGTAGAGAGTGGTCTTGCAGGAAGTGAAAAATCAAAGGAATGGGCTTTATATCACATCAAACGAAATGGCTTTAGCAGTCCATCGGAGCTTTTCTGTATGGAATGGACACCGAATAAGGGCATTTATTTTGTCTCTTTTGAAGGCAAGGTAAAGCGTGGGATAATAGAAGTTGAGGCTCACGAGATTGAACCTGACAATACTCAGGTATAAGCCTTTTAAAATAAAAAATATAAGACCGTGTTAAATAATAAACTTTAATACGGACTTATTTTCTTTACTATAGAAGTATCTCTATGCCTATTCAATATTTCTCATAATTATTTTTTTTGTAAAATCATGTAGTGACTAATATAGATTATAATTGATTTTGTCTTTTGGAAAAACTTACTAACTTAATCCGTTAGCTAGTTCTTCTTTTATCTTATAAACCCTCTTTTTTTAGTCGTTTTTAGCCGAGATTTTTTAATTTTTCTAAAATTTCATTAACTTTTGGCTTCTATTTATCAGAAATTTGACTCAGAGTATTTTCTCCTATTTCAATTATTTTTGGAGTATTCTCTTTTCTCTATAAATCCTCTACAAGAAAACTACCCAAACCACAAGACAGCTCTAAACAAGTCCATACTATAGCTTTTACCTTTCTTTCAATGAAACTTATTACAGCCTCTCTTTTTCCATTTTAGGCTGACCTATTCTGATTTTGTTGTTTAAATAATCCCTTGACAATAGAACAAAAGACAAGAATGTTTTTCTCATTAAATTACAAAGATAATTCTTTCTTGAAGTTATCTTGAACCTTAGTTTTATTCCTTTTAAATCCTGATTATAATTAGACATAACTCACTTATTCCTCTACATACTCTTTGACAGGAACTACTGTATCAAACGCTCCTATGAATCGTAAGCCTTCATAAGTAACTTTTCCTGTGTAGACAAGTGAGGCATCTTCATAGTATTTAAACTTCAATACAGCATCATTCATCATCACACTATTAAACAGTCCCAAATTTTGCAGGAGTTCAAAATCTTTCACCTCTATCCCTGTTACTTTTTTGAAAAGCTCTGGCTCTAGTTTGGTAATAACATCCCTAAGAGTCTGCTCCCTATGCTCAGACAAATACATAAAGACAGGAATTCTTGTTGCAAATTTTATTAATTTCTCCTGAATCTGTTTCCTTTTACTCTTGTATTCTTTTTCTTCTTCTGTTATTTCTTTTTTGGTTTTAGAATCCATTTCTTCTCCCGCCTCTGCAAACTCTTTCTTCGTTTTCTTTACTTTTTCAGATTTATTGATGATGGTTTCTATATCTTGGCTCAGACTTCGGAATCCTTCTATATTTTCTAATACTTGCAAAGCCTCTTTATTACTTAAAAGTTTCTGCAAAGTAACATTATCTACATTTACCAATAATGAGGACTCCCATCGTCTAGCTAACAGAGTAGCAGAAGTCCCGCTACTAGCAATGTCTAAGATATCCGCAGCATTTATTTCCTTCATACTACTTCCATCATACGCCAATATAGGCAGGAAACTGATAAGCTCTGCTACCTTTTCTTCTGGAGACACATTAGGATTAACATTAAGACTATGGGCGTAAGATGCCACTTGTTTCAAAGCTCTATTGATACTAAAATCAAATACATAGCATTCATTTTTAATGATTTCCTGCTGATTTGGACTATCGCCATTTGGATTTTTGATAACCCAAGGTGTCTGCACTCTAAAAATAGACTGGAAATAAGTCTCTGGACTAGAAGTGTTTCTCAGCATCAAAATCCCTGACCAAGGCGGTACGGACACTCCAGTAGTCAGTTTCCCACAAGAAAGGATAATGGTCTTAGTTTTTAATGGATTACCCATAGCTTTTTTCACAGGCTTCAGTGCTTCTACACCTATTCCTGCTTTTTCTCCTGCACACACAACAATATCATAATCATGGAAAAAATTATTCTGTGCCTTGGCTAGTAAATTTGCCATAGCACAGCAGGATGCTACATTAGGCAGGAACCAAAAAGTATGCTGTAAAATCCCCAGTAGTCGTGTATCCGAAAAAGGCATCGGCGGTTTTTTCTTACCTTGTTTTAGGTCAGACTCTATATTACCCGAAAGTTGTCCACGGATAAGGTTCAGCCATTTTTGTACCTCATCTTCATATTTGAAAACAGCCTCTTTATTTTTTCCCTCGGTTGAGAAAAAAGTATTGAGGTCAAACTCATCAAACTCACCTTTGGAGGCTACATTCTTTATTTCATCAGGTATCTGATAAGTCATCATGACCATTCTTGGGAGTGAAGCATACGGATTGTTCTCGCCCTGCCATTCTGCCTTAGCTTTTTGTTCATCAGAATAAGTCCAGTTATAGATTTGTTCCTCTATAAATTCTCCTCCTGCGATGGCACGAAACGGTGTTCCTGAAAGATAAAGATAATGCTTGGTAGTGATAGGCAATAGTTCTTCATCAAAATAGCTAAAATCCTCCGCTTTACCAGATTCTTCAGCTTCCAGTTCTTTTATCTCTTGCTGTATTTCCTCTATTTCTTCCTTTTCTTCTTTGTCAAAAAGGTCTTTAGACTTGTCTCGCCATGCACCAAAATGGTATTCATCAAAAATCACACAGTCCCAGTCCTCCTTATGCACCCATTCGTTTTTAGATTTTATTCCACCTGTTTTTTTATCCTCTCCTAGATGGTCTTGGAAAGAGCCAAAATATACAAAAGGCTTTGTTCTGTCTATATCTTTTACGCTGAGGTCTTCCTCTTGGTTAGAGACAAACTGCCAATTCTCAAAATCTATATGAGACTGCAAATCCTCCCGCCATGCACTAAGGACAGCAGGTTTAAAGGTAAGCACCAGTATTTTTGTCCAGCCCATTTTTAGAGCCAGCTGGTAAGCAGCAAAGGTTTTCCCAAAACGCATTTTGGCATTCCAAAGAAAGTGAGGGATAACACCTTCATCTTTCACGGAATTAAAATACCAAGCAGTCTTCTCTACAGCCTCTTTCTGCTCTGGTCTCATACCAAAGCTCTGACTACGGTTTTCTGTATTTCTGATGCCTCTTTTCTCTTCTAAAATCACCGTTTGCAGGTCTTTTATGGAACATCGGAACCACTCTCCAGCTTCACGGATAAAGCCTTTCTGCTCCAGCCTTTTGTGGAGTTCATGGTCAGTAAAGTAAGTACCATCCTCTCTGGTAGCGATTTCCTCTAAGACAATTTCCCAAGTCTGGTGGGGTCTTATTGTAGAGTATTGTTCTTTTACACGCTCTGCTGCGGTCTTGGTGGTGTAGCCTACTTTTAGCATATCAGGATAGCTTTTATCGGTGTAGGCATATATTCTGGGGATGTTATTCTGTGTGAACATTATTAAGTAGTTAAATTTCTATATTTTTAATATTTTACACTAGGTTTTGTACATTTTTGTATTTGTTCTCTTTGATTTGGTTGATATTCAAGCTTGGTGGTAGAAAAAACGAGTTTAGTTCACATAACCACTTCATCTTTGTTTTCAATTTTAATTCCTTCTTTTTCTAATCTTTTAAATAATTCATTTATATTTCGTATTCCTTTGAAATTTTCATTTATTATTGTTACTATTTCATTATGTTGCTCTATATGTTTCCACATACTAAAATCATAATAATCATTAATAATCTTAAATGGACTTTTATTTGTAATTTCAAAATCATCATGATATTTTTTATTTAATTCTTCTTTTTTCTCTTCAATTTTTTGCATAAGAATATTGTGTTCATTATTATTCATTACAATATTTCCGATGTAATTAAAATTTTCGTCTCCTAATATTGCTAAATTCATCATAATTTTTATGTTAGGATTATCCATTTCATATAAATTTCCTTCTTTTTTTATGAAACCTAATTTTTCTAAATGTTTCGGATCTATTGATATATTTCTAAAACCAAAAAGCCCTTTGATATAGGTGATATTTTTTCCATCTTTTAGTTGCTTATCAGCATGAGTTGTTAGAGTTTCATCTAATTCTAATATTTCTTTATTATCTAAAAATTGTATTTTACGATTCCCTAAATATTTAACTACTTTATCGTTAGAAGGCATACCTCTTATTTTAGTAAATATTTCATAGTAATATTCTTTTTTTAATTCTTCTCTTTCCATATTTCTTTATTATTATAAAGTTACTCTTCTTCTTTTCTTTCTTCTACTAAACTTTCTATATAAGCAATTTCCTCTTCTGTTAAACCATATTTTTTATAAAGTTCTTCATCTGTCCATTCTTTGGTAAAATCCTGTAAAGGGACAAACTGGTACACTCCTCGAGGTCCATTTTGGGTTTTCTTTTTAATAGAAACTAAATATCTAAAAAAACGAGTTTTTATGTATGAAATAATACCAAAACACTCTTCTTTGGTAAAGTGATGTTCTTTAGGATTATAACCTATTACCAAATATGTCTGTGAACATACTGAATTAGGTTCTCCATAAAAAGGATGTCCTAAAACTTGAGTATCTGTCCCTGAACCGCCTGCAGCAGGAATAAACACTTTATGCAAGTCTTTAGTTTCTCTATTTTTAGGAATTTGGTTGATATTAATCCAGCCAAAATCCATCCCATCTTTTAGTAGTGTTTTATTAGGATAGTATTTGATGTTATAGTCTTGATTGGGGGTATTGGTAAAACCATCCCAGCTAGAAGTAAGCCATTGTTTATTGGTGAAAAAATCCTTTGGGCTAATTAAGGAGGAAAAATTGTCTCCATTGTTCATATAATCCTGATGAACTTCTGATATTTTCTTTAATATATCATTGGCTACACCATCCCTGATAACAATACCTGAATTATTTTTATTTAATGTTTCAAATCTATAAGAGGAAGGTTTATCTACACTTTCATATAGATAATAATGGCACTCTCCACTGTAATCTCTGTCCCATAAGAAATAATTGACTCCACCCTTTGGAGGTGTTCCAGAGAAAATACCTTTGGCATCCAAAAAATCATGTATGATTCTAAACTTATTAGAACTTAGCATTCTATCTATCCATTCATCAGATATCCCCTCTGTACTCCTTGTCATCCAGCGACTTGGAATAATCATACAAATATATTTAGGGCTGATTTTGATAGCTTGGTCAATAAAGAGATGATAAATAGCTTTTGCTTTTGAACTATTTCCTTTTTCTTTATCATTTCCCACATTCATCTGATAAGGTGGATTTCCTATAATGACATCAAAGTTCATATTTTCGTAAGGGTTTTTATCATGTATAAAGGGATAGGCATATTTAGAGAGACCTTCTCTTATTTCATCCCCAAAGTCTTTTTTATTCACACCACAGTAAGTACATTTCCCTGCTTTGTCCCATGTATGGGAGATTTCCTCAAAGAAGATATTACCACTTTCATCAGGGAATTCTGTAACAGAATGTTTACCATCAGCACGGGTAGAGCAGTAGAGACTACGGCGGCTCAGATAAGCAGTAAGCTCCGTGATGCCTATTCCATACAACTGATGGTGCATAATATGGTCTATGCGTTCCTGCAAGTCTGGGATTTGGCTTTCTAAACCTTTCAGCAGTCTTTTAGCTATTTCTCTCAGAAACACACCAGTTTTACAGAAAGGGTCTAGGAATTTAGCTTCAGGATTGCTCCATAATTCGTTGGGTAGGGTATCCAGCATTCTATTAGCAACATCAGGAGGTGTAAAAACCTCATCGTTACTCAGATTGGCAAGACAAGTAAGCACATCGGGATTGTATTTTTGTGCATTCATTGTTAGAAAAGATTAGGGCTGTTCTGCACCGAGTTCCAAGTAATGCTTTATCACAGGTTCTTTTACTGTATATTCCGCAAATAAAGAAGCTGTACCTTGTTCTTTTTTAGACAGTTCGCCATAGTCAAAATAGTTGGTGACTATTTTTCTATCACTCAGTCCAGACCAATGTGTGAAAACAATAGGCTCTCCCTCTGGCGTAGTATAACTGAGGGCATCTCCACAGATAATGTTCTGACTGATGATGAACGCAATGCTCTTCATCAGTTTCTCATAGTCTGCTTCTTTTTTGGGATAAGATTTTTTGAATTCTGTGAGAAGTCTCTCTCGGCACTCTTGGGTATTATCAGGAAGAAGCTCCACACCATAAAGACTGCCTGCTACCAGCACCAAATAAAATCCATAATCAGATTTGTTTTTCTTGGTCTTTTTCAGCAGTGCTATTTTCCTTTGTAAAATCTCTATAAGAAAGTTACCCGAACCACATGACGGCTCTAAAAAAGTAGCAGTAAGAACCTTGTCCGCTGTACCTTTTTCTAGCTCTTTCCACACAAGGTCTACCATGGCTTTTACTTCTCTTTCGTTAGTAAATACCTCTCCATGGTCTGCCACTCGCTTTTTGGATTTTACCTGTCTGCCTTCCATCTAATATCCGTACAGAATAGATATCTCCTTTGTTCCTTTGGAGATGTGAATATTTTACTCAAAAAGAGCTGGAACAAAATCTTATTCTTTACTAATATAGATGTGCTACACAGCAGAGGAACAAAAAATGCTCCTCCACCCTAATAGGCTAATCTATTCTGCGTTGCTAAAGAAAGTTTCCAGTTTTCGGGCAACAGAATAAAATTAACTCTTTTTATTTTCTATAAAAAACAATAAAAAAGGCGTGGGAAATTCTTTTTTGTTGCCCGAGGTACTGGAATCACCACACAACACAAAATAGAAATAACCCACACCTATATGGAGTGAGCATTAACTATTTGTTTCTGTGTTGTTATGAAAGTTTCCAGTTTTCGGACAACAGAACAAAAGCCAACGCTTTATTTATCGTTAAAATCTTTGCGAAGATAAGGATGTTTTTCTCAATATTCAAATTTTTTCAACAAGTGTTTTTATTGTTTTAATATAAAGATAGAGGTTATAGTGTCTCCTTACTATACCTCTTTTGCATATGTGAAATGTGATTTTTTTTGTATCCCCCTTTTAATAGTTGGTTTTTATTTTAAAACTCATCGGGTAGAAAATTAGGATTTTACTTTTGTAATTAATTATTTAAGAGGGAATTCTTTAGAAAATAAATATTTTTCTATTTTCACAAAGAATGATTCATTATCTTTTAAAGAAATTCAATATGTATAAAGTTTAGAATTACCGTGACCAAAATCGTGACCAAAGCCCCAAAATTAGTAAAAATAAAAAAGCAACTACTTGATTTATAAGTAGTTGCTAAAATTCAGTGTAGACCCACAGGGATTTTATTTATATTATAATAAATCACTATAAAGTATCATTTTGTTCAAAATCAATGAATTATATCAAATTGCAATTGTGATGAATTATCATAAAACACCATAGACTAACCCTAAAAAAGTCCCCATTTTTTTAATTAGGGACTCTTTCTATTTTTTTTGGATTTTTTATTTTTAAGCTCCCAATTCTAATTGATTTTTTATTAGATTATAATATTCTCCTTTCTTGGAAACTAACTCTTTATGATTACCTTGTTCTACTATTTGTCCTTTTTTTAGTACAATAATTTGGTCTGCATTTTTAACTGTTGATAATCTATGAGCTACTATGATTACTGTTCTACCTTTAAAAAATGATTGTAGATTATCGTGTATAATTTTTTCATTTTCAGCATCAAGCGCGGATGTAGCTTCATCAAATAAGATGAAATTAGGATTTTTATATACAGCTCGGGCAATTAAAATTCTTTGTTTTTGTCCTCCTGAAATTCCGTTTCCAGATGAACCAATTTTAGTATTTAATCCTAATGGTAAATCGTTAATAAATTCTTTTAAATTAGATATTTCTAATGCTTGGTTTAATTTATTATAGTCAATGTTTTCATCGCTTGTGGCAATATTTCTTTCAATGGTATCAGAAAAAATAAAGCCATCTTGCATTACTACTCCACAAGTTTTTCTTAAACTTGTTGGAGAAATATCATTGATGTTTATATTGTTAATTAAAATATTTCCTTGAGTAGGTTCATAAAACTTTAATAACATTTTCATCAGAGTGGTTTTTCCACTACCACTAGCTCCTACAATAGCAGTTATTTTTCCTTCTGGAATATTAAAGTTAATGTTTTTGAGAACATAAGATGATTGGGGACCTTCATACTGAAAAGAAACATTATCTATTTTTATCCCAGAATTATATATATTTTTTTGTAAAGTGGGTAAATTTTGATGATATTCTTGCTCCTCTTCGATATGATTTTGAACCTCATTTAATCTGCTTAAACTCAATTTTGCATCTTGTAGGGAACGGAAGAATAAGATTAACTGGTTGACAGGCGAGTTCATTTGTCCTATAATATAGGATACACTTAAAAGTTCTCCAAGCGTCATTCTATTTTGAACTACAAAATAAGCAGATAAGAATGTTACTAGAATATTTTTAATTTGATTAATAAATTCAAAACCAGATAATTGAATTTGATCCAATTTTAAAATACGAATGTTGATTTTAAAAAGTTTTTGCTGAATTTTTTCCCATTCTTTTCGTTTAAATTCTTCAAACTGATTTAGCTTCATTTCAGAAACTCCTTTGATAATTTCATAAATAGACTCTTGATTTTCACTTCTTTGTTGAAAACGAAAGTAATCAAGTATTTTTCTTTTTCGCATCCAAAATAATGACCATAACACAGAGATAATAGTCAGTACCATATATACAGCTAAAATAAGAAAATCATAATACCATAATATCCCAAAGAAAGCGGTAAAGGTAATCATAGAGAATATAGTTAAAAGACTTTGGGAAGTGAGAAAATGCTCTATACGCTCATGGTCTTGTATGCGTTGATTAAAATCTCCCATTAGTTTTGTATCAAAAAAACGAATTGGTAATCTAAGCATTTTTTTTAGAAAATCAGAAATAATTTGAATATTAATTTTTGTACCTACCACAAGCATTATCCAATTTTGGAAAATATTAATAACCATACCTCCAAAGAAAAATCCTAACTGAGCTAATAGAATGTAAGAAATAATAGATAAGTTTTTCTGATTAACCCCTTCATCTATTAATTTTTGAGTAAGGATAGGGAAAACCAATGTAATTAATGTTCCTAAGCTTAGTAAAAGGAACATACAACTCATTGATTTTTTATAAGAAGAAAGATATTGTAAAAGTTTTTTTATAGATGTTTTCTCTTCTTTTGGTGGTTCTTGTCCGAAAAAATATTCTGTTGGTTCTAGAAATAAAGCCACTCCCTTTTCTTCATCAGAAAGCCAATATTTTTTAAATTTTTCTTCTGATAAAGTGATGAAACCGTGGGCAGGGTCGGCAATTTTATACCTTAATTTACCTGTAAATATATTTTTTGTAATCTTGTATAAAACAACAAAATGATTTTGATTCCAGTGTAATATACAAGGTATGTAATCTTTTTTTAAATCACTTGTTTTAAGTTTTACAGAAAAAGTATTGAATCCTATTTTTTTAGCGGCTTCACTTATACCTAATAAAGAAACTCCCTCGCGAGTGATGAAACAATTATCTCGTAAATATTGTAAATTGAATTCTTTTCCATAGTGAGACGATACCATCGCTAAACAAGATGGTCCGCAGTCCATTTGATCATATTGGATAGTGAATTTCATATTATTTTTTTAAATGGTCACTTTATTATGAAGTCTTGTGTAAAATTTTTGTTTTATTATTTCTAATTTGGCAGAATTATCATAATTGAATATACAATAATCTTTTCCTTCATGTTCTAGTTTATGCTGAGAGCATCCGCCATTACAAATAGGTAGTATTTTACATTCCAAACAAGGTTTATTTTTAAACCTTAAATCATAAATTCTTTTTTGAAATTTATCATTCCATGTAATAGTTCCTTCACTATTTAATATACCTTCTTTAGATTCTGAATTAAAATCTCTTGCAGTACATTTGAAAACTTCACCATTATAATTAATTAAGGCTTGATTCAACTTATCCGCATAGCAAGAATTTTTTATTGATGCTGATCTTTCTCCCTTATAAGAGCATATGAACCCATTACCTCTATAAATATCTACAATTTCAGAAATATCAACTGTTAAATTTTTCTCTTCTTGCCATACTTCGTGAAAGGAGAAGGACATATATTGTTTTTCATTTTCAGAAATATCCTTAAAATCATCAATTATTTTTAGAAGGTCTTTTACTGTTTCTTCTGAAATATTAATTCTAATGGAAACGAAAAAATTATTTTTTAAACACAATTTTATATTATTAACAATTTCGTCATACGAACCTTTTGTTTTAGATATATACCTTACTTTATTATGTCTATCTCTATGTCCATCTAGTGTGATTTGAAATAAGTTAACTCGATATTTTTTGCATAAATCTAAAATGTTCTGATTAATCAGTAATCCATTAGTAGTGAAGTTTGATGAAAAATTAATATCATTATCTTTCATTTTAGGAACTATATTTTCGAATAATGGGAGAATTGTAGATTGGAAATATAATAATGGTTCACCCCCAAACCAATCTAATTTAAAGTTTTTCAATTTACCTTTTTTCTCGACAAGAATATTCTCAACATATTTTATAACATTCTTAATGGTATCCTCTGTCATTTTAGATTTTTTTATATGAGTTTCGTAGCAATACCAACACTTGAAATTACAATTCATTGTTGGATTGATGATTAGCTCAAAGTTTTCTTCATTAAAGTCTGTTTCATAGCTGATATTTTTTATTAATTCTAATTCATCTTTATTATCCTCAATAATAAAGCCATTTGATAAAAGATCATTATAAAAAGTTTCATGATAGTTAGGTAAATCTTGGATTCTATTCTCAGATATAGAGGATTTATATAAATCATAGAGGATTTGTTCAAGAATTATGAAGTTGTCAGATATACTATTATATCCTATAATTTTATCTCCGTAAGGAAAAAAGATATTATAAAAACTTACTTTCATATATAGTTTTTTTTTTTAGAAAAATAAAAATAGGGCTTGGACTAAGCCCTATTTAAAGTACATTTAAGGTTCTACAGTTTCTATATCCTTACCCTTATCCTTACCTTTTCTTCCACAGAAAAGAATATTGATTTCTACACAACCTGTATTTGTTCCTGCTAGGGCTAGGTCACCAGAAGATAATGTAGTAATACCTCCTTTTAACTTTCCTTGTTGTGTTTCATTTAATGTTTCCATTTTGGAAACAAGCACTTCGAATTTTGATTTTGTGTTGTTCATCTTAATTAAATTTAAATTATTAAATTATTAATTTTTGCTTTAATGAAAGCGATATTTAGACATTCATTTTCAGTATTGCGCACTACTTATAACAAATATTTAAATCATACTTTTAAAATCTTGATGATTCTGCTGTTTCATTTTCTAATTTTTTGTCTACTTCTGTGGTTTTTCCACGAGAGAAATTATAACTAATCCCCCAAAAAATCATATTTTTATTATTAAAAATTTCAGTATCTACTATATAGTTTACTAAACTTTCATTTTGACTTTTGGTTTTGTATCTAGATGGCATACCCATCCAAAAGACACCTCCTTTAAAAACCCATTTTCCATGAGAATATCCCATTACCAAATGGTTTTTATTTTCCTCTGTAGATAGGAAAGCACCATCTATCGAATAAGTTGGAATATTGAACTGGTACTGGAAAAACATTTTTTTATACTGAGATGTAATATTAAAATGATTTCTTACATAAGTATTTTTTAATTTTGTTCCATTTTCCAACTTTATTACTTCCGAAGTAGGTTTTAAATGAACTCCTATCTTTAGGATTTCATTCCCAAATGGTTTAATACTTCCACTGAATTCCCAACGATAATTTTGATAAAAGTCCGCATTTTGATAGGTTAAAATATACCTTCCAAGATTGTTGTCTAATACATAATATTGATTTACTATTCTATCTGTATAGGTTGTTCCAATAGTAGTATTAAAATCAAAATATTTTGAATTATAAGAGTAAACTAAATTGTTAACCCAAGATTTTTCAGACTTTAATAATGGATTTCCTTTTTTAATAATATTAGGTGCTACATTTACAATATTTGGACTAAGCTGGGAACTCGTTGGGCTACTCGGTTTATACGAACTTGTAAACCTTATAGTCTTATTCTTTTTTAAAGAATAACTTAACACCAATTTAGGGGTAAAAGCCCAATCATTAAAAATGGTTTCTGCACTTTTATTATAAATATTGGTTAAACCCACTCCTACTCTATACATCAATTTATTCTTTCTTCCTGTAACTTCAGTATAAAAATATTGTTCTAAATAATTTACATCAAACTGACTTTTTCCAGCTAGATTAGAAAGATTATTAGATATGTAGTTATTACTAATTCGATATCCTGTATTTAATTTTGATTTTCCGAAGTTATGATAATGAGCCAACTCCCCTACAAAGGATTTTTGTTTAGATTTTAGGGACATATCATTATTAAATATATCCACACCTGTGTCAACAACCCATTCTCTATTATTTTGATAAGTTTTATTATCATATATAGAGCCTACTAAGTTGATAACCAACTCATCCCTTTTGCTTATATGTTTAGAATAATATAGGTCCAATGTTGGTTTTAAATATTGTCCTGATAAGTATTCCGTTGTTTTATTTATAGTAGATACACTACCTTGTTCGAATATACTTTCCCCATTCCCTTTGCTAAAATTATCCATAATGTTTAGGTTTAATTTAGCTTGAAAGGTTTCTTTTTCTGGATTTAAGTAAGTATATCTTAAAGCTATATCTTGAATAGTATAACCAAAATGATCTCTTTCTTTTTCTGTAGATTTGTACTTTATATTATTTAGTGAATATTCATAGGAGTTATGGTTTTGTCTATTATCATAATCTCTCAACGAAAATGCGTATTCTATCCCAAAATCATGTTTTCCACGAGTGTGACTTGCATAGACTTGTCCATTAAAAAAACCTGTAGTAGGTGCTCCCATAACATCTATACCATACATTAAACCATTTTCTGGATTACGAATAATCATATTAACCACCACATCCGCCTTTCCTTCCCAGCGAGCAGGTACAATATCAAAATATTCTACACGAACTACATTCTCAGGTGCTACAGCACTAAATTGCATATCTGAGGCTTCAATACCATTAATCAGGAATAGAACTTTACTTCCCTTGATACTAGAAACTCTATTAGACACAGGATCGAGTTGTAGTTCAGGAAGAGAAGTTATTAAATCCTTAGAGTGCCTTGCCTTTGCCAAAGCATCTTTATCAAAAGTATAAGAAGCATGGTCAGAAAATTGCTTCTTGCGTTGGGATTTAATAATAACTTCTTGAATTTCTTTCAAATTGATACTATCTTTTTTCACATCGATACTATCTCTTACTTCCTGTTGAGAGTATCCATTTGTAAACCCTATAAATAAAATTAATATTCTTATCTTTTTCATAATTATTTGAGAAATAATGTTTCGACAAAAATATTTTATATGTTTGTGACTCACAATACGATTTTAGTATAAAATATACTATAAACTTCTATTCTAATAAATAATTAGGAAGCACAATATTTTGCTGTTCAAGGTATTCAAGGATTTTATAATATTTATCCCTATAAAAAATATTACAATTTATAGATATATCACATATATCTGAAGTAGCTACTTTTAGTATAGAGGCTATTTTTTCTAGATATTGTTGGTTGATTTTTGTCTTTCCATTCTCTATATCTGAATAGGCTTTTTGACTAATACCTAGTTCAAATGCTATATACTCTTGAGTTAAGTCTTTTTCTCTTCTAATTTTTCTCAGGTTATTGTTTTTGCTATTCATACATATATGTTTTTTAATTATAAAAGGTTAAATTTTTCCATTGCATTTATTTTAATTTCATCAGCAATGTCAATGTATGGTTTCATTGCCTTGTAATCACTATGTCCTGTCCACTTCATAACAACTTGTGGTGGAATACCCAATGATAAAGCATTACAAATAAATGTTCTTCTCCCTGCATGTGTACCCAATAAAGCATATTTTGGTGTTTCTATATCAAATCTTTTGTTCCCTCTATAATAAGTTTCCCTTATTATTTCATTTATTTCTGCTAACTCTCCAAGCTCTTTTAAATAATCATTCATTTTTTGATTTGTTATCACAGGGAAAACTTTATCACCTTCCAAATTTTTATATTTTTCTATTAAAGCTTTACTATATTTATTTAATTCAATTACCAAACTATCTGTTGTCTTTATCGTTGTAATATGAATAGAATCATCTTTGATATTACTCTTTTTTAGGTTTGCTACATCAGAGTAACGAAGCCCTGTAAAACACTGAAATAGAAACACATCCCTAACTCTCTCAAGATATTGTTTTTGAGAAGGAATATTACATTCTTTCAATTTTTCAAGTTCGGATTGGGTAAGAAATATGATTTTTTTCTGTGTCGTCTTCAGTTTGGGTCTAAATGCCTCGAAAGTATTATCCGAAATATACTTTTTCCTCAACGCCCATCTTAAAAACCATCTCAAAAATGAAAACCTTTTTAATAATGTTGAATTTTTAAGTTCCAATTCTTCTTGCAAATAATACTGAAACTCTATAAGTTTAGATTCTGTAAAATCTTTAAAACTTATATTGGAATCAAATTCTAAAAGATATCGCTTTTGAGTTTCCATCTTTTGATAAGTTGCCTTTGTCCATACATTTTTCTTCCCTTCCTCCTTAACAAATAAATCATAAACTTCAAAAAATGACAACTCATTTTCATTCTTCTTTTCCTTGCCTATTTCTTTATTAAACTCAGCTCTAAATTCATCAGCGGTAGGTATTTTATTTTCTGCATTAAATTTTGTAAATATGTTTTCACACACCTCTTCATATCTTTGTATCTTACGATTGATGACATTTGCAGGAACTTTCTTGTCACCGTGTGTAGTATTTATTTTACAGCGTTGAGTTTCCTTACTCCACTTATCAACTTCTATTCTATAGCCTACATTAAAAGCAACGATAAATCCACTCCATTTTATCCTATAACGA
>CAUQBH010000009.1:0-94344 GCA_963516675.1 uncultured Flavobacteriaceae bacterium | reverse complement strand
GTTGGCGATCCTCCTTGGGAAATTCAAGTGTTTTGTAATCTACTTCTTCATTGATAAGTTTTACAAGTGAAGCAGCTGTGATTAAGTATATACGATATGAAAATTCATAAGAAGTTTCTTTCTCTGCTATCCACTTCTGAATATCTTCCAAAGCATCATTAACAAAACAGAGCGCTAAATAATCTTGGAAATAGTAATCATATATCTCTTGAAAATCAGGTAATCCTTTATATTCGGTAACGCTTTTAAAGTGTAGGAAACACGCTTTGCGTTGTTCTGGGGTGATGGTAGGCACTTCGGCAATGAGCGCTAAAGAGTGTTCTATGGGGTACCATAGGTTAAAATTTGCGGCAAAAGGCACTGCAAGTACTTCTGGCAAGAAAGCTAATAAGCCTTCGTATTGTTTGCTTACAAACAGACGCTCCACAAGTTCATTAACTGTTTGTAGATCTTTACTACTTTTGAGTGAAAGCTTTTTGCGGAGCTTTTCAAGGAGCTTTTGCTGTTTTACAGTAGTGCAATAAGGTGCTAATATTTCTATATTCATAATGGCCTAATAATTTTTTAAATAAGTTACTAATTTCTTTTCTACAAATTCGGTCATAGTATCAGCTTGCTTGATGACCTTGGGCTTGGCATATTCGTGTGCAAAGCAAAATATTTCTTGAGTGTCGGGAGCATAGAGCAGTTTGTCGCCATCGCCATATTTCCAAAACTCCCCAAGCACTAAATAGTCTTTGCCATTGAACGTATCGGTATATAAGTCGGTAAAGCGGATTTCTACCCCTTCCAATCTGAGTTCCCCTATATGTTGGAAGAACAGAGAGAGTTCCTCAGAGAAAGTAACGCCTAAGTCTTGGCTCTTTTGGGTAATCTCGGCTAAGGGAATGCCTGCGGTAACCACATTATATTCATCAAAATCCTTCAGTACCTGCTTGGTAAGCTTGGGATATACCGCCGAGAGTCGCTCCCAATCTTCAGGAGTAGCCGTTTGTGAGCTTGTCTGCCCTGCGTCTTTCCTTTTCTGCTTGAGTTCTTTGAGAGAAGAGGAAACAGCGGCGACAAGCTCCGTATCAGTAGCCTCTGTGAACCATTTTTTTAGAGGAGTCATATAGTTTTTTAATCCTGCTTTCTTCAAATAATCAGGTAGTGTTTTGGGATTTGTTTTTAGAAAATAAAATTCTATCATATTGCGAATGAGGAAGTCCTTGCTAAAGTGCATCGTTTTCCCACTCTTGATATAATCCATCTTGAGAATGCTAAAGTTCAAGAAGTGATCGTCCGCCAATGCCACTGGGGCGATTTCCTCCAAAGTAACACCTGCATCTTTTAGTGCTTTATGTGTGTAATTCAGCACAGTAAAGCTCGGCATTTCTTCCTCAAATACCATATCTATAATATCGCAAAGCTGATCTAATATCTGTTGATACTTTTCAGAAGCAATTAACTGTTCCATTTGTTCTTTGTCTTTTTGCTCTATGGACATATTAGTAATGTTTTAATTTTTCCAAAATACAAATCAAAGGGCAAATTTTGCCCTTTGAAATATTTTATTACGCCCCAAATTGTCGCAGATGATGGTCAAAATGTTTCCATTGCAGAATTCCCCATTCATCAGGTGTAAGCTCTCCAAAGAAAGAATGGGGGTGCTGACTGCATTTTTCCTTTCCATTGTTATAAAAAAGGGTGATAAGCTCTTTTGCTCGTTGCTTTTCTTTCTCAAAATCCTCAATAGAGATGTCTGTAATAATATACATTTTATCAGTAGGCGAATTTTTTGCCATAGGCTGGTCATTCAGAAATTTTTTCTTCATCAACTTTCCTATGAGCCTACCAATGAACATTCTTTTTGGAAAATTTTTCCCTAAAGGAGTCTCTATGGAAACATTCAAGTGGGCTAACATTTGTACAATGTTCATCTTTCCCCACTCACGCACAGCATCTACTTTCAGATTTTCTAACCGATTAAGTATTTCATTCTTATCTGCTTCGTTATATAAATTTTTCATGGTATGTTTTTAGAGTAAATCATAACTAGTTCCTTCTTTTCCGTCTTTTAGCTGGATGCCGATTGCGGATAATTCATCTCGGATTTTGTCCGAAAGCGCCCAGTCTTTGTTGGCGCGAGCCTCCATTCTCATATTGATAAGGAGTTGAACCACACCATCGAGTTTGTCATTATTTCCTGCCGCTTGCTCTTCGTTTCGTAAGCCCAAAACATCGAAAACAAAAGCATTCATCAGCGTTTTCAATTCGTTGAGTTCATCGATGGATATTTTTTCTTCTCCGTTTTTCACTTGGAAAATCCATTTCACCGCTTCGAAAAGATGAGCGATAAGTATAGGCGAATTAAAATCATCCAATAGCGCATTGTAGCACTTTTCTCTCCATTCAGATATAGGGAGCGCAGTAGGATGCTCTATTTCGGTATTGATTTCATTTAAAATTTTTAAAGCTTCCATAAGCCTGTTAAAGCCTTTTTCGGCAGCGAGCATCGCTTCATTAGAGATGTCAAGTACACTGCGGTAGTGGGCTTGCATAAAGCAGAAACGAATCACTGCAGGCGCAAAAGCCTTCTCAAAGAAAGTATTATCTCCATTGATAAGCTGCATTGGTAAAATGTAGTTTCCTGTCGATTTACTCATTCGTTGTCCGTTCATTGTCAGCATATTAGCGTGCATCCAGTAGCGAACTGGGCTTTCGCCGTGTCCTGCTTTCCCTTGTGCGATTTCGCATTCGTGGTGAGGGAATTTCAAATCCATACCACCTCCGTGGATATCAAACTGATTACCAAGGTATTTAGTGCTCATTACTGTACATTCAAGGTGCCACCCAGGGAAGCCATCGCCCCAAGGAGAAGCCCAGCGCATAATGTGAGCTGGCGAAGCTTTTTTCCATAGGGCGAAGTCCTGAGGATTGCGTTTTTCGCCTTGTCCATCGAGGTCGCGGGTGTTCGCAAAAAGCTCTTCTATATTTCTATTGGAAAGCTCGCCGTAGTTGAGTCCGCGTTTGTTGTATTCCAGTACATCGAAATACACAGAACCATTGCTCTCGTAGGCAAAACCATCATTCAAGAGTTTTTCTGTAAGCTGGATTTGTTCCAATATATGCCCTGTCGCAGTAGGTTCTATAGTCGGCGGAAGAAGATTGAATATATCCAAAACTTTATGGAAATCAACCGTGTATTTTTGTACGATTTCCATAGGTTCTAGCTTTTCTAAACGAGATTGTTTTACGAAACGGTCGTTGTTCACATCGCCGTCATCGGTAAGGTGGCCTGCATCGGTAATGTTACGGACATAGCGCACTTTGTAGCCCAAGAATTTCAGCGTACGATACACAAAATCAAACGACATAAAGGTACGCACATTTCCCAAATGCACATTGCTGTACACCGTAGGGCCGCAGACATACATTCCCACATTATTCTCGTGCAAAGGCACAAAAACTTCTTTTTCTCCTTTTAAGGAATTGAATATTTTTAGTTGATGATTCATATTATGTTTTATTAAGACTGACAAAGATAATTAAAAAACATTAGACATTTTAAATTAAAGTTTGTTTATTTTGCGGATTATTTATCAAAAGAACAATGGACAAAAAACAATTCATTCAGCAGAATATTTCAATTCAAGAGAAACAGATAAACGCCGTTTTGCAGCTGCTTTCGGAGGACTGCACCATTCCCTTTATTGCGCGATATAGAAAAGATAAAACAGGAAACCTCGGCGAGGTGGAAATAGAACAAATCCAAAAATTTAGCAAAAATTTTGATGAAATCCAAAAGAGAAAAGAAAGCGTTTTGAAATCCATAGAAGAGCAGGAAAAACTCACGCCCGAACTTCGTGCTAAAATAGAGCAAAGTTTTGATTTACAAGAGATAGAAGACCTATATCTTCCCTTTAAAAAACGAAGAAAAACCAAAGCCGATGCCGCAAAAGAAAAAGGGCTGGAACCTTTGGCAAAAATCATCATGGCGCAGAAAAACAACAGCGATATAGAGCAGGTGGCGCAGAATTATCTGAATAAAGAAGTTGCCAGCGTGGAGGAGGCGCTTCAAGGTGCGAGGGACATCATCGCTGAATGGATAAACGAAAATATTTTCATTAGAAAAAATCTTAGAAGAATTTTTCAGCGAAAAGCTGTGATTTCCAGTAAAGTAGTCAAAACCAAAAAAGAGGAGGAAGAGGCGCAGAAATACGCCCAGTATTTTGACTGGAGCGAACCGCTGAACAAAATCCCTTCTCACAGACTTCTGGCGATGCTTCGCGCTGAAAAAGAGGGTTTTATAAAAGTGAGTATTGATATTGATAAAGATGAAATCCTTACTTTCATGGAGGGAAGTTTGGTGAAAACGGCTTCGCCTTCGTGTGCAGAGCAAATCATCCTTGCGGCTCAAGATGCTTACAAAAGACTTTTGGAGCCGTCTATTTCAAATGAAATTTTGCAGGAAGCCAAAATTAAAGCTGATGAAAAAGCAATTTCTATCTTTTCTGAAAATTTGACACAGCTGCTTTTGGCTTCGCCTCTCGGCGAGAAGCGAATTTTAGCCATAGACCCAGGGTATAGAACGGGCTGTAAGGTGGTTTGTCTTGATGAAAAAGGCGATTTGCTTCATAATGAGACCATTTATCCACACGCTCCACAGAAAGAAACAGCCACCGCGATGAAAAAAATCCGCTCTATGGTGGAGGCTTATCATATTGAGGCGATTTCTATCGGGAACGGAACGGCCTCTCGTGAAACCGAGTTTTTCATTAAGAAAATTGCGTTTGACAGACCTTTGCAGGTTTTCGTGGTGTCCGAAGCTGGAGCATCCGTTTATTCCGCGAGTAAAATTGCCCGAGATGAATTTCCTGATTATGATATCACCGTGAGAGGCGCAGTTTCTATCGGAAGGAGGCTATCTGACCCGCTTGCCGAGCTGGTAAAAATAGACCCAAAGAGCATCGGTGTAGGGCAGTATCAGCACGATGTAGACCAGACTTTATTAAAAGAAGAGCTGGATAGCACGGTCGTAAAATGTGTGAATTCGGTAGGAATTAACATCAATACAGCGAGTAAATCCCTGCTGAGCTATGTCTCTGGTATTGGCGAAAAACTTGCGGAAAATATTGTGGCTTACCGAACCGAAAATGGTGCTTTTGTGGATAGAAACCAGATTAAAAAAGTTCCTCGTCTGGGTGAAAAGGCGTTCCAGCAGGCGGCGGCATTTATCCGAATAAAAGACGGCAAAAATCCTTTGGACAACTCCTCTGTGCATCCAGAAGCCTACAAAATCGTAGAAAAAATGGCGAAAGACCTTGGTATCAAAACGATAGACCTTATCGCTAATGAGGAAAAAATAAAACAAATCGCTCCAGAAAAATACACCACGGAGGACATCGGAATTTTAGGGATAAAAGATATTCTGAAAGAACTTCTAAAACCAGGGCTTGACCCAAGAAAAACGAGCAAAGTCTTTGAATTTGACCCAAATATAAAAACCTTTGAAGACTTGAAAACAGGAATGATACTTCCTGGGATAGTGAGCAATATCACGGCATTTGGGTGTTTTGTAGACATTGGGATAAAAGAAAATGGGCTGGTGCATATTTCCCAGCTGAAAGACGGATTCGTGAGCGACCCTAGCGAGGAGGTAAAACTCCACCAGCAGGTAAAAGTGAAAATAATAGAAATAGACACAGAAAGAAAGAGAATAGCCTTGTCAATGGTGATTTAGGGAAGAACTATTTTAATATTGTTTTTCACTAAAAAATAACTACATTTGCAAGAATAAAAAAGATAAATATGAGTTGTGGAGGATGTAAAAATTCTGGCAATTCTTCCCACGGTTGCTCTACTAACAGCAAAGGAGAGTTTAGTTGTGATATAATAGATACTTGTGAATATAGTTATAAATTAAGTATTTTTGATTGGCTTGCCAATATAAAATCTCCACTAAATGAGTGTGAGTATGTTGAGGTTAGATTTAAAAATGAAAGAAAAAGTTTTTATCATAACATAGATAAACTACCGCTGCATATAGGAAGTATAGTAACGGTAGAATCCAGCTCAGGATACGATGTCGGAGTGGTGAGTCTCATAGGTGAACTGGTAAGGATACAGATGAAAAAGAAAAATTTTGGAGAAGAACAAACCTCCAAAATAATCCGTATAGCTACACAAAAAGATGTAGAAATATGGCAAAATTCTAGAAAAAAAGAAGAAGAAGTAAAGAAAGAAGCGAGAAAAATCGCCTTGAATCTAAATCTTGAAATGAAAATTTCGGATATAGAATACCAAGGAGATGGCTCTAAAATTACTTTTTACTACACGGCAGAAGGCAGGGTAGATTTCCGACAGCTGATAAAGGAATATGCAGCTGTTTTTCGTGCTAAAGTAGACATGAAACAGATAGGCTATCGACAGGAAGCAGCTAAACTGGGTGGAATAGGCTCTTGTGGCAGGGAACTCTGTTGTTCTACATGGCTTACAGATTTTCGTTCGGTGAATACTAATGCAGCCAGATACCAGCAGCTGAGCATAAACCCATTGAAACTTGCAGGGCAATGTGGTAAGCTGAAATGCTGTCTGAATTTTGAATTGGATAGCTACATGGATGCTCTCAGCCATTTCCCTTCTTCCAGCACGGTTTTGGATACAGAAAAAGGAAAGGCTTTCTGCATTAAAATAGATGTTTTCAAAAAGAGAATGTGGTTCGCATATGTGGATAATTCTATTCTTTGGTATGACCTAGATATCCAAGAGGTGAAGGAGATGATTTCCATGAACAAAAAAGGAAACAAAATTCCGCCATTAGAGGAATATAAAACCCAAGAATTGTCCGCTCCTACGAAGGAAATAGATCTGATTCAGGAGAATAATATAGACCGTTTTGAGAAGAAAAAATCAAATAAAAAGTCTAAAAACAAGGAAAAGAAAAACACTTCTCCAAAGGAAGAAAAAAATAATAATGCTCCGAAACCGAATAATTCAGAGCAACAGAAACCAAACAATAGAAAGAATAATAAAAAAAGAAATAACCCGAAAAAAAAATAATAATGATGGGTAAAAAGATATGGATATTTGCGGCATTGTGGTTTATTTCCATAGGCTGTTCCAGCGAGGGAGAAATCTATATGACCGAGGTGAATAACCTCTGGGGAAAGAATGATGCTAAGAAAATAGAGTTTGAAATCAAAGATTCTGAGTTTCCAAAAAACCTTATATTTGTTGTAAGGAATAATAATGAATATCCTTACAATAACTTGTTTCTGATTTCTACTATTAAAGGAGAAAAGAATAAAGTTTTGAAAACGGATACGCTTCAGTATATTTTAGCAAAACCAAATGGAGAATGGTACGGAAGTGGTATAGGAGATGTTAAGGAAATTCTAGTTCAGTACAAAAATGAATACAAATTCCCAGCAAACGGTAAATATAAAGTGGAACTAAAACACGGAATGAGAACCGACCAGCTGAAAGGAATAGAGGATATAGGCATTAAAATAGAAAATATAAAAACAACAACTCCGTAATAAACATGGAAAACGAAAAAAAACTTCCCACAAAAAAGAAAAAATCTTATGTAGGAAGATGGATTAAGTTGATTTGGTTAGGATTTATAGGAACAGTTGCTGCCATAGTAGCTTTGTTCTTTTCTATTTCACAGGGTTTTCTTGGGGAGATGCCCGATATGAAAGATATAGAAAATCCAGATATCTATGTAGCATCAGAGATTATTTCTTCTGATGGAGTGGTTTTGGGTAAATTTGAGAAAGAAAAAACCCAGCCAGTTACTTATAATCAGCTTCCGCCGTATTTGGTTTATGCTCTTTATGCGAAGGAAGATGAGCGTTTCAGAGAGCATTCTGGAATAGACCTAAAATCCATAATGAGAGCAGTCTATTTCCGAGGCGAAAGAGGGGGAGGTTCTACCATCACCCAGCAGTTAGCCAAGCTTTTATTTACAAAATCAGCTGCACAAAGTAAAATGGAAAGGGCTTTCCAAAAGCTGAAAGAATGGTCTGTGGCGGTAAGTTTGGAGAAAAGATATACCAAAGAGGAGATTATTACTTTGTATTTCAATAAGTTTGATTTCCTTTATAATGCCAATGGAATAGAAATGGCATCAAAGGTTTATTTCAATAAAAAAACCAAAGACCTTACTCTTTCCGAAGCGGCTACATTTGTAGCGATGCTGGAAAACCCAGTGAAAAACAATCCACTCAGAAACTTGGAAAGAGCGACTGAAAGAAGAAATGTGGTTCTGAAACAAATGCTTGAGACTAAATACATAGACCAAGCGACCTATGATAAGGCTGTACAAGAGCCGATAAAAACTGATTATCAAAACATTAAAGGAATAGACCAAGGTTATTCTGCATATTACAAACATTATCTTCGTCAGGAAATTTCTACATACCTGAAAGATTATGAAAAGAAAACAGGAAAAGAACTGAACATATATAGAGATGGACTAAAAATATATGTTACCGTTGATTCCAAAATGCAGAAATACGCAGAAGAAGCTATAAAAGAACACTTGACCAATCTGCAGAAAAGTTTTGATAATGAACAGAAAAACAATAGAAAGAGACCTTTTTATCATATTTCTGACAAGCAGGTTAATGACATTATGATGGCTTCTGTGAAGAGAACAGGAAGGTATAAACAACTTGCAGAGGCTGGTGTATCAGAGGATTCTATCCTTATGGAGTTTAAGAAACCTGTGAAAACTTCCATCTTTACTTGGGAGGGAGAGCAGGATGTGGAGATGTCTCCATGGGACTCTATCCGTTATCACAAGCAGATTGCACAGGCAGGACTTATGGCTATGGAACCTACAACGGGAGATATCAAGGCTTGGGTCGGAGGGATTAACTGGGAGCACTTCCAGTATGATCATGTGAAACAAGGGAAAAGACAGGTAGGTTCTACCTTTAAGCCCTTTGTGTATGCTACGGCGATTATAAATTTAGGGATGACACCATGTACGCCTATTTCTAATGCATCTTACAGCAGAGGTTCTTGGCATGTAAAAGGTTCTGGCGGTATGCTTAGAATGAAAGATGGTCTTGCTCATTCCAAAAACCCGATAGCAGTCCGTTTGATGGAAGCGGCAGGTCCTAAAAATGTAATTCAGCTAGCTAGAGATTTGGGAGTTACAGGCGAGATGACACCTGATTTGGCGACAGCTTTGGGGTCTTCGGATATTACGATTTATGAGATGCTTGGGGCTTATAGTACCTTTGCTAACTATGGGAATTATATAAAACCAGAGATGATTTGGCGTATTGAAGATGCCAACGGAAGGGTTATCAAGGAGGTGACAACAGAGGTCAGAGAAGTGATGAACCCTATACACGCCTATAGTATGATAGATATGATGAAAGGAGTAGCCAGCTATGGAACGGCATCTAGACAGCTTAGAAGTATGGGTATCAATGCAGAAATTGCTGGTAAAACAGGGACTACGCAGAAAAACTCAGATGGTTGGTTCATAGGGATAACTCCTAAATTAGCCACAGGTGTATGGGTAGGCTGGGAAGATAGAGCGACCCACTTCTGGAGTACAGGAGAAGGGCAGGGGGCGAAGATGGCACTTCCTATTTGGGGCTATTTTATGAAGAAAATTTATGCTGATAAATCGTTGAAAATCACGCAAGAAGATAAATTCGAAAAACCATCCGACTGGAAAGGAGATTGTTCTGATTTGCAGGGGCTTGGAGGTTATGGGGACGAAGGAGGACTGCAGACAATAGATGAAATACAAAATCCTGATAGAGGAAAAGATAAATCAAAATCAAACCAAAATAGAGAAGAGGATATAGACAGCAGGATAAACCAAGGGGATGATATAGATTTTAATCAATAAAAAATTAAAATAGAAATGACAGATTTCTCAGATATAGAAGATGATTTTTTTACAGGCAAGGAACATACGCCTCTTCATAAAGATGCTTTTCTGCTTTCACCTGATGAAAAGATAGAAAAGATAGAAAAACTTTTTGGGGAGATTATGTACACTCTCGGGCTGGATATGACAGATGACAGCCTAAAAGACTCTCCGAAGAGAGTTGCGAAGATGTATGTGAATGAGATTTTTGGTGGGCTTCTTCCTGAAAACAAGCCAGGGATTTCTACATTTAAAAATCAATACAGATACCGCCAGATGCTTGTAGAAAAAGATATTACAGTATATTCTTTCTGCGAACATCACTTTTTACCCATCATTGGGAGGGCTCATGTAGCCTATATTTCTAATGGAGAGGTTATAGGATTGTCTAAAATCAATAGGATAGTGAATTACTATGCTCGCCGTCCGCAGGTTCAGGAGCGATTGACAATGCAGATTGTCCAAGCGATGAAAGAGGCTCTGGGGACGGAAGATGTGGCTTGTATCATAGATGCTAAACATCTTTGTGTAAATTGTAGAGGGATAAGAGACACTGCGAGCAGCACCATCACAGCTGAGCTCAGTGGACTATTTAGAAAAAATCCTACAACACGGAAAGAATTCCTGCACTATGTGGGAAGCCATACGAAACTTGACTAAAATTAAAATACGAAAATGAATATAGAACTTCAACAAAAACTAAATCTTGCTGTTCAAGCACAAAAAGAATGGCGAGAAGTGAGTTTTGAGAAAAGACAAGAATTATTAAAGAATTTATCTAAAAATATTCTTGAAAATCATGAGGAATACAGCCAAATGATTACGCGAGAAATGCACAAGCCTATTTCCCAATCAAGAGGAGAGGTTAAGAAATGTGCAATGATGACAGACTATTATGTGGCCGCAGAGAATGTCCTAAAACCAGAGATTGTAGAAACAGAACTTTCTGCAAGTGAGGTTTATTACCAGCCAATGGGAGTTATTCTAGGAATTATGCCATGGAATTTCCCTTTCTGGCAGGCGCTTCGTTTTGCAGTGCCGACTATTTTGGCAGGAAATGTTGTCCTTCTGAAACATGCATCAATCTGCAAAGGTTCAGGAAGAGCCATAGAAGAATTATTCAAAAAATCTGGCTTTCCAGAAGGGATTTTGCAGAATATAGAGTATTCATATGCTGATATAGAGGAGCTTATAACAAATCCATTAGTAAAAGGAGTAAGCCTTACAGGAAGCGAGACTACAGGAAGAAAAATAGCATCTCTAGCAGGAGCAAATATTAAAAAATCTTTGTTGGAATTAGGTGGTAATGATGCTTTTATCGTTTTAGATGATACAGATTTAGATAAGACAGCGAAGCAAGGTGCGGCTGCAAGGCTGAGAAACTGCGGACAGGCATGCACCTCAGCGAAAAGATTTATTATTCAAGAAAGCATTTATGCCGAATTTTTGGAAAAACTAAAAGCAGAATACCAAAAATATGAACTAGGCGACCCATTTGATGATAAAACAGAACTAAGCGGGCTGGCTTCAAAATCCTTTGCAGATGAGCTTCAGCAGCAGTATGAAAAGGCTTTGGAGCATGGAGCAGAGATTATAATTCCGCTGGAGAGAGTGGATGATATTTCATTTAAACCAGGGCTTATCAAGATGAATCTGGACAATCCGATGATTGATGAAGAACTTTTCGGGCCGTTAGGAATGGTAATTTCAGCAAAAGATGACGAAGAAATTTTAAAAATAGCGAATAATACTAACTTTGGTTTAGGAAATTCCGTTTGGACTTCAAGTAAAGAGAGAGCCTATTTCTTTGCGGAAAACTTAGAGTCAGGGACAGTTTCTTTGAACAAGTTGATGACTTCTGACCCTCGTTTCCCATTTGGAGGAACAAAAAATTCTGGATACGGGCTGGAACTTTCTTTGAAAACTTTGAAAGAATTCTGTGTAACCAAGAGTGTTTTCGGTGAAGTGAAATAATTTTACTTTCAAATAAAAATAAAAAAACCGCTTAAAAAAGCGGTTTTTTATTTAATGGTGTTTTTTATTCTACTTTGATATTATCTATCTGAATAGTCGTAGTTGGCAGAGTTCCGCCTCCATGATATTCAAAAATGATAAATCCGTTTCCTGTAAGCGTGGAAGGTTTTATCCAGTGTCCACTGTTGGTGAAGCTTGCAGGATAATTAGTATTATTAGAAGAAATAGTAAATGCGCTGGTGATGTCTGTCAGTGTGGCATTTAGGATATTTCCTGAAGGTTGATAGTCTGTAGAATAGTAGACTTTCAGAACCTTCCCGTTATAGTGTCCATCTTTGGAATCAAAGGAGAATTTAGTCATATTCGAGAAATCCACAGGAACGATGTACATCGTTTTAGATTCTGGTTTAGAACCTGTAGCACCAAAACCGAAGCTAAGGAATTTATTTCCAGAGTAATTAGATACTCTCCAATATCTATTCCCTAATACAGGGTCGTTGATATATTTAGGTAACGCCTCAGAAGAAGCTCCTGTATTATAAGATTCGAAATTTTCAGTAGTTCCTGCACCAGCATAAACGATGGCTGTTCCACCTTTTGCAGGAGCAGTGTCTGCCCTTTCCTGTGTGAAATTCACATCGCTGGTGTTTCTTATCAGCATTTGATAAGTGGTGTTGTATTTACTTACCACGAAAGTGATACTTCCCTTCCCAGTAGGAAGTTTGTCTTTTCCAAAGTCAGCAAATTTAGATGTTCTCAAGATAGCTGTTTTTCCACTTGCATCTACAAGTTCTCTGTTAGTATCAGCGTTAGAAGAAACATCTACATAAGTTTTAGGCCCATTAGGAACTAAAATTTCGCTGTCTGCAAACTGCACATTTGGAACAGTTACCAGCTTATTGATATGCTGGGCTTGTTTAGCTTCATCTAAATTAGCCAAAGCCAAAGGAACAAGGTTTGCAATGTCCGCTCTTCCGTTATTACATACGATAGAAAGGTAATTCCCAAGGGAAGAAGAAGGAATTTTTCCAACGGCATATTGAGCGTCTGTGACACCTAATTTCGTTACACCTAATTTTGTAACACCTTTATCTACTCTTAAAATCAAACCTTTAGCATTGATTCTGATATGAGTTCCCACAGGAAAATCTGTGTAATTGTGTGTTTTTTCAATTTCTATCTGAAGTCCCACAGTAGGGTTTTCTGGCTTGTCTTGGAAAACGATAGTTTTGTAGAAATTGCCTTTTTCATCGGAAGAAATCACATATCCATCGAAGATTTGGTCATCAGTGATGTTTAGAGCGCTGCCGTTACTCGGAGCCAATGCCGCAAAGGCTGCCATAGTAGTGTTAGTATCCCCAAACTTATTGGTACATGTAATATCTGGAATACTCCAGTCATCTTTTCTTACGCAGGAAGTGGTAATTCCGAATAGCAATAAAGCTCCTACAACCTGTTTTAGATATACTTTTTTCATTTTTATATATTTTTAAAAGAATTACTAATTAAAATCTAAACTGAACATTTATGAAATAAGACCTTCCCTGTGCATACCAATATTTAGGTGCAAAAGGAGAATATTGTTTGTCAAAATCCGCTGCAAAATCTCTGTAAGAAGCTTTTCGGGTCTGCTCGAATCCGCCCGTGATGTAGCTCTTGTTGTTCAGCAAGTTATTCACCGAAGCCGAAACCATCAGATAATATTTACCAAAGAGCCAAGATTTCCCTGCATTTACATTGACAAAGAACGCCGAAGGCAGTTGTTTCTGGCGGAGAACTCTTCTCAGTTCTGCTTCATCAAGCCCTGGGTATGGTGCTCCTGTAGAAGAGTTTGTGATGAAATATTGAGTTCTGATAAGTGCAGCTGGGTCTAAATAAGAATTATCAAAATAGTTCCAGTTCGCTCCTACCCACCAGTATTTAGGGTTATTATATCTAAATCCAAGAGAGAATGCTGTCTGAGGCGTTCCTCCTTGTCTGTAGTTTTTGATATAGGCATCCCCTATGTAGGTATAAGTAGTTCCTCCAGAAGCGCCCACAGCATCGGAACTGAAATATAATTTAGGATTGTTATTATAAACATATTCACCGTAGCTTGCCAGCCCTTGTAGAGAGAGCGTAGAAGTTACTTTTACTTCCAATCCAAGTTCCAGTCCTCGGTTTTGTCGTTTCATATCCTTCATCACCTGTGTGAAGAAAGCGCCATTAGTTACACCTTGTAAAACTGACCCATCAGCAAAGAAGCGCTGAACATTGGTTTCGTTTTCAGTGTTGATGATATATCCGCTCAACCTTGCTTTTACGAAAGGCGTAGAAAGCACATAGCTAAAGTCATTGGCATTGATAAACATACTTCTCATACCTTCCACTACGGATGAATTTACTCTTGGATTAAAGAATAAATCTTCCATGAAAGGCGCTTGGGAATAAGCCGTTCCGTTATAAACCAAGAAGTTTCGTCCATTGATTTTATAGACAACCTGTCCTTTTAGCCCAAAATTGGTAAATTCATAATCTTTACTTCTTCCAAAAGAATCTGGGTATAGATAATGCTGGAATTTACCATCTCGGTACGAAGTAGAATAGCTGAACAATCCTCCCACGAAAACATCAAACTTGCCTGTGGAGAATTTCAGTGCTGGATTTACTTTTACTTCCTGTCTTCCGAAAGTGTAGTCGTAGCTTATTTTATCACCTACGCCTTTGTGAGTATCTGTTTCGTATTCGTTGTATTTTCCGCTTCCATTTCTCTTGTAAGGGTCTTGGTTCAGAGCATACTGACCTCCTAGTAGGTCTTTTATTTCTCTGTATTGGTCAGACTTGTAGTTTTGATAAGAAACATTTAGGATAAATCTTGTCTTATCATTGAAATTGTGCGTAAAATGCGTGGAAAGATTCCAAATTTTGTCATCATTCACATCATCTACCAAATAGAATATTGACCGCCCTTCGTTGCTGAGGTTAGCATGATAAAGTCTATTCCAATCAATCTGAGATACAGAAGGATTGTCATTTATCCAATTTTGAAGGACATTGTCATATCCTGCTTTTCCAAAGAAATAGCTTGGTAAGTTTTTATAATAAGTAGGCGAAGGGTTTTGGGCATTATGCCAATCCAATCGCGAAGATTTTGTTTTTCCAAATTGATAAGAAAGCGTTGTCCAAAGTTCCGTTTTCTTATTGATTTTCCAATAATCTGTTAGCTGGAAAATAGGCTGAAAACCTCGTTTTACTCTCTCGCTTCTTTTTTCGCCATCCTGCCATCCCCAGTAGGAGTTGTAGTAGATTCCTTTGTAATCATAGACTTCCTGCGTGTTAGGGCTGGATGTAGCCCTTCTGTAAGGGTTTCCTACCATATTGAGCGTGAGGGTGTGTTTGTCATTGATTTTCTTTTCCACCCCTAAATATGCAGCATAGGGATCATAGAATGTTCCCTCTTGTATGCCTTCTTTTGCCCATCTTCGGCTGACCATCCCAGTGAATGCCCAGCCGTTTTTGTTCATTCCCGAAGTATATCGGTAAGAGAGCCTGTGGCGGTAGTTTCTATTCGTGAGTGAGTAGGTGAGCTGGCTTCCTTTTCTGTATTCGCTCGCCTTTGTGTTTTTATAAATCACAGAGCTGATACCTCCGAAAGCGTATTCAGATGGCGAGTGGTTAGTGGCAATCTCTGGATAACGAGTAATCTCATTCAGTCCTCCCCAGCTGCTGAAATCTATATTTCCATTGTTTTGTTTTGACATGGACACACCATTGAACATCATTTCCCCAGACCTGCTGTCCAGACCTCTCGGGCGGAACCAGTAAATTCCCAAATCATACCCTGCGATTCTATTGAAAATATCCTGCGAAGACTGCAGCAGTCCCACAGTGGTCTGAAGTGAACTGTTGTCATCATCATTGTCACTATCGCTGTCCAGTAGAGTGAAACCTTGTTCGGTAGAGTTGTAAAGAACTGAATTTAAGACAATAACGCCCAAATCCTTTCTTTTTTCTCCCTCCTGTACACTGAAATCAATGGTCTTGGTTTCGTAATTATTTTTAAAGACAACTATCTGATAATTACCAGGTTTCAAATCTACAAACTGGAAATACCCGATTTTGTCTGCAATCATATTCTCCTCCGAGCCTTTCATGTCTACTTCAGCTCGTTCCACAGGCTTGCCTTTCTCATCTTTTATATAAGCGTAAACCGTGGTTTGTGCGTTACAGAAGTGCATTGCAGCAACTGTAAAACCGCAAATCAAGACAGATTTTTTAAACATTTTCTAATCTAATTTAACAAGTTTTAACAAAAATAGACTTAATGTTTAATTAAAACGAATATAACGATATGAAATAAATCATATCAATTTCTTTTCCTAAATGAAAAGAAAAATTTAAATTTATCAGCTTTTAACAAAGATAAGTTATCATGAGACAAGTATTTATCGTTATTTTTTGTGTTTTTGGTTTGTTTTATAATGCCCAAATGAAAAGAACTGCCACAGTGGGATTCTATAATGTAGAAAACCTCTGGGATACCGTGAAATCTGTGGATTATATAGATGCAACGCTTCCTGCTCATCATGTCAATTTCCATAGAAGCGTGCCTTTGGATTCTTTGAAATATTTGGAAATTACCAAAGATTACAAAGGGCCGTGGGATTATGACCGAATAAAAGGACAAAAAGTAGTGAGAAAACAAATACTTTCGGATGATTTTACGCCTAAAAGTAATAAAAATTACACTTATAACATTTACCAGCAGAAGCTGAAAAACATCGCGCAGGTTATCTCTGAAATCGGTTTTAAATACACTAAAACTGCACCCGCAGTGGTAGGACTTGTGGAGGTGGAAAACCGCCAAGTGGTAGAGGCGCTGACTCAACAGGATGCCCTGAAAAAGTATGACTATGGTGTGGTGCATTATAATTCCTTTGATGCGCGTGGGATAGATGTAGCGCTGATTTATCAGAAGAAAAGATTTACCGTGACCAATTCTTATAAAAAAGAACTTGTGCTTTTCCGTGAGGATGGCAAACGAGAATATACAAGGGATTTGCTGGTGGTTTCTGGGATTTTGGATGGAGAAAAAGTGGCTTTCTTCGTGAATCACTGGCCGTCAAGAAGAGGAGGTGAAGCCGTGTCTATGCCGAAGCGTAATGCCGCTGCTGCCCTGCTGAAACAAGAAATGGACGCCCTGCGAGAGAAAAACCCAAATATCAAACTCATTGCGATGGGAGACTTTAATGATGACCCTATCAGCCCAAGTTTTAAAAATCATCTGAAAGCCGTAGGCGATGAAAAAGAGCTGAACGAGGAATATCCATATTTCAACCCGATGTACAAAATGTACAAAAAAGGCGTGGCGAGTTTAGCTTACCGAGATGCACCCAATCTCTTTGACCAGATTATTTATTCTAAAAATCTAGTTCCTGGTTCTTCTGCTGAGGAATACACCATTTATAGAACCGAAGTCTATGCTCCTGCTTACCTTATTAATAAGCAAGGAAATTACAAAGGTTACCCTTTCCGCTCTTGGGATGGAGACAAGTTTACAGGAGGCTACAGCGACCATTTCCCTGTATTCACTATTTTGCAGAAAGATGCTAAATAAGTGATAAAGATGGTTTTGCGGGATTTTGTTTCTTTTTTGAAACATCCCAAAGATGTGCAGACAAAAGAAAGTTTTAAAAGGAAATTACAGATAATTTTCATTCTTTTGGTGGGCAAAATGTGTGTTTTTTGTTTTGTCTTAATGCCCTTGAATGATTTGGTGGAACATTTTGTTTCTACCGACTCAAAACTTGATTTACATAAAAAGAGCATTACTTCTGCTATTTTTATTGCTGTTGTTTTAGCGCCTGTTTTTGAGGAGATTGGATTTAGATTGATTTTAAGGAGAATTTTTCCTATAAAGTATATTTTCAGCCAAAAACTTTGGGACAGGATATTTCCTTTTTTGGTGTATGCTTCATCTGTGATTTTTGGTTTTGGTCATCTTACCAATTATACTAATGATGGTTTTTGGTTTTTATGTTTTTTCTCCCATTATTATCGCTCCTCAGTTAATAGGAGGTTTGGTAACAGCTTTTATCCGAGTGAAATACAATTTCTTTTACGGAATACTCTATCATTCATTATGGAACGCATCACTAATTTTTCCATTGATTTTTATAAATAATTTTTCTTCTCCATACCAAGAGAAAACAGAAAAATACAGCATAGAAATTTCTGAAAAATACTTTTTTGATGAAGATGAAAAGCAGGTTTTTAAAATAGACAGCCTTCAAGGGAAAATTTATAAAATAGAAGTGGAGCAGTATTCTTTTCAGCATTTTTTGGATTCGCTTTATCAAGGAAACAAACACCAAATAAATGATGCTTTTATCAAAATGAAATTTGATTCCCAGAAAGGCGTAACCAAGGAAGAATTCATAGAAATCTTGAAAAAAGAATATGATATAGACTGAGAAATCAGTTTTTCGTTATATAAATCTCCCGTCCTGCCGCAGAGGAAACACACCCAAAATCTGTCCTTTGGTGTCGCAGAGGATACCGATTTTTTCGCGGTCAAGGCTGGATATTTTTTCATCTTTTAGGAATTTGGATATTTTCTTTTTTCCAAACATTCCTTTCGGTTGAAAAATATCTCCTTCTTTGGGTTTTCTCAGTTCAAAGGGAGGAAAGACTTTCTCCTTATTGAAAAGCCAAGGATTAGAATTTTGGATTCTGAAATCCTCTATTTTGTAGAATTTTTCCGTTTCGGAGAAACTGATTTCGGTGCGAAATTCGTTTTCTTTTTCTTCGTTTTTAGGACTGATGATGAGGTCTGTGTAATCTATTTTTAGCGAAAAATCTTTGCTGAAAAACACCTTTCCCGTTTCGGCTGAAAATATTTTCTGAATTTCTGTTTCGCTGCTGAATCCGAATTTATTCAGAATTTCAAATTTCATTATATCCTGTGTTTCAGATAGTTTCTTTTTATTGAAAATCAGGAAGTTGTCGTTTTCTGTTCCGTTTTCAGCAATGAATTCTTCGGTTTTTTGTTTGATGAAATCACTGCTTTGCTGGATTATATTGAGGCTTTTGCTAAAATTTTGAATAAAATTAGAATCCGCTTTTACCAGCTCTGGAACGATGAGTTTTCTGATTTTGTTTCTCAAATAATCATTTTTTTTGTTAGAAATATCTTCGCGGAAAGGCACCGAATTTTTCTCCGCAAAATCATAGATTTCCTCCTTTGTGAAAGCCAAAAGCGGACGCAGAATTTTGTTTTCATTTGCTGGGATGCCGCTCAGTCCTTTCAGACCGCTTCCACGCATCAGGTTGATGAAAAAGGTTTCCAGTTGGTCATTCAGATGGTGGGCAGTCGCTATGAAATTTATGCTGTTTTCTTCACAGATTTGATGAAAAAAATGATACCTCAGTTCTCTCGCCCAGAGCTGTATAGAGCCGTTTTCAGGCTTGTTGTCCTTTTCTGAAACAGAATAAACAGACAGCGGAATTTTGTGCTTTTCACAGTAGTTTTCTACTAATTTTTGGTCTAAATCAGAGTCTTCACCGCGCAGCTTGTAGTTGATATGTGCGGCTGAAATTATAAAATCACTCTGCTCAGCACTTCTCTTTCGGAAAAGGTCGAGCATGACCATAGAATCAGCTCCTCCGCTCACTGCGAGGAGGATTTTTTTTTGTGTAAAATCTCTGGTGATTTTGTTTATTTCTTCATTAAAAGAATCAAGACTAAGCATAAGACAAAAGTAATAAAAATAACAATAAATAGAGATAAAGTCCGTTATATCAAATAAAATTGTTACCTTTGGGCAGCGTAATTTAAATATTTTGATGATATGAAATTAATGAAAATGTTAGTCATCAGTATGGTGGCACTTACAGCGACATCTTGTGTTAGTAAAAAGCAGTATGATATACTTAACAGCAACTATAAACAAGCAATAGAGAATGTAGCTGAAAGACAGAGAGAAATCCAAGATTTAAAGGCTAAAAACGCTAGTTTGCTTAGTGAAAATAATTTATTAAAAGAACAAAGCGCATCTCTAAAATCTTCTCTAGATGCATGTTTGTTTAATACAGGTAAATCTTCTTCTAATATTGATAAATTGGTAGGAGAAATCAATGCTTCTAACGCTTATATCAAACAGCTTACGAATGCTAAATTTAGAAATGACAGCTTGAATTTGGCTTTGTCTAATAAAATGAAGCGTTCGCTAGACAATGTAGCTGATAAAGATGTGGAAGTAAAAGTATTGAAAGGAGTAGTGATGATTTCACTTTCTGATAAAATGCTTTACAAAACAGGAGATTACAATGTTCTTCCTGCTGCACAAGAAGTGCTAGGAAAAGTAGCAAAAGTAATCAATGACTACGATAAATACTCTGTTTTGATAGAAGGAAATACGGATAATGTGCCGTTAAATTCATCTAATTTACCAAGAGACAACTGGGATCTATCAGCGCTTAGAGCGACTGCGATAGCGAAAATTTTACAAACTAAATTTGGGGTAAATCCATCAAGAATAACAGCGGGTGGTAGAAGTGAATACAACCCTAAATCTACTAATATGAGTGTTTCTGGTAGAGCAGAGAACAGAAGAACGGAGATTATCATCATGCCGAAGCTGGAGGAATTCATGCAGCTTATGGATGTAGCTCCTGTGAAAAAATAGTGAAATTAAAATTCAGAAAAACCTTAGAAATCTCTAAGGTTTTTTTATTTTTGACGCATAAATCATCAGAGGAATGAGTTTTTTTAGTGAATTGAGTCCAGAAATGGATGATTATTTGGAGAAATACTGCTCTCAGGAACCAGAAATTTTGGTAAGATTGAGAGAGGAAACCTATCGTGTAACAGAGCAGCCACATATGATTTCAGGGAAACAGCAGGGGCGTTTTTTGGCGATTATTTCTAAACTTTTGTCGCCTAAAAATATTTTAGAAATAGGGACTTTCACAGGCTATGCCACGCTTTGTCTGGTTGAAGGACTGGCTGAGAATGGAAAAATAACGACATTGGACATCAATGAAGAATTGTCCTATCTGCCGAAGAAATATTTTGCGGAAAGTGATTTTGCAGAGAAAATAAATTTTTGTCTTCAAGATGGAAGAGAATTTCTCCAAAACACGGATGAAATGTATGATTTGGTTTTTATAGATGGGAACAAGGCGGCGTATGTAGATTATCTCAATTTGATAAAACCTAGACTCAGAAGCGGCGGAGTGGTGCTGTTTGATAATGTTCTTTGGTATGGCAAAGTTTTAGAGGAAAATCCAAAGAGCAAAATGACCAAAAAAATAAAAGAACTAAACGAAATAATCTCCAAAGATGATGATTTTGAAAATCTTATACTACCTTTGCGAGATGGAATAAATCTCATCAGAAAGAAATAATATTTTAGAAAAGGTGGATTTAGTGATAAATAAAAGATTATGATAATGAAAGCCATTGCCAGTGTGTCAGTAGTTCCTGTGAGGGCAGAAAATTCGGACAGAGCCGAAATCGTGACTCAGCTTTTGTTTGGCGAGAGTTGTGATATTTTAGAAGTGGATAAAAACTGGACGAGGATAAAAATTCATTTTGATGGATATGAAGGCTGGGTGGATACCAAGCAGGTTTCGTCGATTTCTGATGCTGATTTCACCAAAAGAAAAACAAAAACTGTCACAGAGAGTTTTATAAATTATCAGTATAATGGAGAAAAAACGCTCCTTTCCATAGGTTCTGAAATAGATTCTGATAATCAAGAAGATACAAAAAATAACTTTGATAAAGAAAACCTTGAAAAAACAGCCTTAGAATTTCTAAATGTTCCTTATTTGTGGGGCGGAAGAAGTTTTTTTGGGATAGACTGCAGTGGTTTTACCCAGATTGTTTATAAAGTGAATGGTATCCAGCTTCCGCGTGATGCGTATCAGCAGGCTGAAGTGGGAGAGGTTTTGGATTTTGTTGAAGAAGCTGAAGTTGGCGATTTGGCGTTTTTTGAGAATGAAGAAGGCAGAATCATCCATGTGGGAATCATGCTGGAAAATCAGAAAATCATCCACGCCCACGGAAAAGTGCGAATAGATGATTTGGACTGTATAGGGATTTTTAACAAAGACCAAAACAAACACACGCACAAACTGAGATTTGTGAAAAGAATTTGCCCAAACCCATAAGAAATGATTTTTTATAACCTTTTTATCTGTCTGCTTTCTTTTGGATTAAAAGTTTTTTCGTGGTTTAATGAAAAAGCCAAAAAAGGAGTGGATGGACGAAAAGAAAGCCTGAAAATAGTTCAGGAAAAGCTGAAAAATCAGAAAGTGATATGGATGCACTCGGCAAGTTTGGGCGAGTATGAGCAGGGGCTTCCTGTTTTAGAAAAACTAAAAAACGAATACCCAGACTATAAAATTTTAGTAACTTTTTTTTCTCCGTCTGGCTACGAAAATGTAGTCAAAAAACAGCATATTGCCGATGCAGTGTGCTATCTTCCGTTTGACAAAAAATCTACAATACAGGAGTTTATTTCCCAGTTTGACACCAAAATTTTCTTTACCATAAAATACGATTTTTGGTATCATCTTCTTCGTGAGCTGCACAGAAAGGGAACGAAGATTTTTGTGGTTTCAGCGTTGTTTTATGAAAAGCAAATTTTTTTCAAACCTTATGGAAAGTGGTTCGTAAACGAGTTGAAAAAAAATATAGACTGGTTTTTTCATCAGACGGCGTACTCGGAGCAACTTGCCAAAAAAATAGGTTTGGAGCAGTCTTCCATTTCTGGAGATACCCGTTTTGACCGAGTAAAGCAAATTAAAAATCGGGATAATTTTGTGGAATTTATCCAAGAATTCAAAGGAGATAAGCCACTTGTGGTTTTTGGAAGTTCTTGGAAATCAGAAGAAAAAATCGCTGATGAAATTGCCGATAAAATAGAGGCTAAAATCATCATTGTACCGCATGATATTAAGCGAAATATAGAATTTCAGAACGAGAAACAAATTTTGAAATATTCTGAATGGAAAACCAAAAACGCACAAGAAAAATCAGCTAAAATCTTGATAATAGACAGCATAGGGCTTCTTTCTAAAATTTATTCTTATGCTGATTTGGCGGTTGTGGGAGGCGGTTTTCATGACAAGGGACTGCATAATATTTTAGAGGCGGCTACTTTTGGTGTACCCGTGATATTCGGAAATCATTACAAAAAAAATCCAGAAGCGGATAACCTCATCAGCGCCAATGGAGGGAAATCTTTTGAAAACGAAAAAGAAGCTTCAGATTTTATTGTAAAATTATTAAAAGATAAAGCGCTTCTACATGAAATGGCTGAAAAAGCGAAAGATTTTGTAAATTCTCAGCCTAATGCGACTGAAATTATTTTACAGAAAATCAGGTCATATATATGATATTATAAATTTTTTTGTAACTTTGATATCTGTTTAACCAAATAAAATTAAGAAAAACAATGAATAACAAAGGGTGTTTTGGAATAGGATTAGTGGGACTTATCGTCATCATTGTGCTTGTTGCAGTGGTAGGATTTTGGGGAGTAGGAAAGTACAATGGTCTAGTCCAAGAGAATAATAATGTTCTCAATAAATGGTCTAATGTAGAAACAGTTTATCAAAAAAGAGCAAACCTAATTCCAAATCTACAAAATACAGTAAAATCTTATGCTAAATTCGAGCAGGAAACCTTAACTAAAGTAGTAGAGGCAAGGTCTAAAGCTACCCAAGTTACAATAGACCCTACCAATATGACGGAAGAAGATATGGCCAAGTTCCAGAAAGCACAAGGGGAACTGAGCAGCTCATTGGGTAGATTGATGATGGTAGCAGAGCAGTATCCAGACCTAAAAGCTGACCAGCAGTATATCAACTTCCAAAGAGAATATATTGCCATAGAGAACAGCATCAGAACGGAAACTGTATATTATAATGACGCTGTTACAGCATTTAATAATAAAGTAGAGGCTTTCCCTACAAGTCTGATAGTTGCAATGTTTTCTAAATTTAAAGCAAAACCTTATTTCAAAGCTGACGAAGGAGCTTCTAAAGCACCAGAGGTATTTAAAGACTAAAAAAGATGAACCATCTCTCAGACACTGATGTTTCGGCTTTGGTGGAAGCTATAAAAACTGCGGAGAACCACTCCACGGGAGAGATTCGTGTGCATATAGATTCTTCCACAGAGCAGGAGAATGAGCGTGTGGCATGGGAGGTTTTTGAGAAGTTGCAAATGCATGAAACCAAGGATAGAAATGCTGTGCTTTTTCATGTTAATTTTGCTCAAAAATATTTGAGCATCATCGGAGACAAAGGCATCCATGAGAAAGTATGCCAGAGTTTTTGGGATAAAATTCATGCCGAGATGGTGGCAGATTTTGCGAAAGGAGATTATTTGCAAGGATTGAAAAATGGAATTTTAGCAACAGGAGTAGAACTAAAAAAGTATTTTCCTGTCGGTAAGGAAAACCCAAATGAATTACCAGATGAGATTACATTTTCTTAGAAATTTCATATGGGTTTTATTTATTAGTATAGGAGGCTGTCTTTCGGCTCAGTATACTATTCCTGAAAAACCAAAAGTACTCTATCCTGTGTATGATGAGGCAGGGCTTCTTTCTTCGGAGGAAAAGGAGCTGCTGAATCAGAAGCTGATAAAATTTGAGGATAGCACATCTACGGAAATAGAGGTGGTTATCATTCCTTCCACAAAAGGGGAGGATATTAACTTTCTCGCTACCAGATTTGGGCAGACTTGGGGAATTGGAAAAAAGGGAGTGGATAATGGGGTTGTTTTTCTGATTGCTACCAAAGACCGACAAATTTCCATACAGCAGGGAAGGGCTGTGGAAAAATACCTAACAGCCTCTGTTGCTGGGCAGATTATAGATTACCTTATCATTCCCAAATTTAAACAAGGGAAATGGTATGAAGGAATAGATGAAGGGGTAAACGCCCTGATGGAAGCTACACAAGGGAAATTTAAACCACAGAAAAAGAAAAAAGAAGAAGGAGACTTTGCAATGGTGGCTGTTTTGATTTTTATTGCTTTTATCGTAATAATGATAATTTTAATCAAATATGGTGACAAAGGCGGCGGCGGACGAGGTGGCGGATATAATAGTTTTGATGATGTTATCATTTCCCGCAGAGGACGAAGCAGTTTTCCTGGGACATTCTGGGGCTTCCCATCTTCTGGTGGGGGAAGTTCTGGTGGTGGCTTCGGCGGTTTTGGCGGCGGAGGTACATTCGGCGGCGGAGGAGCCAGTGGCGGATGGTAAAAGTTATATTGAGATTAAAAATGAGATAATTTTTTGAAGGAGGTTTGTTTTATGCTGAAATAAAATTTTAGTAACCAATGAAAGAAAAAGTAGGAAACAAATTAGACATATTCAACATTGTAAAAGAAAGAAAAAGGAATGAAATTCTGGAATGTATGAAAAGACAGAAAAAAGTTCCTTTGAAGGTTAAAGAAAGCATAGAGCATAAGATAGTTATAGAAATAGATGATGATAAATCTAAATACTATATAAAACAAACCAACCTTCGGAAAGAAAAACTAAAAAAACTACGCCCATATCTTTTAGGTTTTGTATTTTTGGTGATGGTGGGAGCGATAGGGTTTTTATCGCAGCAGTATCTGGAATTTCAGTATTATCTTTCCAAAAATGAGGAACTTGTGATGCTCAGTCAGAAGTATCTTGCAGAGCAGAAACAAAAAGCAGAGGAGTTGAAAGAACTTCAAAATTTGACTTTAGATAATATAGAAAATCTCCCAGAGGAAAGAAAAAACCTGATGCTGAATATTATCCCAAGCGGAAATCCTCTACTGAGGGAATTGGAAGTGACAAGTAATTTTGGGAATAGAACACATCCGATAAGTGGAGGGGTAAAACATCATAATGGAGTGGATTTAAGGCTGAATACAGGAGATGATGTCATCGCGCCAGCCATGGGGAAAATTGCTTTTGCAGGAGAAAAAGGAGGTTATGGAAATACAGTTATCATAGAGCATGCATTTGGTTTTAAGACCCTTTATGCTCATTTGGATAGGATTTATGTAACGGTGGGTGAAATCGTAGGAAAAGGAAAGGTAATAGCTGCGGGTGGAAACTCGGGTAATTCCACAGGGCCGCATCTTCATTATGAAGTTTTATATGATAATGCACAGGTGGAACCAGAAAATTTTATAAATTGGGACAAGAGTAATTTTAATATAGTGTTTAACAATGAAAAAAATGTACAATGGGAATCTTTTCTAACAATAATGGGAAAAAATCAAACGAAATGAGTGTGAATGTATCATCAAAAGGAGTAAATGTAATTGCTCCAGAAACCCACTTCAAAGGAGTGATAGAAACTAGTGCTATGACGCAAATAGAAGGCTTCTTCGAAGGAGATGTGAAATGTGAAAACACCCTGCATATAGGTAAAACAGGGAAGGTTAATGGAAATATCGTAGCAGATTCTATCTTCATCGATGGAGAAATCAAAGGAGATATATCTGCAGATAGAGTAGAGATTGGCGAAAATGGACGAGTATACGCTAACATCATTTCGGCTTCTTTTGTTATCCATGAAGGAGCGAGATTTGAAGGGAACAAAAAGATGAAAATAGAGGAAAACACCTATAGCAGTCTTTCCACTTCTGATGATGAGTAATCGTCTTTAAAAATTAAAACAAAAAAAGCAGTCATTTAGGACTGCTTTTTATATTTAATCTTCTCCTTTCATTTTTTCGGCGTTTTCTGCCATGATTAGAGCTTCTAGCATTTCTTCTATGTCTCCGTTCATAAAGGCGTCCAGATTGTAAATAGACTTATTGATTCTATGGTCGGTCACACGCCCTTGAGGGTAGTTATAAGTTCTGATTTTCGCGGAACGGTCTCCTGTAGAAACCATAGTTTTTCTCTGAGCTGCGATGTCTCCTTGTACTTTTTGCAGCTCTATGTCGTAGAGTTTTGTACGGAGCATTTCCATTGCTAATTCTCTGTTAGCTAGCTGAGAACGAGCCTGCTGACAAACCACTACTATTCCCGTAGGTTTGTGAGTCAGCTGAACTTTGGTTTCTACCTTGTTTACATTCTGTCCTCCTGCTCCTCCTGAACGCGAAGTCTGCATTTCTATATCAGCTGGGTTGATTTCTACATCCACTTCCTCTGCTTCTGGTAGTATGGCTACGGTAATCGCTGAGGTATGCACACGCCCTTGGGACTCGGTCTCTGGAACACGCTGAACACGGTGAACACCAGACTCGAATTTCATGATTCCATACACGTCTTCGCCCTCTACTCTCATGATGAGTTCTTTGTAGCCTTTTGCGGCCTCGTTGTAGTCGGTAACTTCGTGTCTCCAGCCTTTTGACTTGAAATACATCGTGTACATTCTATACACATCTTCCACGAAAATAGCTGCCTCGTCACCGCCTGTTCCTGCACGGAGCTCCACCATGACATTCTTGTCATCGGCTGGGTCTTTCGGGATGAGGAGGATTTTCAGGTCTTCTTCCAATTTAGGGATTAGAGCCAGACTTTCCTGCTTCTCCATTTTAGCCAAATCTATCATATCCTTATCAGATTCTGTGGCGATGATTTCATCGGCTTCTTCTATGGAGTTTTTAGCGTTCATGTATTGGTCAAAAACAGCCACCACTTTTCCCAAATCGCTGTATTCTTTGTTAAGAGAGGAATATCTTTTTTGGTCAGAGATGACATCTGGCTGGATGATAAGATCCGCTACTTCATTATATCTTTGTTTGATTGCCTGTAACTTTGGTATTAAACTATTTGCCATTATTTAATTTTGAATGGGCAAAGATAAGAAAATCCTATATAATGAGTTAAATTTTGGTTTAATGACAAATAAAATTCCAGTTGTTTTAATGTAATTAAATAAGAAAATATTTGGGACAAATGTCTTATCTTTGAAAAAAATATTAATATATGAGATTTTTTAGATTACCTGTTTTAGGAGCTATTTTATTTTTTGGTGTGGTTTGTGCACAAGAAAAGCCTAAGTCTCTGCCAGAGGAAATAGCAATTTATACATCCACTAATGTTCCAAATTTTCCAGATGGGGGAATTAATGGATTTCGCCAGTTAGTCGCATCAAAAATAAAGTATAACAGAATAGACCCATTTCAGCATTTGCCTGTGGAACAAGCTAGAGAGCTCCGACATCTAATTCTAGAGAGAAGACCTGTTCCTAAAACAATATTGAAATCTAGTTTAGAATTCATAGTTGAGATAGATGGGACATTGTCTGGGATTTCAGCAAAAGGAGAAAATAGTTCTTTTAATAAAGAGATTGAAAGAGTTGTAAAATCTATAAAAACTAGGTGGATTTTTGAGGAAGGAGAAAAGAAAAAGACTCCCATGAGAATGCCTATTAAGATGACAATAGAGGATTAAAAAACTCCCTTCGTAGAAAATACGGGGGATTTTTTGTTTATTAAATAGATAAAGAAGAAAAGATAAATATCTTATCTTTGGGAAAAATATTAGTTTATGAGATTTTTAAAATTATCTGTTTTAGCAGTTGTTTTGTTTTTTGGAGTGGTTTGTGCGCAAGAAACGCCTAAGTCCCTGCCAGTGAAGTCTACTGAAGATAAAAATATTGTCTTGAACTATGTTGATAAGGAAGCTGTTTTTCCAGATGAAGGAGTAAATGGTTTTCGTAGTTTGTTGGCTTCGAAGGTAAATACAAATAAAATAAATGAGTATGAAAATCTTCCCAAGGAAGAAGTGAAAAAAATTAAAAAATTGATTTCACAAAAGAAACCGATTTCCAAAACAACAATATCATCCGTTTTGACATTTATTGTTGAGCTAGACGGTACGATTTCCGATATTTCAGCAAAAGGAGAAAATCAATCTTTTAATGAAGAGATAGAAAGAGCAGTAAAATCCATACAAACCAAATGGATTCCTGCTGAAGTAAACGGGGGAAAAGTTAGAAGTAAGTATTATGTGCCTGTCAAGATAACGATTGAATAACGAAAACTCCCTCTGTAGAAAATACGGAGGGAGTTTTTTTGTCTATGAAATAGATAGAGAAGAAAAAAAATGGGATTAAAATTTATTTTTATACTTTTGCGCCCAATTAATTTTTATTAGAGATGAAGAAATTAACATTAGTTATTTTAGCGCTTGCATTCGGAAATGCATTTGCACAAGAAAATGAAACAGTTACAGATTCTGCGGTTGCAGTTGTAGAAGAGGTAGTGGCAGAGCCAGAACCACCGAAAAAAAACTGGTCTATAGAAGGACAAAACACATTGATGCTAAACCAAGCGGCATTCTCTAACTGGGTAGGCGGTGGAGCTAATAACTTGGGTTGGCTAGTAGGAGTGAACTACAATTTCACTTACCAAAAAGACAAAGACCTTTGGGAAAATAACATTATCCTAGGATACGGAAGAAATAATACCCAAGGATTAGGAAACAGAAAAACGCAAGATAATATCAACATCAGCACGAACTATGGTAGAGCTATCTCTAAAAACTGGTATGTGTCTGCTGGAGCGAGTTTTATTTCTCAGTTTGATAGTGGATATGCTGATGGAAATAACCCAAGTGCTGCGAAAATATCTAGCTTTATGGCGCCAGGTTATTTGAATATCGGGGCTGGTTTTACTTATAAACCGAATGAGGATTTCACACTTACTTTGAGACCTGCTAACGCAAGAATGACTTTTGTTTTAGACAAGGATTTACAGTACAAAGGAAACTACGGGCTTAAAAACGATGGAGACAGTATGCTATTCCAGTTCGGGTTCTATGCAGATGCTTCTTATAAAGTGAAATTGATGGAAAATATCCATTTGACAAACAAAGCATGGTTGTTCTCTAACTATCTAGACCACCCAGAGAGAATAGCAATGGGATACAGCGGAATTCTTAACCTGAAAATCAACAAGTATATTTCGTCTAACATCACGCTGGATCTAGTGTATGACCACAATCAAATCAGAAAAACTCAGCTTAAACAGACACTTGGACTTGGATTTGCTTACAATATCAGCAATGGTGTGAAAAAAGCTGACACATCAAGAAACGCCGACTGGAAGCAAAACTAAAATATCATCAACTGAAAAATAAGATTTATCCAAAAGGGTAAATCTTATTTTTTGTAATATTGTGGAATGTTAAAAAATCTAAAATGAACTTCACGATAATTAAAATAATTTTGTTTTCTATCGGATTGGTGGTGTCTATTCATAAAATAATCAGAGGCTACAAAACCAAAAATATCCAAATAATAGATGTGATGGCAGCAGTCCTTTTCTCTATGATGCTGTATCTGAATGTGAATGATTTGTGATTTTTTCGTTTGTATATCGTTGTGTGTGGAAGTGAACATTACTGAATTTTCTTTGTCGTGGAAGATTTTCATAAAATAAAATAAAAATCTTCTTGCTTAGTAGAAAAAAATAATTATCTTTGCACTCTCAAAAGGGAGAATAATTTTAAGTTTAAAAAGTAATGGAGCAGTAATGCTACCTCTTACAAGAAAAAGTATATAAAATGAAAAGAACATTCCAACCATCAGAAAGAAAGAGAAGAAACAAACATGGGTTTAGAGAAAGAATGTCTACACCTAATGGTAGAAGAGTTTTAGCTGCAAGAAGAGCAAAAGGAAGAAAAAGATTGACAGTTAGCGAAGCAAGAGCTAAAAGATAATCTGTCTTCTGAAAATAAAATAATAGTGTCTGAAAGAATCTATCTTTTGGACATTTTTTCGTTGTTATAATTGTTGGTTGTTTTTAATTTTTTTAAATTTAGATTTAACCTTTCGCAAAAAAAATCATCAAACAAATAGAAACCCAATGAAGGTAAAAGATGAAGATATTATCCTTCTTATGCAAAGTCCTGAAAGTCAAGAAAAAGGACTTTGTATGATGATGAATGCATATCAGAGTCGGTTGTATTGGCATATTCGTAGGCTGGTCGATGATGAAGATGCCGCAAAGGATGTTTTGCAGGAAACTTTTATCAAAGTCTATCAGAATTTTTCACAATTCAAGAAAGACAGCCAGCTCTACACATGGCTCTACAGGATAGCGTCTAACGAGGCTCTGCAATATCTGAACAAGGTGAAAAAAATGCAGAAAACGGAGCAGGATGCAGATGTCTATCTAGAAAACCAAAAAGCAGAAAATAGTGGGAGAAATGCGGATGAGATAGAAGATTTACTGCAAGATGCGATACAAAAGCTACCGGAGAAACAACGGATGGTTTTCACGCTGAGGTATTATGATGACCTGCCATATGAGGAGATTAGCAAGATTTTGGATATGTCCGTAAGTACACTGAAAACCAACTATCACTATGCGAAAAGCAAAATAGAACAGTATATTTTAGACCATAGCGAAGAATTTTAAAAATGAAAAAAATAGATATAGAAAAATGGGAGCGAAAAACGCCTGAACTGCCAGAAAACTTTTTCGAGGAAATGCAGGAAAAAGTTTTAGATAAAACGGTAAGGGCGGAAAAACAGCCTGTGAAAAGGTTTAAAATAAACCCAGCGTGGGCTTCTGCGGCGGCGATAGCGGTGATTTTTGGGATTTCGTTTTTTATAAATTTCAAAAATAAAAATGTGGAAGTGATACCAAATCCTCAGATGGTTCAGACTGAAAATATTTCTACTCTAAATCAAGAACAAAACATTGAATATCAAGCAGATGTTGTAAATCAAGAAGCGGTAGAGAATCAACCCTATACAGAATCAAAAACATCTTTCGCAGGGCAGAGTTTAGATGCTGTTTCTGAGCAGAAAATAAAAAATCTTTCTACAAAACTCAAAATGGAAGAGGTTCTCAATGTCATGAGCGAAGAGGAACTTCAGGAGTTAGCCACTAATTATGAACAAGATACCTTTTTAGATTTATATTAATTAAAAACATTGAAAATGAAAAAAATATTTTTCTTATTAGCCATATCTTTCGGAATGCTGGTTTCTGCACAGAAACATCATAGTAAATCTCACGAAAAACGCCATGAAAAGCATCATGAGGACAAGAAAAACCATATTCATCATTTTGAAAAAATGACCCATGAGGAGAAGATGGCTTTTATTCAGCAGTTGAATATCAATAAAATCACCAAAGAATTAGAGCTTTCTGGTGAGAAAAAAGAAGCAGTAGAGAAGGTTCTCGGCGAATATTTCACTGCTAAAGGCGATATTATAAAAAACTTTAAGCCAGAGGATACTCATAAAAACCTGACCGATGAAGAGGCTTTAAGAAAGATAAACCTTGGTTTTGAAGTTGCTCAAAAGGTTTTGGATAACAGAAAATTTTATTCCAAAAAATTATTGGAACACCTTTCTCCACAGCAGGTTTTGAAAATTTATAAAATAGAAAAGGAAATCAAGGATTCCTTTAAGCATAAACACGATAAAGACAAACATAAGACTAAATAAATTTATACCAAAAGAGATTGATTTTTTCAGTCTCTTTTTTGTTATCTTTGCAGGATACTGATTTTTGAAATGAAAAATATAAGAAATTTTTGCATCATTGCACATATTGACCATGGTAAATCTACCTTGGCAGACCGACTTTTGGAGTATACTAATACAGTGACACAGAGGGAGTTGCAGGCGCAGACTCTTGATGATATGGATTTGGAAAAGGAGCGAGGAATTACCATAAAATCCCACGCTATCCAGATGGACTACGAATACAAGGGCGAGAAATATGTTCTTAACCTTATTGACACTCCTGGGCATGTGGATTTCTCGTATGAGGTTTCGCGTTCTATCGCGGCGTGCGAAGGAGCTTTGTTGATTGTAGATGCAGCGCAAAGCATTCAGGCTCAGACTATTTCCAATCTTTATTTGGCGTTAGAAAACGATTTGGAAATTATTCCAATTTTGAATAAAATAGACCTTCCTTCGGCAAATCCTGAGGAGGTTACAGATGAAATTGTCAATCTTTTGGGCTGTAAGCCAGAGGATGTTCTTCGTGTTTCTGGAAAAACAGGAGCGGGTGTGAAAGAACTTCTGGAGCAGATCGTGGAGAGAATCCCAGCGCCAGAGGGCGACCCAGATGCTCCGCTGCAGGCGTTGATTTTTGACTCTGTGTTTAATCCGTTTAGAGGAATTGAGGCTTATTTCAAAGTGGTAAATGGAAGCATCAAGAAAGGGCAGAAAGTGAAATTTATGGCTACTGACCGTACCTATGATGCCGATGAGGTGGGAACTTTGAAACTAAAACAAGCGCCTAAACAAGAGATAAAATGTGGAGATGTAGGCTACATCATTTCTGGGATAAAGGATGCCCGTGAGGTGAAAGTGGGGGACACCATTACTTCCGCTGAGAATCCAGCACCTGCACCAATAGAAGGATTCGAAGAGGTGAAACCGATGGTGTTTGCGGGGATTTATCCGATAGAATCTGAGGATTTTGAGGAGCTTAGGGCTTCATTAGAAAAACTAAGGCTGAATGATGCTTCGCTTGTTTTCGAGGCGGAAAGTTCGGCGGCGCTGGGCTTTGGTTTCCGATGTGGTTTCCTTGGAATGCTTCACATGGAGATTGTTCAGGAGCGTCTTGACAGGGAATTTGGGATGAATGTAATCACTACCGTTCCCAATGTATCTTACCACGGCTACACCAAGAAAGAACCAGATGTTCCTATCCTCATCAACAACCCATCCGAGATGATGGACCCTACCACGATGGACAGAGTGGAAGAGCCGTATATAAAGGCTTCTATCATTACTAAGTCCGATTTTGTGGGTGCTGTGATGACACTTTGTATAGAAAAACGAGGTGAAATCGTTAATCAGTCTTATTTGACTTCTGACCGAGTGGAATTGATTTTCAATATGCCGTTATCAGAGGTGGTGTTTGATTTTTATGACCGATTAAAATCTATTTCCAAAGGATATGCATCGTTCGACTATCACCCAATAGGCTTCCGTCCATCTAAATTAGTGAAAATGGATATCCTTATCAATGGTGATATGGTGGATGCGCTTTCTTCTCTGATACACGATTCTAACGCCTATAACATCGGTAAAAAAATGTGCGAAAAACTTCGCGAACTGATACCGAGACAGCAGTTTGATATCGCGGTTCAGGCGGCTTTGGGAACTAAAGTAATCGCCCGAGAAACCATAAAAGCCCTTCGTAAAGATGTAACCGCAAAATGCTATGGTGGTGACATCTCTCGTAAGAGAAAACTCCTTGAAAAACAAAAAGAAGGAAAGAAAAAAATGAAACAAATTGGGCGTGTAGAAGTTCCTCAGTCTGCATTTATGGCAGTGCTGAAGCTGAATGATTAGAAATAAATAAAAACTTAATATGAATAAAATTAAGAAAGGGATAGTAGCTTTGTTGTTAGTAGCAAATTTGCTGTCTTGTACTTCGGTGAAGGTCAGTTCTAAAAATAATTTTGATTACTCTGCTCTGAAAGAAAATGCAGAATATACTGTGCATAAAGTAAATGGGAGTAAAATAAAAAAATTCCAATTTATAAAAGAGCAAGAAGACGAAATCATAGGAGTAGTAGATAAAGAACAGCAGGTAATTAGTAAAGATGAAATTCAGAAAATTTCAAAAATGAGCGAAGGCAAGACTATATTACTTGTAGTCGTAGGGGTTGGGTTGGCTATCTTTATTCCTGCTTATGTAAATAATAAGCCAGTTTTGTAGAGTGAAACAAACTCTAAAATCATATAAATATATTTTATGTTTAGTAAAGAGGCTTTGTCAGAGATAGAAAATCTTATTTCAGTAAAAGAAAAAATAGTAATCGTTACCCATTACAATCCTGATGGAGATGCCATCGGGAGCAGTCTTGGGCTTAAGCATTTCCTTAGGAATAGAGGCGTAGAGGCGGAAATCATCGTTCCCAACGACTTCCCAAAGTTCCTAAAATGGATGCCCGAAGCAAAAAAAATAACCATAGCAGAGTATAAAAAAAGAAAAGCCATAGAGCTGATAGAGGCAGCGGATGTGGTGTTTTGCTTGGATTTTAATACTTATACGAGGATAGGAATGGTAGGCGACTGGGTAAGCAATTCTAAAGCCGTTAAAATCTTGATAGACCACCACCAGCAGCCTGGTGAGTTTGATTTTGTCTATTCTGATACGAATATTCCTGCTACTTCGCAGATGGTTTATCATTTTATAGAAGCGTTGGGACAGGAAAATCTAGTAGATGAAAACACCGCAAAATGCTTATATACAGGGATAATGACCGATACAGGAGGCTTTCGGTACCGTTCCACAAGTGCGACTACTCACAGAATTATTGCGAATTTAATAGAAAAAGGCGCAAATCCTGCCGAGATTAGTTCTAACACTTGGGATAATAATACGGTGAGCCGTCTGAAACTGCTTTCCTTGATTTTAGGGCGAGTGGAATTGGTTAAAGATAATGAAGTGGTTGTTCTTTGGCTGAAACGAAACGAACTCCAAGAATTTGGCTTCGAAAAGGGAGATACCGATGGCTTTGTAAATTATGGACTGAGCCTCGCTGGTGTGAGGGTTTCGGCTTTCTTTATGGAAGACCTTTATGAAGATTTTATCAAAATATCTTTCCGCTCCAAAGAAGATGTGGATGTCAATCAGTTCGCTAGAAAATATTTCAATGGTGGCGGACATATCAATGCCGCTGGAGGAAAATATCTGAAATCTTTGGAAGAGACAATATCAGATTTTAAGGAAATTGTAGAAAAAGAAGGAATATAAAAAAGCTGCCATTATTTGGCAGCTTTAGTTTTTTTATGCGTTTTTCAGTTTTGCGATTACATCGATACCTCCCGTGGTAATGTCTCCTATTTTGCAGAGAACTTCTGTGCCGATTGGCAAGAAAACATCCATTCTAGAACCGAATTTGATGAAGCCCAGCTCGTGCCCAGCTTTGGCATCATCGCCTACTTCTGAATACATTACGATTCTTCTTGCTACATATCCTGCAATCTGTCTGAATACTACTTTTTGATTAGTCAGGGTATCCACAGCTATCGTTGTTCTTTCGTTTTCTGTGGAGGATTTTTCGTTCCAAGCCATCAGGTATTTCCCAGCGTGGTATTTTCGGTAGGAAACTTTTCCTGTCACAGGATATCTGCATATATGTACATTGAGAGGAGACATAAAGATAGAAATCTGAAGGCATTTTGTTTTCAAAACTTCGTCTTCTTCTACTTCCTTTATCATCACTACTTTCCCATCAACAGGCGCAACTACAGTGTCTGTATGTTCTGAAATATTTCTGTTTGGAACACGGAAAAACCAAACAACCAAGCAAAATAAAATAAGTAAAGGCAAAGTTACCAATACCGAATATCTACCAAGAAAAAAATGTGAAATGGCAGATAACAAGGTTAAAACCAATAAAGAAACGATAATAGTCCCTTTTCCTTCTCTATGAAGTGTCATAATTTTATGTATTTAAATTAAGTTTTCTATAATAAAATATAAATATACCACAGGCGCACATAGGATGAAGCTGTCCAATCTGTCCAGCACACCGCCATGCCCAGGGATGATGTTTCCGCTGTCTTTCACGCCGAAAGTTCTTTTTAGCTGACTTTCTACCAAGTCTCCAAGAGGAGCAAAAACAGAAACAAGAAGCCCAATGATAATCCAATTTCCTCTCAGTTCAGGCATGTTTTGTTCAATGAAGAATCCTAAAATCAAAGTGCAGATTACTCCACCAGCAAAGCCTTCCCAAGTTTTTTTCGGGCTGATTTTTGGAGCCATTTTATGTTTCCCGAACATTCTTCCAGCAAAATACGCAAAACCATCACTGCTCCATATTAGCGTAAATAAGACAAAAGTCTCCCAGCCAAAATGTTTTTCGGAATAATTAAACATAGGAAGCCCTAATGCAAATGAAAATGAGAGAAACACATAAATTACGATGAATATCAGCTTCCCATTGTCATAATAAAGTTCATTCGGGTATTTAAATAAAGTAAATGAAGCGATGAAAACTAAGGCAATACCCAAAAGTTCTTGGATATTAAAAATAAAATAAAAATCATGATTTAGGAATCTTATCCCAAATCTATAAAAAATGATGAATCCCACTGGGAAAACTATCCATTTCCACCAGCCTTCGCCGAATTTCATTATTCTAATCGCTTCCCAAGCACCTACCACCACAAAAAATAAAATCAAAGAAAGGTATAAGTACTCTTGTTTTACATCAATATTTAGGAAATCTTTTAAGTAAACAGAGCCGAAATGGGTAGTGCATAGAAAAATGACCAAGCCATAGACTGCTCCAGAAATAGCACGCTGAATTAAATTCTTATCCAAAATTAGTAATTTAAAAAAATTAATCTTCGAGCAAAAGTAAGAAAAGTTTTGGATATTTCTTGTTTGGATTGTCTAAATTTGATTTTCCACCACTTATTGATGTTATTTTTTTAATATGGCTTTTCCGTTTTATTCTTGACATGGCTTCGCTGAGGTCTTCCACTATCTGGGAAACATTGGCCATGATGATGATTTTTTCGGGAAGCATCTGATTACTAAAATGCAGTATATTATCACATGAAAGCACGATTTTTCCATCAAAAGCACTTAAATATTCACAAGTGATAAACGCAGCATCATTTTGTTTGCATAGAAGCTTTGTATAAGGTGTTTTCGTAACATCTAAGAATTTCTGTAAATCCTCGTCACAGCAGAAAACGGAAGTTATATTTTCAGAATCAATGATTTTATGGAGGATAGGAAGAGCTTCAGCTTCATTTACACAATAGTTAAAAACACCTCCAGAGAGAGTGAATAGCTGAGCAAATTTATAATCAACATCGGCGTGTTTGAGGGTGTCTCCATAATCAAGAAGACCCTGAGGAGATTTATTTTTTTCTTCACCACCGAAGATTTTACCGATTAAATTTTTAAAAAAGCTCAATTATAATGCAAAAATTATATTTAATTAGGTCACGAAGTTAATAATAATTTTGAATAAATCAAAAAACAAACAGGTTTCATGTAAGAATTGATAAACAAAATTGATATTATTTGAATCAAATAACGAAGAATTTTGTAAAAAAGTATAAATCTTGGTTTTTACAAATAAAAAACCTCTCTAATTTATAGAGAGGTTTGATTTAAATTATGATTGAGAATCTTTTATTTCATCCTTTTCGGAAGGTTTTTCTTCCTCTGGAGTATCAATCACAGGAGCAGGGTTTTCTGCTGGAGCAGAATTTTTTTCCTCTTTTTTAGAAGTCACAGCAACTTCTGGTTCCCACGCTCTCTTTCCGAAGATTTCTTCCAAGTCTTCTCGGAAAATCACTTCTTTTTCAATAAGTTTATCCGCTAGAGCCTCTAATTTATCTTTGTTTTCAGTTAAAATTCTAATGGCTCTTTGGTATTGATTTTCAATGAGTTTGGATATTTCTTCATCTATGGTCTTCGCTGTATGCTCTGAATATGGTTTCCCAAAGTTATATTCAGACTGTCCAGAACTGTCATAATAAGAAATATTTCCTATTTTGTCATTCAGACCATATATGGTAACCATAGCTTGGGCTCTTTTGGTTACTTTTTCCAAGTCAGAAAGAGCTCCAGTAGAGATATTATTGAATACCACCTGCTCAGCGGCACGCCCTCCTAGCGTAGCACACATCTCATCCAATAGTTGTTCTGTAGTGGTCAGCTGCCTTTCTTCAGGAAGATACCAAGCTGCACCCAATGAACGCCCTCTAGGAACGATAGTCACTTTTAGGAGTGGATTGGCATGTTCTGTAAGCCAAGATATCGTTGCGTGTCCCGCTTCGTGGATGGCAACTCTTCTTTTTTCAGAAGGTTTTATTGCTGTATTTTTCTTCTCCAAACCACCGATTATTCTATCCACCGCATCTAGGAAATCTTGTTTAGTAACGCTTTCGTGTCTGTTTCTTGCAGCGATAAGGGCAGCCTCATTACATAAATTCGCGATATCTGCACCACTGAACCCTGGAGTTTGTTTTGCTAAAAATTCTTTATCAACAGATGGATCAAGTTTAATTTTCTTTAAATGAACTTCAAAAATTTCTCTTCTTTCATGGACTTCAGGAAGGTCTACATAAATTTCCCTGTCAAATCTCCCTGCTCTAAGAAGAGCCTTGTCCAAGATGTCTGCACGGTTGGTAGCCGCCATCACGATGACATTGGTATCCGTTCCGAAACCATCCATCTCTGTAAGTAGTTGGTTAAGAGTGTTTTCTCTCTCGTCATTAGCTCCACTGAAATTACTTTTGCTTCTGGCTCTACCAATAGCATCAATTTCATCGATAAATATAATTGCAGGAGATTTTGCTTTTGCTTGGGCAAATAGGTCACGCACACGAGACGCTCCCACACCTACAAACATTTCCACAAAATCGGACCCAGAAAGCGAGAAGAAAGGCACTTTTGCTTCTCCTGCTACCGCTTTTGCTAGAAGGGTTTTCCCTGTTCCTGGAGGACCTACAAGCAATACTCCTTTCGGGATTTTACCACCTAATTTAGTGTATTTTTCAGCATTTTTTAGGAAATCTACAACTTCCTGCACTTCTTCTTTTGCTCCTTCGAGGCCAGCTACATCTTTAAAGGTGATGACAGCATCTTTTTCGTTAACTAATTTAGCTTTAGAACGCCCTATGTTAAACATACCGCTGCTGCTTCCACCGCCGCCGCCCATTCTTCTGAAAAGGAAGTAGTAGAGCAGGGCAGAAAAACCAATCCACATAGCCATGGAGATGAATGTACTCTTCATAGCGGAACCAGAATCTCCAAAATTGATTACGGTTTTTATCTCAGAATTGGTCTTTTTGATTTCATGAAATCTTTCCTGAAGATATTTCAGATCTCCATAGGATAATTCCAAATCTGGATTTGCTCCTTGTGAAAAAGGAAGCATTATATCTTTTTGGTCTTCAGTTTTTTTTCTTGCCTCTGAAGTTAAGAATATATCAGCTTTGTGTGTGTCTCGGTATACTTTTATTTCTTTTATCTTTCCTTGTTGCATTAAGCCGAAAAATGTATCCTCATCTACTGGTTTTACGGTAGAAGATGAGCTAAGCATCGGATAAAAGAGCATTCCCAATGCAATGAGAATGACTACATAGAACCAATTAAATCCTTTGTTCATACATATATTTTTCTTAGTTAAATAAATTGTCTTGACTTTCTATCACAGTGACTTTGGCATCACTCCAAAGGTCTTCTATATCATAGTATTCGCGGATATGTTTCTGGAAAACATGCACCACCACAGAGATATAATCCACTAAAACCCAAAGCGCATTTTCTTCGCCCTCGGTATGCCATGGACGCTCTTTGAGCTCATTTCTTACTCTTCTCTCGATATTTCCTGCGATAGCATTTACCTGCGTGTTTGAATTTGCGCTACAGATAATGAAATAGTCTGCAGCTGCATTTTCTATGTTGGTAAGATCCAAAATTCTAATATCCTCACCTTTGGTGTCTTGGATACTGTCTATGATGGTGTTTATTAAAAGTTGTTTTTCTGATTTTATACTCATTTAGATATATATTGTATTAGTTGCAAATTTATTCTTTTTTACTTTAAATCAAAGAAATATTTTTATATTTATCCGTCATAAATTTATGAAGTGGATACATTATTTTATATTCAGCAGTGTTCATCTACTAATGATGAGATTATCAATTTGCTAAAAAGCCATGATGGCATCAGGGAACTGACACTCTACACCTTTGACCAAACTAAGGGAAGAGGGCAGTATGGCAACACTTGGGATACGGCTCCGAACCAAAATTTGGCATTTTCTATGGCTTTGCTGCAAAATGAAGTTTCGCAGTCGGATACCTTATTCAATTTCCATACCGCAAACATTTTACGCGATTTTATTGCCAAAAAGACAGAAACAAAAGTAGAAGTCAAGTGGCCTAATGATATCATCATCCATCACAAAAAGGTGTCGGGAATGCTTATTGAGAAAAAGAAGATTGGGAATAATGTCTATTTTATAGTCGGTATAGGGCTCAATCTTTTGCAGCGAAATTTCCAAAATCTCCCAAAAGCAGGCTCTATTCTTACCCAAACGAAAAAGGAATTTGATTTAGAAAACTGGACAAAAGAAATGCACGCATTTTTTTTAGAAAAAGTTTTCGAGCCTCTTTCTTCGGAAGAAATATTAGACCAATATCATCATTTTTTATTTAAAAAAGATGAAGTCTCTGTTTTTGAAATGGACAAAATAAGACAAAATGGCATAATCAAAAAAGTAGATGAACAAGGTTATCTATGGATAGACCTCGAAAATGAAGGTCTGAAAAGGTTTTATCATAAAGAAATAAAACTCCTGTACTGATTATTCATTTGCTCTTTTTCTGTACAAATGTATGGCCACAGCTCCGAAAATGATGTTGGGAATCCACATGGCAAGGAGCGGCGGAAGGCTTTGGTTAGAAGAAAGAACCTTCAGCACCTCAAAGGAGAAAATGAATGTGAAAGCCAGCGAGATACCCACAGCCAGATTCTGCCCAATTCCTCCTCTTCGTTTCTGTGAAGAAAGCGACAATGCTAAAATAGACAAAATGAAAATAGACACAGGCATAGAGGTGCGCTGGTGGAGTTCATTTAGGTAGGTGTTTAGGTTGCTGTTGCCTTTTATTTTTTCTCTCTCGATGAATTTTATAAGGTCGGGCGTGTTTTTGTTCTCGGCTTCTAGGTCATTTGGGAATAATTCCTCTGGCGAGAGCCCGAAACTTTGGGTCTTTTCGTTACCGCTGTTTAGTGTTTCCGTGTCATCAGGATTGATGGTTTTTTCGAGGTAATTATTTAGGCGAAAGAGCTTGTCTTTCTTGTCCCAAGCCACATCTGTAGCAATGAGCTGATAGACCATTTTCCCTTTTTTGTCAAATTTTTGATACTTGTAGCCAGAGCCTCTTTGGTTGAGCTGGTGGTAGCTGTTGATAAAAACATATTCCGTCTGCGAAAGCTGTGCAGATATGGTCGTGATGTCTATGTATTTATTCCTATTGCTGCTATTGTAGGTGTAAATGATGAGTTCGTTTTTCTTTCCATTAGCCCAAGGAAGAATAAAATGATTGGTAGCAAGGGTGAGGAGCATCAGAAATATTCCTACATAAAAATATGGACGGGAAAATCTATGAAAACTAGCGCCGCTACTGAGAACGGCTACGATTTCGGTATTGTTGGCCATCTGCGAAGTAAAGAAAATAATCGAAACAAAAACCAAAATAGACATAAAGGTAATCACCAAATAGACCACCCAAAACGGATAAAAATGAATTAGGAAATATCCCACAGTGAAGCCGTTTCCTTCTATTCTAGGAGCTTTGGACTGCACATCTATGATTACCACAATGATGGATAGTAGCGCCAGCATAAAGCCCAGTGTTCCCAAATATTTTTTAATAATATAGCGGTCTATGATTTTCATATTACAAAATATTCGCAAATTTAGTTTTTTTGCTTTGTTAAAAAGAAAAAATCAATCATCTTTCTCAAAAATATAAATAAAAATCCCTCCAAAGCTAAACTTTGAAGGGAAAAAAGAAAAAAATATTAATTATTGTTTTGAAGCAAATTCATCTTTGAAATCGGCATTTGCCTCATAGTCTGCGACCATTTCTTTGGCGTAATCTGTTTTTTCTCCTTTGCTAAACCTTCTTTCGAGGCTGTCAAAGATAGAATACACCACAGGAATCACTATCAGTGTAAGGAATAGTGAGGACATCAGGCCTCCGATGATTACTATTGCTACACCTCGGTTCATATCCGCACCATCTCCAGATGCTATCGCAATAGGTATCATCCCTGCTACCATGGCAATGGTGGTCATCAAGATAGGACGAAGACGAGCTTGGTTGGCTGCTACCAGAGCATCAAAGGTGCTGTCTCCTACTGCTTTTCTATTGTTTGCGAAATCCACAAGCATGATGGCGTTTTTCGCAACGAGACCAATGAGCATGATAATCCCCAAGATAGTGAAGACATTCAGCGTCTGGTTTGTGAGTGCCATTAGGAGTAAAGCTCCAATGAACGAAAGCGGAACAGAGAAAATCACGATGAACGGCGTAGCAAAGCTGTCATACAGAGCCACCATCACCAAATACATAAGGACAATAGCCGCTAATAAAGCCAATCCTAATGTACCGAAACCTTCCTGCTGGTTTTCCATGTTTCCTCCCCATCTGTATTCTACACCAGCTTTTCTCTGGATTTTAGAGAGCTGCTGTTCCCATTCAGCTGCGATAGTTCCCGCTGGTCTTCCGATAGCTTTTGCTTGGACAGATACAGAAGGTGTTTTGTCTCTTCTTTCTAATAGTGAAGGCCCAGAGCCATAGCTGATGTCAGCAAACTGCTCCAAACGAACCACTTGCCCAGTAGCACTTACGAATTTCAAGTTTTTAACATCATCGATGGAAGCTCTCCCGATTTCATCATATCTGATGTTGATATCATATTCATACTCTCCAGCACGATATTTAGAATCTGTGTTTCCAGAGAAAGCAATTTGCATCGTTTGTCCCACAGAAGCGATGTTCAGTCCTAGAGAAGTCATTTTTTCTCTATCTACTTTTACATTGATTTCTGGGTTACCATCTTCAGAAGAAAGTTTTACTTCCGAAGCTCCTGGGATTTTTTCCAGTTGTTTCGCTGCTTGTTTTGCAAATTCCAAGGCATCTTTTAGGTCAGTTGCCGTTACAGTTAGGTTAATAGGCGACTGCTCTGCTCCGATGAGTCCCATCTGAACGATTTTTATTTTCGCTCCGATGATTTTTTTCTCCAATTCTCTTTTTAGTTTAGCTGAATAGATGTCCGAACTTTCTTTGACACTGCCATCTTTTTTCAAGAAAACTTGGATTTGAGATTTGTATTTCGTTCCAGAAGTGGAAGCCATCCCGTCATCAGCTTTTCCTACTGTGGTGATGATTTTTTCTACATCAGGAATCCCGCTGATGTACTGCTCCGCCTGCTGAGTGAGCTTATTGGTTTTCTCGATAGAGGCATCTTTTTCTAATTCAAACTGAACCAAAAACTCGCCTTTGTCACTTTTCGGGAAGAAATCCACTCCGATGTAACCCATAGAGAACAGCCCGATAGTAGAAACCAAGAACAGAACTAAAGTAACTCCTAGTGTTATCAGCTTTGTTTTTACTGATTGCAATGCCCATTTTAGCAAATTACCAATGCTTTGGGTAAAGTTGTTCAGCATATTTTCAAAACCGAAAATCATTTTTCCAAAGAAAGAATTTTCGTTGATATGTTCTAGTTTTCCTACTCTAGAGAACAGCCAAGGCACGATAGTAAAGGATACCAATAGGGAGAGCATTGTAGAAATCATTACTGTAACACAGAACTGCACCAAGATATCCGCTACAAGTCCCGTAGCCATAGCAATCGGAAGGAATACCACCACGATAACCAAAGTAATCGCTGTAACGGTAAATCCAATCTCAGAAGCTCCATCATAAGCTGCGCGGACTTTGTTTTTACCCATCTCCATATGGCGGTGAATGTTCTCGATAACCACGATGGCGTCATCCACCAAGATACCTACCACCAATGAAAGCCCAAGCAAGGACATCAGGTTTAGCGTGTATCCCATAAAATACAATCCGATGAAAGTAGCAATCAACGAAAGAGGAATCGCTACCATCGTAATTACCGCATTTCTCAAACTATGTAGGAAGAATAGCATGATAAATCCTACCAAAGCGATAGCTAGGAACAAGTCAAAAATCACATTATTCGCAGCATTCAGCGTGTAATCTGTAGTGTCATTCGCTATCTCTAATTTTATTCCTTGTTTTTCGTAGTCTTTTTCTACGGTTTTTATAGTGTTTTTGATGGCTTCACTCACCTCTACGGCATTGGCATCAGACTGCTTAGTAACCTGTAAGAGGATGGTGTTTTTTTGGTTGATTCTCGCGATTTTTTCTACATCTTTCTCGCCATCCTGTATATCTGCGATATCTCCAAGGCGAATCATCATTCCAGAAGGCGTAGTGATAGGCAGCCTTCTCATTTCTTCTACGGAACCTATTTTACCCATTAGACGGATGATGGTCTGTTTTTCTCTCGTTTTCGCATTTCCTGTTGGGAAATCCAAGTTGGATGCTGCGATAACCTGCTGAACCTGAGCGATAGACAGCCCGTAGCCTTCTAATTTTTCAGGGTGAATGTTCACTTGGATTTCTTTCTCCTGACCACCCACCATGGTTACCTGTGCAACTCCATTTACACGGGAAAAAATAGGCTGGATTTTTTTATCCAAAAGATCATAGAGTTCTTTTTCAGACATTTTGGAAGTCACCGAAAGGTTCATAATCGGTACATCATCCAGTGAGAATTTATTCAAAGATGGTGTTTTGGCATCATCTGGCAACTGGCTGACGATGGCGTTTATTTTCCTTTGGGCATCGGTCATTAGGTAGTTTACATCTGCTCCTGTATTTAGGGTAATGACCACCAGGGACAAACTCTCAAAGGATTTAGCTTCTATTTTTTTTACATTTTCCATAGAAGATACCGCATTTTCTATTTTTTTGGTCACGGTATTTTCTACCTCAGAAGGCGAGGCACCAGGGTAAACTGTCTGTACAGTGATGGTGTTGGTCTCCATTTTTGGGATAAGCTCATAACCGAGAAGGCTGTAAGAGAAAATCCCTCCCAAGGTAAGGATAATAAAGAGAACGAGGATGATACTCGGACGCTTTATGGATATTTCAGGTAAATTCATAATTTTCTAATTTATTTGATGATTTCTACTGGAGTCAGGTCTGAAAGATTCACTTGTCCAGTGGTTACTACTTGGTCGCCTTTGGATAGTCCAGAAAGCACTTCTATATAATCTCCGAAGTTTCTTCCTGAGGTGATGGTTTTCAGCTCTGCTTTTCCATTTTTGATGACATAAACTTGGTTAGAACTCACACTTCCCACAAAGGCTGTTCTCGGCACGGTCAGAACTTGGCTGTTTTCTTTCTCTCCGAAATATGCCGTTCCGTACATTCCCGCTTTTAGAGTGTTGTTGGTATTATTTTTAATTTCCACTTCTACTGGGAAGTTTAGGCTGGCATCGGCTTTTGGAGCAACGAAGGTAACCACTCCAGAATATTTTTCATCAGGATAAACCGAAGAAGAAACCTCCACAGTCTGTCCTACTCTCACAGAACCGATGTGTTTTTCATCTACTTTTACTTCTAATTTAAGTGAGCCGATGTTTACAATTTCAAATAAAGCCTGCCCTGGCGCCACAAAAGAACCTGGCTCTATATTTTTCTTGTTAATAATTCCTGAAAACGAAGCTCTTACATTCACATCAGAAGCGCTAAGCTGTGCGCTTTGAAGGCTGTTTTTAGCAGTTTGCGCTTGGAGGCGAACTTGGTCTAGCTGCTGCTTGGTCACACCTCCTGAAGCGTAAGCACTTTCGAAACGCTTTACTTCGGCTAGGGCGTTGTTATAGACTGCCTGTGCATTTTGTACATTTACATTCTGCTGCTCACCTTTGATGATGGCAAGAACCTGCCCAGCGCCTACACGGCTTCCCTCATTTACTAAAACACGAATCACACGCCCTTGAGTTTCAGCAGAAAGGGCTACTTCCTGCTTCGCTTGGAAAGTTCCGTTGGCTTCGTATTGAGTATTCACGCTTCTGAAATCTACGATGTCCGCTCTTACAGCTACATTGGCGTTTTTCTCTGCTACAATGGCTGTTGCCTGCTCACTTTTTTCTTTATTTTTATTTAAAACGAAGACAATTCCAGCGATTGAAGCTCCGATTAAAGCGATTGTTATGATTGTTTTTTTCATTTTTATTTAAATTTATTTTGTTAATGTATTTAGTTCTCCTCTTGATTTTATTAGTTTTATTTCAGCTATTTTGTATTCCAGCAGAGCGTTGGTATAGTTGTTCTGTGCATCTGCGTAGGCTTTTTCTGCATCCAATAAATCGGTAAGTGTAGAAAGTCCGTATTTATAGTTGTTCTGTGTGTTTTCTAAAACGCTTTTCGCTAAATTCACATTTTCTTTTTGAGTATTGATAGTAATTAAACTATTGTTAATTTGAGTTTTAGCGTTTTCAATATCCAAACTGATTGCTAGTTCTGCTTCTCTTTTTTCTGCTTCAGCTTTTCTGATGTTTACATCGGCTTGGCGAAGTTTGGCTCTTGTAGAAAACCCATTGAAAACAGGAATGTTTAGGCTTAGCCCAATGCTCGCTGCACTGTAGTAGAATGTGCGTTCATCTTTACTAAACCAAGGGAATTTTTGCCCTACACCAGTGTAGCCAAAATTTCCTGAAAGCGCCAAAGTAGGATAGTATTCCGCTTTTTTGGCTTTTCTGTCCAGCTCCAAGAGTTCCAGCTGTTTATTGATAACTTTGATTTCTGTTCTGTTCTCCACGCTTGCTTCATTTCCTAGAAGTGCTGGCGTAGCATCAAAGGTGTCCTCTGGCATCACGATGGATTTATTGATGTCCATTCCTATCATGAATTTCAGGGAATGTTCTTGCAGTTGTAGCGCATCTAAAATCTGCTGTTTAGAGGCTTTTAGGTTGTTCACTGCTACATTGGTTCTATCCAAATCTATCTTTTTAGCCAGACCACTTTTGTACAGCCCTTCTATGATGTCTCTGGTTTTAGTGGTGCTGTTTAGATTCGTCTCCACAGTTTTCAGCTTTTGCTGTGTTTGATAAACTTGATAGTAAGCCGTAGCTACTTTTTCTATCAAAGTTTCATTGGTAAGTTGCTGATTGATAGCATAAAACTCTCTGGTTGTTTTTGCGGCTTTCAGACCGATGAAAACACTTTGGTTGAACAACTGCTGAGTAACGGAAATTCCCGCTGAAGTCTGCCATGGGTTACCTATTTTTACTTGATTTCCCATAAAGCTCAATTGTTGCAGAATAGGGTTGTATGTGAGACTTCCTGTGACATTCACCTGTGGAAGTGTAGCTGCGCGCACTTGCTCTATCTGGTACTCTGCGTTTTCGTATTCTAATTTGGCTTTTACAGCCTCAGCTTTATGCTCTAGGGCATAATTAACCGCTTTGCTGAGCGTCAGCTCTTCCTGCGCTTTTGGGAAGAAGCTCAGTAGAGCCAAAGCTATTGATAAACTATATTTCATTTTCTTTTTTTATTAAATTTTCTACTATTTCTAAACCTTTTGGCGTTACGATTGACCTTAGATAAAATTCTAAAAATTTGTTATCATGTTCTTTTATTGATATACTTTTTCCTATTTCTTCTGGGAATGCTTCATACAAATCAATGGCATCACTTCCTGCGATAAACTGGACGGCCAGAAAAGTTTTATCCAAATTTTCTCGGTAGACACCTTGTTTTATTCCCTCACTTATGTTTTTTTCGATGTGGGTTTTCACATCCTTACAGCGTCTTTTTTCAAAATCATAACAAAGCTCTGGGTAATATTTTTTCAGCTGAAAGAAACAAGGAGAAGTTTCAAAATCCTTCCCTAAAATACCATCTATTGATTCTTTGATTTTGAAATGCTCATGGATAGCAGTTTCGCATTTTCCTGATATTTCTGCAACTTTGCTGAAAGCCAGATTATACACATAATCCAGAGTAGCCTTTACTAAATCTTCTTTTGATGGAAAATACTGATAAATGGTCTTTTTCGAAATATGAAGAGATTGTGCAATATCATCCATCCCAACGGTCTTAAAGCCATTCCTAAGGAATAGTTCCTTTGATTTTTCTAATATAGTGTCTTTCATATCTTGTCCGATTTTGTTTTGCAAATATATAAAAACCAGGAAACAAAAAAGTAAAAAAAAGTTTCCAAGTTTACAGGTTTTTTGTAAGTTGTTGATTTTCAGTGATAAAAATTTACATTTTTTAAAGAAAAATCATCGAAAAGAGAAAAACTATTTATAATAAGTTTCCAAAAAAATGAAAAAATCATTCATTCTGTAGATGTTATTTGCCGCCAAATAAACACACAGAACAAGAACGACGAAAACCAAGAAATTCAGGATTTTGGGCTGTTTTTGGTAAGAATGAAACAGCCAGCTAAGGAACAGCGGATAGACAAAAACGAAATGTCCTCCATAGATATAAGAAACATTGAGCCCGAATTTTAGGACGCAGTGTATGATGATATCCACTAAAAATGAAAGTGTAAGTATCTGGAAATAAGTATTTTTCAAGTTTTTTATAATGCTCCAAATCACCAATATGAGCAAAATCCCAACAAAGAGATAAGGCCAGTCAGATTTATAAACATCCATAAAAAGGGCTTTGTATTCAAATCCTTTCTTGTTGTTATAGTTTTTAATAATGAACCCAGGGAATAATATGTTTCCACCTAAAAACCAAGAGGTTACCATATCCCAAAAAGGTACAGATTTGGCGCTGGAAAACTTTTCATACTGCTCATCGGTTTTAGTAAGAATTTGCTTCAAATTAAAATCCATTCGCATCAGGAACAATAGAATGAAAATTCCAGCGGAAAGGGCTACTTTCAGAGTCGCTTGCCAGAATTTTTTCCAAGACAGAAAAAGCCTTTTTTCAAATAAAATAGGAATGTAAGTTTTGACAATATTCGTGATGGTAAGCCCTCCAATCGCTACGCCAGAGAGCATCATCGGGAAAAAGGGAATGCTCTGTTTCTGCTGGATTTTTTTTGCAGTGTAATAATTAAAAAAGGTCAGAAAAAAGAGCGAATAAGTGTAAGTTTCGGGAGTAAAAGACAAAAGGATATTCGTAGAGAAAAAAGCAAAAAAAATGGTCAAAATCCATGCTGATTTTTTAGAAATCAAAGTGATATTGGTCAAATATTTATAAATCTGAACCAAAGTCAAACTAATAGTAATGGTGCTGAGCCATGCCCAAACCAGTCTGAAAATCTCGTTTTTCTTGCCGCTAGAAACGAAAAGTGCAAAATTCCGTAAAAAATCAAAAAAATAGATAGACAGTGGATGCCGTTCAAAACCTCCGCCAGTCATGATAATTGCTCGGTTATCAAAACTAAAATAAGCATCCCATGGAATACGGTCATCAAAAATGATGCGGTATTTCAGTGCGATGATACTTCCTAAACTTCCATAAACAAGCACAAATAAGCCGAATAAAAGATATTCAGCTTTGTTATTTGGGAAGAGAAGGGAAAGGGCGCTTTGGATTTTTGATTTTAGTTTTGTCATCACTGCAAAATTAGAAAAATATAACAGAAAAGAACATTTCCCATGAAAGCAGATTTTTATTTTCTATTTTTGCTGAAACATTTAGAAATATGTTTTCCGACGAATATTTTATGAAAGCAGCTCTCCAAGAGGCTCGCTATGCCCTTGAAGAAGAGGAAGTTCCGATAGGCTGTGTGATAGTTTGTAATAACAAAATCATAGCTAGAGGGCATAATCTCACCGAACGACTAAACGACATCACAGCCCACGCCGAAATGCAGAGCATAACCTCGGCGGCTAATTTACTTGGTGGTAAATACCTGAAAGACTGCACGATGTATGTGACTCTGGAGCCGTGCATGATGTGCGCTGGGGCTTTGTTTTGGTCGCAGATTTCCCGCTTGATTATCGGAGCAAGGGATGAAAAGCGCGGTTTTCTAAACAAAGGAATAGAACTCCACCCTAAAACCGAAATCATCACGGGCGTTTTAGAGGAAGAATGCTCCCTTTTGGTCAGTGAGTTTTTCAAGGGAAAACGATGATTTTGATTTTTAAATTCTAAATAAAAGTAGGTTGTTTTGGTTTTGTGTTAAAAATTTGTTAAATTTGCAAAGGTGTTTTATACATTTGTTGTATGAATCAGGTTAAAAAATAATTGTTCAACCAGTTCCTAAGTTTATTATATTATTAGGAGCATAAAATTTAGAATTTATGAAATTTAAAAAATTATCTAGAAGAGTGTTTTCTATTGCTGCTCTTGCAGCTGTAGGGTTAGTAGGAACTTCACTTACATCATGTAGTAGAAGTAGTGATAGTAATGTACCAGCTATAACAGCAGTTCCTTTAGAGCAGGCTATATTAGGAACATGGAAACTGACGAAAAAAGAAGGAAAAGTAGGAGGAAAGTTTACAGAAAGTCCAGTAACTGAGTCATATGAAGTTTATGATGCAAATGGAGGTTATAAGCGTTATAGCGATAGAGCTTTAACAAATCTTGTTGGTGGAGGAACTTATAAAATAGAGAATGATATTCTTGTATTTTCTTCAGGATCAAAGTATAAACTTGAAATTAATGGTAATACCATGGTTTATACAAGTAGTGATGGTTCAAAAAGAAATACTTACACAAAGTTATAAAATAACTAAGCGGGTATCAATAGATATCCGCTTTTTATTTTAGCTCTTCTATGGAATACACAAAATCTTGGTTGAACTCATTCATGGCGTTGATGAGCTGAAAATGAGAAAATTCGTTTAGGTTTTGTAGGGTGATTTCTGTTTCTTTTATTATTCCTTGTTTTAGGAGGTTTTGCCGCTGAACACCATTGAGCAAGAAACTTTTAGGTGTGTACCAAGTTTGGTTTTTTAGGAACAGAAGATTAGAAAATGAAGTGTCCGTAATCTGTCCATTTTTCACGATGATGATTTCCTGTGCTCGGGCTTTTTTCTTCATTTTTTCAAATTCTGTGCGGTCTGCAAATTTGAAATCATACGAAAAATCATTATTTTCCACCAGTTCAAAAGTTTCTATTTCTGGAAACGCATATGGAAGCATTTGGGATTTGAAATTTCCTTCCAAATCATACACGATGCGCAGTTTGTAGAGTCCGTCTTCATCATGCTCTAAGTCCTTGAAAATCTTTTCTAAATCTATACTGCACTCCTTCCCGAAATGTGCAAAAGTCTCGCGAACCCTCTGCTGATGAAGGTCTAATAAGAATGCTTTTTGGTCTTCTACTTTTATACTTTCAATAAATTGGGACATATATTTTATTTTTCATTTCTTGATATTCATCTTCCAGCTGGCTCATATGGGTGATTCCGCCGCCGCTTTTGAAATAGAATTTTTCGTTTTCTTTTTCTATAAAACGAATCATCACACAGCTGTCCAGATTTCTGCCGTCAAACCAGCCGCAAACGCCTGTGTAAAAGCCTCTTTGGTAATTTTCTGCTTCTAAAACAATTTCCAAAGTCTTCATTTTCGGTGCGCCCAAAATAGACCCTGCGGGAAGCAGTTTTTGGAGAATGTCGCCTATATTTTGTTGAAATTCAGGTTTTAGCTCTCCTGAAATTTTGGAACTCATGGCGTATAAATCCCTTTGGCGGGTTTTAATGAAATCTATCCTTTGGAACTCTTCCAGCTGGACATTATCCGCCACCATGCTCAGGTCGTTTCGTAATAAATCCACCACCGTATAATGTTCGGCAAGCTCTTTTTTGTCTTCTTTCAGGACATTGACAGCGTTCTCCACAGAGGCATCGATGGTGCCTTTCATTGGGTAGGTGAAGATTTTATTTTCTTTGATTTCCACGAAAGTTTCTGGCGAAAAAAATACAAATTGGTCATCGAAATAGACTTTGTATTTCGCATCAGAAATTTTGTAAATTTCCTTTAAAGAAAGGTTGGTTTTTATCTCCGTCTGGCAGGTGTAGTTGGCTAGGTAGGAATTTCCGCCTTTTAGATTTTTTTGAACAATTTCAAAGCCTTTTTGGTAATCTTCCCTGCTCTGTGGGAAATTTTCCCAGAAAATATTTTTTTCTGAATTTTGAATTGGTTTTTCAAATTTGAAGTCAGGAAATTTGATGAAAATATCTGCCTTTTCCAAATCTTTTTCTTCGAGAATGATGATATTCTGAGCCAAAAAATCAATCATAAAAAAGAAAGGAATTTTATTCGCAGAGAGGAAGTTCATTTTCTCAAAAGAGCCTTGAAGATTTTTCATAGTGCAAAAATAAAACTAAAACTTTATTTTTGCATAAATAAAAGCATTAAAGTGTTTTTAAACAAAATTCAGTGTTTTAATGCAAAAATATTTTTACAGAAGAAATAAACAATAATTTATAAAATATGAAAAAAGTAATTTTACTAATCGGCTTTTGCTTTTCATTCATGCTGTCTGCTCAGAAAGGAGCTTATTATCAGCAATATGTGAAGTACAAAATGAACATCGATGTAGATGCGTCTAACTATTCTTACCACGGAAAACAGAGCATAGAATACACGAACAACTCGCCTGATGAGCTCAGAGTGGTGTATTTTCACCTGTATTGGAATGCCTTTAAGCCTAATTCTATGATGGACCAAAGGGTGACCAACCAAGGACTGAATGCAGACGGGCGTCTGATGACCAAAGTAAATGGGAAACCAGTCTCTCGTTTGGCTTCTATTCCTGCTAATGAAGAGGGAAGCCAGAAAATAAACTGGATAAAACAAAAAGACAAAGACCTAAAATTCGAAGTTCAGGAAACAATAATGAAAGTTTATCTGAATGAACCTTTGAAACCAAATTCCACTACAACTTTCACAATGGACTGGGATGCAGTGATTCCACACCAAATCCGAAGAGCAGGGCGAAACAACCGAGAAGGCGTGGAAATGTCTATGTCCCAGTGGTATCCTAAAATCGCAGAATACGACTATGACGGCTGGGCGACTTTTGACTATGTAGGAAGGGAGTTTCATGCGCCGTTTGGTGATTTTGATGTGACAATACATATTGACAAAGACTATGTTATCGGAGCAGGAGGAACGCTCCAAAACCCTAACGAAGTGAAAGGATATGCACAAAATCCTACAATCAAAGAAGATAGAAACGGAAAGGCAACTTGGAGATGGAGAGCCAAAAATATTTTGGATTTCGCTTGGGCGGCAGACCCAGATTTTTCGGTGGAAGAGATGACCGTAATCGATGGGCCTAAACTATATTTCGTTTATCAAAAATCAGAAAAAACGAAATATTGGGAAGAAGCAAAACCACTTGCTGCGAAATTTTTCCAAATCATGAATGCTACTTTTGGAAGGTATGTTTATCCAAGCTACAGCTTTATCCAAGGGGGAGACGGCGGTATGGAATACGGAATGTGTACGCTGATGCTGGGCGAGGCGAAAGACTTGGAAGGTCTTGTGAGTCTGATGGTGCATGAGGGGGCGCATTCTTGGTATCAGCAGATGCTCGCGACCAATGAGAGCGTGGCTCCTTGGCTGGATGAAGGTTTTACGACTTATGCACAGGATTATGTTCTTTACCGATTGTTCCCGCCAGTTCAGCCGCAGCCTAATCCTTTCACGGATGCTATCCAGAGCTATGTGGCGTTCACCAAAAGAAAGATAGAAGAACCTGCGGTTTGGCTTGCTGACCACCATGACCACGGTTCGGCTTATAGCGTGGCATCTTACACCAAAGGCGAGCTATTTTTAGTAGAATTGGGCTATATCGTAGGGGAAGAGACTTTGTCTAAAATCATGAGAAAATACTATGATGAATGGTCTATGAAACACCCTACAGGGCGTGATTTTATGCATATAGCACAGAAAGTTTCGGGAATGGATCTGAAATGGTTTTATCATTACTGGATAAACACTACTAAAACCATAGATTACGCAATAAAAGATGTAAAATACGGCGATGGATTTACGACCGTTACCCTTGTCAATAAAGGAACAATCCCAATGCCGATAGACTTCTCTGTATTGACAAAAGACAACAAAATAGTGAACTATCACATTCCGCTCAATATGATGAGAGAGCCGAAAAAATCTGATTTCTTTGGGAATTTTACTACCCTTGGTTATTGGAACTGGACGGCGAATTATTACACCTTTACGATACCTTTCGGGAAGGAAAAACTCCAAGCTATGGGAATAGATTTTACCCAAAGATTAGCCGATGTAAATCCAGAGGACAACTTCTTGGAAGTGAAATAAGTAATTTTTCAAAAATACACGAAAATGAGCAAAACTTTAGTAGTCAATATAGGAAACACGAATATCCGTTTTGGGATATTTAGCGGTGATGAATGCCAGACATCATGGGTTATCAATACCAAGCCTTACCGCACGAAAGATGAATTTTATTCGCAGTTTCTTTTGTTTTATCAGACTTATCAGGTCAAAGTAGATGAGTTTCAGAAAATCATCATTGGTTCTGTGGTACCGCAGCTTACAACGGTGATTAGCAGCGCTTTGAAGAAAATACATGGTCTGGAACCTGTTTTGGTAAATAGAAGTACGCCCTCAGGTGTCAGCCATAAATCTAGCCAAATGGGAACTGATATTTATGCCAATTTGGTGGCAGCGCATTATCTTTATCCCAAAGACAAAAAGAAGATTATCATAGATTTTGGAACAGCCCTTACGGTGAGCTGTGTGGATGAAAAGGGTGAAACTCAGGGTGTTATCATCGCGCCTGGGATTGTCACTTCGCTGAATAGTCTAGTTCAGCAGACTGCCCAGCTCCCAGAGATAGAGCTGGCTCCACCGAAAACTGTCTTGGGGCAGGATACGGTTTCTTGTATGGTCAGCGGTATGGTCTACGGCTATCTGGGAATGGTGGAAGGTTTCATAGAAAGGGTGAATAACGAAGTGAAGGATAAATGTTTCGTAATCGCGACAGGCGGGGTTTCCCACATCTATAAACCACTGACCGATAAGATAGATGTCGGCGACCATCTCCACACACTGAAAGGGCTTTATTTCTTGGGGAAGGAGGGGTAGCTGGTTTCTAAAAAGTATGAAATAATGAAATATTTATCAATTATCATTTTGTCTTTCGGTCTATTACTAAGTTGTAAAAAGCCGAAAGACAGAGTGGAAAAGAGGGAAGATGAAAATTCGAAATTAACAGTAAAAGAACATTTTGCTGTTGCGACCAATGTTTCTTCATGGAAGAATTACAAAGAAAAAAGGGTCGATGATTCTACGAAATTCGTTTCAGGAGAATTTAATAATTACTATATCACAGGATTTTTAGATAGTAAGAGGAAGAAAAAAGATTGGTGGAATATTACAGACAAAAACAATGATAAAAGTGTAAAATTACTCTATGAAATCATTGGAAATAATGAGGAAATAAGTCAGTATATTTATTACAATTCAAAAGAAATAGATAAAACAAAAAGTAAGTTTTATGAAAAGAAGAAAATAGGAAGTGATACTTATAGAATAATTTTTTACACACCTATCGGTTTTACGAAAATAAATCAACAAGGAGATTTCGGCTATTACTTAAATTGTGATAATGAAAAGAAGGGAATAATAAATGTAAAATGCGATATGGAAAAAGGATATTACTATACCGATATTAAAAATATTGAAAAATGCAGTAAAATAAATATTATAGGTGCATTTTTTGAATTATACCAAGATGAAGATGGGAATTTTGTAGAAAATACGATTTATGTCAAAGAAAGCCTAAAATAGGCATCCATCTGTGCACGCTGAAAGGGTTTTATTTTTTTTGAGAATATTTGAAGGAATTGAACAAAGAATAACAGTAAAATGAATAATAAATTATTAAAAATATTACTAAATATAATAGTAGTTATTCTCTGTGTTTTGTTCTTATATTTTATCAGTATATTTTCTATATTTACTTTTTTAGGAAGGCGCATAGGAGATAATGTAGATAGTCAATATATTATTGTAGCAATCATTATTATTGCGCTATGTATTTTACTGTTGGGAATAATTGTAAAATGTATTTTGATGATTATGAAAATCTTAAAATCTCAATGAAAAGATATTCTAAATATAATCATTAAACCTAATCAATCCTCCAAAACCCAGAATAAAAACAAAAATACTAAATCCTCAAAGTGAATTTTGAGGATTTTTTTTATCAGATAAAATCATTTAAATTTGCCTCCAAAAATGACAAATACAGATGTTTTTTCTTGGTATTTGTTGTGTTTTTTAGATGGTTTAATAAAAACGACGCCCTATCGTATTTCCTCGTTTTTCAGAGGTTTTAGGGATTTTAGCATATGAGAATAGTCGTAGGACTTTCAGGAGGCGTGGACAGCAGTGTTGCCGCCTACCTGTTGAAACAACAAGGGCACGAGGTTATCGGGCTTTTCATGAGAAACTGGAATGATGCTTCGGTGACTTTGGAGGACGAATGCCCATGGGTAGAGGATAGTAATGATGCCCTTCTGGTGGCGCAGAAACTGGGTATTCCTTTTCAGGTGATAGACATGAGCGAACTTTACAAAGAAAGAATCGTAGATTACATGTTCGCCGAATACGAAAAAGGAAGAACGCCCAATCCAGATATTCTCTGCAATAGAGAAGTGAAATTCGATGTTTTTCTTCAGACGGCTTTGTCTTTGGGTGCTGACAAGGTGGCGACGGGGCATTACGCCAGAGTTTCCTCTTTTGTGGATGAGAGAGGGAAGGAAATCTATCAGCTTCTCGCAGGAAAGGATAATAATAAAGACCAAAGCTATTTTTTGTGTCAATTAAATCAAAATCAATTATCAAAAGCCCTGTTCCCGATAGGAGAACTGACCAAGCTCGAAGTGCGAGAAATCGCAAGAGAAATAGGGCTGGTAACTGCCGATAAAAAGGACTCTCAGGGGCTTTGTTTCATCGGAAAGGTGAGCCTGCCGACATTCCTGCAGCAGCAGCTAATTCCGAAAGAAGGCGAAATCGTAGAGATTTTCAGCGATTACAAAGAGTTTCATAAAGGAATGCTTATTTTTGAAACTAAACTTGATGAATTAAAATATCTTTCAAAGAAAATAAAATACCAAAAAGAAGACGGAAAAGTCATTGGAAAGCACCAAGGAGCTCAGTTTTTTACCATAGGACAGAGCAAAGGCTTGGGAATAGGCGGACATAAGGAATCCTGCTTCATCATCGACCGCGATATGGAGAATAATATTCTTTTCGTGGGTGAGGGCAAAAACTTCCCTGGACTTTACCGAAAAGCATTGAAAATCAATAATGATGAGGTGCATTGGGTTCGTGAAGATTTACGGCTAAAAAACGGAGAATCCATGAAAATAAAAGCAAGGATAAGATACCGCCAGCCTTTGGAAGATGCGGTTCTTTATCAGTATAAAGAGGGATTTTTCATAGAGTTCGAAAATCCGCAGTCGGCGATTGCAGAAGGGCAGTTCGCGGCGTGGTATCAGGGCGAAGAGCTGCTGGGAAGTGGTGTAATTTCATAAATGAAAATAGTGGCAGATTCAGAAGAAATATTGTATTCTATTGCGCTGAGGGCGTGTCCTTTGGTGGGCGATGTCAATTTCATGAAACTGGTCTCCGTAACGGGCTCAGCCAAAGAAACATGGAAGCTTTCCAAATCTGTTTTGCAGGAAATTTCAGGCATCGGAACACAGATTTCAAAGGGAATCGGCGATGATACTTTTCTGAAATTTGCGGAAAAAGAACTGCTTTTTTGCGAAAAAAATAACATTAAAATTAGACTAAGGCACCAGAACCAGCTTCCACAGTTACTTTTAGAGTGTCCAGATGCTCCCGCTGTGCTTTATCAAAAGGGAGATTTTAATGAAGATTTAAAACTGATAAGCATAGTCGGAACTCGTAAAATGACCGCTTACGGAAAGAAATTCATAGAAGAACTTTGCGAGGTTTTAAGGGATAAAAATGTACTGATAGTGAGTGGTTTGGCTTTGGGAACGGATGGATATGCCCATCAGCAGGCTCTCGATCATAATATTCCTACAGTGGGAGTTTTGGCTCATGGTCTGCATATGATTTACCCAGCGGTTCACGAGAAAATGTCAAAAGATATTTTGGAAAACGGAGGGGCGCTGTTGTCAGAATTTAATTCCAGCGAAAAGCCAGACCGAGAACATTTTTTGCAGAGAAATAGAATAGTAGCAGGGATTTCCCAATTTACCATCGTAGTGGAAACTGCCTTTGGGGGCGGTTCTATGAGTACGGTGAGCTACGCCAATCAGTATAACAGAGAGGTTTTGGCGCTGCCAGGGCGTTTCGGGGATAAATACAGTCAGGGATGTAATATGATAATTGCCCAAAATAAAGCAAAAATTTTGGCATCGTTCCAAGATGTTTTGGATGAATTGGGTGATAATTATCCATCTGTGAAGCAGCCACAACTATTTGAACCAAAGGAAATAGAGGTGGAAGAAAGGCTAAAACCTGCTTACCAGCTCATTGCGGAAAATTCTCCTATCTCGCTGGATGACCTCAGCCTAAAACTAGAAATGCCGCCTTTTAAACTGCTGCCGATTTTATTAGATTTAGAATTGTTAGGCTACATCAAAGCCCTTTCAGGGAAGCAGTATGCGATGGCTTAGAATAAAAATAGAAGAAGGAAAATAAAGTGCTAAGGATTTTAAATAAAAACTTTTTGGAAAATATTTATAAAAATAATCAATCATAATAATTGATTATTTTTTATTGATAGAAAATTATTATTTCGTAAATTTGTCGCCGGTTTCAAAAATACACAATATATGCAAAAAATCTATTCTTTATTAATTTTTTTATCAATTATTTCCTACGGACAACAGGGTAGAGTAGGAATAAATACAGACTCTCCAGAAGCAACACTAGATATCAAGGAAAAACCTCTGGATGAGATGCCAGAAGGGTATTCACAGGGGGTGTCTTTCCCTAATTTTACAACCAAAGAAAGAAAAACATTTACTGAGGTAAAGCTTGGAACAATGATTTACAACACGACTAAAAATCGTTTGGAGATTTATACTGTTGTGAATGGAAAAGAGGGCTGGTATAGTATAGGGGTAGTGGAGGAAGAGCCATTGTCTACCAAAACAATCAGCGCAGCAGACATAGCGCAGAAACAAAAAATCATGTTTCAGGATGATGAGCCAGAGAGCGTTCTTTTTGATGGTAACCAAAGAGGTTTTCATCTAAATGCGATGGTTCAGGTAGGCAAGATTGATAAAAATAAATTCAGAATTCGTAATTTCTTGCCTCGTAAATTTAATGATGTAGAGATATATTTTAAGAATGCTAATACTGCTGCACCAGTGAAAATTCTTGTGCTAGAAGAACTTGCTGCTTTGTCAGAAGTGGAAATAGACCTTCCTTTCGATGGTGGAAGCCTTCGCTTTGAGGATGCGGATGGAAATGCAGAGTCTTATGCAGCATCAGACCTTAAAACAGATGATTACACGCTGAGTGTAGATGTTCCTGATAATTTCTTGTTCCAAAGAATGAAAATTATAAAACATAAAACATTTATTAGTTTTGGTAAATTTGGTACAGGGAACTGGGGGACAACGACAGCTGAGCATATTCGCCAATATTTACCTATCATTGCTAATATGGCTTATCTATATAGTAGTGAGAAATTTAGAACTAGATTTATGGATTTCCCACATGTGCTCTATGATAATGGTAAAAAACCTATAAACAGAGAGGCTGTTTATAATAAGATGTTTTCTGTTCCACACCAAGTTTTTGGAGTAACTACTGGAGTAGAAGGCTTAGGCGGAGGAAATGTTTTTGGTATACACCAGCGTTTCTTGCAATATGATGATTATTATAGTCAGCTTAGCCATTGGGCTCTTGAATGTTGGTCTCATGAATTTGGCCATGTGCTAGACTTTAGTCACGATAGTAATATGACCTATAGAGGAGGACCAGACAACAAAGGTTATGTAGATATAGTAATAAGACTATATGGAGACTTATTACGAAATGGAGATATTCCTTTCTGGAAGAATCCTTATAAATAAAATAAAAAAGCCTATTATTGAATAGGCTTTTTTTGTTGCATTAAAGATAAACTATTTTAATCCCTTTTTCATTAGTTTTAAAGCCCAGTCATAATGGCTGGAAGTTGCCGAAATAAGGTAAGACCCTAGCGAGGTAGAACCTGTCCATTTGTATTTTTTCTTGGTGAAAAGCTCTTCATCGGTATGTTTTTCTATGATGGAAAATACTTTTTCAAATGATTTTTGGAATAAAATAAGGACTTCATCAAGTGAAATATTCTGACAGCTTTCCCAAATTTCTCGGTTGAGTTTCGGCGTATCAGCAAAAGTGTAGCCTTCTTTGGGAATGGCAGGTTTTTCGCCTTGCATGCCTGTTTTGTACCAATTTAGAAACATTTCATGCCAGTGGTGGAGATGTCCTAAAACATCACGAATATTTCTATTCATGGTGTTTCTATTGAATTCTTTGTTGGGATTTTCCTGAGCAGAAACAAAATCCATCAAGTTTTTGAAATTTTCTTGGCTCAGCTGGAGAAGTTCAGTTTTAGAAGTTGGTCTCGGCATGTGGTTTTATTTTAAAATTATAAAAAATGCGGTTCTTTTCAAGACCGCATTTTTTAGTTAGATTTATTAATCTTCTTTTTTAGATTTAGTTTGAATTTCTTTCATGAACTCGTCATAAGAGATTTTCTTCTCAGTCTTTTTAGCTTTTTCTAAAACTACACTTCTGATTTTTATTAAAAGAACCTCAGAAGAATATCTTCTCATTTGCTCTCTGTCTCTCAGCATTTCTAGTACATATCTGTGTAGCTCTTGGTCACCGATGTGGTGCACTCCATGAGACATTAGCTGATTTCTGAAAGAAAGTTTCGCATGCTCCAATACTTCCTCGAAATCATACTGAATATTATTAGAAACTCTCAATTTGTTTTCTACCATCTGAGCGATTAGAGCAGATTTTTCGTTTGCTATAATTTGTTTCGCTCTGTCTTCTTCAGTGATTTCTGGATTAGAATACATTACCCATTTTACAAGGAATGCTTCTGGGATTTTTAGGAAATCTTCTTTGTAGATTTGTTCTAAAACTTTGCTTACGAATACAGCTTCAGAATTTTGTTTGAAGAAATCATCTAATTCAGATTTTACTCTTGCTTTTAGTTCTTCTTCAGATTTGATTTCGTCTTTTCCGTAAACTTTATCGAATAATTCTTGGTTAAGCTCAGCATCTTTTAATTCAAAGATTTCCTGAACTTTCACTTGGAATTTTTCATTTCCTAAATGTGTGATTTCTATATCATGGAAACCTAATTCTCTTGCAAGTTCGTTTTCATTTGCTTTTAATTCTTCCGCAGAGATTTCTTTAGTTTCACCTACTTTTAGCCCTTTTATAATAGGGAAAATTGCAGTGTTTTCTTCTGTTGCAGAAAGATATTTAGGCTTGTGTACAGGTTTTGCATCACCTTCCACGATTTCAGTAACTTCAAAGTTGATGTGAGAATTTTTAGTTGCTTTGTCTTTCACAACTTTTTCTGCAAATCTTTTTTGCATATTTCCTACGCTCTTCATTACTTCTTTGTCAGTAGCTTCTACTTCGTAGTATTCAGCAGCGTATTTAGATAAATCGATTTCAAATTCTGGCTCGAAACCAATTTCAAAACTTACAGAAACCTCCTCAGTATTGAAATCTAATGCCTGTGTATCCTGTGGAATAGGCTGTCCTAGAAGTCTTATATTGTTATCAGCAACATATTTGTCCAAAGACTCAGAAATCTTTCTGTTGATTTCTTCTAATGTAACAGCTTCTTCGTATTGTTTTTTGATAAGGCTCATAGGCGCTTTACCTTTTCTGAAGCCAGGTATAGTTGCTCTTTTAGCATAAGAGTTTAGTGCATCATCTACTTTTTCTTTGTAATCTGATTTATTCAGTGTAATTGTAAGTAAAGCACTTACATCATCGTGGTTAGTTCTCGTAACATTCATTTTCCTGAAAATTTTTAAAGTGCAAAAGTACAATTTTTTTGTTTAAAAAATATCTTTTTTCTATGTGAATTTTCTCATAAATCTATGATTTTATTTTAAGTATAATAAACATTGATTATCAGTTAGTTATAAATTTATATAAAATTAACTTGAATTTTTTACTAAATATTTCCCGAAAATAAATTATATTTGCAGACCATTTTACGCTATTGGAAAATTTATAGACATGCATAGACATTGAACAACTCTTATACATTGTTGTATAGGGGATTTCGTATTTTGTGCATGTGTGTAACCGAAAATAGCAGGATGGGAAAAATATTTTGCACTACGCTGTGAAAAGATATACCAGTGTTGCAGTTAGAAAAGGCTGATTTTTAGGATGTTGATGGGAAGGAGGTTTCTGATAGCGTGGATACAAAATCTTTCATTGTCATTATTCTCTTGATTTGGTTCTTTTCTGATATTTTTCTGTGAACAAAATATTTTACTAACATTCTTAGAGTTTTTTATGAGCAAATCAAAAATGATGAAAGACATTCAGGGAAATCAAAGGATTAATTTTGCTTCTGCAAGAGGAGTAGAAGTTCCTGATTTCTTGGATATTCAGGTGGAATCATTCAAGGAGTTTTTCCAGCTGGATACATTGCCTGAGGACAGAAAAAAAGAAGGTCTTTATAAGACTTTTCAGGAAAATTTCCCAATTACAGATTCCAGAAACCAGTTTGTGTTGGAATTTTTAGATTATATGATAGATTCTCCTCGTTATTCTATCGATGAATGTATCGAGAGAGGGCTTACATATAGCGTTCCGCTAAAAGCAAGGCTTAAATTATATTGTACAGATCCAGAGCATGAGGATTTCGAAACAGTTATCCAAGATGTGTATCTAGGGCCAGTTCCATACATGACACCTTCTGGGTCGTTCATTATCAACGGAGCAGAAAGGGTGGTTGTTACACAGCTTCACCGTTCGCCAGGAGTGTTCTTTGGACAGACTTACCATGCTAACGGAACTAAACTTTACTATTCAAGAATTATCCCATTCAAAGGGTCTTGGATGGAATTTACTACGGATATCAATAATGTGATGTATGCATATATTGACCGTAAGAAAAAATTGCCTTTCACTACTTTATTGAGAGCTATTGGTTATGAGTCTGATAAGGATATTCTTCAGATTTTTGACTTGGCAGAAGAAGTAAAAGTAAACAAAGCTAACTTAAAAAAAGTAGAAGGAAGAACTTTGGCTGCCAGAGTGTTGAATACTTGGTTCGAAGACTTTGTAGATGAAGATACAGGAGAGGTGGTTTCTATCGAAAGAAATGAAATCATCCTAGATAGAGAGACTATTCTAGAAAAAGAGCATTTGGATTTGATTCTTGATTCAGGAGTTAAAACTATCTTGTTGCACAACGAAAACAGCAGCGAGTTCTCTATCATCCAAAATACATTACAAAAAGACCCTACAAACTCTGAAAAAGAGGCGGTGGAGTACATCTATCGTCAGTTGAGAAATGCTGATCCACCAGATGAAGAAACAGCTAGAAAAATCATTGAAAACTTGTTCTTCTCAGAGCAGAGATACTCTTTGGGAGAGGTAGGTAGATATAGATTAAATAAAAAATTAGAATTAAATATCCCTGTTGAGACAGAAGTTCTTACGAAAGAGGATATTATCGCTATCGTTCGTCACTTGATAGAACTAGCTAACTCTAAAGCTGAAGTGGATGATATAGACCACCTTTCTAACAGAAGAATTAAGACTGTTGGAGAGCAGTTGGCTGGTCAGTTTGGAGTGGGACTTTCTAGAATTGCTAGAACAATTAAGGAAAGAATGAATGTTCGTGATAATGAGATATTTACGCCATTGGATTTGGTTAATGCTAAGACATTGACTTCTGTGGTTAATTCATTCTTTGGAACCAACCAGTTGTCTCAGTTTATGGACCAAACGAACCCGCTTTCTGAGGTGACTCACAAACGAAGACTTTCTGCGCTAGGGCCTGGTGGTCTTTCTAGAGAAAGAGCAGGTTTCGAGGTGCGAGATGTCCACCATACTCACTACGGAAGAATTTGTCCGATCGAGACACCAGAAGGGCCAAACATTGGTTTGATTTCTTCTTTGGGATGTTATGCTAAAATCAATAATTTAGGTTTCATAGAAACACCATATAGAAAAGTAGAAAACGGAAAAGTAGACTACAATTCTGCTCCTATATATCTGAATGCAGAAGATGAGGAAGCAAAAATCATCGCACAGGCTAATATCAACATTAAAGAGGATGGAACTATCCTTACAGAAAGGGTTATTGCTCGTTTGGATGGAGATTATCCAGTGGTAGAGCCAGAGCAGGTTAATTTGATAGACATCGCACCAAACCAGATTTCTGGTATTTCTGCATCTCTAATTCCGTTCTTGGAGCATGATGATGCGAACCGTGCATTGATGGGATCAAACATGATGCGTCAGGCGGTGCCGCTACTAAGACCAGAAGCTCCTATTGTAGGAACTGGACTAGAAAGACAAGTAGCAAAAGACTCTAGAGTATTGATAAATGCTGAAGGAAAAGGAGAAGTGGAATATGTGGATGCAGATAAAATTGTTATCAAATACGAAAGAACAGAGAATGAAGATTTGGTTTCTTTCGAATCTGCGACTAAAACATATTATTTAACTAAATTTAGAAAAACCAACCAATCTACGACTATCACTTTGAAACCTATCGTGAGAGTAGGAGATAAGGTGGAAAAAGGTCAAGTTCTTTGTGAAGGTTATGCTACTGAAAACGGCGAATTGGCATTGGGTAGAAACCTAGTGGTAGCGTTCATGCCGTGGAAAGGGTATAACTTCGAGGATGCTATCGTAATCAATGAAAAAGTAGTTCGTGAGGACTGGTTTACTTCTATCCACATAGATGAATATTCTTTGGAAGTTCGTGATACTAAACTTGGTATGGAAGAGCTTACAGCAGATATCCCGAATGTATCAGAAGAAGCTACCAAAGATCTTGATGAAAATGGTATGATTAGAATCGGAGCTGAGGTAAAACCTGGCGACATTCTTATTGGGAAAATCACTCCAAAAGGAGAGTCTGACCCTACACCAGAAGAAAAACTATTGAGAGCTATCTTCGGTGATAAGGCTGGTGATGTGAAAGATGCTTCATTGAAGGCTGACTCTTCACTGAGAGGGGTAGTAGTTGATAAAAAACTATTCTCTAGAAACATCAAAGATAGAAAGAAAAGAAGCGAAGAAAAACTGAAATTAGAAGAGGTAGAAAACAAATTCCAAAAGGAGTTTGACAGCCTTAGAAATACTTTGCTTGAAAAACTAAATGCTATCGTAGGTGGAGAGGCTTCACAAGGAGTTAAAAACGACCTTGGAGAGGAAATTATCGGAAAAGGTAAATTTACAATGAAGCTCTTGTCTAGCATAGAGGATTACAACACCGTGAGTGGTGCTGACTGGACTGCAGATGAGGAGAAAAATGGATTGGTAAATACCTTGATTAACAATTATAAAATCAAGTTTAATGATTTACAAGGAGTTAAAAACAGAGAGAAATTCACAATTTCTATCGGGGATGAGCTTCCTACGGGAATCATTAAATTAGCTAAAGTTTATATCGCTAAGAAGAGAAAGCTGAATGTAGGGGATAAAATGGCAGGACGACACGGTAACAAGGGTATCGTTTCTAGAATCGTGCGTCAGGAAGATATGCCTTTCTTGGAAGATGGAACACCAGTGGATATCGTACTAAACCCACTAGGGGTACCTTCGCGTATGAACATTGGTCAGATTTATGAGACCGTTTTAGGATGGGCAGGTAAGAAATTAGGATTGAAATTTGCGACACCTATCTTTGATGGAGCAAGTCTAGATCAGATTACAGAATACACAGACCAAGCAGGTCTTCCTAAATACGGAAATACATATCTGTATGATGGAGGAACAGGGGAGAGATTTACTCAGCCAGCTACTGTGGGAGTTATCTACATGCTGAAACTAGGACACATGGTAGATGATAAGATGCACGCTCGTTCTATCGGTCCTTACTCTCTTATCACACAGCAGCCACTCGGTGGTAAGGCACAGTTCGGTGGTCAGCGTTTCGGAGAGATGGAGGTTTGGGCTCTTGAGGCGTTCGGAGCATCTAACATCCTGAGAGAAATCTTGACTGTGAAGTCTGATGATGTTATGGGTAGAGCGAAAACTTATGAAGCAATCGCAAAAGGTGAATCGATGCCAGAACCAGGTATCCCAGAATCATTCAATGTATTGCTGCACGAGTTACAAGGTCTTGGACTTGATGTAAGACTTGAAGAATAATAGACAAAATGAGATACAGAAACTCAGATTGTATTATGGCTTAAAGTTCTTTTAATCTAAAAAAAATAAAAATGTCAAATAAAAATAAAACAAGTAGATTTAGCAAAATCACGATAGGTTTAGCATCACCAGAATCTATTCTTCAAGAATCCAAAGGAGAGGTTCTAAAGCCTGAAACTATCAACTATAGAACGCACAAACCAGAGAGAGATGGTCTGTTTTGTGAGAAAATCTTTGGACCTGTAAAGGACTATGAATGTGCTTGTGGTAAGTATAAGAGAATAAGATATAAAGGTATCGTCTGCGATCGATGCGGGGTAGAAGTTACTGAGAAAAAAGTACGAAGAGAGCGTATAGGACATATCAATTTGGTGGTTCCTATCGCGCACATTTGGTATTTCCGTTCCCTTCCGAACAAAATAGGATATCTTCTTGGGCTTCCTTCTAAGAAGCTGGATATGATTATCTACTACGAAAGATATGTAGTTATCCAGCAGGGGATTGCAAGAAAAGCAGATGGTTCTGACTTTGATGAAATGGAATTCCTTACAGAGGAAGAATATCTAGATGTATTAGATTCTATTCCTGCTGAAAATCAGTATCTTGATGATTCAGACCCAAATAAATTCATTGCAAAAATGGGGGCTGAGGCTATCGAAGATTTATTGAAGAGAATAGACCTTGATGAGCTTTCTTATGATTTGAGACACAAGGCTCATAACGAAACTTCTAAACAAAGAAGAACAGAGGCGCTGAAAAGGCTTTCTGTGGTGGAAGCATTGAGAGGAGCAAACACGAGAATGATTAACCGCCCAGAGTGGATGGTGATGCGTGTGCTTCCTGTTACGCCGCCAGAGCTTAGACCTCTAGTTCCGCTTGATGGTGGTCGTTTCGCTACTTCGGATCTGAATGACCTTTACCGAAGAGTAATCATCAGAAATAACCGTTTGAAGAGATTGATGGAAATCAAAGCTCCAGAGGTTATCTTGAGAAACGAGAAGCGTATGCTTCAGGAGGCGGTAGATTCATTGTTTGATAATACAAGAAAATCTTCAGCCGTAAAATCTGAATCAAACAGACCACTGAAATCACTTTCTGATTCATTGAAAGGAAAACAAGGGCGTTTCCGTCAAAACTTGTTAGGTAAGAGGGTAGACTACTCTGCGCGTTCGGTTATTGTCGTAGGGCCAGAGCTTCAGCTTCATGAGTGCGGTATCCCTAAGGATATGGCAGCAGAGCTTTATAAGCCGTTCATTATCAGAAAATTGATAGAAAGAGGAATCGTAAAAACGGTAAAATCTGCGAAGAGAATTATCGACAGAAAAGAACCTGTTGTATATGATATTTTGGAGAATGTGATGAAAGGACACCCAGTTCTTCTGAACCGTGCGCCTACGCTTCACAGGCTTGGTATTCAGGCATTCCAGCCTAAGATGATCGAGGGGAAAGCTATCCAGCTTCACCCATTGGTAACGACAGCCTTCAACGCCGATTTCGACGGTGACCAGATGGCGGTTCACTTACCACTAGGTCCAGAGGCTATCTTGGAAGCGCAATTATTGATGCTTGGTTCTCAGAATATCTTGAACCCTGCGAATGGTTCGCCTATCACTGTCCCTTCTCAGGACATGGTATTGGGGCTTTATTTCATGACGAAAGAAGCTCACTCTACTGATGATTATAAAGTGAAAGGTGAAGGTCTAGTATTCTACTCTCCAGAAGAGGCAGAAATAGCCTATGCAGAAGGAAAAGCATCATTGAATGCGAAAGTAAAATGCCGTTTGACTTTGAAAGAAAACGGAGAACTTGTAACGAAACTTATCCCAACTACAGTAGGTAGAATTTTGTTTAACCAAATTGTACCAAAAGAAGTAGGATATATAGATACATTATTGACTAAAAAATCGCTGAGAGATGTCATCGGTACTATCCTTGCGGAGACAGATTTCCCTACTACGGTGAAATTCTTGGACGATATGAAAAACCTTGGTTATATGAACGCCTTCAAAGGAGGACTTTCATTTAGCTTAGCGGATATCGTAGTTCCAGAGGAGAAAAAACAAATGATCGCTCAGGCGGTGGAAACTGTGGATGGCATCAAGGACAATTATAACATGGGGCTTATCACAGATACGGAGAGATATAACCAAGTTATCGATGTTTGGACAAATACCAATGCAGGTCTTACAGAGATGATTATGAGCAGAATGAAAACCGACCAAGGTGGATTTAACTCTGTTTATATGATGCTAGACTCTGGAGCGAGGGGATCTAAAGAACAGATTCGTCAGCTCTCTGGTATGCGTGGTTTGATGGCAAAACCTCAGAAAGCTGGTTCTACAGGAGCGGAAATCATCGAAAACCCAATTGTAGCCAACTTTAAAGAAGGTCTTTCTATCCTAGAATACTTCATCTCTACCCACGGAGCGAGAAAAGGTCTTGCGGATACGGCGCTTAAGACTGCCGATGCAGGATATTTGACAAGAAGACTTGTGGATGTAGCTCAGGATGTGATTATTACAGAAGATGACTGTGGTACACTGAGAGGGGTAGAAGTTTCTCCATTGAAGAAAAATGACGAAATCGTAGAAAGACTTTCCGAAAGAATTTTGGGTAGAGTTTCTCTTCATGATGTATATGATCCAGAAACGGATGAACTTATCGTAGCTGCAGACCAGATTATCAGCGAAGCTTTAGCGAAGAAAATAGAAGATGCTGGAATCGAGACTGTAGAAGTTCGTTCTCCACTAAGCTGTGAGGCTAAAAAAGGTATCTGTGCGAGATGTTATGGTAGAAACTTGGCAACTGGTAAGATGATTCACATGGGTGAAGCTGTGGGAGTTATCGCAGCGCAGTCTATCGGGGAACCAGGTACACAGCTGACACTGAGAACCTTCCACCAAGGGGGTACTGCGGGGAATGTCTCTGTAAATCCTTCCATCACAGCGAGAAGAGATGGTATCGTGGAAATGGACGAAGTAAGAACCATCACATCAGAAGATGAAAACGGAAACAAAACCGAAGTGGTTGTATCTCGTTCTACGGAATTCCGTTTAGTGGCTGATAATGAAGCAAAAACACCTATCATGGTGGCAAACATCCCTTATGGTGCGGTTCTTTCTGTGAAGCCAGGTGATAAAGTGAAAAAAGGTGACCTCATCTGTAAGTGGGATCCATATAACGCCGTTATCATCGCGGAAACTACAGGTAAGATAGAATACGAAGATATCATCCAAGGTAGAACTTTCCAATTGGAAATAGACGAGCAGACAGGTTTCGAGGAGAAAGTAATTTCCGAATCAAGAGACAAAAAAGCCGTTCCTACATTGAGAGTGGTGGATTCTAAAGGTGTGGAGCAAAAAGCTTACAACTTGCCTGTGGGAGCTCACTTGATGGTAAATGACGGAGAAAAAATCAAAGCTGGTAAAATCTTGATAAAAATCCCTAGAAAATCTGCAAAAGCAGGGGATATCACGGGAGGTCTACCGAGAGTTACCGAATTGTTCGAAGCGAGAAACCCTTCTAACCCAGCTGTAGTAACAGAGATAGATGGAGTGGTATCTTACGGAAAAATCAAGCGTGGTAACAGAGAACTTATCGTAGAGTCTAGAACAGGAGAAATTAGAAAATATCTAGTGAAACTTTCTAGCCAGATTATCGTTCAGGAAAATGACTTCGTGAGAGCAGGAGATCCGCTTTCTGATGGAGCGATTACGCCAGACGATATCTTGGCAATCAAAGGGCCTACTGCGGTTCAGGAATATATCGTGAACGAAATCCAAGAGGTATACCGTCTTCAAGGGGTGAAAATCGATGACAAACACTTTGAAATTATCGTAAGACAGATGATGACAAAAGTGGAAATCGTAGATGCAGGAGATACTCAGTTCTTGGAAGGAAGCCTTGAGCACAAACTAGATTTCATCGAAGAAAACGATAGAGTATTCGGACTGAAAGTAGTTGTAGATGCAGGAGATTCTAAAGAATTGAAACCAGGACAGATGATTACAGCAAGAGAGCTGAGAGATGAAAACTCTAAACTGAAGAGAGAAGATCTTCAGCTGGTACAAGTGAGAGAAGCACTTACAGCGACTGCAAATCCAGTGCTTCAGGGTATTACGAGAGCGGCTCTTCAGACGAAATCATTCATGTCTGCGGCATCATTCCAGGAAACTACGAAAGTACTAAACGAAGCGGCTGTTTCTGGTAAAGTAGATGAGCTGAACGGTCTGAAAGAAAATGTAATCGTAGGACACAGAATCCCTGCGGGTACAGGTCTGAAAGACTACCAGAACATCATCGTAGGTTCTAATAGAGAGTTTGAAGATATTAAATAAAAATAAGCAAAATTAAAATTTGAGGTTTGAAATAAATTTAATATCTTCACACCTCGAATTTTAATATAGTATTAACCAATAAAAAATAAAATAAAAATGGACAATAATCAAAACCAAGACCCAAACAACATTAACATTCAATTAAACGAAATGGTAGCAGCTGGTGCATATGCTAACTTGGCATTAGTAAACCACTCTCCATCAGAATTCGTTTTAGATTTTATTCAAATCATGCCAGGAGTTCAGCAGGCTCAGGTAAGAAGTAGAGTTATCTTAGCTCCTCTTCACGCAAAGAGAGTTCTTGCAGCTCTTCAGCAAAATATCCAAAGCTACGAACAACAGTTTGGAGAAATCAAAGAAGTTGAACCTTTCGTATTAGGAGGAAACAACGCTCAGGCTTAAGATTTGTAAGCATAAAAATTAACAATCAAAATCCTGCTCTTTTAGGGCGGGATTTTGTTTTGCCGATTATAAATCACTATATTTGTAAGATTATAAAAACTACTAAAATGAGAAGAAATTACTCACTATACTTTAGTATTTGGTGCTTGTTGTGCGTTATCCTTGCGCCAATTATAGTGGTGGTTACCAATCTTTTTTATTCCAGTTTTTATAATTCAACTTTGGTGGAAATTATTTGTGGAGGAATTTTTATCACGGCTTATGTATTGTTTCCTTTGTTTTTTATCTATCAGATTATCACGCATATAAGAATCAATTTCATGTATCAGAATACTATGCGGAAGAGAATTAAAAAGAGAACAACGGAATTTACAATTTCTATAATTGCTTTCGTGGCGCTTCTTGTCAGTATTTTATTCTATATAGGACTTTATTGGCTGGTATATAGAGCGATTACAAACACTTATAGAAATGCATAAAGGTTTAATAACAATGAATAAAAATATGAAAATAAGACCCATTATCTCTAACGAATAGGATTAAACCTGTTGAAACAAAGCTCCTTGCACGACACCTCTTTTCTCTAATTCTTTTTCTATGAGGCTCTGTATCTGGTTCTTCTTTAGTTCCCATTTGGGTGCGATGAGCATTTCGGTATCGGACACAGCGAAAAGCCTTTGTATCACGATATCAGGCCGAAGCAACGGAAGTAGTTCGCAGAGCAAATCGATGTACTCTTCCAAAGTGAAAAGTTTGAAAGGTTCTCTTTTGTATTTTACGCCCATGATAGAACCTTTGACAATGTGCAGATTATGAAATTTCACGAATTTTATTTGTGGATATTTATTGATTTCCTCGGCATATTGCAGAATCATTTCCCGCGACTCGTTCGGCAGCCCTAAAATACAATGAACACAGACATTCAGCGGTGTGTTTTTCAGCAGTTCCATTGCTTTTTCGAAATCTTGGTGCGTGCATCCACGGTTGATTTCTGCAAGGGTAGAATTATGGATGGATTCTATTCCCAGCTCCAAATCCACTTCCAATCCACGCTCGCAGTAGCTTTCCAAGAGTTTTATTTTCTCGCTGTCTATGCAGTCTGGGCGTGTTCCCACGGACAGCCCTACGATGTTTTCGGTGTTTATTTTCAGGGCTTCATCGTACAGCATTTTTAGTTCATCAACCGAGGCGTAAGTATTAGAATTTGGCTGAAAATAAATGATGAATTTCTCAGCTTTATAGCTTTCTATGGCGTTTTTCATTCCGTGGTTCAGTTGCTCTCGGAAGTTCTCCAAATCCTTTGGAACAGGCGTGAAGGACTCCACATTACAGTAGGAACAGCCGCCAAATCCCTTTGAGCCGTCACGGTTAGGACAGGTGAAACCAGCATCTACAATGACTTTATAGACTTTCTGCCCATTGAATTTTTGTTTTAGATAAGCACCGTAATAGTTGTAGTTTTTTTCTCCGAAAGCTAAATTTTTCTTCATTTCAAAAATTTCCTCAAATTTAAGCATTAATAAGTTTATAGCATTGAGAAAAAGAATTGTTTATTTTTGTAACAAAATAGAAAAACAAATACTAATTCAGAAAATAAAAATCCATGCTGAGAGCAAAAAACATCACTAAAACCTACGATGCGGGCAAAAAAATAGCCTTGCAGGATTTTAGTATAGAGGTTCCACAAGGTAGTATTTATGGGCTTCTCGGCCCTAATGGTGCAGGGAAAACTTCATTTATCAGAATTATCAATCAGATTACCAAGCCAGACAGCGGCGAAATATTCATCAATGATAAACCTTTGGAAATCAATCATATTCGTGAAGTGGGATATATGCCAGAGGAGAGAGGTCTGTATAAAAATATGACGATAGGCGATCAGCTGATGTATTTCGGTGAGCTGAAAGGAATGTCTAAAAATGATATACTTGCGGAGTCCAAACATTGGTTTGAAAAACTGGAAATAGACCAGTGGTGGAAGAAAAAACTCTCTGAGCTGTCCAAAGGAATGGCGCAGAAAATACAATTCGTAGTGACGGTGCTGCACCGCCCAAAACTGCTGATTTTAGATGAGCCGTTTTCTGGATTTGACCCTGTGAATGCCAATCTTATAAAAGATCAGATTTTGGATTTAAAGGCCCAAGGGACGACCATCATTCTCTCGACCCACCGAATGGAAAGCGTGGAGGAACTCTGTGATTCCGTGGCTTTGGTTCATCAGTCGCGAAAGGTTTTGGATGGCAGAATTTCGGAAGTGAAAGAGAAATTTAAGCAAAATTTATTTGAAATTGTCCTTTCAGAGGCTAGTCTGGATGCATTTAATTCATTTAAAACTAAAAATGAACTTTTTAATGAAAAACTGGCTGAAAATCTTATTCGTTTTGAAATAAAAAACAGCATGAGCCAGAGAGAACTCCTCCAAGAGCTTCTAAATATCGGGAAAATCGTAGAATTTAAAGAAAAAATCCCAACGATGAACGAGGTGTTCATCGCCGCAGTAAAAGGAATATAAACTAATACCGAAGAACAAATGAAAAATATAATCCTAATCGCTAAAAGAGAGTTTTTTACCCAAGTAAAAAAGAAATCTTTCATCATTCTTACCCTTCTCACGCCGCTTCTGATCATTGTTTTTGGAGGTGTGGTCTCTCTGATGTTTCAGGCAAATGAAACGCAGATGCAGATAAGTGTCATAGATAAAAGCGGTCTGTTCAGAGACAAGCTGAAATCAGATGAAAATATCCGTTATATTTTTTCTTCGGAGGAAACAGAGAAATCTTTGATAAAGACTTTGGAAACTACGGAGGAAATGAACGGCGTGATGATTATTCCTAAAAAAGAAATCCATGAGCTGGAAAACAGCATAGAAATTTTGACCAATAAAAACCTCAGCAACGAGGCAAGAAGAAACATTGCAGGGAATATTTCGGAAATCATCAAAGCAGAGAAAATCAATGCATTAGGAATCAGCACTGCGCAGATAGAGGATTTGAACAAGGGAGTGAATCTTCATGTAGTCAATGTTTTAGAAAAAGAAAAGAAACAGGATAGTTTCCTAGTCGGTGTGAAATCTGGGCTTAGTATGTTCCTGATGTACTGTGTGTTTACCTTCATCATGATGTATGGTATCCGTGTGATGCGAAGCGTTTTGGAGGAGAAAAACAACAGGGTGGTGGAAATTCTGATTTCTTCAGTGAAGCCTTTTGAGCTGATGATGGGGAAAATTTTGGGCGTTACAGGAGTGGCGCTGGTGCAGTTCGGGGTGTGGGTAGTGATGATATTTGCTTCCGCGATGACTCTCGGTTCATCAAATGTAGGAATGCTGGGCGGAGCGTCCAATGTCGTACAGATGGTTTTATCGGCTCTTTCGCAGATAAATTACGGGCTGATTCTCTTCGTATTTGTGATTTATTTCCTATTGGGATATTTGTTTTATAGTGCGATGTATGCGGCGATAGGCTCTGCGGTGGATAACGAAACCGAGACCCAGCAGTTCACATTGTTTGCGATTTTACCGATGATGCTTGGTTTTTACGGCAGTATCACGATAATGAATAATCCAGACGGGCCGATGAGTTTCTGGCTTTCTATGATACCTTTCACTTCGCCGATTGCGATGCTGGCGAGAATACCATTCGATGTTCCTGTATGGGAGCTGGTGCTGTCCATAGTGATACTGCTGGTTTCTACGCTGGGAATGGTTTTCATCGCTTCCAAAATCTACCGAGTGGGAATCCTGATGTATGGAAATAAAGTCACCCTAAAAGAACTCTGGAAGTGGATGAAAAACTAAATTTGGTTTTGTTTTTCTAAAAATCAGAAAAAATTTACTATATTTAAGTTCTTCAAAAAACCTTTTTTAAATGAAAGGAACAGATTATAGTAAAAAAATAAAATATGCACTAATTGCAGGAATAGGCTTGTCTTTTTTGGCTTTTGTACTTTTATATTTAGTAGTTATTTCTGATAAAAATAATTCTTACGAAATAGAAGAAAATGGACAAAGATATGGGAGAAGCGAGTTTGTAAAGTATGAAGGAAAAATCTCTGTTCCTGTTCCCAGCGGAGGGAGATATGTTTTAGAAGATGTAGATATCAGCACATTTAGGACGGTAGATTCAGAAAATAACATAGACAGAAGCACTCTAGTGGTAGGTTTGGATAAAAACCATGTTTATTTTGGAAATATTCCTGTTCCTGACCTAAATCCCAGCAAGCTCCAAGTCATAGGAAATGGCTATTATACAGATGGGACAAATACTTATTTCTGCTCCTCTTATTCCCAAAGAAATGAAGACTTATCTACTTCGATGGAGATATTACAGCATTTTGTATATATTTTTTCAAAGACTAAAAAACCACAAAGCTACATCTATCCTTATAAAAAGATAGAAACGAATAAAAGATTACAGCCAGTCGAAAATTTACAATATTTCGCAACTGATGGAGAGAAAGTCTATTACAGAGGAGAGATTTTAGAAAAGGCTGATTTAAATACTTTAAAAAGTGTAGATGGATATAATGGATACTTTGCCGATAAAGAAAATGTCTATTATAAGTCAAAACTTTTACCGATTAAAAATAGCGGAAAGTTAAGAATTGTTTCAAGTGAGCAGGGAGATGAATTTCTTTATGATGAGGTAAATGGCTATGTCTTTATGGGAGATTATTCTTTTGATAGAGAAAAAGCACCCTACAAAGTACTAGGAAATGAAGGAAGCCACCTGAATAATTTAGTTTTTATCAATAAAGAAGGCATCTATTACTATGACGGCGAAGAAAAGAAGCAGGAAAGAGCGGGAAATAATTTTTTCACAGGAAAAATAGAAGAAATTACTCCCAATGTTTTTACTGATGATGAAAATCTATACTATTTTCATGCTTATGATGTATGGAGAAAATCCAAGCACGATAAAGGTTTAGATTCAAGAAATACAGAGATTTATTCTTTAGGTAAAAAAGATGCTTGGAAAAAAATAGAAGATATAAATAGTGGAGTGTATGGAAGCATCTGGCAAAAAGGGAATAAGTATTATTACTTTGATGATTTAGGAATTTATCAATTAATTAGTAATACCATTTATGAAATTACGGATAAAGAGGCACTGGCTTTTTTGCGAGATGATTATAGGAACCTGAGACAGCTTATCACGAATGAAAAACTAATACCAGTAGAAGGAGAGAAAAAAGTAGAAATAGTTGTAAAAAGAGGAGGAGGGTTCAGAGATTATTATATGATTTTTCTTGTTTCCATAGTAATTGTTGCTCTGTTTATTCATTTTAAAACTAAAAAATAAAACATCTAATTTTAAAAAGAATTTCAGTCTTTATAAAAAGTGTTTTCTAAATTTAGCAAAAATTCTTTCTTGTCCAGTCCGCCAGCATAGCCTGTCAGTTTTTTGTCCTTCCCGATGACTCTATGGCAGGGAACGATGATAGAGATTTTGTTCCTGCTGTTGGCGTTGGCTACGGCTCTCACAGCTTTTGGGTTGCCGAGCCTTTGGGCTTGTTCTTGGTAGGAAATGGTCTCTCCGAAAGGGATTTTTAGCAGTTCTTCCCAGACTTTCTGCTGAAATTCTGTTCCCGAAAACTTCACAGGAACGGAGAACTTTTTCAGTTTTCCTTTGAAATAAAGATTTAATTCTTTTTCGGCTAAATCCAAGATAGAATTGCTCTCGTAGATGCAGTTTTTGAAAGAATTAATGTTTTTCTCTGTGTATTTACTGTCTTCAAAATCCAGCGAAAGCAGTCCCTCTTCATCAGCTATGGCATACAGCCTGCCGATTGGTGTGGAAATGTGTTTTAGGTAAAAATTCATTTTAAGCAAAAATTTTTCAAATATAACAAAAGTTGCTCAATTTTATTTAGATTAAATTTAAACAAGTATCTTTGTCGAAGAAAAAACGATTCAAAAAGAAATGAAAAATCCTCTGACCCTTTTTGATATTCCTGATGGAAAGAAAGTAAAGGTTTTGGGCTATGATGACAAGGTTACGGAAATGCCCACCAAAATTCTGGAAATGGGAATTCTTCCAGAAACGGAAGTGGTGGTGCTTCATAGAGCGCCATTCAGTGGGCCTCTTTATGTGGAATACGGAGAGGAGGATACTTGCGTGGCTCTTCGCAGTGAGGAGGCTAAATTTATCTTGGTAGAATATATAGATTGATGGCGAAAAAGACTAAAAATATACTGCTCGTAGGAAACCCGAATGTAGGAAAATCCACCGTTTTTAATCATCTCTGTAACAGACAGCAGAAGACAGGGAATTATGCAGGAGTTACGGTGGATAGCTATACGGGAAGTTACGATTACGAAGGCGAAACCATTACAATAACCGATTTGCCTGGAGCGTACAGCATCTATCCCAGCTCTGAGGACGAGGCTGTTTTCAGTAGGTTTTTGGTGCAGGAGCCGAGGGAATACCACGGAATTCTCTGCATAGCGGATGCTATCAATATTAGGCGAAGTCTGCTTCTTCTTCAGCAGATAAAAGATTTGGGAATTCCTGTGATGATGGTTTTGAACCAAATGGATTTGGCTCAGAAAAAAGGATTTACCTTTGATTTAGCTAAAATGGAGAAGGCTCTGGGCGTGAAAATCATTCCTGCCAATGCGAAGGAAAATGAAGGAATGGAAGCCATAAAAAAGGCAATTTATGACAATGAATTTCAGCAGGTGATTACTCCAAGTTTTGAAATTCCGATGGAGCATAAAGGCTTGGTTTTCAAGTTAAAAAATCAACTAAAAGAAGAAAACGATTACAAAATCTGGACGCTGCTTTCTGCCGAAAAATATTTAGGAAAATTAGAAAGTATGGCCGAGCAGCTTAATCAGGAAATGATCAAATGTCTTGTTCCCAAAAGAATGCAGGTTCAGGAAACCATCAGAAGATACCAGAATATAGATAAAATCCTCCCTGAATTTTTCTCCAAAAAAAAGCAGGAAAAGAAACTCCTCACAGAGAAATTAGATAAAGTTTTGGTGCATCCGTTTTTTGGGTATTTGATTTTTGGAATATTATTATTGCTGATTTTCAATAGTGTATTTTACTTGGCGGAATACCCTATGAAATGGATAGAGGACGGCGTGGTGTTTTTTGGTGACTGGGTAGGGGAGTTCCTTCCAGAAGGGCCTCTCAAAAGTCTTTTTACCCAAGGAATTATCCCAGGGATAGTCGGCGTGCTGCCATTTGCGCCACAGATAGGGATTTTGCTGTATGTACTTTATTTACTGGAAGACTCGGGCTATATGGCGAGGATAGTTTTTCTCACGGATAGGTTTTTAAGACCTTTTGGGTTGAATGGAAAAAGCATCGTTCCGCTGGTTTCTAGTACGGCGTGCGCAGTTCCTGCCATTATGGGAGCGAGGAATATAGAAAATATAAAGGAAAGACTGCTTACTATATTGGTTACGCCTTTTATGACCTGTTCTGCGAGGCTGCCTGTGTACAGCATCATTATAGGGTTGATTATCCCAGATGAATATTTTTTAGGTTTTATCAGTTATAAAGCAGTGATGATGCTGATAATGTATATCGCCGGTTTTCTGATGGCTTTGGGGGCTTCATTTGTTTTAAAGAAAATCATCAGAGCCAATGAAAAATCATACCTTGTGATGGATTTGCCGCCTTATAAAGTTCCAATGTGGGGGAATAATTTTAGGCTGACGATGAATAAAGTCTGGGGCTTCATCACAGGTTCGGGGAAAATTATTTTCTCGGTTACGGTGCTGCTTTGGGCATTGGCGTTCTTTGGACCGAGACAAAACACGGACCAAATCATTTCAGCCGATGTAGAAATGGAGGATTCCTATTTGGCTATTTTGGGTAAAGGTATAGAGCCTGTGGTAGAGCCTTTGGGCTACGACTGGAAAATAGGCGTGGGAGTTATCACGAGTTTTGCGGCGAGGGAAACCTTTGTAGGAACCATGGCTACGCTCTATGGACTTGAAGATGTGGATACCGAATCCGAAGAGGGCGAACTGCGAATCATGGACAAAATGCGAAAAGACACCAAACCCAATGGAGAAAAGGTTTTCAGTTTCGCTACGGGGCTTTCGGTGCTTATGTTCTATGCCTTTGCGATGCAGTGTATCTCCACCATTGCCATTGTTTATAAGGAAACCAGAAGTATGAAATGGACACTGGTGCAGATGTTTGGGATGACAGGGATAGCCTATTTGGTTTCTTTTTTGGTTTATCAAATTTTTAAATAATTAAAGAAATGCTTTATTTTCAATATGTTATCATTGTAATGATACTGCTGATGGCGGTTTATTGTCTTGTGAGAATTTTCACTAAAAATTTTTCTTCCAAGAAGAAAGGAAACGGTTGTGACAGAGGTTGTGGCTGTTCGTAGTTTATTTTTAGCGAAATAATTTTTTCTTTTTTAAAGCTCTTTAACGGCTCAAATTCTACCCAATATTTAGGATATTTCTTGGGTATGCCGCTCGTATTTCTTATCTTTGTAGGACTTTCAAAACAGAAAAAATATGTCATTAATAAAATCAATTTCAGGAATTAGAGGGACTATCGGAGGAAAAGTGGGAGATAATCTCACACCGCTGGATGTGGTGAAATTTACTTCTGCATTTGGGTCTTGGCTTCAGAATAACAAAGGTAAAAAGGACTTGACGCTCGTTATCGGTAGAGATGCCAGAATTTCGGGGCAGATGGTTTCTTCGCTGGTTTCTGCTACTTTGCAGGGGCTGGGTATCCATGTGATAGATCTTGGGCTTTCTACTACGCCTACGGTGGAGGTGATGGTGCCAGAACTTGGGGCAGATGGCGGAATTATCCTTACGGCTTCGCACAATCCTAAACAATGGAACGCTCTGAAACTTCTTAATGAAAAAGGAGAATTTATCAATGGAGAAAACGGAGCTGAGGTTTTGGCGCTTGCCGAGCGTGAAGATTTTGGCTATGCAGAGGTGGATAACCTTGGTAAATACGAGATTAGAGAAGATGGTTTCGCGGTTCATATCGCTAAAATTCTTGCCCTGCCGATGGTAGATGCAGAGGCAGTGAAGGCTAAAAAATTCAAAGTAGTGCTGGATGCCGTAAATTCCACTGGAGGAATGGCTCTTCCGCCACTTTTGGAGCAGCTTGGTTGTGAGGTGGTTAAGCTTTATTGTGAGCCAAACGGACATTTCCCGCATAACCCAGAACCTTTGAAAGAACACCTTACGGACATTTGTGATTTGGTGAAAAAGGAAAAAGCAGATTTGGGAATCGTGGTTGATCCCGATGTGGATAGACTCGCTCTTATCGATGAAAAAGGAGAAATGTTTGGTGAGGAATACACTTTGGTAGCCGTAGCAGATTATCTTTTAAGACATAAAAAAGGCGTGGCAGTGTCCAATCTTTCTTCTAGCCGCGCACTGCGAGATGTAGCGAAAACACATGATTCTGAGTATTTTGCGAGTGCAGTGGGAGAGGTGAATGTAGTGACTCTGATGAAGGAGAAAAATGCCGTTATCGGTGGAGAAGGGAACGGTGGAATTATCTATCCAGACCTGCACTACGGAAGGGATTCATTAGTTGGGGCAGCATTGTTTTTGACACATTTGGCGAAAGAAAACAAAACAGTTTCTGAACTAAGGGCTACATATCCTGCCTACTTTATGGGTAAGAAAAAAATAGAACTGACGCCAGAAATCAATGTAGATGAGGTTTTGGAGAAGATAAAAACAAAATATCAAAACGAGGAAATTTCTACGATAGATGGAGTGAAAATAGATTTTGCGGAGAACTGGGTTCATCTTAGAAAATCTAATACAGAACCGATAATCCGTATCTATACTGAAGCAAAATCCCAAAAAGAAGCCGATGAGCTTGGTGATAGATTTATTGAGGAAATTAGAAGTTTTATAGCTTAAATAAAAATAAAAACCATCTAAACAGATGGTTTTTATTATTTCTTAATTTGGATTTTTACCCAATTCATTTAGCTCTTGTTGCATTTCATAATCAGATTTATATTTTTCCCAATTAACAACGCGGGTATCTGACCATAAGTCATGCCATCCTCCATCTTCTTTCAAGAAAGAAAGTCCATCAAAAGGAACTAATCTTGATATGTTTCGGATAAAAAAATCTTTCTGTGTAGGAGTCGTTCCATCGATTGAGACTACTTTAGTCTTTGTGATGTATTTTCCAATACTTCTACCTTTGGTGAAATATTCAAAAGAGAATATGTAAATGAAATATAAAATGCTGGTAACTAAATAATCAAGAGCACGATTTCCGTCTAGATACAAAAGCCATTGTAGAGGAGCTTCTATTCCTATAGCAGCAAGTATTCCTAGAAATATACCTAAAAAGAAAATGAAAATGTAGAATACTGTAAAGTCTATGAGATAATTAAGAAGCCGCGTGCCTTGGCTGGCTCTATTGTTTTGTACAGTAGAAGATAGTTGTTTTAGTATCATAAGAAAAGTTTTTATATATTTATACAAAATTAAAAATAAATTCTCATCAGATAATAAAAACTTTTACCTTTGTAGAAAAATTAGCAGATTTTGGAAGAGGAATTTTTTGAAAAAAATGGACTTGTTAAAAAGTTCAAAAAATGATGAGGGAATTAATAATTTAAAATTAATTGAAATTATGGATTTATTTACAAAAATGCTTTTGGATTCGAAAGAAAATGACAAATTTCTATGCCTTTATGAATATTCGGATGATGATAAATTTTGGTTTGGTAAGGTTATTGATTTCAATGAAGAAATTATTATATTCCAGCATTATACTAAATTTGGTAAGAAAGAAGGAAAGATAATATTGAGAAGGTCTATGATTAGTGAAATTGATTTTGATAATAAATATTCCAAAACTATGGCTTATGTTATCAGTCATAGATATGAGATAGACCGAAAAACAGAAATTCCAATAAATTGTGAAGATACGGGAAATTGGCAAAAATCTTTTTTGGAGCAAGTGAAAAATAGAACTGATTTTCTTACTTCTGTAAAGGTAAATGGTTCGTTTTACTCAGGTTTTGTAAAAGAAACAGATGAGGATTTTTTTATGCTTCATTGTATAGGTACTGATGGAGAAGATAAGGGAAATATAATTTTCAGAATAGAGGATGTGACGGAGTTTTCTTTTGATGATAGGGAAGACAGAAAAACATTGATGCTGTATCAATGGAAATCAAAAAAACAATAAATAAAACGCTAAAAGCGATAGATTTTGGAAGAGGAATTTTTTGAAAATGAACTTGTAAAAAAGTTCGAAGAAATGATAGAAAATAACGAGGAATATTATTTCAGTTCAGAGGAGCTGGAAGATATTGTCGTGCATTATTTGGAGCTGGGAGATATTGCATTTGCGGAGTTGGCTGTCAATTTTGCACTGAGACTGCACCCTAATTCTATAGAAATAAAAACCAAAAGATTAGAAATTCTTTTGGAACAGCAGAAATATACACAGGTAAAGGAGCTGATGGCGGAGCTTAGAAATTCATCGATGGAAACTATGGATTTTTTGGTCTGCTGTGCGAAATATTATTCCAATCTTGGAAACCCGAGAAGAGCAATAGAATATTGCGAAAAAGCTCTGAAATACGGCGAAGAGCAGAATTTCCTGCATAATTTCATCGCGGATGAATATGTGAATTTGGAAGACCCTTTTAATGCGCTGAAAAACTATAAATTAGCCCTAAAATATGATGCCTACGATGATTATTCATTGGAGAACATTATGATTTGCTACAATCAGCTGAATAAAGCCGATGAAGCAAGGAAGTTTTTGGAAAATTATCTTGATGAATTTCCATTTTCCGAGATGGGCTGGTATGAGTACGGGCAGTTTCATTTTAACAAAAAGAATTATAGAGAAGCTATCAAGGGATTTGATTATGTGCTGGCAATCAACAGCGATTCCCTGTCTATTTATGGAAGCAAAGCAGCGTGTTATGAAGCACTGAACGAATGGGAAAAAGCCATAGAAGTCTATGAGGAATTGCTCGATTTAGAATACACCAAAGCCTTTACTTACTATAAAATAGGGCTTTGCTACAAGGAGCTGAAACAGTGGGCTTCTTCTCTGAGTGCTTTCCAGCAGTCGCTCAGAGAAGACCCACAGTTTTATATGTCCATGATGGAGCAGTCAGATGTTTATTATGAAATGCACAAATATGAGGAAGCGCTTTATTTCGCGAAAGAGGCTTTTTCACTCAATGAAACAAATCTGGATTATCAGAAAAAATTGGCTTTCCTATACATAGATGGCGGAAAATTCGAAGAAAGTCTTTCCTGCTTGAAAAAAATCGTAGAAATGGAGCCAGACCGTTTCTATAACTGGTATGCGTACAGTGAGGTGCTTATGCTCATCGGTGAGTATGAAGAGGCTGTTTCGCTTTTAGAAAATGCCCTAAAACAGCACCATAGGGCGGAGCTTTTCTATCAAATGAGCAACTGCTATTTTCATCTGAAAGAAGAGCAGAAAGCCAAGTATTTCCTTGAAATAGCGCTTGATTTAGACCCGTCCTTATCAGAAGATATGCAGCAGAAATATCCGTATATAAGGGAAGAAGTCAAAAATAAAATAAAAAACAAAAGACAGTAACTAATTACTGTCTTTTTCGTTAGAAAATTTATGCGTTTTTTTCGTTCCCTCGTAGGTTTCGTATTGTAGGAAACGGCATTCCAGTTTTCCGTTGAATAGTTTGACTTTTCTGGAAGGGCGAAGTCCTATTTTCTTAACCGCTTCTAAATCAGAGGTTATAATCCAAGAAAGCGTGTTGGGATAGTTTTGCTTAAAGGTATCGCCTATTTTTTTGTAAAAATCCTCTTCCTTTATGGAAATTCTCTTGTCATATGGTGGATTAAACATCACCATCAGAGGGAAAAGCTCTTTTTTAGACTCGAAGAAATTTTGTTTTCGGATTTCTATAATGTCTTCCATTTCTATGGATTCTACATTGGTTCTTGCGGCTTTTATAGCAGAAGAATCAATATCGTAGCCGATGATTTTTCCAGAAAATTCCGTTATTTTATTCAGCCTAAATTCCCTGATTTTACTGAAAAGTTCAGCATCATAATTTTTCCAGTTTTGGAAGGCAAATTTCTTTCTAAAAATCTGTACAGGAAGGTTTAGGGCAATCATAGCGGCCTCTATCAGAAGGGTTCCACTTCCGCACATAGGGTCTAGGAAATTTCCCTTGCCGTCCCAACCAGCGATTTGGAGCATTCCTGCCGCCAAAACCTCATTGATAGGCGCTTCTGTCTGCTCTTTTCGGTAACCTCTTTTAAATAAAGCATCTCCCGAACTATCCAGCGAAATGCTCACCAGCTCTCGGTCTATGTGCAGCTGGAGTTTTATTTCTGGATTTTTAGTGTCTATATCAGGGCGTTTTCTGTATTTTGCCTTGAAAAAATCTACAATGGCATCTTTCATTTTCAGGGCCATGAACTGAGAGTGCCTGAATCTTTCCGAATTTATCGTAGCATCTATGGCAAAGGTCTGGTCTGGACTTAGAATTTCGTCCCACGGGAATGCGAAAATTTTATCATAAAATCGGTCTTCGTTCCACGCCTTGAAAGTAAGTATCGGTACTAAAATTTTCAGCGCTGTTCGGCAGGAATAGTTGATTTTATACAAAAATCCTAAATCTCCCTCGCAGGTTATTGCTCGGTTTTTTATTTCGACATTTCTTCCCCCTAGTTTTTTAACTTCCTCAGCGAGAGTTTTTTCCAATCCAAAAAATGTTTTGATTTGAATATTGATGTTTTCTGTATTCATTAACTTTAAAATATTCTGCAAATTTAGTCAATAAAAGAGAAAAACTAAAAAAGAGAGAAAGATATAGAAATTTCTTTAGGTTTCATTTTATAATTATTAAATTGCATTCCATTAAAAAGTATAATTTATGAAAAGAATAATTTTATTTTTTATGGCAGGGCTTTTTCTCATTTCTTGTAGTAGAGAGAATGATAAAATGACTGATGAAACATTAGTGAATGGCACAAAAATGCAGCTGCCAACTAAAGTAACAATAGCAGAAAACAACAAAGTAATATCAAAAAGGTTTGAATACCAAAACGATAGCGAACTAAAGGAAATAATAGACGAAGGAAGTGGTGAGAGGATTGTTTTCGTGTATGAAAAAGATTTTATCACATCTAAAATCAGATATTCTCAGGCAGGAGAAGAACTAGGGAAGACTAATTATCAGTACAACAACGGAAAATTGTCATCAGTAATAGATGAAGTAGTAATATCAGATTCTGGGATTCAGTATAAGAGGGTCGTTACACGAGAGTATAGTTATAACAGCTCAGAGGTTTCAGTGAATGAAAATGTAAAATACCATTCAGAATCATATGCTTATAATCTTAGGGATGAAAATTTTACGCATACTTATGTTTTGAATGGAGAAAATATCACAAAAATTCATCACGAGATAAGCAAAAATGTTCCTAATGGGCATTTTTACCTAAATCCCAATAATATGGTGATAATAGATGAAGAAGTAACATATGATGCTAAAAATAGTCCATATAAAAATATCAAAGGTTTTTCTGTTTTGGCTGCCGAGTTTTGTAGTTTAGATAAGGATGAAAATACTATTGCTGATTATCTTAATTTTAGGTGGGTAAGCCATAATCCTACTTTAATCCAAAAATCAATAAATTTATATGGAATTGGAGCCGATAGTAGTGAGTATAAATTCCAATATGAGTATAAAAATAATTTCCCTATAAAAACGAAATTGAATATTAATAATCAAACTGTTACTACGATGGTTTATGAATATAATAAATAATGTAAATGCCTTCTTTATTTGTGAGAAGGCATTTATTATTTTGTTTATTTTAAAAATAACTAAATTTGCATCTCATTTTATTCAATTTTTTTCGGATGGTAGTTTTTTTTCTTGTTCTCAGTGTTTTAGTGGGAGTTTTGTTAGGGAATTTTTTTGGGAATAATGAAAATTTAGCCAAAAGATTGCTTGTGCTCAGTGCTGGGTTTCTCATTGCGGTCTGTGTGGTGGAGGTTTTTCCGCAGATTTATAACTCTGGGAATGAGAATATTGGGCTTTGGGTCATCATCGGAGTGGTTTTGCAGATGGTTTTGGAAGGGATGACCAAGGGATTTGAACACGGTCATTTTCATTATGAAAAATGTAATATCCTCCCTGTTGGACTTTTGGTGGGTATGTTTATCCATGCGTTTATAGAAGGAATTCCATTGGCTGGAATGCATTTGGATTCGCCGTATTTGCTGGGAATTTTGGTGCATAATCTGCCGATTTCATTTGTGCTGGGGGCTTTTCTACTGAGAGAGAAGAAAAACAAGCTGATTGCTGGGGTTACCATTGCGTTTTTTGCGGCAGCATCTCCACTGGGAATGATGCTGGGGAAATACTTTAAACCTGAATGGCAGGCGTATTTCTTGGCGCTGTCGGGCGGGATTTTTCTACATATTTCTTCGGTTATTATTTTTGAAAATAATAGTAAAAGTCACCAAATAAACTGGGAAAAAATGTTTTTGGTGATTTTGGGCGTGGGTGTGGCTCTAGCTGGGCATTTATTTCACGAACATGGTTATCATTAGCCAAAGTAATATTATCTTTGTAAAAAATTAAGTTTAAAAATCAAATAAAAATATGTTTCGAACACATAATAATGGCGAACTTTCGCTGAAAAATCTTAATGAAACCGTTACTCTTGCGGGCTGGGTGCAGACTATCCGAGACAAAGGATTTATGATTTGGGTGGATCTGCGTGACCGATATGGCATCACTCAACTGGTTTTTGATGAAGAAAGAACTTCCAAAGACCTTTTGGAAAAGGCTAAAAACTTGGGGCGTGAATTTGTCATCCAAGTGGAAGGAAAAGTCATAGAAAGAGCTTCTAAAAACCCAAAAATCCCGACAGGAGAAATAGAGATTTTAGTAGAAAAACTCACTATTTTGAATGAATCTGTGCTGCCGCCTTTTACCATCGAAGATGAAACCGATGGCGGTGAGGAGCTTCGTATGAAATACAGATATCTGGATATCAGAAGAAATCCAGTGAAGGATAAACTTATTTTCAGACATAAAATCGCACAGAAAGTCCGAAACTATCTTTCTGAGCAGGGCTTTATAGAGGTGGAAACGCCTGTTCTTATCAAATCTACTCCAGAGGGAGCGAGGGATTTCGTGGTGCCGAGCCGTATGAACGAAGGGCAGTTCTATGCACTTCCGCAGTCGCCGCAGACCTTTAAACAGCTTCTGATGGTGGGCGGAATGGACAAATATTTTCAAATTGTAAAATGTTTCCGTGATGAAGACCTCCGTGCGGACAGACAGCCTGAATTTACCCAAATAGACTGCGAAATGGCTTTCGTGGAGCAGGAAGATGTGATGAATGTTTTTGAAGGTTTGGCGAAAAATCTTTTGGAGGAAACGACAGGAAAGAAATTCGGTCAGTTCCCGAGAATGACTTTCGCAGAGGCGATGAGAAAATACGGAAACGACAAGCCAGATATCCGTTTCGGAATGGAATTCGTGGAGCTGAACGAACTTGTGAAAGGAAAAGAATTTAAAATCTTTGATGAAGCAGAACTTGTTGTCGGAATCAATGTAGAAGGGAAGGCAGACTACACAAGAAAACAGATAGATGAACTTATCGACTGGGTAAAACGCCCACAAATCGGTGCGAGTGGAATGGTTTGGGTAAAATTCCAAGAAGACGGCGTGCTGACTTCATCGGTGAATAAGTTTTATAACGAAGATGATTTGAAAGCCATTGCAGAGAAATTTAATGCTCAAAAAGGCGATTTGATGCTTATCATGAGCGGCGATGCTAATAAAGTAAGAGCCCAGCTTTCTGCGCTGAGAATGGAGTTAGGAAATAGACTTGGCTTAAGAAAAGGTGATGAATTTGTGCCGCTTTGGGTCATAGATTTTCCGCTTTTGGAATGGGACGAGGAGAGCGGAAGATACCACGCGATGCACCATCCATTCACTTCACCGAAACCAGAGGATATTCCGCTTTTGGAAACTTCACCTGGGGAGGTTAGAGCCAATGCTTATGACCTTGTTCTCAACGGGAATGAGATAGGCGGCGGGTCTATCCGTATCTATGATAAAGACTTGCAGTCTAAGATGTTCGCCCTTTTAGGATTTAGTCCAGGAGAGGCGGAAGCTCAGTTCGGCTTCCTCATGAATGCATTCAGATACGGCGCTCCTCCTCATGGTGGATTGGCCTTTGGGTTTGACCGTTTGGTAGCTATTTTGGATGGTAACGAGGTTATCCGTGACTACATCGCTTTCCCGAAAAACAACAGCGGAAGAGATGTGATGATAGACGCACCTTCGCAGATTAGCCAAGACCAGTTAGATGAACTATATTTAAAAGTTAATTTATAGAGACATGATTAGTGTGTATAATCCCATTTTTTTGGTTGTAACTATAATCATAGCTGGTTTTACAGCTTATTTGATTAACAAAAAATATAATGTATATGCAGCAGAGACATCTGCTAATAGATTTGGTAGCATTGATGCCTTGAGAGGACTTTTGGCGCCTTTTGTATTTGTGCATCATTCTTCTATTTGGTATCATTATGTACAGGCAGATGAATGGACAAAACCAGAAAGTCTATTGTATACACACTTGGGGGCGTCTAGCGTTCGGTTTTTCTTTATGATAACTAGTTTTTTGTTTATTGGTAGAATTATCAGTGGTAAAGAAATAGACTGGAAAAGACTTTATAAATCAAGGATTTTTAGGATTGTGCCTCTTTATGTTTTTGCTGTTGTGTCTATAGTGACAATAGCTATGGTAAAAACTGATTTTGTTTTACATCAGAGTTTTTTTGATTTTATATTAAGCGTATTACGCTGGCTTTCATTTTCCCAAGTATCAATAAATGGGTATGAGGATACTCCTCTAATTGTATCAAGGGTAGTTTGGACGCTTTCCATAGAATGGTTTTTTTACTTTATGCTGCCTTTCTGGTACTTGCTTCTGAATAGAAAGATGGTTAATTTGGGAATATTGCTTCTTTGTAGTTCATTATCCATATTTTTCTATTTTAATTCAGGTGGTGGGAGTTCTATTATTTTCTTTATGGGAGGTTTTGTGGCGGTATATTGTATAAAATATTTGAAAAATAAGATTGATAATTTTAATGCTATCCCTTATACATTGCTGGTTATAGGTGGTGTGTCTGCTTTATTGTTTTTGGAAGAAAGTAATAAGCTGAATGTTTTGGTTGTTACCCTTGTTTTCACGCTAATAGCCTTAGGGAATGATATTTTTGGATTATTAAAAATTAATGCTCTAAAGGTTTTGGGGGAGATTAGTTATAGTATTTATTTACTGCATGGAATTATTCTTTTTGTAATGATAGATTTGGTTCTAGGGCGTGATTTTGTTAAGGAACTTACGGTATTAGAATATTGGCTAATGATTTTTGGTCTGACGCCTATTTTGATATTTATCTGTACTTTGACATTCAAATATATAGAGAAGCCATTTATTAATAAAGGAAAAAAATAATATCTTTTTTAAGGATAAAAAACACAAAATGAGAACTTTTTAGTTCTCATTTGTGTTTTAGATTTATATGAATGTGTTTTTGAGTTCTATCCAATATTATCAATATCTGTGCCAAAATTATATTTTAGTTGCTATCAGTCTGTGGAACGCTTATTTTACTGAATAATTTTTCTTTCCAAGAAACCCAATTGTATTTCTTAGCAAAGATAAAAATAATCAAAAGGTATAATGTAAACATTAGAATAATATGATAGAATTCAATGCTAGGAGCGGAAAGTTCTTTGAAAAGAGAGGGTGTCTGGAATACTGACCAGTCCGATGTGGAGAGAATACACGCAAAAAAGTTGTTAGCAAAATGAATACCAAGGGCAAGTTCCAGCCCGTCATCCATCAGGGTAACAATGCCCAGCAGAAATCCCATCCCGATGTAGAAGAACATGATTTTGTAGCCCATTTTAGAAACCTCTGGATTAGCGAAATGAGCCAGCCCAAATAAAATGGAAGAAAGGAAAAGTGGAATCCATCGGTTTTTGGACAAAAGCCCGAGCCACTGCATAAAATATCCTCGGAAAAAATATTCCTCAAAACCTATTTGAACAGGCAATAGGAGCAGAGCCATGATACATAGGATAAAGAACTTCAAGGGTTGGAAATTCCATGCATACGCGGAAGGATTCATGAAATATTCTAAAAAGAAAGTCCCTACAATAATTCCTCCGTAAACTAAAAAGCTGAAAGAAATTCGTTTGAAATCTATTTTTTTTCGGCTGGTGGTGAACTGGGTAATGGATTGGTTATGAAATACATTAACAATAAAAAACAAAGGAAATAGAAAAAAAGCAAAGCTGACCAAAGTCAAGGCAAAAGTCGGGAGTTCGCCTATCTGGCTTATCATTTCTTTCATCATTATTTCTGTTTCATTATTATTTTCTTGGAATGCTCCTTGGAATAAAAGTAATAAAACAATGGCGCATACTATGGCATAAACTCGTTTGCTTTTCGCTGAAAAAACCTGTGAAATGTACATAATAAATTATTTAGAATGAATTTTTATCCATTAGTATACTTTATTTATGATTTGTTACAAAGATAAATAACAAAAAAACTTTCCTCGTATTTTACGAGAAGAGCTCTGTGGGGTTTTATTATTCTTCTTTTATGTAATAGCGAGAAGCGTTAAACATCCATAACTGATGACTATATGTCGGGTCATTATGAGATTTATCAAAGACAAATATTTTTGTAGGGTAATCGCCGTCATAAGAGTTCCCTTTATCATCATCATATTTATATAGCATATAATCATCATCATGAAAATCTCTAGTTTTAACATTATCTATAAATCTAAGGTCTTCTATACGCTCAATGCCATGATTGTAATAAGGCAACTCATAGGAAAGAGGTCTGATATAAAACTCTACAACCAAAGCAGGAAAACCTTTTATGTTTCTAAGGGCGTTTTTGGTGTTGTAGTATTCTATAGTTTGTTTAATGTTGCCTTGTTCATCAAAGGTTTTTGTAACTCTGCCGTTTTCTACAAGAAGAGTTATCGTTTTTTCTTTTCCTGTTTCAGGAATAGCAGAACAAGTGTCGGCGCCCATCTCTATTTTGACAGTAACTTTGTTTCCTTGGTAAGTGTATGTGTGTTTTTTCTCAACAGAACAGCGAGGAGTAAGTCCTGTTCCTGGATAGAATTCAGTGCTTATTGCATGTGAGGAAGTTAGTCTGCCTTGACCATCGTATTGGTAGGTTATATTAGTTTCGCCATAATCATATCTACGATGAAAGCGACGCTCTTTTACTATTCTTCCATATGTGTCATACTCATAATCAATGTCAGAGTTTCCCACGCCGTCTATATTTACAGACTCAATCTCATTTCTGTTTTTATACTGAAAAATTACTGTAGAACCTTCTATTAATTTATCTAATAATACCAGCTTTTCATTTTGGGGCGCTGGAGTTTCGTTGTTTTCAAGGTCTCTGTTACAGGACAATAGCAAGCACCCTAGTGCTAAAGCGGATAAAAAATGTTTCATAAAAAATAGTTTTAAAATTTATTTGGCTAATTTAGTTTATTTTAATGATTTAGAGGAGTTTATTTATGTGATTTATATCATGTTTAGGGAGAGAGAAAATCACACAATAAAAAAACTCTCCTCGTATTTCACAAGGAGAAGCTGTGGGGTTTTATTATTTTTCTTTTATGTAATAGCGAGAAGGGGATACTGAGAATAAATAATTATCATGTGTCGGATCATTATGTGATTTTTCATAGACAGTTATTTTCTCAATCTCAAGGTAATCGTTATCATAAGTCTTCTTTTTATTATAACTATATCGGTACTCCCAATAAGATCCATTATGAAAATCTCTAGTTTTGATATTATCTATAAATCTAAGGTCTTCTATATGCTCGATGCCATTATAAAAAGGTAACTCATAGGTAAACGGTCTGATATAAAACTCTACAACCAAAGGAGGAAAACCTTTCATATTTCTAAGGGTATTTTTGGGATTGAGATATTCTATAGTCTCTATAATTTGGTTGTTTTCATCAAGACTTTTCACAACTTTACCATTTTCTACAAAAAGAGTTATTGTTTTTTCTTTTCCTGTTTCAGGAATAGCAGAACAAGTGTCAGCGCCCATCTCTATTTTGACAGTGACTTTGTTTCCTTGATAAGTGTATGTGTGTTTTTTCTCAACGGAACAGCGAGGAGTATATCCTGTGTCTGGATAGTATTGAGTGCTTATTGCATGTGAGGAAGTTAGTCTGCTTTGGTTGTCATATTGATAGGTTATAATAGTTTCACCATAATCAGATTTATGATCAAAGCGACGCTCTTTTACTATTCTTCCGTATGTATCATATTCAAAGTCTATACTAGCCTCATTTATTGTCATACGATTAATTTCATTTCCATTTTTATACTGGAAACGCACATTACTAACATATTCGAATAAACCAGATAATATTAATTTTTCCTCTTGTGGAGGCGCTGGAGTTTCGTTGTTTTCTAGGTCTCTGTTACAGGACAATAGCAAGTACCCAAGTGCTAAAGCAGATAGAAAATGTTTCATAAAAAATAGTTTTAAAATTTATTTGGCTAATTTAGTTTATTTTAATGATTTAGAGCGGTTTATTTGTGTGATTTATATCATGTTTTTGAGCTAAAGAAGAGGTATTCACAACTTGAAACTATATTACATTTTTTTGATTTAAAACTTTGTGGATTTAGGAAAATATATTATGTTTGTAAAAAAATAACAGGTGTTATATTACATCTGTTGTAGCAAAGAATTATGCCAAAATCAACAACAATAACGCAAGAAGTAATTATAGGAACCGCTTTTGAAATGGTGCGAAAAGAAGGCTTTGGGGTACTTTCTGCTCGAAATATTGCTAAGCAAATAGGTTGCTCTACTCAGCCCATCTATTGGTGCTATAAAAATATGGAGGATCTCAAAGCCGAAATCTGCAAAAAAGCACTAGCTTTCCTTCAAAATGTAATGCTTAGTTACTCAAAAACAGGCAATACTCTTTTGGATTTAGGACTCGGATACGTACGGATGGCACACACCGAGCCCGCCCTATTCAAGGCTTTTTATATGGATAATGTTACCAATGTAAAACTTACTGACATTTTTCCCGAAAGTGAGCGGGTGGTAGAAATAATGAAAAATAGCGAGGAATATCAAGACATATCTGATCAAGAGCTGAAGAATGACATTGCTAAAGGTTGGATGTTGGCACATGGTATCGCTTCATTGGTCGCAGTGGGTATGCTTGTTTACGACGAAGATAAAATTTTAGAAATATTAAAATAAATCTACCTTAATATGGGAACCAGTAAAAAAATACTTCGGAATGTAATCCTATTTAGCTTGGTAGCTATCTCTTGCGGATGGATAGGCGTTGGAGTAAACCAGTTGCTTGGCGAACCTTCTAATTTAGAGTCTTTGGGATCAGGGATTTTTATTGCTTCTCCTATAGTATGTATGATTTTGCTCCGCTTTTTGGGTGGCGATGGTTGGAAAGATTTTCCTTTAAAACCTCGTTTCAGGCAAAACACTCACTGGTATATCTTTGCTATTGCAGTTTATCCCGTGTTTATTGGTATAACACTGTTTGTTGGCAAGCTATTGGGTTGGGTAGATGTGAGTAAGTTTAGTATTGCTGCCTATCTCCCTGTTTTTGCGACTGCTTTCTTACCCGTTTTTATCAAAAACATTTTAGAAGAGACGGCTTTTCGAGGCTATCTCACTGTAAAAATGGAACAACTCACCAAAAATGAATGGTTGATTTATGTAGTGGTGGCATTCGTATGCCAAATATGGCACTTGCCATACAATCTCATATTCTTAGACGATGCTTATCAAGCAACCTTTTTCCCTTATAGCAAAGTGT
>CAUQBH010000008.1:0-119735 GCA_963516675.1 uncultured Flavobacteriaceae bacterium | reverse complement strand
AACTTCTACTCTTCTGATTACCCTCCGTGGAGAATTCAGATTGCAAAAATAGAAAACTTAACATTACTACGCAAATACTTTTGAAAGTTTTTTATTCAATCTTAAATAAAACACTGATTTGCAGTGTAGAAAAATTAAGACAGGTTTCCTTTTTACCACTCCGCTGGGTATTTCTTCCATTCTTCTGGAACCTTTTCATCAGATTTTTTATAAACAAAACATATGAACTCGCTTCCTGGAACCAAGAAATTATCATCCAATAGAAATATATAATCTCCTTCTATTTTTACACTATATGAACCTTTTGATATAGTTCCTCCTTGATTTGCAAAGTCAGTATCTATTTTTATTTTATTATTTTTCTTATATATAATCCCTCTTCTACCTGTAATTTCTGGATCTGCATTCATATAATATAAAAATCTTACTCTCCCATTTTCATAAAATTGTAGCACATACTTAGCTACATCTATATCTCGTTTTTTTTTATATTTATTATCAACTAAATACCCCGATTCTACTATATAAAAATAATTTATATCAATGGATTTATATATGTTTGGGTCAAAGTATTTTATATTTTTATATTTATTCTTTAAAACTTTTTTCCCTCCTAATAATTTATAATAAGGCGCAGAACAAGAATATAATATAGTACATAATAACAAAGTAATAATTATTTTCACCATGATGTAAATCTATTTTTTGTTTGATATTGAAAATAAGGCTTGATATTATTAGATAAAACTAGTAATGCAGGCTGTCGAGAAATCAAGCCATGAGCGAAAATATTCTGGATAGGGTGTCTTACATGTCTGTCAGAATCTATTCTTATTCTCTCTAAAATAGTTTCTAAAACCAATACTTTCATCTTTAACATATTTAAATTCTAATTCATATCCTTTATTAATTTTTAATTTAATTTTATTATCATTGATTATTATTCCTTCGTAATAAATATTTATATATTTCCCCAATAAATGTTTAGGGTTATTAAATATACTATACTTAATCATTATCTTATCTTTATTAATAGTATAAAGTCCGCTATTTGTGGGATTATTAGTATACACTCTTTTCTTTATATCTATAATCCCATCCTCTACAGTATTTCCTTTTGCGATGGGAATATCAAACACATTACAATACCCATCATTATCAAATTTCAGTAAAATAATGGCTGTTTCTTCAAAAAAATCATTTTCCCCTAGATTCAAACTGTATGTTGCAAAATAGTATCCTTTTGTACTAATTACAAAATCTTGTTGATTATTTGTATATAATAACATTGAAACAATACCTAATATTATATTTTTTACCATGATGTAAATTGATTACGAGTTTGATATTGAAAATAAGGATTGATATTATTAGATAAAACTAGTAATGCAGGCTGCCGAGAAATCCAGCCATGAGCTAATATAATTTTGGATAGGATGTCTCATATACTTATTTAATTAAACAGCAAAAGCATGTATACTGAAGTTATAAAAGTCTATACACATAGCAATACCTATCAAATTGCATGTGTATTTTACCATTTATTACTTTTATTTTATGACTATTATAAGTACCAAAACCTAAACTCATCTTTGTCTTTACAATCCAATCAATAAACATTTGTTTTTTTTTCCTATATAGTATTCCATCAAAAGTCCCTGTATATAAATTAACCTTAGGATTAGGTTTTTCACTGGCAAAAAATAATACCTTGCCATTATCATAGATGTATAGATAATCTATGTATAAATATGTAGGTATAGTTTCACTTCCTTCTAAAACTCCAAAATCCCCTTTTCCAATATATTCCAATTCACGAATATATAGTCTATTGAATTCTATTCCTTCAAAACTAGCAGAGTTAAAATACTTTACTCTTTTTTCTAAATCTCTATACACTCCCTCTTCTGAAAAACAGGATATCTGTAGTAAAAGTAACGCAAAGAGTATTCTTACCATGATGTAAAAATATTATTGGTTTTAGAAGGTATTATTTCATTTAATTTTTTCTCTTGTGAAAATATATCTCTTCCCTTCTTTTATAATGATTAAAGTATCACTTTTTCTCTCTTTGATTAGTCTAAAAGGAGGGAGAACATTCCTCCACATAACCTGTTGATTAATAAAATCTTTTGGATTCCCAAAATCCCCCATCAGAGTATTAATCTCTTTTATATTTTTAGGGTAATATACAAACATTGTGTCTGTATTTTGATAGTAGGTTTTATTTCCTATTTTAAAATAATAATTGTAATTAATTGCGGTATCATTTATACTATCATTAAATTGATGATTTTCGAATTTTAATACATTGGGATTTTTTTCTAATTTTTCTCGGAAAAATACAAAAACAATACCTCCTGCTATAATGACCCATAAACAAAGAATTAATTGATATTTCTTTACCTTCATTTCTTATTCATTAAAAATGTTTCTTTTTTTAATTCAAAGTCAGAGTCACTTTTATCACATTAATATCTACACCAAATAGTTAGGATATTAATTACAAAATCTTACTGATTATTTACACACGATAATATTAATACAATGCCTAATATTAAGTTTTTAATCATAATCAAAATTCCCTATCTCAGCGCTTCAAATGTATTTCCTTGTCTGATGTCTCCTGTGTTATATCCTTTCATAAACCATTCTTTTCTCTGTGCAGAAGAACCGTGCGTAAAGGCTTCTTGGTTTACATAACCTTGGGAACGCTTCTGGATATTGTCATCTCCCACTGCTTCAGCAGCACTGATGGCAGCATCTATATCTTTGGAATCCAAGAAATTTTCTCTGTTATTACTTCTTCTAGCCCATACTCCTGCATAAAAATCCGCCTGAAGCTCTACAGCTACAGAATTTTTATTGATTTCAGCTTCTGAAAAACGACCACTTCTTCTTATTTTATCAGATTTCTGTAAAGCCCCCAAAAGATTTTGAACATGGTGCCCTACCTCATGCGCCATAACATACGCCACCGAGAATTCTGTTACTTTGGCTCCATATTTACTTTGAAGTTCATTAAAGAAACTCATATCCATATATATAGTCTCATCAGCTGGACAATAGAAAGGCCCCATCGCAGCTTGGGCTGTACCACATCCTGACTGGGTAACCTGCTCAAACATCACCACTTTCGGTTTTCTGTACTCCAAACCATGTTCCTGAAAAATCTCTGTCCATGTTTCCTCTGTCTCAGCCGTTACCATTCTCACAAATTCATAGGTTTTAAGCTCTTCTTCGGTCAGTTCTCTTTGCTCTGTCTGCGCCTGACCTTGCATAACACCACTGTTATTGAGCACCGCCGAAGGGTCGCCTCCTAAAAACATCACTACTAGTACCATAACTATCGTTCCTAGTCCACCACCTATCATCATTCCTCTACCTCCGCCCTTTCCTCTGCGGTCTTCCACATTGTCACTTCTGTCGTTTGTCCATTTCATAATTTTAAAAATTTTAAAAATTCTACTTTTTTATAAAATACCTAAAAACCAAATATTTGGTTTGGTAATAATTCTTTTTCTGAAACTTTGCTCTTCTTCTAAAACTTTCCGGAAACTGAGTATAAAACCCTAAATGTCCCCTGAAAACGGCCCAAAGATGCGAAATTCCTTCTTTATATGCAAGATAAATGCCAGCCGCCACATCCAAAGCCAATCTTAGTGGAATTATCCAAAATAAAGCACCTAAAGGCAGATTTTTGACCAGCATAGAGAGATTATTCCTTATATTCAGAAAGGTTTTTCTTGGATTTTGTTTGTTTAAAGTTCCACCGCCAACATGATAAATCGTCGATTTTCCTGTATAAAATATTTTTTTACCCAAATTTATCAGCCGCCAGCAAAGGTCTATTTCTTCCTGATGGGCAAAAAAACGCTCATCAAATCCACCAGCCAGCCAAAAATCACTCTTCCTGATAAAAAAACAACAGCCCGATGCCCAGAAAATCTCCGTTTCGTCATCATACTGCCCTTTATCCTCCTCCAAATCATCAAAAACGCGCCCTCGGCAGTAGGGATAACCCAAATTATCTATCAAACCGCCTCCTGCTCCTGCAAATTCAAAGTAATTTTTCCTGTCGTAAGAAAGGATTTTGGGCTGAATAGCCGCTATTTCTGGGTTTTGCTGAAATAAATTCAAAACAGGTTCCAGCCAGCCCTCTGTGACTTCTACATCGGAATTGAGCAGGCAGTAGATTTCTTCCTCCACTTGTTTTAGTCCTTCATTATAACCTCCTGCAAATCCCGAATTTTCGGTATTCTGAATCACTTTTACCGAAGGAAAATCATTCTCTAAAAACGAAACGCTGTCATCCGTAGAGGCGTTATCCACAACATAAATTTGCGCAGATTCAGAATATTTGAGAACCGTAGGCAGGAATTTTTCCAGCCAGCTTTTCCCATTCCAGTTTAGGATTACAACAGCAATTTTTTTCATCAGAAAAAGTATTTATTCCTCATATTTTTTGATATCGTTCTGATATTTCCATCTTCGGTGAGACCAAAGCCAGTTGTCTGGGCGCTCGTTAATGGTTTCTTCCAACATTTTATGGAATTTCCTTACCACTTCATATTCTTTAAACTGCTCTCCATCAGGGTAAATTCGGTGATAACTCACTTCGTAATAACCTCGTTTTACTTTTTTCATTTCACAATAGATAAAAGCCAAATCCAGCCTTTGTGAAAGCTTGTCATAACCGATGAATACAGGCGTTCTCTGATTTAAAAACTTTAATCCGTAATAAACCTCAGAGAAATGCGGCGTCTGGTCAGCCACGAACATATACGCCGAATTCCCATCAACAGGCGTTCTCAATATATGTCTGATAATCTCACGAGAGTTCAGCGCCTTATTTCCGAAACGATTTCTGATAAGTTTCACTTTCTCCTCCCAGAAGTCATTATTTACTTTTCTATAAACAGGATGGCAGTTTTCCTGCGGAATGATTTTCGCAAAAGCGTTAATCCACTCCCAGTCAAAAACATGCCCTGCTAAGATAATCACATTTTTTCTTTCGGCTTTGGCTTGATGAAAAAGCTCTTGATTAATGTGCTTTACACGCTTCCCCAGCTCTTTTTCACTGATTGTCATCGCCTTCACTGTTTCTACGATGTAATCCGAAAAATTACGGAAAAATTTCTTTTGGATTTGTTTAATTTCCTTTTCACTTTTGTCAGGAAAAGAATTTTTTAAATTTTCATAAACGATTTTTTTTCGGTAACCAATGATATAATAATTAACGAAAAAAATAATATCCGAAATAATATACAGCACGCCCAGCGGTAGTTTTGATGCTAAATAAACAATATGAAAAAGTAAATTATTCAATGTATAAATTTTGGATGCGAAGATACAAATTTTGTCAATTCCATTTTTTTATTACATTTGGAAAAATTTTAACAATGAAAAAGATATTTGTAAAACTTGCTTTTTTAGGCGTTTTGGCACCTTCATTATATTATGCTCAGACTTCTGAAATAAGCCCACAGCAGGAAAAACAGGCTCTTCCAAAACCATACAGAGAGGAGGACAATGCAGAAATAGAAATCCAAAAATTAGTAAAACAAGCCCAGAAAGAAAACAAAAATATCATCTTGCAGGCGGGCGGAAACTGGTGTATCTGGTGCTTGAGATTTGATAATTTTGTAAAAACAACTCCTGAACTAAATAAAATAGTTGATGAGAATTTTCTTTATTACCATCTAAATTTTTCTCCGAAGAATAAAAACGAAAAAGTTTTTGCAAAATACGGCAACCCTGGTGAGAAATTTGGGTATCCTGTTTTCATTATTTTAGATAAAAATGGGAAACAAATCCACACGCAGAGCAGTGAAGTTTTTGAAGAAGGAAAAGGCTACAGCCTAGAAAAAGTAAAAACTTTCTTCAAAGAATGGATTGCTAAAAACTAAAAAACTGCTCAGATTTGAGCAGTTTTTTTTATATTATTTCACTGGTAAGACCTCGTCCTAAAAGCTTCTGGTGCATAGGCATAAGCGTTTCCATATCGCCTGTCTTTACAGTACATTTGCCTTTATAATGAACCAGTATCGTGCATTGCTCTGCCTGTTCCAGCGTGTGTTTACAAACTTCTATAAGAGATTCTATCACAAAATCAAAAGTATTGACATCATCGTTATAAAGAACCAACTTATTTTCTGCATTCTCCTCCTCCAAGAGAAGAACATCAGTTTGTTTCTCTGTTTGTGAGCTTTCGCAGTATATGTTATATTTTCTCTGTCTCTTCATGTGTTTCTTCTATGTCCTGTGGTTCGTATTTCAGCTCTACCATCTCTACACTTTTATTCTGCATTTTCAAGATTTTGAAAGCATAATTACACAGCTTAAATTCCTGATTTTCTTCTGGAATATCTGACAACTGATACATGATATATCCCGCCAAGGTATTGTATTCAGAATCCTCTGGTAGCGGTGCAGGAAGGTGTTCGTTTATCTCGTCCAAAGGCTGTGTTGCCTGTATCCAGAATGTATTTTCTGCTACCTCATCTACTAATTTTTGTTCATCATCTTCCTCGTCTTGGATTTCTCCTACCAGCTCTTCCAAAATATCTTCTAATGTTACGATTCCTTCCGTTCCTCCGAATTCATCAATTACAATCGCAATGTGCTGTTTTTTCTGCTGAAAAACATTCATCAAATCGGATATTTTCTTACTTCCCACCACGAAAAATGCCTCACGCAAGAATTTTCTTAAATCTACATCTTTGTTTTTGATGTACTCACGCATGATTTCCTTTGTGTAGAAAATCCCTATGATATTGTCTATGGAGTTCTCATACACAGGAATTCTGGAATATCCGCAGTCTATTATTTGCTTTAAAATTTCTTCTTTATCCTCTGTAATATCGATAGTGATGATATTCTGTCTCGGCACCATCACCTGTTTAGCGGTATGGTCAGTAAAATCAAAAGCATTTTTGATAATTTCATAATTTTCCTCCTCTATCTCTCCTCCTGCGGCACTTTGTTTTACCAACAGCTGAAGCTCCTCTGTGGAGTGTATCTCATGACCAGCCACAGGGTGAATATTGATAAGTCTTAGGAATGCGTTAGAAATAGCGTTCATCAACCAAATAAAAGGTTTGAATATGTTATAAAATAACAGCAAAGGCCATGCAACAAACAAAGTCGTCGCCTCTGATTTTCTAATTGCTATTGACTTCGGAACCAATTCTCCGAAGACGATATGCATCATCGTCACAACAAGGAAACTTCCTGCCAAAGCCATCGTAGAAAGAGTCTCTGGTGCAATGTCAATATTCAGTTTAGAAAACGCCGCTTCTAAAATATGATGCATCGTGCTTTCTCCTATGAAACCGAGCGCCAGACTGGCAAGCGTGATTCCCAGCTGTGTAGCAGAGAGATAAGCGTCTAAGTTTTTGATGATTTTTTCGGCCTGTTTTGCAGAGGCATTTCCTCCTTCCGCCTTGATTTGAATTTGAGAGTGGCGCACTTTAACTATTGAAAACTCTGCTGCCACAAAAAAGCCATTAAGTATTACAAAAAATAAAGCTAATAAAAGTTTTAATAAACTATCGGGGTCCATTTAATTTAAATTGTTAAACAAAAATAGTATGCAAATATAACTAATAAATATTTATCTGACCAAACTTCTTGATTTAGGTTAAGGTGTTTTGACAAAATATGCCTTATATTTGCTGTCTTAATCTTAATTTATGAAAGCAGAAGTAATTACAAAAATTGGTGCAGAGAAATATCTAATGAATATCTCTGCTGGTAAAAACAGCATTATCGGTGATGAACCCGCTGCTAAGGGCGGACAGGAAAAAGGATTTAATCCACTAGAGCTTTTGGCTTCGGCTCTTTCATCTTGCACCACTGCAACTATCAAAATGTTTGCAGACCGCAAAGAATGGGATGTAGAAGAAGTTTCTGTAAAAGTTCTTTTTGATAACGAAACCAAAGAAGGCGTTTCTCAATTCAAAAAAATCATAGAAATAAAAGGAAATCTTACCGAGGAGCAGCGCAATATCCTGCACAAAACAGCCCACGCCTGCCCTATTCAGAAAATTCTCACTGGCGAAATTGCTATAGAATCTGAACTACTTCCTTAAAAAATCTCAATCAGAAACAAAAAAATCAGAAATTTTCAAAAGGATTTCTGATTTTTTTAATGAATATTTATAGCTCAAGTGCTTTTTTCTCATTGTTTTCCATGAGCAGCTCCACTGGATTTTCTATAGCTTCTTTCACAGCCACCAAGAATCCTACAGACTCACGACCATCGATTATTCTATGGTCATAAGAAAGCGCCAGATACATCATCGGACGGATTTCTACCTGCCCATTGACAGCCACAGGGCGTTCTAAAATGTTATGCATTCCTAAAATCGCACTTTGTGGCGGATTAATAATCGGTGTAGAAAGCATAGAACCGAAAGTCCCTCCATTAGTAATAGTAAAAGTTCCGCCAGTCATCTCATCTACAGAAATATTCCCATCGCGAACTTTAGTAGCTAAATCTTTTATTTTTAACTCAATACCTTTAAAGGACAAAGTCTCTGCATCTCTGATAATTGGCACCATAAGTCCCTTTGGCCCAGAAACTGCCACAGAAATATCACAAAAATCATAATTGATTTTTTGGTCGCCATCTATCGCCGCATTCACATCTGGATAAAGTTTCAAAGCTCTGGTAACCGCCTTGGTAAAGAAAGACATAAAACCAAGCCCTACGCCGTGTTTCTGCGAAAATTCTTCTTTATAAAGTTTTCTCAGCCTGAAAATTTCGCTCATATCCACCTCGTTAAAGGTAGTAAGCATAGCTGTCTCGTTCTTCACAGAAACCAATCTAGCCGCTAATTTTCTCCTCAAAACAGAAAGTTTCGTAACGGTCTGTTTGCGGTTTCCTTGCACCCTTCCCATCGCTGCGACAGCTTTTATAGCATCTTCTTTGGTGATTTTTCCACCCACTCCTGTTCCTGTAACTTTATCAGTATCAATGCTATTCTCCTTCAAAATCACTTTCGCTAATGGAGAAGATGGATGAGATTCCTCTTTTTTAGGCTCTTGTGCAGGAACAGCCACTGTTTGTGCTTCCACTTTCATTTCCGAAGCAGGTTTTTCTGCCTTCACAACTGACCCTTGTGCAGACATATCTATAAGACAGACTACCTGCCCTACTTTTACTACATCTCCTTCCTCAGCTTTTAGGGTAATTACCCCTGACTGCTCGGCTGGGAGTTCTAGTGTTGCCTTATCAGAATCTACCTCTGCTATCGGCTGGTCTTTTTCTACAAAATCGCCATCTTTTACTAACCAAGATGAGATTTCTACTTCTGTGATGGATTCGCCTGGTGAAGGCACTTTCATTTCTAATATAGACATAGCTCTAAGTCTTTATTTGTTAATAAACTCTATTGTTTATCTTATTAAATTTTCTAAATCAAACACTCGCTGGATTACCTGTTTTTGGTTCTTATCAAAACCTTTGTGCGTACCTGGAGCAGGTGTACCGCTGGACACTGGCGCGATTACCTGAATTCCTGTGTTTCTCAAGTTTCTCAGAATATACGCCCAAGCTCCCATGTTTTCTGGTTCTTCCTGCACCCAGACTATTTCTTTATTGTGGGCATACCTGTTCATTATCCCTGCAAGAGTTTCCTTATCCAAAGGATACAGCTGTTCCAATCTTACTAGCGCCACTCTTTCCTCTTTTAGCTCTTCTCTTTTTGCTAAAAGTTCATAGTAGATTTTACCGCTACAAAGGGCTACCCTCTCCACTTTTTCAGCATTTATCAGAGTATCATCTATCAGAGTTTGGAACTCTCCATTTGCCATTTCTTCAATGCCAGAAACTACTTTTGGATATCTCAACAAGGATTTCGGAGTCATTACTACTAAAGGCTTTCTGAACGGCTGTTTCATTTGTCTTCTAAGCAAATGGAAATAATTGGCCGGTGTGGTACAATTTGCCACAAAAATATTTTCATTAGCACAAAGCGTAAGGAATCTTTCCATCCTCGCAGAAGAGTGCTCTGCGCCCTGTCCCTCCATTCCGTGAGGAAGCAGCATCACAAGTCCGTTTTGGATTTTCCATTTTTCCTCTGCTGCTACCAAATATTGGTCTATGATAATCTGCGCTCCATTGGCAAAATCCCCAAACTGCGCCTCCCAAATCGTAAGGGTTTTCGGAGAAGCAAGGGCATAGCCATAGTCAAAACCAAGAACACCATACTCGGAAAGATGGGAATTATAGATATCAAATCTGCTGTCAGAAACATTTTTTAAATAAATATATTCTTCCTCCGTATCTTCCGTTTTCAGAACAGCGTGACGGTGAGAAAAAGTCCCACGCTCCACATCCTCGCCCGAAATACGGATATTATAACCCTCTTTCAGCAGAGAAGCATATGCTAACAACTCTCCTAAAGCCCAATCTAACTCGTTGGTTTCCTGAACCATTTTCAGTCGCTGCTGGAAAAGACGAATAATTTTATTAATGAATTTTTTATCGCTTGGAAGCACAAAAAGTTTTTGCGCTAATTCTTTTAATTCAGCTAAATCAAATCTGGTATCCACCTTTTCCAAAGTTTTTCCAACAGCTGATTTTGAGAAATCACGCCAATCTTCCTCCATGAAAATGGTCATTTGATTTCGTTCTATTTCTTTCGCTGCCTCAAAATTTTCATCCAAAAGAAGTTTAAACTCCTGCTCCATTTCTGCGATGATTTCATCTGAAACGATGCCTTCTTGAAGCAGTTTTTGTTTATAAATTTTTCTTGGGTTAGGATGATTTGCAATTATATCATATAGTTTAGGCTGGGTAAATCTCGGTTCATCCCCTTCGTTATGCCCATATTTTCGGTAACCTAAAAGGTCTATATATACATCTTTGTGAAACTTGGCTCTATAATCTGCCGCAAAGCGAATAGCATGCACCACAGCCTCCACATCATCAGCATTGATATGCATCACGGGAGAGTCCGTAACCTTTGCTATATCAGTACAATATGTAGAAGAACGAGCATCGAGATAGTTGGTAGTAAAGCCTACCTGATTATTCACCACGATATGCACTGTTCCACCTGTTTTATAGCCGTCCAGTGTCATCATCTGGGCGATTTCATAGACAATTCCCTGCCCCGCAATGGCAGCATCTCCATGAATGACAATTGGTAAAACCTTGGTGTAATCTCCTTTGTATTGGTCTATTTTTGCTCTACAAATCCCTTGAACCAAAGCTCCCACGGTTTCCAAGTGAGATGGGTTAGGAACGAGATTGATTCTAACTTCCTCGCCAGAAGCTGTTGTCACTCTTTTAGATGCACCAAGATGGTATTTCACATCGCCAGAGAAAACATCTTCATCGAACTCCTTTCCTTCAAATTCGGAAAATATTTCTTTATATGATTTTTGGAAAATATTACTGAGAACATTTAGCCTTCCACGGTGAGCCATTCCCAAAACTACCTCATCCACACCATGTTGTGAAGAATAACTAATAAGCTGGTCTACTGCTGGGATAAGAGACTCACCGCCTTCCAGAGAAAACCTTTTCTGCCCGACAAATTTGGTATGAAGAAAACGCTCAAAAGCGATGGCTTGGTTTAGTTTATGCAAAATCTGGCGTTTTTCCTCTACGGAAAGAATCGGATGATTTTCATTTTCTGAAATCCATTTTCTGATGAAATTTTTCTCTTCCACATTTTTGATGTGAATATATTCCACCCCAATAGAGTCACAATATATCTGCTCTAAACGCTTGATAATTTCTTCCAAAGTAGCTGGAGCAGCCATTCCGACTTGTGTAGCACAATCGAATTTCTTACCTAAATCAGCCTTCGTGAGACCGAAATTCTCAATATCAAGAGTCGGCGAATATTCTCTACGCTTCCTTACAGGATTGGTCTTAGTAAAGAGATGCCCTCTGGTACGATAAGCCTCAATAAGATTGATAACCTTAAATTCTGTGAGAATGTCCTCTGGCACGACACCTGTATTTATGGCTGTCTGCACCACTTGAGGAACTTCCTGCACTGATTCTCCATAATTCTCTAATGCAAAATCAAAGCCCTGAAAAAACGACTTCCACGAAGGCTCTATACTATCAGGACTCTGAAGATATTGTTGATACATACTGTCTATCAACTCTATATGCGCTGTATTTAAAAATGAAAACCTGTCCATTACATTTTAATTCTCCTACTTTTTTTGAGTTACAAATTTATAAATTTTAGTCTTAATTTTAGTAAACTGGGAATGATAATTTCAGCACCACATCATTCTCATTATACGGAGCCTCCACAAATAGTTCTTCCAGCTTTCCGTTTTGAAGAAGGTCTTTCTTTATCTTATCCAAAAGTTTGGCTATAGCTTTTGTTCGTTGTTCATATCCTCCTTTGTAATAAATACTATAATATTTTGATTTTTTAATGGTTCTAAAAGCAAAATTATTATCCGAAACATTCACTTTTTGGGACAAAGGAATGCCATAGAAATACGAAACTTCTTTGTTTTTAAGCTCTCCCGCCTCCGTGAAAAGCACTGGCTCTCCGAACTCATCTTCCCGCTTTGAGAGGTCTTTGGTCACATAGCTGAAAACCCTATTGTGATTGATGACTATATTTTTAAACAAAGCCCCTTTTTTATTAGATGTACTCACATTTACCCCCAGAAACAGCCTTTCATCCTGCTCCTCTATCATGATGCTGTCATATTTTATCTGATTGAACATCACCTCTTTATCCACTTTTCCTGAAAGCAGATTTGTAAGGTTTTTGACACTTACAGTTACATTATTATTTATATAACCTTCTATATCAGAATCTGCTGCCTTAAACCTAAGCAACAGAGGATATTTAGGCGTATTCACCTGCCATACAATCTTGGTTTTGTCTCCTTTTGGGTAAAAATTTACATTGATTTTATATGGAACTTCTTTTCGTTCTTGGTATAGCTCATAGCTGATGCTCTTATTTTCTTTTACTTTTCTGATAAAAACCTCTCCATATTTATCTTTATCCTTCGCGTGATTGTAACTCATGGAACTACCCTCTCCTTCGTATGGCAAAAAATAACGATAACGATAGTCTTTATCAGACAAAAAATAATCATTCCATCTTGTAAGGTTCTGTAAATCATCAAACTGTGGAAAAACTTTATCCAAAGGAAAATCTATTTCCTTTTCCACTACAAAAGAATTTTTCTCCTCAAAAAAATAATACATCACAGCCGTATAGCCTGATGCCAACAAGACTAATAAAAGCAAAATAATCTTAAACCAGCGCACTACAAAATATTTTAAGCAAATATATAATATTTCCGCGTTTTTACCGAACAATTTGTGCATATAAATTCACTCCTCCATTCTTCATCAAAGCCATAAAAGAAAAAAATAAAATTTTCTTACCTTTGTCTCATGCAAAAAATCTTAATAGTAGAAGACGAAAAAAGTATCTCTAACATATTGGAAAACATACTTTCAGATGAGATACAAGGCTCTGAAATCACCATTGCAGAAAATGGTCTGGATGCCTATAAATTGATAGAAAAAAGTGACTTTGACCTGATTATTTCAGACATCAAAATGCCTAAACTATCAGGAAATGAACTCCTCACACAAAGCCTTTCTATAAAGCCTGAAAGTGTTTTTCTAATGATTTCGGGACATGCGGATATAGAAACTGCTGTAAGCTGTCTGAAAAACGGAGCGTATGATTTCATCTCCAAGCCTATTGATATCAACAGGTTGATTACGAGTGTAAAAAATGCCTTGGAAAAGAAGGATTTACAAAATACTAAAAATTCGCTCATCAAAGAAAACACCCAGCTGAAAAAGAAAGTCAGCAAAAAATACCAAATGATTGGCGAATCTCCTGCTCTGAAAAACATTCAGAACATGATAGAAAAAGTTGCGCCATCTGATGCCAGAGTCCTCATCACAGGCTCCAATGGTTCTGGAAAAGAGCTGGTTGCACACGCTATCCATTCCCTCAGCGAACGCAGCAAAAACCCTATCGTAGAGGTAAACTGCGCCGCTATTCCTTCGGAACTAATTGAAAGTGAACTCTTTGGACATGTAAAAGGTTCTTTCACAGGTGCTATCAAAGACAAGCAAGGGAAATTTGAACAAGCCAACGGCGGTACTCTTTTCCTAGACGAAATCGGTGATATGAGCCTCGTAGCCCAAGCCAAAGTCCTTCGTGCTTTGCAGGAAAATAAAGTTTCGCCTGTAGGAAGCGACAAGGAAATAAAAGTAGATGTGCGCGTGCTGGCGGCGACCAACAAAGATTTGAAAAAAGAAATAGAAGCAGGAAAATTCCGTGAAGACCTCTACCACAGGCTTTCCGTGATAGAAATCCATGTTCCTTCTCTAGACGAAAGAAAGGATGATATTCCTATTTTAGTGAAACATTTCGCGAAACTTATCTCGGAGGAGCAGGGAACTTCGGTAAAAGAATTTGATGATAAAGCCATAAAGACCCTCCAAAATTTCTCATGGACGGGAAATATCCGAGAACTTAGAAATGTAGTAGAAAGGCTCATTATATTAGGCTCAAACCCTGTAACAGCAGAAGATGTAACTAATTTTGTAAGAAAATAACTTTATGCTTTTATCGCTTAATCTTAAATATACCCGAGAATGTTTTAAACTCGCTGTCCCTGTGATGCTTACACAGCTGGGACAGGTTTCTGTGAATTTGTTTGATAATATGATGGTGGGAAATATGCTGGGCGCCAACGCACTGGCTTCCACAGCATTAGCAAACTCTGTTTTTATCTCAGTTTTTATTTTTGGAGTTGGAGTTTCATTTGCTATTCCACCATTAGTCTCTGAGGCTCAGGCTCAGAAAGACCATGACAGAATCAATAGTGTTTTCCGCCACGGAGCAGTGATAAATACCATTATCGGAACGATTTTGACTATTATTCTATTAGCTATAGCGCCATTATTACACTACGCCAAACAGCCAGAGGAAATCATTCCTGATGCTATTTTATATCTTTCTATCATTTCGCTGAGTGTGATTCCAATAATGAAATTTCAGACTTTGAGAGAGGTTTCCGAAGGGCTGTCCTACACCATCGGCGTAACGATAGCCACTGTTTCTGCGAACCTCATCAATGTAATTCTGAATTATGTTTTCATGAAAGGTCTTTTCGGTCTGGAACCGATGGGCGTGGCTGGAGCTGCCTATGCAACGCTGATTGCAAGGGTTTTCTCTGTCATTTTTCTGTACATCGTGATGAAAAGAAATTCCATCACAAGAAGATACATTAACGAGCTGATTTTCAAGGTTTCTCTTTTCAAAAAGGAAATGTTCCAAACCCTGCTAAAATTAGGTCTTCCTACGGCTCTGCAGTTGTTTTTTGAGGTGACAGCCTTTGCTTTGGCAGCCTTTATCTGCGGTATGGTAAGTACCACGGACATTGCTGCCCACCAAGTTACCATAAGCATGGCTTCCTTTACCTTTAATCTTTGCGCTGGTTTTGGTGTAGCTTCTACGATTATGATTGGGAAAAAACGCGGAGAAAAAGATTTCGTAGCCGTGAGGGAAATAGGAATTAACAACATGAAAATAGTTTTCCTATTCATGCTTATAAGCTGTCTGACCTTTACCATTGGTAAAAATGTCCTGCCTACATTTTTTACAAAGGAACACGAAACAGCCGTGATTGCTTTGGCTTCTCAGCTGCTGGTTCTCGCTTCACTTTTCCAGCTTTCGGATGGATTACAGCTGGTTTCTTTGGCGTGTCTGCGTGGATTACAAGATGTAAAAATACCGAGTGTCATTACATTCATCGCCTACTGGGTGGTAACGCTTCCATTAGGGTTTTTCCTCTGCATAACCATGGAAATGGGCGCTTATGGTATGTGGGTAGCCTTTGGGATAGGTCTTACCATTTCTGCTACACTGCTTGCTGTCCGATTTTTAAAAATCAGTTCTCAAAAATAAAAAATAGAGATTTGGGTTAAATCCTAAATAAATGGAAATTAGCAATAAAGTAGGTCGATATATATTAATAGGATTTGGGTTATTAGTTGTAGGAGCGTTTATAAATGATTTATTTATAAATGAACCAAAGTTGAGGGAAAAAGGAAAGTATACGATAGGATATATATAAATATAGTCCACATAAAGGAGGCGCTTCTATTTACTATAAATTCAAAACTGGGAATAAATTTTATTATAGTAATACAACTTCTGGAAAAGATAAAAAAGAATTACTTAATAAAAAATTCTTATTACGACTATGTAGAAGGAGAAGAAGACATATCAAGGATATTATTAGAATATCCAGTCCCAGACAGCATAAAAGAAGCTCCACCAGAGGGCTGGAAGAAAAAGCCAGAATGGGCAGTAGAAACAGCCATATCAAACTCAGATTGGTGGTAAAACATAATCTCACAAAACAAAAATAAAAAAACCTCCTTTTTAAGGGAGGTTTTCATTTTGTTTTAAATTTATAATATTTTAGGGAATTTCGCTGGGTTGCTTTCATGGAAAAGGTCATAGACTTTTTCTACGATGTCTTCCACAGATGGCTTAGAGAAATAATCCCCATCCGATGCGTAAGCTGGTCGGTGGTTTTTAGCAGCTATAGTCAGCGGTTTGCTGTCTAAGTATCTAAACGCCCCTTGTTTCTCCAAAATCTGCTGCATGATATACGCCGAAGCTCCGCCTTCTACATCTTCATCTATTACAGCAAGGCGATTGGTTTTCTTCACGCTTTCGCTGATTTCCTCTGACAAGTCAAACGGCAAGAGCGACTGAACATCTATCACCTCAGCATCTATACCCAGTTTTGCTAATTCTTCCACGGCTTCCGTTACGATTTTCCAAGTAGAACCGTAGGTAACCAGCGTAATGTCCTTCCCTGCTCTGGTGATTTCCACCTTTCCAACAGGCACGGTAAATTCACCAATGTTGTCTGGTTGTTTTTCTTTCAATCGGTATCCGTTCAGTGGTTCTATGATAAGCGCCGTGTCATCAGATTTCAGCATCGTGTTATAGAATCCTGCCGCTTGGGTAAGGTTTCTCGGTACTAAAACCATCATTCCTCTTACCAAATTCAGAATTCCCGCCATAGGCGACCCCGAATGCCAAACGCCTTCCAAACGGTGTCCACGGGTTCTCACGATAACAGGAGCTTTTTGACCGCCTTTGGTTCTGTATTGTAAAGTCGCCAAATCATCACTCATTCCTTGCAGACAATATAAAACATAATCCAAATACTGAATTTCTGCAATCGGTCTTAAACCTCTCATTGCCAGACCAACACCCTGCCCCAAAATAGTCGCTTCACGGATTCCTGTATCTGCAATTCTGGTTTCGCCGTATTTTTCCTGCATTCCTTCAAGTCCTTGGTTCACATCACCGATGCTTCCTGTATCTTCACCAAAGATTAATGTTTCTGGATATTTCTCAAAAATCTTGTCAAAATTATTACGGATAACTACCCTTCCATCCAAAATCTGAGAATCTTCGCTGAAAACTGGTTTTATTTCTGGAATATTTACAGCTTTCCACTCTGATTCACTATACAAATGAGATGAATAATTATCAGCCTCTTTCTCTGAAATTCTTTCATAAACCTGTACTAGATTTTGTCTATCTTTGGTATTTTGCTCTCTCGTAGCCCAAAGCACTTTTCTCACCAATGCAAAAATATCCTTTTTGCCCACTGTAACTAATGCTGAAAACTTCTCCAACAATGCTGCTACTTCTGGCTGATTTTCAAACTGTTTTACCAATGGTAAAACTTGATTTTGGATATGATCTATTGAGGCTCTATATTCTGCCCAAGCCTTCTTCTGTTGTTCTCTCACAAAGGCTTTCGCTTCTTTTTCTATCTCATCCAGCTCCTCCACAGAAGAAAGTGTCTGCTCTTCGCCATCTATTTGGATAGAATAATTTAAAATCCATTCTCTAAATTTATTAAGACAATCAAACTCTGTCTCAAAGTTCATCCTCTCCTCATCCTTATATCTCTCATGAGACCCAGATGTAGAGTGTCCCTGTGGCTGTGTAACCTCTATAATATGCAAAATCACAGGTATGCTTTCCTCCCTTGCCAACTGCTCTGCACGGGCATAAGCTTCCAAAAGCATCGGATAATCCCACGCTCTTACTTGGATAACCTCGCATCCTTGTTTGTCACCTTCTTTTCTTTGGAAACCAGCCAAAATTTCAGATAAATCTTCCTTTGCTCTTTGGTTGTGTGTAGGAACAGAAATTCCGTAGCCGTCATCCCAAATAGACATAATCATCGGCACCTGCAAAGCACACGCCGCATTGATAGTTTCCCAAAAATGCCCTTCTGCTGTAGATGCATCTCCGATTGTCCCAAAAGCCACTTCCTGCCCATTGTGGGAGAATTTTTCAGAGCCTTGGAATTTTATTTCTTTATAAACATTAGACGCCAAAGCCAGTCCAAGAAGTCTCGGCATCTGCCCTGCTGTAGGTGATATATCGGATGAAATATTTTTAATCTGTGTCAAATTCTTCCAGCTTCCATCTTCATTTAAAGAACGAGTCGCAAAATGGCACGGCATCTGTCTTCCTGCCGAAGCGGGTTCGCGCTCTACATCAGTATCTGCATAGAGCTGAGCAAAAAACGCATCCACACTCAAAACACCCACTGCCATCGCAAATGTCTGGTCACGGTAATATCCTGATCGCCAGTCTCCCTCACGGAAAACCTTTGCCATTGCTAACTGCGGAAGCTCCTTCCCATCTCCTACAATCCCGAATTTTGCTTTTCCTGTAAGAACCTCTTTTCTCGTTAAATAACTTGCCTCACGGGAAATTCTTCCCAAGCGATAATCATCTAAAACTTGCTTTCTAAAATCTTGAAATGAAACCTGTTCTGTTTCTATGTAATTAGACATAATTATTTATTTTGTTATTTGTCTTTATCTTTGTTAAACTTTATTTTTTATCTCAAAAACTCCTCCAAACCTATTGTTTTCTGCTCTCCGCTGTCCAAGTTTTTCACGGTAACCTGCTGGTTTTTAATCTCATCTCCACCATAAAAAACAATCTCTGGTATTCCTTTCTTCTCGGCGTAGGTAAATTGTTTTTTCAGTTTGGCATTTTCTGGGTATAGCTCTGATGAAACTCCTTTGGCTCTTAGTTTTTGGATTACTTTCATCGCCTCGGTTGCCTCCTCATCGCCATAATTTGCAAAAAGGTATTCTATTTTAGGCGTTTTATTGTCAGCAAAAAGCCCCAATTCCTCCATAACAAGGTAAATTCTATCCAATCCGAATGAAATCCCAATCCCCGAAATTCCCTTCACACCGAAAACCTCCGTAAGATTGTCATACCTTCCGCCGCCACCGATAGACCCCATCTGAACGCCCTGAGCCTTTACTTCAAAAATCGCTCCTGTGTAGTAGTCCAAACCGCGGGCAAGGGTAATATCAAAAACCAAAACCTCCTCATTTACACCAAGTTCCAGCGCTTTATTTAATACAAACTCCAGCTCTTCTATTCCCTTTTCGCCAACTTCTATTCCTTTAAATTTTTCTTTCAGCAGGGCAAGTGTATCCTTCGTGGAAAGCCCTTCAAATAGGAAGTCCAGCTTTTCTACGGCTTCTTGTGAAATTCCCTTTTCCAGCATTTCCTTAATTACGCCATCTTTCCCGATTTTATCCAGTTTATCCAAAGCAACCGTAAAGTCTATCAACTGCTCCAATATATCCGCATATTCCGCTAGACCAGAGAGGATTTTTCGGTTATTGATGCAGATTTTCACAGGAATTCCCAGCTCTGCAAAACTCTTCAGATACAACTGCACCAGCTCCACTTCCTGCCACAAACTTTCCGAACCTACCACATCCGCATCACATTGGTAAAACTCTCTAAATCTCCCTTTCTGCGGGCGGTCTGCTCTCCAAACGGGCTGAATCTGATACCTCTTAAATGGGAATGAAAGTTTTCCGTGGTTCATCGCTACAAATCTCGCAAAAGGCACGGTCAAATCATATCGAAGCGCCTTGTCAGAAATTTGTGGAGTTAGTTTTTTTGGTTCTAATTTCTCTTTAATTAATTTTTTAACTAAATAAGGATAATACAGCTCCTTCTTTATGTTGTTTTTAATAAAATTTTCTAATACCTTATTCCTTTTTCCTTCATAAGAGTCTAAATATTCAGTATAAAAATCTACTGCTTTCTGAATATCTTTTTCATCTATCAACAATAAATTTAAAAATTCTTTAGAAGGAGAAAAGCAAACTTTTTCACGATACTGTTCATTATTAAGACAAGATATATCAAACTTATTTCCTTTTGAATGCTGACGATGAATACAATCAATAAAGTCATCTATATATTCATTCGATTTTTCTATTTGATCAATTAAGTCTATTTCTTTTTCTATCTGATTTTTAACGACTTGACTATAATCACCTGACTCTAAAATCTTAAAAATCAATCTATCTCCCTCTTCTCCGTATTTCCCAGTAAGTGTAGAAAGATTCTCAAAACTCGGCGTCTCCAAAGGCTGAAAACCAAACAGCTCAAAATTCTGCTGCAAAACACCGATGATGTATCTTCTATTGTAAATTTCCTGTGCTGTAAAATCCCGAGTTCCTTTTGCTAAACTTGGCGCTGATGACATAATATTTGCTCTTTTAATAAAAAGACAAAAGTAAAAAAAATAAACCTTATAAATCGGATTTATTTAATAAATTTGCCTTTATAAAATTCTCTTCATTATGAAAACTTTTTTATTTCTTATTCTTTCGCTATTTGCATTGACCGCAAATGCACAGCAGAATTACTATGAATTTGGGTGGAATAACCAATACGGCATCGTGGATAAAGATGGAAACGAAACCCTGCCGCCATCCTACCAATGGGTATCTCGTTTGATTGATAATGAGTCGCCTTTCATCGTTCTAAATGGAAACAAAGGCGCTGTAATCACAAATAAACAGACTGGGAAAATGGAAAAAATAGACTATCTCATTGATACTTATCTCATTAGCATTGATAAAAAAGATTATATGTATGCTCATTCCAGCGGAAATGGCTTTCTTCTGAATAATCTGGATTTGGACAGCAGAATAAAACTTCCAAAAAAATACATCAAAGTCAGAGATGAAGGAGATTATCTGACTGGTTTTACGAGTAAAAAAACGATTGATTTCATTTCTAAAAAAGATTTTGAAATAAAGAAAAAAATCCTCGCTCCAGAGGAAATCGAAAGCTATCCAACAAAGCAAGGGAACAGAGTCTATATCATCAGTGAGAAAAATTCTACACTTTTTCTAGATGACAATCTGAATAAAATCGCCTCTACGAATACTATTTTCAAAGGATTTGATAATCTGAAAGAATATTTAGAAAAGCTAAATATCAGCATTACAGACCCAAATGAGTCAATTGTAGGCGCTGCCGCTTCTGCAGCAAACTATCCTTTTATTTTTCCAAAAAGAAATGGCGACTATGCCATATACAACATTCATTATTCCAAAGAAGAATCTATTCCGTTTTTTCAATTCAAAAGAACAGGTTTTAGCATTTCCAATTCCCGCTATGAAAACAGCGTAACACTGTGGAACAATGATGATAATATGTATCTCTTTTTCTACACTGATGTCCACTCTAAAACCATACTCCTGCCAAAAAAATATTGGAAAAGTATAGATTTAAAGCTTATTTCTCCTTAAAAAAACAAAATGGTATTTTCATAAAAGAAAATACCATTTTTAAATTACAACTATCTCTGAAACAACACATTACTGCGGATAGTTTAGATTTTCATCTTTTAAGTTAAGAAGCACCTCTTCCAAGTATTTTTTTGCTTCGTATCTTGCCATCAGAAGGTTGTTGCAGTAGACATTTCCGCACTCCACCTCAGATGCGCCAGGGATATCGCCCTCAAACTCACTGATGAATTTAAACATTCTGGTCATCAGCTCTACAATATCCTTTGACTCATAATCTCCAGCCAAAATAAGGTAATTACCTGTCATACAGCCCATCGGTCCCCAGTAGATAACTTTATCTTTCCAGTCACTGTTTCTGAGCCATGTAGCCGCCAGATGCTCCATCGTGTGTATTTCTGCAATCCCCAAAACAGGCTCTTTGTATGGTCTTTTCATTCTGATATCAAACGAAGTAAGCACTTCATTTCCGACATGATCTTTACGAGAAACGAAAATTCCTCTCTGCATTTTCAGATGATCTACGGTAAAACTTGCTATTCTTTCCATAAAATTGATTTTAGACAACAAAAATAAGATTTATATTCATTATTTTGCCTTGATTCCGAAAAACTTTTGAACAATATTTCTAATAAAATAAATATTTTCTTTACCTTTGTGCTGTTTTCAGATTAAAAAATGAGTTTAAAACACATCATAGAAGAACATGAGTAACTCGGATTTTCATCCGAGTGAATTTTTATTTTTAAAGCTGAAAAAACTAATTTCCGAATATTTATTACTAATTTTTAAATTTCATTAAAAATGAAAAATTTCGTAGAAGAACTGCGTTGGCGTGGTATGATTCAGGATATAATGCCTGAAACTGAGGAACATCTTATGGAAGGGCTTCGTTCGGCGTATATCGGATTTGACCCTACTGCGGATTCATTGCATATCGGGCATTTGGTTGGGATAATGATACTAAAACACTTCCAGAACTGCGGACATAAGCCGTATGCCCTTGTGGGAGGTGCTACGGGGATGATTGGCGACCCTTCCGGAAAGTCGGCAGAGAGAAACCTCCTTACAGAGGAAATGCTTGCACAATACATTACAGGGATTAAAAAACAACTCTCAAAGTTCCTCGATTTTGATAGTGATGCTCCTAATGCTGCCGAGCTTGTCAATAATTATGATTGGATGAAAGGCTTCTCATTTCTGTCTTTCATTCGCGATGTGGGTAAGCACATTACCGTAAATTATATGATGGCAAAAGACTCCGTGAAGAAACGATTTGACCCGAATGAAAACACCGATGGGATGTCCTTCACCGAGTTTTCTTATCAATTGATTCAAGGCTATGATTTCCTCCATCTCTACAAAGAAAAAAACTGTACGCTCCAGATGGGTGGCTCTGACCAATGGGGGAATATCACCACAGGAACCGAGATGATTAGGCGTATCTCAGGTGGTAAGGCATACGCGATGACCTGCCCGCTCATCACGAAAGCTGATGGAACTAAATTTGGAAAATCCGAAGGTGGAAATGTATGGCTTGACCCAGAAAAAACTTCGCCTTACAAATTCTATCAATACTGGATCAACACTTCTGATGCCGATGCAGAGCGATATATCAAGATTTTCACAATGCTTCCAAAAGAAGAAATTGAACAGCTGACAGCTCAGCATAGTGAGGCGCCGCATTTAAGAATTTTACAAAACAAATTAGCCGAAGAACTTACTATTTTGGTTCACGGAAAAACAGAATTGGACAAGGCTATTCAAGCTTCAAAAATTCTTTTCGGAAATTCTACTTCGGATGACTTACAAAAGCTCGATGAACAGACTTTCCTTGAAGTTTTTGACGGCGTTCCACAAAAAGAAGTCAGCAAACAGGAAATCATCGGTGCGGATATCGTGAGTCTGCTTTCAGAGAAAACAGGTTTCCTCTCCTCAAAAGGCGAAGCCAAGAGAGAACTTGCAGGAAATTCTATCTCGGTGAACAAAACCAAAGTAAATGAAAGCTTCATCACGAGCGAAGAAAACCTCATCAATGGGAAATTCCTTCTTCTTCAAAAAGGAAAGAAAAACTATTTCGTAGTAAAAGTTATTTAACCCAAAATATTTATTCTACAAAAAGAAACCACTGAACTAATTCAGTGGTTTTTTATTAAAATTTAAACTCTAATTTCGCATTGAAAAAACGCCCTGTCAATCGCACAGGAACAGGATAATAATAACCTGTTTCTATGTCATTTATCCATTGATTGGCAACGGTATTATGAATATTAAATGCATTAAAAACCTGAACACCAAGGCTTAATTCCTTGAATTTAGACCAAAAAACACTCTTTGGCTTATGGTCTTTCTGATCTATAAAAATCTTGGTAAGCCCTATATCTACACGCTTATACGAAGTCAATGTTTTTTGGAAATGATATGCCGTATCAAAATTAGGCGTGCCATCCGCATTAAATAATATCGGCGTTCCCGTAGGAAGCCCGCTCGCATAGACCAAAGTAAGATTTACCCTCATACTTGGGAATTTGGGCATATAGTCTTGATAAAACATCGACACACGAAAACGCTGGTCGGTAGGGCGAGGGATAAAACCTTTATTATCAATATTTTCGTAAATTCTAGAATATCCCACAGAAATCCAAGAATCCACCCCAGGAACGAACTCCCCGAACAACCTCGCATCCACACCGTACGCATAGCCTTTCGCATTATTTTTCCCTGAATATCTTATGCGCATATTGTCCATATAATAAGGCATCAAGCTGCTCATTTTCTTATAATAAAGCTCCGTAGTCAGCTTAAACGGACGGTCTTTCCATGCAAATTCATAATCATTGGCAAGCACAAAATGCAGGGACTTTTGAGCCTTGATAGAACTGTCCAAGCTTCCATCAAGCGATTTGATTTCTCTATAATAAGGCGCCTGATAATAGACCCCTGCCGCGAAACGAAACAGCATATCTGTCTCCCAGTCAGGCTTTACAGCCAGCTGAAATCTTGGAGAAAACAGAAATTCTTTATTAAAACTCCAGTTCTGCACCCTTGCGCCTGCATTCACAAACATTTTATGCCCGCCCCAGAAGAATTTTTTGGAATATTGAGCAAAAGCCGAAAACCTCGTAGCGCTCACATCGTTCATTCCGTTAATGCTGTAATTCAGGTTTAAAGGAGCAGAATTTAAAATCCCAAATGGATAATTTTGCATAGGGAAACTATATCCGCTGTAAGACACATATCGCCATTCGTTGGTAGCATCTTGCAGTTTTTCAGATTCTATCTTTGCTCCCACTTCTATTTTAGTATTGACTGAAGGAGAAAATTTTACTTTAAACTGAGACCCAAAAGTCTTGAGCAAAACATCATTCCTCGCGTGGTCTGTCTGCCCTCCTATATCATAAGATGCTGTATGATAGCCCGTAGAAGCGTTCGGCACGAACAGTCTAAATGCCGATGAAATGGTATAATATTCTCGCTCTCTATTTTGATAAGCGAAATTATCCCAAGAAAACGCCCATTTTTCATTTGGAATAAAATTCAGCGAGACCGTTCCCATCATATTTTTATACTTATCTTCCTCCTTCCCATCATAATAGACATCCAGCGTAATAGGATTTTGCAAAGTCCCAAAATCTATACTCCTTTCCTTTGGGCGCATTTCATAGATATTATTCATCCAATAGCCCAGAAAGGACAAATTCCATTTCGGATTAAATTTATAATTTATATAAGTCTGAAAATCAAAATATTTCGGATTAAAATCGGTATTTTCGTTCAGCGTATTTAAAACCAAATTCGTGTTTCTGTACCTCGCACCGAATAGAGCCGAAAGTTTTTGGTCTTTGGAAGCCATTCCCAAAGTCAGCCTGCCGCCAATGAGTGATGCCTCACCAGAAAGTTCAAAACCCCTCGGCTGGCGATAATAAATATTAAGCACCGAAGACATCTTGTCGCCATATTTCGCCTCAAAGCCTCCCGCAGAGAAATTAACCGTAGAGACCATATCAGGATTGATGATACTCATCCCCTCCTGCTGGCTGTTTCTGATGAGAAGCGGCCTGAGGATTTCCACATCATTGATATAGGTAAGATTTTCATCAAAATTCCCACCGCGCACCATATATTGAGAACTTAGCTCTGCATTTGAATTTACCGAAGGCAGGGTTTTCAGCAGGGTTTCCACTCCCCCCGAAACCGTAGCCGCCTCCTTTACCTCCTCCGAGGAAATCTGCACATTGGTAAGGTCTGTGGATTTGGCTTTTTTCTGAAAAACCACCTCTTCTATCTGTTTTTCCTTTGGTTCCTCTTCTTCCGTCTGAGAATATCCCAAAACAGGAAAAGCCGACAGCCCCAATAGAATAATTCTTCTCATCAAAAAATATTTTTTACAAAAATAAAAAAATCCAACATTGATTTGCTCAATATTGGATTTTAAATCATTTCTAAAGCGGCATAAAGTTCAAGCCCATTTGTTTTTCTTGTTCTTTATAAAACCCTGAATCTAGTTTTTCTTTCAATGCTGCGAAAGCATCCAGAGTTTCATTGATTTCCGCATCGGTATGAGATGCCGTAGGAATCAGCCTTAGCAAGATATTTCCTTTCGGAATTACAGGATAAACCACCACTGAAGTGAAAATTCCGTAATTCTCTCTCAGGTCTTTTACCAATAGTGTCGCTTCCACTGGCGAACCCTCAATAAATACAGGCGTTACACAAGTATTCGTTTCTCCTAAATTAAATCCTCTTTCTCTAAGTCCGTTTTGTAATTTGCGAACATTTTCCCAAAGTTTAGCTTTGATTTCTGGTCTGCTTCTCAAAAGCTCCAATCTCTTCAATCCTCCGATAACCATCGGCATTGTCAAAGATTTAGCAAAAATCTGAGAACGAAGGTTAAATTTAAGGTATCTTACAATCTGCTTATCTCCTGCCACGAAAGCCCCAAAACCAGCCATTGATTTAGCAAAAGTAGAGAAATACACATCGATTTGGTCTTGGCATCCTTGCTCCTCACCTGCTCCAGCACCTCTTTCTCCTAATGTCCCGAAACCATGAGCATCATCCACCAACAATCTGAAATTAAATTTCTTTTTCAAATCGCAGATTTCCTTTAATTTACCCTGCTGACCTCTCATTCCGAAAACCCCCTCAGTAATCACTAAAATTCCTCCGCCGTTTTCTTCTGCTACTTTCGTAGCTCTTTCAAGGTTTTTCTCCAAACTCTCCATATCATTGTGCTTATAAGTAAAACTTGTTCCGAAATGTAGTCTTACCCCGTCAATAATACATGCGTGAGAATCAGCATCATACACGATAACATCTCTTCTCGTTACCAAAGCATCTATGATAGACACCATCCCTTGATAACCGAAGTTCAGCAAATAAGCCGCTTCTTTCTCCACAAACTCAGCCAATTCTCTCTCCAGCTGCAGGTGCGCTTCTGTCTCTCCAGACATCGCTCTGGCTCCCATTGGATAGAACATTCCGTATTCTGCTGCTGCTTTGGCATCTGCTTCCAAAACCTCTGGGTGGTTACAAAGCCCCAAATAGTCATTTGCAGACCAGAAAACTACTTCTTTCCCTTGAAATTTCATTCTTGGCCCGATTTTCCCTTCTAATTTTGGGAAAATAAAATATCCTTCACCATAATCCGCAAACTGACCCAATGGTCCTGGATTTTGTTTAATTCTTTCAAAAATATCCATAATTTTTTCTAATTTATTAGTAATCAAATTTTTATATTATAATAGCGTCTTTATATTTAGCCATTTCACTATGGGTAAAGCCCATTTCCGCCATCCACTCATCACTATACACTTTGGTCATATATTTAGAGCCGTGGTCTGGGAAAATAAGCACCACCAAATCATCCTTTGTAAAGGTATGATTTTGAGCATATTGCTTAAACGCCTGCATCACAGCACCTGTGGTATAGCCTCCCATAATAGCCTCTTTTATAGCTATTTCACGGGTCATGTAGGCGCTGTTCTCATCATTTACTCTTACAAATTCATCTATTTTATCAAAAAGAAGTGTGTCTGGAATTAAATTTTTCCCCAAACCTTCTATTTGGTAAGAGTGGATTTCATCTTTATTGATTTTCCCTGTTTCGTGGTAAGTTTTCAGAATAGAGCCGTCTGCATCCACTCCGATGATTTTCACATCAGGATTTTGTTCTTTGATGTATTTAGCTGAACCAGAGAGCGTTCCACCAGTCCCTGTACATCCAAAAAGATGGGTAATTTTTCCTTCCGTTTGCTCCCAAATTTCTTTTCCTGTAGTCAAATAATGCGCTTCTACATTTAACTCATTGAAATACTGATTGATATACACCGAATTAGGTGTCTCTGCGGTAATTCTTTTGGCTACTTTATAGTAAGAACGAGGGTCATCAGCAGGAACACTGGCAGGACATACATAAACAGTCGCCCCCAATGATTTTAGGAAAGCTATTTTCTCTGGTTTTGTTTTATCACTTACCGCCAAAATACACTTGTAACCGCGTAATGCACTGATCATCGCCACCGAAAATCCCGTATTCCCAGAAGTAGTTTCTACGATGGTAGCTCCTTTGGTTAAAATTCCTTTTTTCTCAGCAGTTTCTATAATGTGCAGAGCTATCCTATCTTTCACGGAATGCCCTGGGTTATAAGATTCTAATTTTGCAAAAACCTTTGCAGGATTGTCCTCTACCACTTTATTAAGCCTTACCATGGGAGTATTCCCTATAAGACCTAAAATATTATCATAAACATTATTCATCTAAAAAATTATCTCTGAAAATTTTTGCAAAAGTAAGAAAAATCAAAGAATTATCCTGTATTTCTAAAATCATCCTCTATTTCCTTTTCTCTATATAAGACAAAATTTGCCAAAAAAGGAAACACCCAAAACCTGCACCTATCATATCCGCAAGCAGGTCATAAAAGTCCATTGTCCGTCCCATATTCATAAGTCCCTGTGCAACCTCTGTAAATAATGCATAAATAAACATCACCACCACAAAAAGCCATTTTTTTTGTTTTGGGAAAGACACACTATAGCAGAACCCTAAAATGGTAAAAATAAGGAAATGAACTATCTTATCTAAATTATGAAACTCAAACCAATGTTTCTCCCTATTAACCTCACCAGGCCTAAGAAGCATATAAGTAAGAAATGCCCAATAAATGGGCAATATCTTGTATCTAAATAGGCGACTAATCTTATCCAATCACTTCATTATATTGTTCTGCAGAAAGAAGTTCTGACTGATCTGCACCTTCTGCTATTTCTAATTTTATAATCCAGCCCTTTCCATAAGGATCTGTATTCACTAGTTCTGGCTCACTTTCTAGCTCTTCATTAAACTCCACTACCTTCCCAGAAAGCGGAAGATATAGGTCAGATACTGTCTTCACAGCCTCTACACTCCCGAAAACATCTCCTGCGTTTAGTTCATCACCCACGCTGTCAATATCTACGAAAACAATGTCTCCTAACTCACCTTGTGCGAAATCCGTGATTCCCACCACAGCGATGTTTCCTTCTATTCTTACCCATTCATGGTCTTTTGTGTACTTTAGTTCTGCTGGTATACTCATTTTATTTAAAATTTTTCTCCAAATTTAAACTAAAATCAGTAGAAAACAAAATTTATTTTATGAAATTCATCATGTTATTTTTTTAGTATTTTTCACAAAAATTGCCTTACCTTTGTAGAAAACCTTTTCGGTTTAACTATAATTGACAAACAAAGAGATGCAAAAACCTTTTAACGCAAAACAAATTCACATTCTAAATGTGGCTGAGGAACTTATTGCCCAAAATGGCTTTGAGGATACCTCTGTAAGAGAGATTTCTAAAAAAGCCAACATCAATGTAGCAATGATTTCGTACTATTTTGGTTCAAAAGAAAAAATGATGACCTGCCTGTATGAATACCGCATACAGAGAAGTAAAGAGAAATTCTCTGAACTTACCCAAATATTGGGCAACATAAGACCAGAAATCCAGATAAAAGAAATTATCAATTTCGTGGTAGGAGAAGTTCTAAAATACACTCATTTCCATGGATTTGTCACTCAGGAAATGAAAAATTCTGAAAGAGTCAGAAATCTTCTCACAGATTTCTATCTCATCTGCACTAATATTATAGAAAAAATCATAGAAAAAGGCATGGCCACAGGAACTTTCAAAAAACCTGCAAAAGCGGAGGACATCATCTCCACTATCGTAGGAACTGTCCTATTTACCATCAGAAATAGGTCTTTTTATGAAAAATTCCTAAACTGCACCTCACAAGACCTGCCTCTCAAAATAGAGAAAAAAGTAATAGAACATTTGCACAACTGTGTTTTTGCTATTTTAGGCTTTGATGAAAAATAATTTTCTGATAAAAATGATAATTTTTTGTTAAATCAATTCTTTTGGCAAAAAAAATCATATTTTTGTGGTTTAAATTTTTTTTTAGTCAAAATTTATGAAAAAATATTTTGTTATTGCTTTAGCTTCATTGAGCATAATTTCGTGTAATAGACAACTCAGCACTGCACTCAAAAGCAGCGATAAAGACTTTATCCTCAATACCGCTAATGAATTTTATGCACAAAAAAAATGGTCTAACGCCATTGCACTATATGACAGACTTCCTAACCTAGTAGCAGGGACTGATGATGCACCAGAAGTGGTTTTTAAACTCGCATATGCCAACTATTATGACAAAAACTACAGATTAGCAGGACACCAGTTCAAAAATTTCGCAGGTACTTTCCTTAATGATCCAAGAAGAGAAGAAGCTTCATACATGGCTGCGATATGTTACTATCAAGATGCTGCAGACTACAATCTAGACCAAACCAGCACAGAATCCGCTATCAACATGCTTCAGGATTTCTTAAATAATCATCCTAATTCTGACAAAGAAAGAGCAGAAGATGCTAACAAAAAAATAGATGAGCTTACCCAAAGGCTAGAAACTAAATACTACGAACAAGCCAGAAGATACTTCAGAATGGCTGATTACAGAGCGGCTGTTACGGCATTTGAAAATCTGCTGGAAGACTATCCAAGCACAAAACTAAGACAAAAAAGTTTTGAGCACATTATGAAGGCTAAATATGAGCTTGGAATGCACTCTATATATGATTTGAAAAAAGATCGTTTAGAAAGTGCCATCGCTTTTTCAAAGGATGTGGAAAGAGATTACCCTGATACTAGTTCTTCTAAAGAAGCGGCTTCCATGAGAGAAAAACTAACTAAGGAATTAGAAAGACACCTAAAAGTAATTGAAGAAAATGAAAAAAGAAAAGCCGAATTCCTAGAAAAACAAAGAGAAGAAGAACTGAAAAAGAGAGAAAAGGAAGAAGAGGAAAAATAAAGTTTTTTGAATTTATTTTTTATTTACTAAATTTGCGGAATAATTTTTTTGTAAAGATGAGAAACATTAAAGATATCAAAGCTGAAGTTAATACCATTACTTACGACAAAGACAAAATAGAGGAAAAAGTAGGAAGTATCTATGAGGCTATTGTAATCATGGGAAAAAGAGCAGAGCAAATCAACTCTGAAATAAGAACTGAGCTGCATAATAAGCTTGATGAATTTGCTGTGCGTGACACTTCTTTAGAAGAAGTTTTTGAAAATAGAGAACAAATAGAAATCTCTAAATACTACGAAAAATTACCAAAACCTACATCTATTGCCATCAAAGAATGGTTGGATGATGAGATTTATTTCAGAAAGACAGATAAATAATCTTTTTTATTTTTATATTTATTTTATCAAAAAAGTTGTAATTTCGTGTGAGTTACAACTTTTTTGTTTTTATTTTACTTAATTTTATTTCAAAATTTTAAAACCACATGGATTTATCAGGAAAAAAAATACTAATCGCAATCACGGGTGGTATCGCAGCCTATAAAATCAATACTCTCGTAAGGGATTTTATCAAAAATGGAGCAGAAGTACAAGTTATCCTAACGCCGTCTGCAAAGCAATTTGTAAGCCCTCTTACCCTATCCTCCTTATCTAAAAGAAAGGTATTCAGCGAGTTTTCCTCACAAGATGGAGAATGGAACAGCCATGTAGATTTGGCCTTATGGGCGAATGTGATGCTGGTAGCTCCATGCACCGCAAACACATTGGCAAAGATGGTGAATGGTGTATGTGACAATCTAGTGATAGCTACTTATCTTTCGGCAAAATGCCCTGTGTTCATAGCTCCTGCGATGGATCTGGATATGTACATCCATCCTTCTACCGAGCGAAATCTAAAACTTGCCGAAGAATATGGGAACATCATCATTCCTGCAGAAGAAGGCGAACTAGCTAGCGGACTAGTGGGCAAAGGGCGAATGGCAGAAACAGAAACTATTTATAAAACTATTGCTAATTTCTTTAATTCAAACCAGAAAAAATCTTTAGCTGGAAAAACAGTTCTTGTAACGGCAGGGCCGACTTACGAAGCCATTGACCCTGTGCGGTTTATCGGAAATCATTCCTCTGGGAAAATGGGATTTGCCATCGCGGAAGAAGCTGAAAAAAGAGGTGCCAAGGTGATTCTCATTTCAGGGCCAACCGCACTAAATACGAATAAAAATATATCATTAGAAAAAGTAAATTCTGCAAAAGAAATGTACAATTCTGTATTTCAACATTTTGACAATACAGATATTGCGATAATGAGTGCAGCAGTGGCGGACTATGCTCCGAAAGAAGTTGCCCAAGAGAAAATCAAAAAGAATGATAAGGAAATGACCATCACACTAGTCAAAAACCCTGATATTCTGAAAACTATGGGCAAGAAAAAGAAAAACCAATTTTTGGTTGGTTTTGCATTAGAAACTCAGAACGAAGAAGAAAACGCAAAAGGAAAACTAGTGCGAAAAAACCTAGATATGATAGTCCTAAACTCACTAAAAGACAGCGGTGCTGGATTTAAAAACGATACCAACAAAATCAAAATCATCACCCCTTCGGAACAGAAAGATTTTGCTCTAAAATCCAAAGAAGATGTCGCAAAAGACATTTTAGATTTTGTACAAGAACAGTTACAAAAAAAACATACTTAAAAAAGTATGTTTTTTATTTTATTTAAATTTATTGGTGTTTAGCACTACTCCGCTCTATTAGCTTCCCATAGATAAAAATTATCCAGCTCTTTTGTCAGTTTAGAGACTGCAATAGCAAAAAGTCCCAAATCATCCAAAACACCGATAAAAGGAATAAAATCTGGAATAAAATCCAAAGGTGACAGCATATAGATAAATATAAGCACTGGGATAATAACTGATGATTTATTCATCTTATACTCTCCTCTAAATGAAGACTTTATCATTCTAAAAATATCAGGAATTTTAGTGAAAAAACTTCTGTTTTTATAAACTTGATAAGCCATCTTAATTTTTTTCATTTTTATAAATATTTTCTGATAATAAAAGCAGCAAAACTCTTGCCAAAAATTACAATTTGTCTATAAAACTATGAACCGCTTGACTATTCCAGTCGGCCGCTCCTTCATCTTTTTTGAGTATCTGCCCATCCTTCCCAATGATGAAAGTGGTAGGAAAAACACCTATACTAAACTTCTCGCTAAGTGGCTCTTTCAGTAGATAAACAGGCGTAGTATAGTCATTTTTCTTAATAAAATCTCTTACTTTCTGCTCCTCATCCTGCATGGCAATGAGGACAAATTCTATTTTCCCTTTTTTACCCTCGTAAAGGCTTTGGATAGTAGGAAATTCAGCTCTACAAGGAGGACACCAGCTTCCCCAAAAATTGAGAAAAACAGGTTTTCCTTTGAAATCAGACAAATTGGCATCTGGAACATTTATTCCCTTTAATTCTACATTATATTCTGATTCTGAGAGCGTTCCTATACTCTGCGACTCCTCCAAAGAAGGCTTCATCAAGAAAAGTCTTTGAATAGACTCACGAACACCTGGCACAAAGAAAAATGCCAACACAAACCCGCCAAATAGGATATTACTCCATTGTTTCTTTAAAAAGTTTTTCATTTTTTGATAATTTCTAATAATTTTTCTAATTCTTCCTGTGTGTAGTCATATTTTATCCAATGGATATTTTCTAGTTTTCTAAGCCATGTAAGCTGTCTTTTGGCGTATCTTCGGGAATTTTTCTTTATTTCTGAAATCGCAAAACCCAGCTCCCACTCACCTGAAAAATATTTGAATAATTCTGTGTAACCCACTGTCTGCAGAGCTGTTTTATCTTTATATGGAATAAGATTTTTTGCTTCTTCCAAAAGCCCATTCTGCACCATCAAATCCACCCTTTGGTTAATTCTGTCATAAATAATCTCTCTGTCCGCAGAAATCCCAATTCTGACAACATCAAAATCTCTTTTAACCAACGGATTTTCAATATTTTCCGTGTAAGTTTTTCCTGTCTGCCAGATAATATCCAAAGCCCTCATCAGTCGGCGCGGATTTTCTTTATCAACTATCTGATAATAAACACTATCCGATTCTTTCAAAAGTTTTTGCAAGGCTTCTATTCCACCCTCGCTGAATAGCTGTTCTAATTTTTTCTGATTTTCAGGATTTGATTCTGGAAGATTGTTCAATCCCTCTGCAACTGCCTTTTCATACATTCCCGAACCGCCCACCAGCACTACATTGTCATACTTTTGGAACAGCTGTTCTAATTTTTCCAAGGCATCTTTTTCATACTGCCCGATGGAATATTCATCCACCATACTGAGATTTCCTATGAAATGATGTTTTACTTGGGCAAGCTCATCTTCCGTCGGCGCAGCCGTGCCAATAGGCATTTCCGCAAAAAACTGACGCGCATCACACGACACAACTTCTGTTCCAAAATATTTCGCAATTGCGATTGCCAATTTCGTTTTACCAATTCCCGTAGGCCCTACCACAGAAAAAAGTTTTTTCTCCATTTAATTTTTAAAAATAAGCCTCAAAGATATGGATTTTACTTTTTTATAAATACTAAATTTAACAACTTTAATGTTTTCAAAATTTAATTAGAAATACTTTATTAAATAAACCTTTGACTTTGTTTCACTTACTTTATAGTTTGTTTCTTGCATAATATGGCGTTTTATTTTAACTTTGCACAAACCTAAACGAATGTCTAAAAATAATACCAAATACATCTTCGTAACAGGAGGTGTAACATCATCATTAGGAAAAGGAATCGTTTCCGCTTCCCTAGGTATGCTACTGAAAGCCAGAGGATTCAAAGTTACCATACAGAAATTAGACCCTTATATCAATATCGACCCAGGGACACTAAACCCATACGAACACGGCGAATGCTATGTGACCGAAGACGGCGCAGAGACAGACCTTGACTTGGGACACTATGAGAGATTTCTGGATACCAATACCAGCCAAAATAACAATGTAACCACAGGAAGAATCTACCAAACCGTAATCGAAAAAGAGCGAAAAGGAGATTTCCTAGGGAAAACCGTGCAGGTAATTCCGCACATTACCAATGAGATAAAGAGAAGAATAAAAATTCTTTCTAATGAAGGCTATGATATCATCATCACTGAAATAGGCGGAACGGTGGGAGACATAGAATCTTTGCCTTACATAGAGTCTGTTCGCCAGTTAAAATGGGAGCTGGGAGAGAAAAACTCTATGGTGATTCACCTTACTTTGCTGCCTTATTTGGCTTCAAGTGGCGAATTAAAAACAAAACCTTCTCAGCACTCTGTAAAAGCATTGATGGAAAGCGGCGTTCAGGCGGATGTTTTAGTCTGCAGAACCGAACATACCATCACCAAAGACATCAAGTCTAAACTTGCTCAATTCTGCAATGTAGCCATAGAAAATGTAGTGGAATGTAAGGATGTGGACACTATATACCGCGTTCCTATAGAACTGCATGAGCAGAATTTTGACCAAGTGGTTCTCAAAGGTTTAGGGCTTCCTTATGACAAAGAACCCAACCTAAAAAACTGGCAAAATTTTCTTAAAAAATATAAAAATCCTAAGAAATCCGTAGAAATAGGGCTTGTTGGTAAATATGTTTCTTTGCAGGATTCATACAAATCCATAGCGGAGGCTTTCATCCATGCAGGAGCATCAGAGGAAATAGATGTGAAGCTAAAATGGATATACAGCGGTGACCTAGAAAACGGAAATGCAGAAGATTATCTAAAAGATTTAGATGGTATTCTCATCGCACCTGGTTTTGGCGACAGAGGAATAGAAGGGAAAATATCCGCTGCAAAATACGCCAGAGAAAACAAAATTCCGCTATTAGGAATTTGTCTCGGAATGCAGATTGTCACGATAGAATTTGCGAGAAATGTATTAGGATTTGAAAAGGCGAATAGTATGGAGTTTGATGACAACTCACCTTACCCTGTTATCAGCCTAATGGAGGAGCAAAAAGATGTAATAGACAAAGGCGGAACTATGCGTCTGGGCGCTTGGAAATGCGAACTAAAACCAAACACCAAAATCGCGCAAATCTACAATGCAGAACTGATTTCGGAAAGACATAGACACAGATATGAATTTAACAATGACTACATAGAGGATTATGAGAAAAAGGGACTTATCCCTTCTGGTTTCAACCCTGAAACCCACCTCGTAGAAGTAGTGGAACTCAAAGACCATCCTTTCTATGTAGGAGTGCAGTACCATCCAGAGTACAAAAGTACGGTGGCATCTCCACATCCTTTGTTCATAGCTTTGATAAAAGCATCTGCAAAAAATAAAAAATAATTTTATTTCAAAATAGCCCTTTTAATTTACGAGTTAAAAGGGTTTATTTATCATTTTATTTCTAATAAAAATCACAACTTATTTTCTAACGAAATAAATCTTTTCACTAATTTTTGTTTATCTTTGTCGGCAATAATTTTTTAAACTAAAAAAATGCAGAATAGTAACAGAGGATTTGAAAGAAGCCAGTTTATCAATATGGTTGTCTTTGCTGGATTTATTTTGGCGGTATTGCTTTTTTTCCAGTATTCTAATAAAAATGACAAGAAAAAAGAGGCTGAACAACAAGTAAAAACCGAACAAACTGAAAAAATCGTAAAAGCAGTTGCTTCTCATAATGGAGAAAAATCCGTTCTCAAAAATGATGAACTTACTTTGGAAATTTCTAACCTTGGTGGGCAGATTTCTTCGGTAAGAATGAACCAGTACAACTCTTATGACAAAACAGACAAAAATAAACCTCTGTATTTATTCAATAACGAGAACTCAAACTACGGATTTGCTTTTAAAGACAAAACTGGTAAATTAGTAAGTACCAAAGATTTAAACTTTACTCCGACAGTAAATGGCAATGTAATAACTCTACACGCACAGCTGGAGTCCGCTACAATTCAGTTTATCTATACTTTACAAAAAAATTACAAAGTTGATTTCCAAGTAAAAACAGAAGGACTTTCTAAAGTAACTAATGACAACAAAGCTCAGTTTTCTTGGGATTATCAGGCTTTGGCTACAGAAAAAGGAAGAACACAGCAACAAGGCTACACAGAGTTTGTTTATTCATTTAACAACTATTCCAGCTATGATTATGATGGAAGAGGAGAAATGGAGGAAACCGAAGAAACACTAGACTGGATCGGTGTGAAAAGCCAGTTCTTCACGGCTGTTTTCGAGGCTAAAAACGGACTTACACAGTCTACAGGAAGCCAAGAACCAATAGACAAAAGTAATTATCTAAAAACTTTCAACTATAAAGCTGAAGTAAACCTCTCTGGAAACAAGGAGTTTAACGAAAGTTTCTCTTGGTATTTTATGCCATTAGATTTAGATTTACTTAAAAGCTATGATAAAAACTTTGATAGAATCTTGCCGCTCGGCTGGTCATTCATCAGAACTATCAATGTTTGGTTCTTTATCCCTATTTATGAATTCATTCAAAACCATTTAGGACTTACGGCTGGTTGGGCTATTTTAGTTCTGACTATCATGGTTAAACTTATCCTCTCGCCTATCATGTTCAAACAGCACAAGCTGAGCGCTATGATGAGAGTAATCCGACCTGAAGTAGATGCTGTAAACGAAAAATACAAAGATGCTGACCCTCTGAAAAAACAACAAGAAGTATTAGCGGTGTATAGGAATGCGGGAGTCAATCAGCTAGCGGGATGTATCCCAGCCCTTATGCAGGTGCCTATTTTCTATGCGTTATTCCGTTTCTTCCCGAATTATATCGATTTCCGAGGCAAGAGCTTCTGGTTCGTAGAGGATTTATCTTCATATGATGATATTATCAAGATTCCTTCTAACTTCCTTGGAATAGACCATTTGAGTATTTTTGCGGTGGCTTGTACGGTGGTTATTTTAATCTACACTATCATGACTTCTGGAAACATGCAGGCGCCGAGACAAGAAGGGATGCCTGATATGAGACCTCTGATGTACATTTTCCCAATTACATTCATGTTCTTCCTGAACTCTGCTGCATCTGGGCTTTCTTGGTACTATTTTGTGTCAAATGCTCTGAACATCGTGATTGTACTTGTCATCAAAAACTTTATCATTGATGAGAAGAAAATTCACGCTCAGATTCAAGAAAACAAAGCTAAACCTGCTAAAGAAGGGCGATTCCAAAGAAAAATGCGTGAGCTGATGGAACAAGCACAAGAACAGCAGAAAGAGCAACAAAAACAACAGAAAAACAACAAAAAATAATTTTAATTATTTATAAAAACAGCCTTCAGCATTACTCTAAAAAAGAAAATGTTGAAGGTTTTTCTTTTGAATTATGAAAAAAGTAATCATCATCGGAGGAGGTGCTTCTGGATTTTTTACCGCTGCAAATATTGATACTAAATTATACGATATCACTATTTTAGAACAAAATTCTGATGTCCTGCAAAAAGTAAAAATCTCAGGCGGCGGCAGATGTAATGTTTCCCACGCCTGTTTTGACCCGAAAGAACTCGTGCAATTCTACCCTCGTGGAAACAAAGAACTCCTCAGCGTGTTTACAAAATTCCAGCCTGGGGACACCATGAATTGGTACCAAGAACACGGCGTAGCCCTCAAAATAGAAGATGACAACCGAATTTTTCCTGAAAGCAACTCATCACAAAGCATCATAGACTGTCTGGTCAATGAATGCAAAAAGAAGAATGTGAAAATACTTACCAAACAAACCGTTACGGATATTTTACCGCAGGAAAACGGATATAAAATCCATACCACAGACCAAAATTATTTCGCGGATTATGTGGTATTCAGCACCGGAAGTTCGCCGAAAGCATTTAAAATACTGGAAAAACTTGGACATCAGATTATCGCGCCTGTTCCGTCTTTATTTACATTTAACATTAAAAATGAAATACTGAAAGACCTCATGGGAACGAGTTTTCAGTATGTAAATATTGAAATTCCAAAATTAAATTTAGAAGAGTCTGGCTCTCTGCTCATCACACACTGGGGACTGAGCGGCCCTGCAATCCTGAAACTATCGGCATGGGGAGCAAGAGAACTTGCGGCACTAAAATACCAGTTTGAAATCATCGTTAATTTTATCGGAACAGCTTCAGAAGATGCTTTGGAAATATTTAGAAATTTCAAAGAAAAAGAACCGAAAAAATCTATTGGCCAAGCCAAGATTTTTGATATTACCAATCGTTTTTGGCAAAGAATTTTATTCGTTTCTGGAATTGACACAGCCAAACAATTAGCCAATATCAACAACAAAGAAATGCAGAAAATCATAGAAAATCTGTGCTGCTGCCGAATGAATGTGACAGGAAAAAGCACTTTCAAAGAGGAGTTTGTCACGGCGGGCGGTGTGGATCTAAAGGAGATGGATTTTAAAACCATGAAAAGCAAAAAACTGCCCAATTTCTACATCTCTGGCGAGGTTCTCAACATCGATGCCGTTACTGGCGGTTTCAACTTCCAAGCGTGCTGGAGCGAAGGCTGGCTGATTGCTCAGGATTTAAACGCTGTGAACTAAGTTTTTTGTTTTTGATTTGAAAGGACAAAAATCAGCACCATGTTTAATATTATCAAATAAAAACCGATTCTCAGCTGATTAATATTTTCTATAAATTCCAAAAAATAAAACCACACCACTGAACCTAACAACAAAGCTATGTTAATAATAGACAAAGTCCTTATTAACATAGTTTTATTGAATACTGAACCTATAAACATTAATATTACTAAAAATAATACAAGCGGATAACATATAAAAGGAGAAAACTCAAAATCCTCTATCTTGCCCGTTTCAAAATTAAAATAAACCGCTTCATAGAAGTTATACACTATACCCTGATTATCCAGAATAGGCACTAGTTTAGAGAGCGTTTGGCTTTCTTCCAAAGTGTCCAATACAAGAGTATCTGATTGGGTTTCTGTATTATTCTGCACCGAAATAGCCGCTTCAGCCACGACTTCTGATTTCTTCTCCACGCCAGAACACATCTTTAAAAACGGCAGGAAGAAAATCAAAAAATTGAGCGAAATTAAGCCTCTCAATTTTATTATATTGTTCATTTTATGGATTAAAAATTCTTTTCTTGGAAGGTTTTCTGTACCTTATCTTTTTCAGATAAAATAATATCTGACATTGGAAGTTTCCAGTCTATACCGAGCTCTGCATCATTCCAAATGATACCGCCTTCGGATTCTTTATTATAAAAATTATCACATTTATAAGTAAAAACCGCAGTCGAGCTCAGCACCGAAAATCCGTGGGCAAAACCTCTCGGAATGTAGAACTGCAGTCTGTTTTCAGCGCTAAGCTCCACACCAAACCACTGCCCAAAAGTAGGCGAATCTTCACGCAAATCCACCGCAACATCCCAGACTCTTCCCTCCAAGCAAGACACCAGCTTCGCCTGAGCCATATCTCCTTTCTGCAAATGCAGTCCGCGAAGAACTCCGTAAGAGGATTTGGAAACATTATCCTGAACGAAATGCCCATTCATCCCTGTCAGTTGCTCGAATTTTTGTTCATTAAATTTTTCATAAAAATACCCTCTGTCATCTTCAAAAACAGTAGGTTCTATGATATAGCAGTTTTTAAGTGGCGTTGATTTTACTTTCATAACATGTTCTCAATTACATTTTTTATTCTCTCCAAATCTTCAGCTGTCAAATTAGATCCCGAAGGCAGGCAAAGCCCATTATTAAATAAATTTTCAGCTACATTTCCTCCATAATATGGTGCATCAGCAAAGACAGGCTGTAAATGCATCGGCTTCCATAGTGGGCGGCTTTCTATATTTTCTTCTTGTAGTTTCAGACGAAGTTGCTCTCTGTCAAAGCCTGTTTTCTGCGCATCTATTGTGATGGCAGAAAGCCAATGATTAGAGAAAAAATCTGAATTTGGCTCTGTAAATAGCTCAATTCCATCTATATCCTTAAATACTTCTTGATAGAAATCATGATTTTTACGGCGCTGAGAAATCCTTAAATCCAAAACTTCCATCTGCCCGCGCCCTATTCCCGCTGAGATATTGCTCATTCTATAGTTGTAACCTATCTGTGAATGCTGATAATGAGGCGCATTGTCTCTTGCCTGAGTGGAAAGAAAAACCGCTTTTTCCTTGTGCTCCTGCGTTTTACATACGAGCGCTCCTCCTCCAGAAGTGGTTATTATTTTATTCCCATTAAAGCTTAAAAAAGATATTTCTCCAAAAGTCCCGCACTTTCTCCCTTTGTATGAGCTTCCGAGAGCCTCCGCTGCATCTTCTACCACTGGGATTTCATATCGGTTGGCAACTTCTATGATTTCATCCATTTTTGCAGGCATCCCATACAGATGCACCACTATAACGGCTTTTGGTTTTTTCCCTTTGGCAATTCTATCCTTAATGGCTGTTTCCAAAACCACAGGACACATATTCCATGTTTCTGGCTCAGAATCCACAAAAACAGGCGTAGCTCCTTGATAAACAATAGGATTAGCCGATGCCGCAAATGTAAAACTTTGGCAAATAACCTCATCTCCTGCCTTTACGCCTAAAATAACAAGCGCCAAATGCAAAGCCGCCGTTCCTGCCGAAACCGCTGCAACTTTCACATTTTGACAAAGATATTGTTCTAAATCCGTTTCGAAATTATTCACATTCGGCCCCAAAGGCGCTACCCAGTTTTGGTCAAATGCTTCATTGATGTATTTAAGTTCGCTTCCACCCATATGTGGAGAGGAAAGCCATATTTTTGTACTCATTTTTATTCTTTTATAATTCTTACTTGAATGTTATATCTTACCCCATCTACAACGAAAAAAGCAGCCTCATCAGAGTTATTAGTAGTTAATGCTCTAATTTTGTTAATTAAATCTCCTGCCTTTATTTCTTCTGATAAGGAAATTTCACGAATATTTTCCAAATCTATTTTTTTATGTTCTGTTCCCTCTTCTATCTGTTTAACTCTATTAGGAGCTAAAGAGACTAACTGAGGAACAGCTTCCTTAAATACTTCATATTCTAAATCCAACACTCTCTTATACAGACTATTTGCTGTATCTTCTGGAAGGATGGTTACCTCTCTTTGGTGGATAATATCTCCTTCATCTAGTTTTTCTGACATAAAATGTAGAGTTGCTCCATATTTTGTCCCTTCATAAATAGCCCAAGAAGGCGTATGCCAGCCCTTATTATATGGTAAATAAGCTGGATGTAAATTTAGAAAACCTACTTTAGGAAAATTTATCAATTCTTTACTGATAATAAATGGATAATGTATCCCAAAAATATAATCTACTTCAAATTTTTTGATTTTTTCTATGAAATCTTTTGATTTCAAATCTTTATTAGTAAATATACGACTAGAATCTAACTGAGAAACCTCAATAAGTTTATCTGTATGTGTAGCATTTTCGTTTTCACTTACCAATAAAAAACTAGGTCTATAACCTAAACTAATTAATAGTTCTAATATTTTGACAGAGATTTCTCTATCTCCTGCAAATCCATATTTCATAGATTAAAAGTTTTTAAAAAGTTTTTAGGAAAAGGTATATGGTCATCAAATGCCTGAAAAATAAAGGTTTCTTCTATATCTTTTATTTTATTTTTTTCATTATCAAACTGAATAAACCACTTCTCTAGATGAAATATATAATTGATAACTTCTTGCAATTCTTTTTCTGATAAATCATCTATAAGAAGTTGATTTAGAGAATCGTATATTATTTTATTAGCATTATAGATATGACAAGCATTATAGTAAGTAGGCTTATTTTTATACATCTGATAGGCTCTATTACTTCTTGTCATATTATGATATATAAATTTTAGTTTTATTCTCTTGTCCATTATTTATTCTATGTTATTTCCTTTAAACTCATTTGATGTAGCCAGTCCCTGTTCGTTGATTCCTTCTGATTTTACCACCTTTAATACAGTCATTATCAATATTTTAATATCTAATAAAAAACTCACATTATCGACATACCAAACATCATATTCAAATTTCTTTTCCCAGCTTATGCTATTACGCCCATTGACCTGAGCCCATCCTGTGATGCCAGGCTTGACCTCATTTCTTCGGCGCTGAAAATCATTATAAAGTTCCAAATACTTCGGTAAAAGCGGTCTTGGCCCGACAAGAGACATATCTCCCTTGATGACATTCAGCAGTTGTGGAATTTCATCCAAAGAAGTCTTACGGACAAAACTGCCTATCTTGGTAAGTCTGTCTGCATCTGGCAGGAGATTTCCGTTTTCGTCCTTTTTGTCAGTCATGGTTTTAAATTTGATGATTTTAAAAATCTTCCCATTCTTCCCTGGACGAAGCTGAAAAAAGAACGGCTTCCCATCATTGGCAAAAAATAAACCTATCATAACCAACACGAAAACAGGACTTAAGAATAAAAATCCTACAAGCGCAAGCACAAAATCTATAACAGGTTTAATAAAATTTTTATACATATCAAAAACTGACTTTAAACACTTTGTAACAAACCTTCATACTCCTCCAAAAGAGCTTTCCAAACCACAGACTGCTCATACCTGTTTTCTATCATTCTGCGGCTGTTTTCTTTCAATTTAATATATAAATTTTTGTCTTTTGCCAAAGTTAGCATTTTTTCTTTTAATTTTTCTACATTTTTAGATGGAATGATTAGCCCGTTTTCTCCTTCTACAATGATTTCATTACAGCCATTGATATCAGAAACTATGCTCGGCAGTCCCATGGCTCCTGCCTGCATGACCACATTGGGAAATCCCTCGCGATAACTTGGAAAAGCCAATGCATCAGAAATAGCAAAAAATGGACGAACATCCTGCTGAAAGCCCACAGAAATGATATCTTTATTTTGATTTATTTCAGCCAAAGTTTTTGGATTCAAAGGGTCTAAATCACTCTCCAAACCTCCTACCAAAAGGAGTTTTATACCTATCTGTTCATTATTTTCTGCTGCCTGAAGCTGGGAAAATGCTTTTATCAGTTCGTTTATTCCTTTATCGCTGACAATCCTCCCAACAAACACAAACACAAAATCATCAGGCTGAATGTTCAATTTCTCTCTAAGTGCAACCTTTTCTATTTCAGATACTTGCGCTGGACTAAAAAATGTAGTATTTATTCCATTAGAAGAACCATTGGCGATGATTTTCAGTTTATTACTTTGAGTAAAATTATTTTGCAAAATAAAATCATACAAGCCTTTGGAATTAGGATAAACCCTTGTAGCAGAGCTGTATGTGAGCTTTTCCACAAAGTTTAAAATTTTTCTTTTAATTCCTGTAGCCTCCATCAAAGGCAGCCCTGCCACGGTATGCAGACGATGCGGAACTCCTGCTAATCGCGCTGCCAGCATCCCTATAATTCCTGCTTTAGGAGTATGGGTGTGAACTATCTGTGGTTTTTCTTTTCTCAAAAAATTCCACATTTTCCAAAGCGATTTGAAGTCCTGAAAAGGCGTTATTTTACGGGACATATTGATGGCTTCCATCACAACCCCTTCATTTTCACGAACTTCCCTTAGCTCCTCTCCTTCAGAAGAAACTCCTTTCACATCAAATCCATTAGAAGCCATAAACCGCAACTGCCCTTTTAAAAGTACTTTAAAAGATATTGGCACGGTGGTTATACGAATGAGTTTTTTCAAAATATTTTATTTCTTATTTGGTTGCTAAATATGTGTTTTTATACCACTTTTGGAAACAATAAAAAGTCCAAATTTTAAAGGAATTGTCCTCCACAGAATTCAGGTGATTGAGAACTATTTTCTTAATATTCTGAATATCAAATATATCCTGTTCTTCTAGGAATTTATCATCTATATAGCTCAAAAGCTCACTCCTCATCCCTTGTCTGAGCCAGTCTCCGACAGGAACTCCGAAGCCTTTTTTAGACTTTTCCAAAAACTGCTCTGGAAACTCGTTTTCAAAAGCTTTTTTCAGAATCATTTTCTTGTTATTCCCTTTCAGCAGATACTCATCTGGAAGGCTCAGAGTGTAATTCCAAATCTCTCTGGTCAAAAATGGAGCTCTGCATTCCATAGATGCCAGCATACTCGTTCTATCTACTTTTACAATCATGTCCCCTTCTAAGCTTATCATTTTATCTACATTCCTAAAATCTGTGAGATTTTTAGGATTTGGGATTCTTTGCTGATAATACGCCAAAGGATTTTTGATTCTGTCTTTTTCATTGAGATAAATGGACATTTCCTTGTCCGTGAAACCTAATTTTATAATGTTATAAAAAAAGGAATGGTCATAATCTATTGAGTTTAAAGCCTTTCTAACTTTAAATTTTAGTCCTCGCTCATCTCCTTTTTGTTTGGTCAAAGCGTTTGCTACTTTTAGCACACTTTGGTGTAAGAATCTGGGAACCAGACTTGTATATTTTTGGTTAATCCCTCCGATTAAATATTTATTATACCCTCCGAAAACCTCATCGCCGCCATCTCCTGTAAGGGCAACTTTCACATAATCAGCTGTTTTAGAAGCAACTATATAACTCGGAAGAGCTGATGAATCCGCAAAAGGCTCATCAAAATTCAGCAGAATCTCATCCAAATGGGAAGTCAAATCCTTTTCGGAAATCACGAATTCATGGTGGTTACTGCCGATAAGATTCGCCACAAGCCTTGATTTTTCGGTTTCATCAAAAGATTTTTTATCAAAACCAATGGAAAAAGTATCTATTTTACTATCGGACTGCTTTGATAGACAAAGACTTATAATAGAAGAATCCACGCCTCCCGACAGGAAAGCCCCCAGCGAAACATCCGAAACACTGCGAGAGCTCACACTTTCTTCAACTAATTTTCTGACATTTTTCTTAGCCTCATCAAAACTAATTTGCTGTTTTTCAATTTTTTCCGAATGAATTTCATGAATTTTAAGAGCATTAGTATTTACATCATATTCTATGAAACTATTAGACTCTAACTTACTGATTCCCTTATATATAGTAAAAGGAGCAGGAATATAGGTCAGCTGAAAATAGAGATTCAGCCCTGTGTTGTCTATTTCTGGTTTTTTATCCAAAACGGAAATAATGGATTTCAGCTCCGATGCCCAGATTAGACCTTTTTCAGAATGCTGGTAATGTAGTGGTTTGTCACCGAAAAAGTCTCGAGCGATGAAAATTTTGCCCAAAATTTTATCATAAATAGAAAAAGCAAACACGCCGTCTAGCATCTTAAAAGCCTCTAAACCAAAATATTCATAGAGTTTTAGCACGACTTCCGCAGGAGAAGAAGTATGAAAAGCGAAACCTTTCTGAAGGAGTGTTTTTTTCAGTTCTTCGGAATTGTAAATTTGACCATTAAAAACAATAACTTTACTTTTATCTTCGGTAAAAATCGGTTGTTTCCCTGTGGACAAATCAACGATAGAAAGCCTTCTCATGGCGAAAGCTATCGTTTTATCTTCCAAATGTTCCACGAAAAAACCATCTTCATCAGGCCCGCGATGAATGATTTTTTGGTTCATTTTTCCTATAATGTTCTGAACATCTGTGTTTTCTGCATTTTTATACACCAGCCCATTGATACCGCACATAATCTATATATTGTTTTTTAATAGTTCTACATATTTTTTGCCCCAAACTTGGTAAGAATAGCTCTCTTCGGCTCTTTTTCTTCCTGCCTGCCCCATTTTTTGGCGAAGTTCAAAACTCTCCAGCAAAATGGATAATTTCTCATACCATTCGTCCTCGCTCTCCGCAGTGAAACCTACATCACTGGTCACAATGTCCCTATTCGCAGGCAGTGGAGATGCCACCACAGGGATGCCGCTCGCCATATATTGGATAAGTTTGAAACCGCATTTTCCCATTTCCCAATAGCTGTTTTCCAAGGGCATGATGCCTATGGTGCTCTCGGCTAGGTCTTTATTCTCGGTTTGAGCATTCCAATCCTCAAATTTAGTTTTAATTCTTTTATCCAGCTCTACTTTTCCACCGATAACTTTTAGGGTAAAATCATATTTTTCGGAAAGCCTTCCGAGGGCTTTATCCACCAGTTTGAAATGCTTTGTCGTAGAAGGAGAACCCATCCAGACTATTTCTTTGGCATCGTTTTCTTTTTGAAGACCACAAAGAGGATATTTATCTAAATCAATTACCGTGGGAAGAAAAATGAGTTTTCCCTGAAATTCAGAAATATACCAACGATTTCCCACGGTGACAAATTTGGCTAATTTCATCAGCTCTGGAATTTTGTTCTGCAAACTCGTTCCTGCATAATTTGCAGAAATATTATCATCAAAATCAAGGCTGAAAGATTTTATTTTCTTTAAAAAGAACAATTCAAAACCTAGTGGGAGTTTTGGGAAAAGCTCGTATTCTATGACCACATGGTCGTATTTCTGAACATGAAAAAAAAGATAAAAAACTCTCTTTATCATACACCAAAACGCCACCATGTTTTTCATCAGAATATTACCATGCAGATATCTGAAATAGAAATCATTAAACAACGGCGAATAGGAAACCTCTACGCCCTCCTTCTCGAACCATTTTTTGTAGTTATAAGAACGATAACGAGAGTTGGCTCCTTTACTGGTGTATTTGGTCAGAAATAGAATTTTCATAGAATGATTTTCTGTGGTTTTTTACAATAAAAAATAAAATTAAGAAAAATGGGAATATCATAATCTTCTGTCTCATCGAAATCCCAAAATTAGCAAGTGTATAAGCCAAAGGAAGCGTACATGCCAATATGATTCCTATATAACTCCACAAGATATAATTTGTCTTAATTTTATCAAAAAACAAACCTTTGATTATGATGAAAAAGATATACAACCAAACTAAATTTTCCAACGCCGAGACTAAAAACATTGGGTCTCGAGCTTCAAAAATAAAAGGTCTGAACATGTAGCTAAACCATTTTACAACTAAATTACTATCTTTCATATCTACTCCCGCTCCTCCTTCTAAATTAGCATTCATAGAATTTTGTAGTTTTCCTTCTATATCGCTGATATTGGTAACCGCTATTTCCTTTAAAAAGAAAGGAATAAGGAACAGCAAAGCCCCAAAAACAAGCCCTGCAAAAGCAAATTTGGTCTGCATTTTTATCTTATTGTTAGTAAAAACATAACTAATACCTCCTCCTAGTAATACAAAAATAAGGACATGCAACCTAATAAACCCTACCAATAACAATGGTAAAATGTAATGGATCTTGGGTTTATCAAAATATATATTGTAACACAGACAGCACATAGCATAGAACATGAGAGAGTCTTTTCCGAGAGAAACAGTCCAAAAATGAACACCTATAAGTAATAAGAAAAAATACCAACCATTGTAGTCTTTATGAGTAATATTAATAATGATTTTAAATAATTTCAAGCATCCCAAATAAGAAATGAAAGAAAAAACTAAAAAACATCCCAAAAATGACAACTGAAACCACTGAACCAACATGTAATTCAAAAAGACAATAAAAGAGGTTCCATTAGAAAGATAGGACAATCCCCAATCTGTTATATATGTGGATTCCCAGTAGTAATATTTAGCATCTGCAGAACCACTTATCACAAAACTATATGAAATAAATGTCACAAAAAAATGCATAAGTCCCATCAAAAGGGAAAAAAATCCTATTTTTCGACTTATTTTGATGTAAACAGAAAATTGCCTCAATATAAATAAAACATAAATAAATACTAGTACTAAATCTAGTAAGTTAGTCTGACTATATAATTCACTATGTATAGATGGCGTTTTCATTTTTTATTTTGTAATCTTAAAATCAAGAAAAACAGCATCTGCATAGGAACACAACAAACCATATATCTTCCCATCCCTAAAAAAGGAATAATCAGCAAAAAAACAATTCCTATACCGCTGCTTATCACCAGATTTTTAACTAATATATTTACTTCGTTTTTCTTCAAATACCCCAAGGTAACCATATTTACAAAAACTGCCAACACAGAAACTATAAGATAAGAAACAGCATAAACTATATCCAAATCCGCATCTCCTCGCCAAATCAGTGTATAAACCCAAAGAGCAACCGCCATCCCCACGCTATAAAGCACCAAAATCCATTTATATTTATTCAAAACCGCTATCAGTCCTTCTCTACTTTCTATAATCAAATACGGTGCATACAAAAATGACAACGAAACCAAAACTCCTGAAACCAGCTCTGGGAATTTGGATAAAAATAAAATCTGCTGAATATCCTGCCCCATAATTCCAAAAAACACCAATAAAACAGCTCCGAGCGAAATGATGATTTGGTCTATTTTAAATAAACTAAAATTCAAAATCTGCTGAATTCCCAAACTAAACGGAACTTCTAGTTTCATCAGTTCTATATTCTCAGTTTTCTTCTTTTTCATGATGAAAACCCACGAAAGCAAAAACCTCAGAAAAATACAAACTACATATAGCGCTATCATCTGCCCATAGCTGTATTCAAAGAAAAGCGAACTGACAAGAAGAACTCCAAAAAAAAGAGGATAAGCCACTATATTCGCAAAGAGTGCATAGTTATAGTGTTTCATCACATTCATCTGGACAATAGCCACCACACTATAAACATCAAATACTATTGTACAGAAAATAACTAACGCATAGGTATAATCATACATTACAGCATAAACACCTGCACACAGAATAGATAATAGAATTCCTTTTTTTTTAATGTATTCCAGCGGGTCATACACACTATTGGTATCTCCTATCATCTTTGCAAAAACCAAACTATCCAGCCCGTATTTGGAAATCGTAATTCCTATTATTTGAAACTGAATAAAAAGCAATATCTTGACGGACAGTTCATTAGATATATAATCAAACTTCCCAGAAGCTAGCAGCACGAATCCCAATGAAGTAAGCAATCCCGACCCTAATAATTTTACTATTACAGGGAAATATTGTTTATACTTATCTATTATTGTTATCGCATGCCGATACATGAGTTGTCATTTGTTACCACCTTCTGCTTCTACTGATGATATGCTTTATTTTATTTTTAAGCCTGTCAAACCAAGTTTTTCCTTCGGTATAATAGCCATAGCCATATTTGTTTCTATACCCAAAGTTGCTCTTCTCCACATCATTAAGAACGAATCCAACATTTTTGATTTTTCCTTCTCTGATGTTCTTATTTGCAAAGTCTATCAATGCTTTTTCTGAATATTCAGAACGCATGATATAGATCGTAGCATCTGCTAGATTAGCTAGTAATAGCGTATCTGTCACAAGCATCAATGGTGCTGTGTCTATGACAATATAGTCGTATTTCTTTTTCAGCTCACTCAGTAGAAGTTCGTATCTTCCATTCGTTAGAAGGTCAGCTGGATTTGGTGGAATACTTCCAGAATAAATCACATCTAAATACGAACCAGAAGCATATTTATGTATGATACTTTCTATAGTAGTTTCATCATTATATAAGAACTCTGTAAGCCCTGCTATGCCCTTCCTTGCTTTATTATTATACCTCTGAAGCTGTGGATTTCTAATGTCTGAACCTATCAAAATCACTCTCTTTCTAGGTGTGGATAATGTCTGAGCTAAATTAACAGAAGTAAAGGTTTTCCCTTCGCCATTTACCGTAGAGGTCACAAAAACCACCTTCCCTTCATCTTTTTTAGGAAGAATAAAGTTCATATTGGTAACTAATAATCGGAAGGCTTCCGCAATCAAAGAAGAATCGTTCGTTCCCACCAGTTCGGACTGACCTTTTTCTACTTTCGGCAACTCTGCTAAAACAGGCGTAGAAGAAAGTCTCTCCACATCTTGTTTTGTCTTTATCTTGATGTTCAAAAGTTCTTTTATGTAAATAAAAGCAAACGGAATTATCAAACCTAAAAGCAGCGCTCCCATCAATATTATAGACTTTTTAGGAGACACTGGCACATCAGAAGAATACGCCTCATCTATCACCCTTGCTTTATCACCTGTGATAGCTAATGAAATGGCTGATTCTTCTCTTTTTTGTAATAATAATAAATACAACTGTTCTTTAATCTGCTGTTGTCTTTCTATATTTCTAAATAATTTCTCTATATTCGGCAGTTTAGAAATTTTTCCATTTGCTCGGTTTTGCTCCATTTGCAGCTCCGAACTTGCTATTTTTAGATTGGTTTTGGTCTTTTGCAAACTCTGCATAATGGAACCTTTCAGTTCATTAAGTTGCTGAGATACATTAACCACTGCTGGGTGGTTTTCCGTAGCTGATGCTAATAATCTGTCTCTTTCTAAAACCAAACGGTTATAAGATTCTATCCCCGCAGACGCTGTAGGGTCTGTAAGTCCTACTGCTGATGGCAGCACCTGATACGCTCTCTTGTTATTGAGATAGCCTATCATACCATCCACCATTTGCGCTTCGGCATCTATATCAAGCTGTTTAGCTCTAGACTGAGCACTAGTTTCCAAATTAAGTTTGGCTTCTACTCCTATGTCTGTCAGCTGGTTCTTTTCTTTAAACCTTTCCTTCTCATTCTCAACACTTTGCAATTCACTAGATATCACCTCAATACGCCCTTCGATGAACTTCATCGTTTCTTTTGACTGAGAGTTTTTATCGCTGATTGCATCTTGGTTGTAGGCCACCACTAGATTATCGATGATGTCTTTGGCTTTATCCACATTAGGATAGTTCATGGAAAGACCTACTATTGTCGCATCTTTATTAAGCAGCCCTACACTCAGCATTTTTTGCAACTGAACTACACGAGCTTCTTTTGATAAAATAGAAAGGGACAATTCGCCCAAAGCACCCGCTTTTACAGAATCAAAATCCTTATTTTTAGTAATGATAATATTGGCATATGGAAGGCTTATCAACTTGTTAAATCTTCCTGTAATTTCATTATCCAACTCACTGGAAGACAATGTAATCTTATCACCATTTATCTCTATTCTTACATTCTCCTGAGGAAATACCGCATTCTTTTTTTCATTAACTACATTTACAAAAAATGGAGCCGTATCCCCATAAAGCTCTTTACTTTTAAGATTGTCACTAGAATAAATCGCCACTTGTAGATTTTTGCTTTCTACAACGGCATTCATCAGTTTTTTGGATTTAAAAATTTCTATCTCATTGTCTATACTATTAGAACTCATTCCTCCCAGCTTTGATAAATCCATAAGCAAATCTGCTTCTGTGCTGGAACTTGATGTATTTTTGGCTTCTTTTACCAATACAGAAGATTGCACCTGATAAACATAGGTTTCTGTCCTAAGGTATAACAATGCCAATACTAAAGCAAGGAATGCAGAGACTACAAACCATTTCCAACTCTGCGTATATGGTTTTATCAGTTCTAAAACATCTACTTGATGCTTATCTGTATTGGGATATTTTGATGAATTTTTATTATTCATTTTTGATGTTTATTTTTTAATAATCAATGCCAAAATTGTCACAATGATAGACGCTACCGATATGTAAATCGTAGTCTGAGGACCAAAAGAAGCAGAATTTTTCTTGGCATTATTAGGTGTTACATAGACCACATCATTTTGTTTCAAATGGTAATAAGGAGAATTGATGAAATTAGCATCTGTAAGGTTGATATAGGCCTGTGTTCTTACTCCATCCTGCTCTCTTACTACTAAAATATTATCCCTTTTTCCATAAATGGTCAAATCCCCTGCAAGCCCCAAAGCTGCAAGCAAGGTGGTTTTTCCATCTGGAATGAGATATTCCCCTGGTTTATTTACTTCCCCAAGCACCGTCACACGATAATTAGCATAACGAACACTTACTGTAGGGTCTATGATATATTTTCTCAATTTTTTAGTCAGCTCATCTTTCAAAGCCTCCACTGTTTTTCCAGTAGTGCTTATTCTACCCAAAACAGGAAATTCTATAAATCCATCTGAATAAACGGTATAAGTGACACCTGATACAGAGGTCTGACCAGAAGCTGGCAGGTTAGTATTAGGCTGAGAATAATTAACTTGTGATTTATTGATATCAGTCGCTACACCTTGGTTAAAAGGCGCTGTGATGCTCATATCCTTCGCTGTCACATATATCAAAAGCTGGTCGTTAGGTTGTATAGTGGATTGCACATTTTTCTGAGATGCCTCTTTTGCTATCTGCTCTATATTCTGCATATAGGCTATTTCTTTTTGATTTTTACAAGAGGTCAAAGCCAAAAGTGCTGTTATTATTAAAAATATTTTTATTTTCATCATTGCTCATTTATAATTATTGCAAATATATCCTTTTTTTTCGGAATTAGGGCTAATCTAACTGCTGGTAAACAGAATTATTACTCTTAAATTCTTTCACTATTTCCTTCAAAGTTCTAACCACTTCTATCTTATTACTTTGTCTGGCAAGATCGTATATTTTCTGGGTCAATGTGTTTATTTTTTCAAATTCCATGGTTTCATCCTTGGAAATCATTATTTTCTCGTGATGTGTCGGCAGTGTTTTCGTTCCATCACTGAGCAGTTCTTCGTAAAGTTTTTCCCCTGGACGAAGCCCTGTATATACTATTTTAATGTCTATATCCGGCTCAAAACCAGAGAGTCTTATCATTCTCTCTGCCAAGTCCACTATTTTCACAGGTTCTCCCATATCGAAGACAAAAATCTCTCCTCCCACACCCATAGCTCCAGCCTGAAGAACCAGTTCGCACGCCTCTGGAATAGTCATAAAATACCTCACGATATCTGGATGGGTAATCGTAATCGGCCCGCCTTTTTCTATCTGTTTTTTGAAATATGGGATAACCGAACCATTAGACCCCAAAACATTTCCAAAACGAGTGGTCACAAATTTAGTTGTATTTCCTGGTTGATTTTGAAGCGCTTGCACGAACAATTCTGCTGCTCTCTTGGATGCTCCCATCACATTGGTAGGATTTACCGCCTTGTCCGTAGAGACCATCACAAAGGTATCTACTTTGTATTTACTTGCAAGAAGAGCCAAGTTTTTACTTCCTTGAATATTCACCAAAACTCCCTCATGTGGATTTTCTTCTACCAGTGGAACATGTTTATAGGCTGCGGCATGATAGACCACAGAAAACTTGTATTCTTCAAATACACTTTCAAGTCTATTGATATTAGAAATATCCGCTAAAACAAATTTAAAATTAACATTCGGGAAACTCTCCTTTAATTCCAATTCTATAGCATACAGCGGCGTTTCCGCTTGGTCTAAAACCACCACCAAAGCAGGGTCTGACATTGCCACCTGCCTTACGATTTCACTTCCGATAGAGCCTGCACCTCCCGTTATCAGAACATTTTTGTTATAATGTCTGCTTTTTACTTCCTCATTTTCTATGCTGATAGGCTTTCTGTTGAGCAAGTCTTCTATCTGAATATTTTGTATTTTAAAATAATCTCCACCCTCTTTTATCTCCTCTAAAACAGGCGCTTTATACATCTGAACACCTTTCTCCAAGAAGAAATTTACCCATTCCTGCATCGCTTCCTTAGTCAGCCCATTTCGGTTGATAAGAACACCGTCTATATCAAGTGTTTTCTGATATTCCTCTATATCATGTTTAGTATAGATTTTTCTATTTAGCAGACTCGCTTGTTTAGAATCCGTTCTCTCCGTAATAAAACCTACCAAATGATACGGAATAGAAGAGTTGTCGGCTATTATTTTAGCCAAAGAAATAGAAACCTCATCTATTCCTAAAACCAAAATTCTTTTCTTTTGGAAATTCTTTCTATATTCCCTTATAAAATTGAAAAATTCCTTTACAAAAAGACGATAAATAAACAACAATACAAAGGAAACTCCCGCATAAACAAGCAATAAAGATGTTTTGAACAATTTATAATCCATTCTCCAATACACTACTACATTAAGGATAACCAAAACAAATATCGTGTATACTATGGATAGAAATATTTTAGAAAGGTCTATAAAAGTAGAATGCCTGACAATACCTGAATAAGTACGGAAAATAATCATAAAAAAAACATTCACTCCTACAATGAGAGAACATTTTTTATAAAAATCTATTGTCCCTGTGAAATAGACACCTATCTGTTCTATAATTAACAATGAAAACAACAAAATACAAACATCTATAAATAAAACACCCCATCTTGGAAGGTATCTCATTTCAGATATATCTATATTATTATCCCCATCATATATTTTATTAATTATTTTGGATAAAGTTTTTTTCATTAGTTTATTCTTTTTATAAAGTAGAAACTCTATTTGAAGGCTGTTACAAGACCTCCTTATCCCCCATCACCTTAATTTTAACAAATCTTATTAAAATCAAACCTAATAGGAAAAACACACCCATAAAGAAAGCCGCAAAACGCATTCCTGCCGCCGATGGCAAGACAATATCTACTTGAGCAAAACAGTTCTTTATCACATCATATTTATCAATAATAAATGAAAATATGAGCGTTCCCATCATTATGGCTATTTTCTCCAATACATCATAAAAACTAAAAAATGTAGTATTATCCATACTATTCTCTGGTAAAAGCCTACTATAAGTAGAACGGGACATCGCCTGTAATCCTCCCATTACAAGCCCCACCAAACCAGCAACAGCATAGAAATGATATTCTACATTGGGATTGGCTTTATTAAGTGCATATGCCCACACACAGACCACTATCCAAAGGAAAACCGTGATACTGATTACATTTTTATTTCCTATTCTTTTAGACAACCTTGAAAATATAACCGCTCCGATAATTGCTTCTATTTGAATGATTAACAGAGTTGCTATCAGTTTTCCTTCTTCTAGGTTTATTTCACTTTTCCCAAATAAAGTTGCCATTAGGAAAATCGTCTGCATCCCCACACTATAGAAAAAGAAACTTGACAAGAAATACTTTAGATTCGGTGTTTTAAAGAGTTCCTTCCCGATTTTATAAAGCTCTCTGAAACTCTCTTTTACTATTTCTATGTAAAATTTGATATTACCTTTTACTACCTGAAACCATCCTCCATGTTCTTCGTGAGATTTAAAAATATTTTTAAAATTCAACAAAACCAAATCCTTTGGCAGCTGGTCTTTAACCTCACCAAATTTCGGCAGGTGTTTAAATGTATATTGCGAAAAACCAAACCACCAAGCCCCTGTCAATAGGAAACTTACCCTTGTATAAAACAGCGCCTGCTTAGCATTCTGCGCTACCACCTGAATGAGTATCAAGCAGATAATCACCAGCACCACAGAGCCTATGTATCCATAGACATAGCCCTTTGCAGACAATGCATCTTGCTTATCTTTCGTAGCAATATCGGGCAAAAATGAATTATAAAAAACCAAACTCCCCCAGAAACCAATACTCGCAGTAACACTAAAAAGCAAACCTAAATACACCGTTTTCATATTCACAAAGAGCGCCAATCCCATACAAGATGTCGCACCAAGGTAACAGAAAAACTGTAAAAAAGATTTTTTATTTCCGATGATATCCGCCAAAGAAGACAAAATAGGCGTAAGGATAACCACTATAAAGAAAGATAATGTCAAGGAATATCCATAGACCGCATCTGGTTCATACTGCTTCCCAAAAAACGAAATCATATTTCGCACAGGCACTTTTATCCATTTTCCTGTTTCTTCTACAAATTCATTCTTCTCATAAGCCGTCGTCAGAATAGAATAGTAAATAGGAAAAATGGTAGATGTAATCACTAGGGAATAAACTGAGTTCGCCCAGTCATACACCGCCCATGCACGCATTATTTTAGGGTTATTTTTTATCTGTTTCATTATTTTTATCATTTAAGAATCAGCTCCTTTTTGGATTTAATTCTTAGGTAATGGGCAAATTTATGAAATTTTTAAGAAATAATACACTGCCGCCTGAACTCTCGCCAAAACTTCCCGCATATGATTTCGGTAAAAACTCTCATTTTTTGTGACATCCCGCGCATCAAATCCCAAAGCATTCATCCCGTGATTTCTCGCAAAAAACAAAGCTCTGAGGTTGTGATACCCCTGAGATACAATAATCACATTAGATTCATTAAAAATATTTTTACACCGAAGAATGCTCTCCCTCGTACTAAATCCTTCAAAATCCTCCGTTATCACATTTTCTGGAACCCCCTCGTAACCCACCAAATAACTTTTCATCGCCTCTGGCTCGTTATAATAAGGGCTTTTCTCTCCACTTACGATGATTTTTTTTATTTTCCCATGGTGATACAGAGTCGCCGCTGCCTTCATTCTAGAGATGAAATAAGGATTTGCCTTACCAGATTTCATCTTTGGAGAAGTTCCTAAAACTAGGGCACATGTCCGAGGAGGCACCTTGCTCACTTGGCTGAATGTCCTTCCATTGGTCAAATGAAAAACCCATACATTCGCCCAGAACATGAGCAGCACCATCATTTCTATCATAACAATAGATATTTTCAAAATATTGCCTAACCTCCTCAATGTATAGCGTTTTTTAACTTTTATTTAATTTTTTGTGTTTGGCGGCTACTTCTTTTTTTATTTAACTTTGCCAAGCTATAAATTTAGCTCAAGAAGTCTAAGGCAAATTTAATCAATTCTTTTCTAAATCTATGAATAAGAATACTAAAAATTGATAGTTTTGGATTTTTTGGGATTTATTACAAATAATAATTTAATAAAATAATTTTTCGAATGAAAAAAATCATCGCTGCATTAACAGTTTTAGTTTTAGTAAGCTGCAACAAAAAAGAGGAAACAAACATCCAAACAGAAGAAACCCAAACCGTAGAAACCACTGAAAAACAAGAACCTCAAACCTCTACCCTGCTCAAAGAAATGAGCCAAGAACAAATTTCTGAGGTTTTTGCACCTAAAAAAAATGACACTCTCTATGTTACCAACTTTTTCGCTACTTGGTGCAGACCTTGTATGGATGAAATGCCTCATTTTCAGGAGAAAATGACAGAACTAAAAAACGAAAAAGTAAAATTCACCTTCATAAATTTAGACGAGCCACAGAACTGGACTAAAGTTGCTGATTTTGCGGAAAAATCTGGATTAGGGAATAATATAATTTTATTCAATTTTGGAAACCTTTCCCAAGATTTTTTCAGCAAAAACTTCGAAACATGGAGAGGTGATGCCATTCCTTTTACCCTGATTACAAAAGGAGAAAAACGAGAAGAAATAATGGGGGCTTTTCCATCCAAAGAAGCTCTCACAGAGAAAATCAATTCTTTGAAATAACATTGTAAAAATCTAATAAACAATGGTCTCAAAAGTAAAAACTACATTGAGACCATTTCTTATTTTTCAGTTTTTCCTTTCAGAATGTTTAGAAATTTTTTGATTCTTTGCGTTGTATTATTATGCTTAATATTAGTTTCTCTGGTCATCAATCTTAATACTGGATTTTCTGACCTGAGCTTTTCTGATTTTTGGAGTCAAGAAAATTTTCATCAGGAAATTATATGCATAAGAACCAATAGAACTCTGGCCGTGCTGCTGGCTGGAATTTCTATTCCTACAAGCGGTTTTCTACTGCAAGAATACTTTAAGAATCCACTGGTTGGGCCTTCTGTATTGGGAATTTCTTCCGCAGCGAGCTTGTCCGTAGCCTTCTTCATTTTAGCTTCCAAAGATTTTATCATTCCTGAATTTATCCAGCACAGTCTAATCAGTATCTTCGCTATCTGTGGGAGCATTATTCTGCTGATTTTTCTATTGATTTTTTCTAAAAATTTCAAAGATTCTTCCTACATCATTATTTTTGGATTTTTGGTGTCTGCTCTGGCTGGAGCCGTCATCAGTATTTTACAATTTTATGCTGAAAACGAGTCCCTGAAAAGCTACATTCTATGGTCTTTTGGTGGGAATAACCAAGTTAGTTTTTCACAAAACTTGGTGTTAGCAGTCCTTGTTGCATTAGGTCTAATCATCACTTTCAAAACCATAAAACCACTGATAGGAATGAGCCTTGGAGAAGACTACGCCAGAACTTTCGGAGTGAATCTTACCCAGCTGAAATTCACCATCATCATCGCTTCATCTCTGCTATCAGCCTCTGTTACAGCGTTTTTAGGACCTGTTTTGTTCATCGGCGTGATTGTTCCGCACTTTTGTAGAATGATTTGGAATCCTACCCAGCTATGGCACCAATGGATTCTCAACATCCTTATCGGCGCCCTAATAATGGAACTTTTCTCCATTATTTCCGAAATTTGGCAAATGCCTCTCAATATCATCAGTTCGCTATTCGGAATTCCTGTGATTTTCCTAATGATGATGAAAAAACGATAAATTTCACAAATTTTTATCAACAATAAAAATTATTTTTACTTTTAAAATTTTAATTCTAAAACAAATGAAACTCATCAGTTATAATGTAAACGGTATCCGCGCTGCCTTTGGAAAAGATTTTTTGTCTTGGCTAAAATCAGCAAACCCTGATATTTTGTGCATCCAAGAAAGCAAAGCCCAGCCCGAGCAGATTGACCAAATCAGTTTCGCAGAACTCGGCTACCAAAGTTACTGGTATTCAGCGGAAAAGAAAGGATACAGCGGTGTGGGAATCGTTACCAAACACGAGCCCAAACATATAGAATATGGATGTGGAATAGGACATATAGATGCCGAAGGGAGAATCATCAGAGCTGATTTTGAGGACTTTTCCGTGATTTCGGTTTATGTACCGTCTGCCACGAATATTGACCGATTGGATTTTAAAATGCAGTTTTGTTATGATTTCCTAGATTACATCAAAGAATTAAAAAAGAAAATCCCAAATCTCATCATTTCTGGAGATTTTAATATCTGTCATCAGGCGATAGACATCCATGACCCTGTCCGACTTGCCAACACTTCTGGATTCCTTCCCATAGAGCGCGAATGGCTCAGCAAATTCATCGACGAATGTGGACTGATAGACAGTTTCCGATATTTCAACCAAGAACCGAACCAATACTCATGGTGGAGCTACCGAGCGAATGCCAGAGCGAATAACAAGGGCTGGAGATTGGATTATAATTTCGTGAGCCAATCGATGGAAAACCAACTAAAAAGAGCCGTCATCCTAAAAGAAGCCATACACTCTGACCACTGCCCTGTGATGGTGGAATTTTAATCAAAATATTACTATCTTTGTTATGTAATTGGGTTAAAAAATGAAAACATCAAAAATCGCTTTTGGAGCAGCTCTCATTTTAGGAATTGTTTTCTTTCCTGCTCATATGATTATGATAGGCATAGTTTTAGTCTTAGTTGCTATGGCGATTGGATTTATTTCTATTACTCTTAAAACAAATGATGAAATCAATTCTTCTATTTCTGATGATGATGCTTTTATGGCGTATTACCTATTAGAAAAGAAGAAAAAAGAGGAAGATAAATCTTAAAACTTTTTTAAAGTCAAATCCTCTTCGGTAGAAAAAGCAGATTTTTATTATCTTTGCCAAAATAAACTTTTATGCTTGTTATCGGTATCGCTGGAGGAACTGGCTCTGGAAAAACTACTGTAGTTTCTAAAATTCTAAAAAGTCTTGATCCTGAGAAAGTTAATGTTCTTTCGCAGGACAATTATTATCATGATAATTCCCATCTTTCGCTTCAGGAAAGGGAAAGCCTGAACTATGACCACCCTAAATCCATTGACTTTGATTTATTGGTAAAACATGTCCGCGCTTTGAAAAAGGGAAAAAGCATAGAACAGCCCATTTATTCGTTCGTAGCACATACCAGAACAGGAAATTACACCGTGATAGAACCTCGTGATGTATTGATAGTAGAGGGAATTTTAGTTCTAACAAGCAAAGAACTCTTGAAGGAATTTGACCTAAAAGTTTTTGTCCATGCCGACAATGACGAAAGGCTCATCCGCCGTATCCGCAGGGACACCCAAGAGAGAGGAAGGGATTTGGAAGAGGTTTTACACCGCTACCAGACTACCCTAAAACCAATGCATGATGAATTCATAGAACCGTCCAAATCTCATGCAGATATCATTATTCCAAACATGAAACCCAATACCGTGGCGATAGATTTCCTTTCGACCGTAGTGAGAAACTCGCTAAAAACGCCTAATAATGAATCAAACTGAAAATAACCAACCAACAACCAACCAAAAGATGGAACTTGTGAAAAAAATATTTTTAAACAGATATTTTTTCACAGGTGCGGTGTTTGTTTTTTGGATGACTTTCATTGATAATACTTCTTGGCTCGTGGTCAGAAACCTAAACCAAGAAATCAATAAATACGAGGAGCAACTGGCTTTCTATAAAGGAGAGTTTGAAAAAAACGAGGCTTTCTACAAAAGACTTATGCAGAATAAGGATGAAAAAGAGAAATACGCCCGCGAAAACTACTTTATGAAAAAGAAAAACGAAGAAATTTTTATCCTCGTGGTGGACAGCGCTACTATAGACCATCCAAAGCCTCAAAACAAATAAAAACATGCGTTTTTTTCAGAAAATAACGGCGCCAGAAGTACAAAAATACATCAGTGAAAATCTGAACTCTGACCTCACCAAACTACTTCTGAAAAAATCGCCTTTCCCTGAGGTTTCCATGCAGGAAATCGCTCAGCAGATAAAGGGAAAACAAATTGCAGCGAAAAAATTCCCTTTCTTATTAAAGGAAAATATAGTCTTCCCGTCGCATCTTAATTTAGAGCAGGCTTCTTCAGAAAGCACTGCAAAAGAAAAAGCAGAAAACCTCCACGGAAGGGCTTTTCTAGACCTTACTTGTGGTTTTGGGATTGATGCCTATTTTCTCTCGCAGAATTTCAGTGAAGTGACACTTTTGGAGCAGAACAAAGATTTGCTGGAAATCGTACAGCACAACTGGAAAACTCTGGGTAGAGAAGCGAATTTTATCAATGAAAATTTAGAACAGTTTTTAGAAATTAGCGAAAAGGAGAAACAATTTGATTTAATCTATTTAGACCCAGCAAGAAGGGACAAAAACCTCCGAAAAAAGTTCCTGCTTTCTGACCTTTCACCCAATATTTTGGAAATTCAGGATAAACTTTTGTCTATTTCCCAAAAAACAATGATAAAACTCTCGCCGCTTATTGATTTGAAATATCTTCAAACCACTGTGAAATCCATCGATGAGATAGAAATCATCGCTGTAAAAAACGAAGTAAAAGAAATCGTCCTCCACCTCATCCCAAACACTGAGAACAAACTGAAAATCACCACCAAAAACCTAAGCACAGAGGAACCGAATTTCAGTTTTTCGCCAGAGGAAGAATCTGCTGTAACACCCGAATTTTCAGACATTTTGGAATATCTCTACATTCCGAACAATGCCGTTCTAAAATCGGGAGCTTTTAACCTAATTTCTAAAAAATTTGGACTAAAAAAACTGCATCCAAACACGCATCTTTACACTTCGGACAAGGCCGTAGATTTCTGCGGAAGAGTTTTTAAAGTAAAGGAAATCAGTGCCAAAGAGATAAAAAAAGGCGATGTATTTAACATTATTTCTAAAAACCATCCTCTATCGCCAGAGCAGATAAAAACCAAATACAAACTGAAAAACGGCGGAGAGCATTACCTTATTTTCACGCAGTCCAAGAAAGGAAAAGTAATTTTGCAAACTTTGTAAAAATCTGCCTTATTTTTTGTTTAATCATTCAAATTGTTTAACTTTGGGTTCATTTATAAATTTAACCAATGAGTACTACTTTATCTTACATTCAAGAAAATAAGCAACGATTTTTAGACGAATTAATCGATTTATTAAAAATAGCTTCCATCAGTGCTGACCCAGCCTACAACCAAGATGTGCTACAGTGTGCTGATGCCGTAGCAAAACACCTAAAAAACGCTGGTGCAGACAATGTAGAAATCTGCGAAACAAAAGGCTATCCTGTGGTTTTCGGAGAGAAAATTTTAGATAAAAACCAGCCAACTGTTTTGGTTTATGGGCATTACGATGTGCAGCCTGCTGACCCTATTGAACTTTGGGAAAGCGGTCCTTTTGAGCCTGTGGTGAAAAAAACTGAAATCCACCCAGAAGGTGCTGTTTTCGCAAGAGGAGCTGCTGATGACAAAGGGCAGTTTTTCATGCATTTAAAGGCTTTTGAAGCCATGATGAAAACCAATTCATTGCCTTGTAATGTGAAATTCATCATCGAAGGAGAGGAAGAAGTAGGTTCAGCGAGTTTGGCTGATTTCTTGGAATCCAATAAAGAAAAACTGGCTTGTGATGTTATTTTGGTTTCAGACACGAGTCTTTATTCTATGGAGCAGCCTACGGTTACGACTGGGCTTCGTGGCTTGAGCTATGTAGAAGTGGAAATCGAAGGTCCAAACAGAGACTTACACTCAGGACTTTACGGAGGAGCTGTTCCTAACCCTATCAATGTTTTATCAAAAATGATTGGCAGTTTGATTGACGAAAACGGAGTAATCACCGTAGAAGGATTTTATGATAATGTAAATATAGTTTCGTCAGAGGAAAGAGCCGAAATGAACAAACTGAAAGACGATCCAGAAGCTTTCAAAAAAGAAATCGGCCTAAAAGGTGTAGAAGGCGAAAAAGGCTATACAACACTAGAAAGAACCTCTATCCGCCCTACTCTGGATGTGAACGGAATCTGGGGAGGCTACACAGGAGAAGGAGCTAAAACGGTAATTCCTTCGAAAGCTTTCGCAAAAATCTCTATGAGATTGGTACCAAACCAAACTCCAGAGGAAATCACAGAAAAATTCACTAAACATTTTGAAAAAATCGCTCCAGACAGCGTGAAAGTAACCGTTACGCCACACCACGGAGGTATGCCTTATGTTCTAGAAAGCAATACAAAAGAGTTCTTGGCAGCGAAAAAAGCTATGGAACAGGCTTTCGGAAGAGAAGTTCTTCCATTCCGCAGTGGTGGAAGTATCCCTATTACAGCTCTTTTTGAGCAGATTTTAGGAGTTAAATCGGTTCTGATGGGGTTCGGACTAAGCACTGATGCTATCCACTCGCCTAACGAACATTTTGGACTTTATAATTTCTATAAAGGAATAGAAAGCATCCCTCTTTTCTTTGAATACTACACAAAGGGATAAATTTTCCATATTGAAAAAAGTAAAGGCCTTTAAGTTTTTTAAAGGCTTTTATTTTTATTTTTTTATTTTTGAACCTCTAAAAAAGTAAAATATGTGGTTTTTTAAAAGTAAAGAAAGTTTTGATACTGTTCTTAAAAAATATTTTTCCGAGCCTTACACTTTGGATTCTGTTCAGCCTATGCGTGAGCTTTTCCAAAGTCTGAAACGAACCAATTTCGAAGTGTTTTTGGCTTATCTAAAAAACAATGAAGAAATAAAGAACAATTTCCGAGATTATTTGTTTATTCTTTTCTCAAATAAATCTTTTACAAAAGCTCTTACGGATGCCAATATTTTATCAGAAAACGCCTTCTTTCCAGAACTGAAGAAAAGAATTTCATACAAATTTCTCCCGCCTGTAGAGGACGAAAATACTATTTCATACATTATTTCCAAGGTTTTGTTCAATCCTAAATCTGATTCGAACTACATAAAAAACATCAACCCAGAGGACGGAAGCGAGTTTTTCAAACTAATGGAAATAGAAAAAATCAGCACTCTTCCGAAAGTAAAAAAAGAACTGCTCATTTCTGCTAACATACTGGCACTAAGAAGTGTAGGAAACGCACTAGAAGCAGGAATTGCAAAAATGGTTCCTGAATATAAAAACTTTGACAACCCGTTTGTAGCCCTTCAGAGCGAATTGGACTCTCTCATCTGTCGTTTCAAAAAAGATAAAGATCTACAAATAGACTCTAAAGATGTTGATTATAAGCAAATTAAAATCTATCTTCAGCAGTGTTTGGATTTTGTGGATAAGGCTTTTAAAAATGCCTCTAAATTCGGGATTTCTAGTAAAATCAACCAATCCCTGCTCAAAATCCGCCAGCAGTTAAAGAGAATTCAAGACATTATTCCTATTCTAGTGGTTGATAATGAGGAAGATGTATTGATTAACTCTAAAAACTTGGTTTCCAATACATTAAAATACAATTCACACCGAAACAATGTCCGTGAACTCATTGACGACAGCACGAGACTCATCTCTCACCTCATCACTTCCCACACAGCAGAAACGGGAACTCACTACATCGCTACCTCATCCAAAGAATACCTGAAAATGTTCTGGAAAGCAAGCGGCGGCGGGATTATTGTGGGCTTTCTATGTATTTTCAAAATGATGATGAGCTACAGCCACGGAAGTGAATTTTCCCATGCGGTGCTGTATTCACTGAACTATGCTTTTGGATTTATCATTATTTATCTGCTTGGGTTTACTTTGGCCACGAAACAACCAGCGATGACCGCTGCCACGATGGCAAAAGTCCTCTCTGATGAAAGCAGTTCTGATAAAAACTACAAGGAATTTGCTAACCTCGTTGCCAAACTTTCGCGAACACAGTTCATCGCTTTCGTGGGAAATGTCCTTTGGTCTTTCCCTGTGGCGCTGGCTATCATCTACGGAATGGACTGGTTTTTAGATAAAAATTTTGCTGTTGCAAAGGCTGATAAACTTCTGAAAGATCTCAACCCTATCGAATCCAAGGCGATTCTTCATGCTTGTATCGCTGGGTTTTTCTTGTTTATTTCTGGGATTATTTCTGGAAACATCAGCAACAGCTCTATTTTCAACCAAGTTCCTGAGAGAATATCCCAAAGCCCTTTCCTAAACCAAGTCATCGGAGCAAAAAACTCCAAGAAACTCTCCGATTTCTACACAAAACACTGGGCTGGAATTATTTCCAATTTTTGGTTTGGGATTTTCCTTGGTGTTATCGCTCCTTTGGGTATTTTCCTTGGTTTGGATTTGGACATCCGCCACATCACTTTCTCGGCAGGGAATTTTGCACTGGCTCTTTACGGAAAAGGCTTTGATATTGATACTTACACTTTTGTGATTTCATTAGTTACTATTTTCCTGATTGGAGCTTTCAACTTCATCGTAAGCTTCGGACTGTCCATGTTGTTGGCTTTCCGTTCGAGAAAAGTGAATTTCGGGGAACTAACGATAATTTACAAATCCATTTTAAAATATTTTATCAAAAACCCTCTGCGGTTCTTCATTCCACTGAAATCAGAACTGGATGAAGCTTCAAAAGATTTGATTCAAGACAACAAAACTCATCATTAAACAAAAACTGCCCTTTTGGGTAGTTTTTTTTCATTTTAATATTTTTTATTCATTTTTTTTGTATATTTACACACATTTATAACAAAAATTTATCATTTATGAAAAACATTACATCCATCATGCTGCTTTCCTCTTTGGGAGCAGGAACTGTTTCAACAATGAACGCACAGGAAAAATCATTAAAAGTAACGCCAGATTTAAAGGGAAATCCTTTCCTTACGAAAAGTCCGCTGCAATATCAGGCGCCGCAGTTTGATAAAATAAAGACAGAGCATTTCAAACCTGCCTTTGAATACGGATTGAAAGTCCATGAGGCGGAAATAGAAAAAATCGCTAATAACAAGAAACAGCCGACTTTTGAAAACACCGTTCTGGCATTAGAAAAAAGCGGAGAAGTTCTCAAAAGAGCTCAGACTATTTTCTACAACCTTATGGGCTCTATGTCCAACCCAGAGATGCAGAAAATCCAAAAAGAATTTGCTCCTATTTTCTCTGCACATACCGATAAAATTCACCTCAATTCTAAATTATACGAAAGAATCAAAAAAGTTCCCGTTGCCAATTTAGATGCGGAAAGCCGCCGTTTGGTGGAATATTACAGACAAGTTTTTGAGCTTTCTGGAGCCAATCTTTCTGAAGCAAAGAAAGAAGAGCTAAAATCCATCAACTCCCAATTGGCAGGGCTTTCCACAGAGTTTTCAGCTAAACTTTTAGAAGCCAGAAAAAACAATGGACTTCTTGTGGAAAATGTAAAAGAACTGGACGGGCTGACTGCTGACCAAATAAAAGCTGCCGCTGATGCTGCCAAAAGCATCGGAAAAGATGGGAAATACCTCATCGTGCTGCATAACACTACTCAGCATCCGCTTCTGCCAAGCCTTCACAACCGTGCTACGAGAGAAAAACTCTTCAAAGCTTCATGGACGAGAGCAGAGAAAAACGACTCTGCTGATACAAGAAGCATCATCGAAAAAATGGCTGCACTTAACCTGAAAAAAGCTCAGCTTTTAGGTAAAAAATCATTTGCAGAATGGAAACTCCAAGACCAAATGGCAAAAACACCTGAAGCAGCTCAAAAAATCCTTGCCGATTTAGGAAGACCAGCCGTAGAAAAAGCCAAAGAAGAAGCCAAAGAAATCCAAAAACTCATCGATGAGCAAAAAGGCGGATTTACATTAGAACCATGGGACTGGGCATACTACGCAGAGCAGGTGCGCAAGGCTAAATATGACTTAGATGAAAACGAAATCAAACCATATTTTGAGGTGAAAACTGTTTTAGAAAAAGGGATTTTCTTCGCGGCTGAGAAATTCTACGGAATCACAGCTAAAAGAAGAACAGACCTGCCTGTATATCACCCAGATGTATTGGTTTATGAAATCTTTGACAATGACGGCAAATCTATGGCGATTTACTATGTGGATTTCTTCTCCAGAGACAGCAAAAGAGGCGGCGCATGGATGAACAGTTTTGTGAAACAATCCAAACTATTCGGGCAAAAACCTGTAATCGTAAATGTGCTGAACAACCCAAAACCAGCCGATGGAAAACCTGCGCTTGTCAGCTTTGATGAAGCTTCTACGATGTTCCACGAGTTTGGGCATACCCTGCACGGATTGTTTGCTAATCAGCAGTATGCTACCCTTTCGGGAACGAGCGTAGCAAGGGACTTCGTAGAGTTTCCTTCTCAAATCAACGAATTTTTCGCCCTCGAGCCTGAAATCTTGAAAAACTACGCTATTCACTACCAAACAAAAGAACCTATCCCACAGGCATTGGTAGAAAAGATGAAAAAAGCAGCTACTTTTAACAATGGATTTGCTTCTACGGAAATCCTTGCATCAGCAGCAGTGGATATGGCATGGCACAGCATCACCAACGAAAACCAGCTGAAACCAGCCACAGAGTTTGAAACAGAAGCCCTGAAAAAATATGGTCTATACCTGCCACAGGTGCCACCGAGATACCACTCTCCTTACTTTGCGCACATCTGGGGCGGAGGCTACGCTTCTGGCTACTATGCCTACACATGGAGTGATATGCTGACTTCTGACGCTTGGGACTGGATTACCCAGCACGGCGGAATGACCAGAGCCAATGGTGACCACTTCCGTAAATACATCCTTTCCGTAGGGAACACACTCCCTTATGACAAGGCTTATTTTAATTTCGCAGGAAGAAAACCAAGTCTAAAAGCATTGCTAAAAGATAAAGGTTTTACGAAATAATTTAAATACAAATAAAATGTCCTTTCTGATATTAGAAAGGACTTTTTTATTGATTGGTACTGCCCAGCATTGGGACAAATTTATACGCTCCGAATTCTTCTTTTTCTATGTGATTTTCAGAGACTTTTGTGAATTTTGTAAGAATCTGCTCTTCTAACTTTCCGAGTGGAATAATCATAAATCCACCGACTTTTAATTGTCTCAAAAGCTCCAAAGGCAATTCCTCTGCACCGCAGGTAACCAAGATTTTATCAAACGGAGCAAACTCTGGAAGCCCAGCAAATCCATCGCCAAAAACCTGATATACAGGCTGATGATGAATTTTAGCTAAAATTTTTGTAGAAAAATCGTACAAATCTTTTTGTCGTTCTATGGTATACACCTCAGCTTTCATATTTACCAAAACAGCCGTCTGATAGCCGCTTCCTGTTCCTATTTCTAGAATTTTTTCACCTGGTTTTACTTGGAGTAATTCCGTCTGTTTTGCGACTGTGGAAGGATGGGAAATAGTCTGATTGGCAGCGATAGGAAAAGCTCTGTCTTCATAGGCAAAATCTACAAAAACACTTTCTAAAAAGAGATGACGAGGCACGGAATTCATAGCCTCCAAAGTCCTTGTATCCTGTATTTTCATCGAATCCCGAAGATATTCCACCATCAGTTTCCTTTTCCCTCTATGTATGAAGCTGTCTTTCATTCACTTATAATTATTAAAAATGTTTTTGCTGATACCCAAAAGTAAAATTACAAGTATAATAAAAAATTTCATGAAAGAAAAATTTTAAAACTTGATTTAAAGTAAAAACAATGTTTATCAATTATCCCTTATTTCTCAAAATGAAAATCTGCAAAAACAGGATAATGGTCAGAATAGCCTATTTCTCGATTCACGAAATAATTCACGGCTTTCAGAGATTTTGAAGAAAAAATATAATCTATTCTTATAGGAAATTTATAATCATGAAAACTCGTCGCACTTCCGTTTCCCGCCTCTACGAAGGCATCTGTGAGGCTTTCAGAAATTTGATAATATTCATAAGAGCTGGGCATGGCATTAAAATCTCCTCCTAAAACAACTGGATATGGAGATTCTGTGATGAGTTTTTTAATCTCTTGAATTTGGTTTTGGTGGATTTTAAAAACAGGAAGGAATTTCCTCAGCAAAGCACTGAGTTTATTCTCATTTTCAGCGAGTTCATAGGTTGGCTTTATCATGTCTTTGGTCAGCTGGAAAGGCTCCAAATACACCGTAATAAAGCGGATAACTTTGTCCCTCACTGCTATATCTGCACAGAGTGCATGCCCTATGCTGCTAGTAGAAACATGCTTTTGGCTGAGAATAGGAAATTTGGAATAAATACTGACTATTTCCGAATTTGCACGATGTTTAAAATTAGAAAGTTCATACCTTTTACTCTCTCCCCAGCCACTTTCCTGCAATAGCAGAACATCCACCTGCTGCTGATTTAGAAATTCTGTTTTCTCTGGCTCTATGGTTTTGGTATTGTAGGTCATCACTTTCACATCTGCGTTTTCACTTGATGAAGAAGTATAGTTCAACCACCTTTGCACAGGAGAAATCAAGAAAATAGAACCAATTAAAAAGACAAAAGCCCTATTTCGCTTGCTTATCAACCAAAACAAAGTAAAAACAGCATGTACAATCAGCAAAATAGGAAAAATAAGCGACAACAAATTGAGAAACACAAACTTACTCGGAGAAATGTAAGCATTAAGACTTGCCCCTAAAAGAAGAAGCAAGACTAATATATGCCCTATAAATAAAAGTTTCCTAAAAACGCCCATTTTACCTAATGTTTCGGTTCGCTTTCCAGTTTCTAATCATAAGCCAGCCCACCAAAGCTCCACCAATATGAGCAAAGTGCGCCACATTATCCCATTCAAACTGTCTTATCCCAAGATAAGCCGAAATAAGTATCACTATAGGCAGCAGATATTTAGCCTTTATAGGGTATGGAATAAACATCAGGCTTATCTTCGCATCAGGAAACAATGTCCCAAAACCTGCCACTGCCCCAAAAATAGCCCCAGAAGCGCCCAGCATAGGCATTGAAAGATAATCCTTCAGCGAATGTGCCTCCTTAGATTCTATCAAAGATTTCTCAACGAAAGGTTTCCCTACATTTAGATAAATTTCCCGAACATCTACTCCCTGCTGTAACAAAGCCTGAGTCAAGTCATAAACTTGATAATAATTCCAAAAATTAAATAAAATAAATGACCCCAGCCCCGATAAGAAATAAAGAATCGCAAAATGCCTTCCACCCAGCGCCTGCTCCAAAATACTCCCAAAACTCCATAAAGTAAACATATTGAAAAGCAAATGCATCAGAGAACCATGCATAAACATATGGGTAAATATCTGCCACGAATGAAATAGCGGTGATGTAGGCATATAGGCTGCCAGCTGGTATCTTAGGTCAGGATATAGTAACTCCGTAACGGCATACAAAAGAACATTTATGATAATGATATTTCTAGTAACTGGTATTGCGTTCATTTGTCTATTTTCTGGTTGTTTTTATTAAAATTTATTTTTCAGCTCTTCCAAAGGCAGCTCCAAATAACATCTTCGCCCATCTGGAAGATACTGCGAAAAACCTATCTGTATATATTCCTTGATAAGTTCTTCTACATCAGTTTTGTATAGGAAATTACAGCTAAATCTTGTCTGCACCTTTATCCATTGTTCCTCATAGTGGTTCATAAAATCCTCCTCCGTTTTGTAGTCCAATATTTCAAAAATCCGTTCCAAAAATTCCATTACTTTGGTTTCATTCAGCCCAACTGGAATAGCGCTGATTTTCAAAACATTATCCCTATCTAAAACAATATCAAATCCCAGTTCTGGGAGGTATTTTTTGATGGAAGAGTATTTTATTTTTTCCATCTCATTAAGGTGGTATTCCAGTGAAAAAAGAAGCGTCTGCCCTACTTTTTCTTTCGGAACTTGTTTCTTTTTATCCGCTAAAACCAAAGCATAAATACGCTCCATATTCAGCATCAAAGTCTTGTCTCCACGGTTATAAAGCCAATATCCATTAGGCAGCCTCATCAGCTCTTCATCAAAATCATCATCCTCAAAAAGCGCATTGAGTTTCGAGGGTTCCGCCTGAATATTAGGCTGATACATTTCCCCTAAATTCACCATTTTCACATCTGTATTTTTTTCAGACTGAAAAGGATTATAATTTCTATCTACTTTAATATCAGTAAACTGCGATGAAGCATTCGTTTTGGATGAAATTCCTGCAAAAATATCTTTCTGCGGGTCTCTGTCAAAATCCAATGAAGGTGCGATGTTATAAATCCCCAGTGAACGCTTAATCGTAGAACGAATTAAAGCGTATATAAGGTGCTCATCCTCGAATTTCACTTCCGTTTTCTGCGGGTGGATATTAACATCTATTTTTTCTGGGTCAAGCTCCAGATACAGGAAAAATGTCGGAATATAAGCGGGCGCCAGCAGCCCCTCAAAGGCCTCCTGAACAGCTCGATTAAAATAAGCACTTCTGAAAAACCTTCCATTGACAAAGAAAAACTGCTCGCCTCTGGTTTTCTTCGCGCCTTCTGGTTTTGCGACAAATCCGTCCAATTTCACCCAGCCCAAATCTTCCTTCACAGGAACCAACAGCGGCTGAAGTTTTCGCCCAAAAATATCTACTATTCTCTGGGACAAATTCGCCTTTCTGAGCTTAAATATCTCTTCATCATTATGATAAAGAGAAAATTCTATCTGCTCATGCGCCAGCGCCACACGATGAAATTCATCTATAATATGCCGAAATTCTACATTATCCTTCTTCAAGAATTTTCTTCTTGCAGGAACATTGTAGAACAGGTTTTTCACCAAAAAATTAGAGCCTTCAGCAGTCTGAATAGGCTCTTGAAATTCTAACTCTCCCCCTTCTATGTAGATGTTTGTCCCTATTTCAGCATTTTGTTTTTTAGTCCTCAGCTCCACCTGCGCCACTGCCGCTATGGATGCCAGAGCCTCTCCCCTAAATCCTTTGCTCGATATCTTAAAAATATCTTCTGTGGTACGGATTTTAGAAGTCGCATGCCTTTCAAAGGCCATTCTGGCATCAGTTTCGGACATTCCTATGCCGTCATCTACTACCTGTATCAGATTTTTTCCAGCGTCCCTTATGATAAGTTCCACCTTACTAGCCTTCGCATCTATGGCATTTTCCAGCAGTTCTTTCACTACGGAAGCAGGTCTCTGCACCACTTCTCCCGCCGCAATCTGGTTGGCAACATAGTCTGGCAAAAGCTGAATAATATCTGACATTTTAGAAAGGTTTTACTTTATTTATTTTATCTTTTCTGATGTTTCTTTCTTTGTTTTCTACTCCTAATTTATAGTAAATACCCACACCTAAAACCTGCTTCATTTGGATTTTCTGCACTTGGTCGTGGTCGTAGACCAAATCAATATTAAATGTAGTGGTTATGAATTTATTAAATTTCAAGCTCAATGTCCCTGTGTATGCGATATCCACTCTTTCAGGGTGAGAAGTGTAGCTGCTAAATAAATTCAGCTGATTGGTAAAATAAATATCTTTATAAATCTTCCAACGATGGATTACATTGAGCATGGCTCCCATTTCGGTTTTTATGCTCTGTCCATCGTGTTCCAGCCCGTATTTTCCTTTTTTCTGAAGATGCTTATCCAGCACGAAAGTTAGTTTAGCATTGATAGGTCTGAGTATCACTTGGAAATTCTCCTTCGGATTATACAAAACCCCAAAACCAACATTCAAATACCCTGGTGCCATAAATCGCGAAATTCTATCCTCAAATTTCACTTTTTTCCCTGAAGAATAATAGTATCCTGGCGAAAACTGAGACAAAAACTGAAACCCTGTAGAAAGGTAATACTGGCTACCCAAATCATAGCCATAGTCAGAAGAAACATTGAGGTAATCTTCTGTTTTTCTGAGTTCTTCTTTTCTGTCAGAAACCATCCCATAGCCCATCTTCGCATGAGTATCCCAAAAATGCTTTCCGTTTTTGTAAATCAATGAATAATCTATCCTACCGATAATACCAATGCTGTTATCTCCCCCCGTGTTCCAGTTGGAATAGGAAGACTGATTGAAAATCAAGTTGTTCTGTCCATAGAAAAACCAAGACCTCTCACGATAAGTGTTCATGAGTAAATACGGCGTCACAGGAAGCTCGCCCTGCTTATCCTCCTGATTTCTAAGGATAATGGTATCCTTCTTTTTTATATTCAGTTTTACCAGCTTGGGAGTGTTCAGACTATCCAAATTGACTGTGGTAGAATCCCATTTTTTCTGATTGATGGAATCTATCTTGTATTTCAATGGATTTTTCTGAGCAAATCCTATCACTGAAATGCTGAATAACAGAGAAATGAGTATTTTTTTTACCATAGTTGCAAAAGTATAAGTTTTTTATGGTAAGACAAAAAAATTATTGCAAAATTATATCTTTTTTCTCCGAAAAAATATTATATTCGCAACTAAATTTTTTACAAAAACGATAAGAAAATGGCTAAATTCAACGAATATAAGAACCTTGATTTGATAAATGTTGCAGAAAACATAGCAGCGTTTTGGCATAATAATGATACTTTCCACAAGTCTGTAAAAATTCGCGAAGGACACCCAGAATTCGTATTCTACGAAGGGCCGCCTTCTGCCAATGGTCTCCCAGGCATCCACCATGTGATGGCAAGGACTATCAAGGATATTTTCTGCCGTTTTCAAACTCAAAATGGTAAGCAGGTTTTCCGTAAAGCAGGCTGGGACACGCATGGTCTTCCTGTGGAACTGGGCGTGGAAAAAGAACTTGGAATTACCAAAGAAGATATCGGTAAAAAAATCTCTGTGGAAGAATACAACCAAGCCTGTCGTAATGCGGTGATGCGCTACACAGATATTTGGAATGACCTTACCAAAAAAATAGGTTACTGGGTAGATTTAGAAAATCCATACATCACCTACGAACCGAAATATATGGAGTCTGTTTGGTGGCTTCTGAAACAACTTTACAATAAAAAATTGCTTTACAAAGGCTACACCATCCAGCCGTATTCTCCAAAGGCGGGAACGGGACTTTCTTCACACGAGCTCAATCAGCCAGGAACTTACCGAGATGTAAGCGATACGACTATCGTGGCTCAGTTTAAAGTAAAAAAACTCGGCTCTGCTCTTCAGTCTAAAATCTCAAATACTGAAAATCTGAGTATCCTTGCTTGGACGACTACTCCTTGGACATTGCCTTCTAACACGGCGCTGACTGTGGGTGCGGAGATTGATTATGTTTTGGTTAAAACTTTCAATCAATATACTTTTGAGCCAATTAATATTATCCTTGCTAAAGCATTGGTAAATAAACAATTTGGGAATAAATATTTTGAAACTTCTGATGAAGGCGAATTTTCTTCGTTCCAAAACAATCACAATAACGACAGCAAGAAGAAAATCCCATACGAAATCTTAGCCGAATTCAAAGGTTCTGATATGGTGGAAACCACCTACGAACAGCTCGTTCCGTGGTTCCTTCCAGCAGAAAACCCTGAAAAAGCATTCCGTGTAATCGTAGGAGATTTCGTAACTACTGAGGACGGAACAGGAATCGTGCATACAGCGCCGACTTTCGGTGCGGATGATGCTCGTGTAGCGAAAGAAGCTGGCGTTCCACCGATGCTCGTGAAAGACGAAAATGACAACCTTGTTCCTCTAGTAGATTTACAAGGAAAATTCATCAAAGGAGAAAATGTTCCTGAACTTTTTGCAGGAAAATACATCAAAAACGAATACTACGATAACGGCACCGCTCCTGAAAAATCTTGGGATGTGGAACTTGCCATCCTTTTAAAAACTGAAAATAAAGCCTTTAAGGTAGAAAAATACAGCCACTCCTACCCTCATTGCTGGAGAACAGACAAACCAGTCCTATACTATCCATTGGATTCTTGGTTTGTGAAAATGACCGAAGTGAAAAATCGTTTGGTAGAACTAAACAAAGGCATCAACTGGAAGCCGAAAGCTACTGGTGAAGGGCGTTTCGCGAACTGGCTGGAAAATGTAAACGACTGGAATCTATCCCGTTCTAGATACTGGGGAATTCCACTTCCTATCTGGAGAACAGAGGATTTGAAAGAGGAAAAAATCATTGGTTCTGTAGAAGAACTAATCAACGAAATAGAGAAATCCGTAGCTGCTGGACTAATGTCCGAAAATCCGTTCAAAGGCTTTGAAATCGGTAATATGTCTAATGAAAACTACGCTAAAATAGACCTTCACAAGAACATCGTGGATGAGATTATTTTAGTGTCTGACAGCGGAAAACCGATGAAGAGAGAAAGCGACTTGATAGATGTTTGGTTTGACTCTGGTGCGATGCCTTACGCTCAGCTGCACTATCCTTTTGAAAATAAGGAACTTATCGACCAAAACAAGGCTTACCCTGCGGATTTCATAGCGGAGGGAGTAGACCAAACGCGTGGCTGGTTCTACACGCTTCATGCGATTGCAACAGCAGTTTTTGACTCTGTGGCTTATAAAAATGTGGTTTCCAATGGATTAGTTTTAGATAAAAACGGACAAAAAATGTCTAAAAGACTGGGCAATGCCGTAGACCCATTCGAAACTTTGGCGAAATATGGCCCAGATGCTACACGCTGGTACATGATTTCTAATGCCAATCCGTGGGAAAACCTGAAATTTGACATTGAAGGAATTGATGAAGTTCGTAGAAAATTCTTCGGAACGCTTTATAACACTTACTCTTTCTTTGCGCTTTATGCCAATGTAGACGGCTTTAAATACGAAGAAGCAGAAGTACAGAACAAACCAGAGATTGACCGATGGATTTTATCTGAATTAAATATCTTAATCAAAGAAGTAAAGGCTTTCTACGAAGACTATGAACCTACGAAAGTGGCAAGAGCCATAAATACTTTCGTGAATGATAACTTGTCTAACTGGTATGTGAGACTCTGCCGCCGCCGTTTCTGGAAAGGTGACTACACAGAGGACAAAATTTCTGCTTATCAGACGCTTTACACTTGTCTGGATACTGTGGCGAAACTTTCTGCACCGATAGCACCGTTCTTCATGGACAGACTGTATCAGGACCTAAATGCCGTGACAGGAAAAGACAAGGCAGAAAGCGTGCATTTGTCAGACTTCCCAGTAGTGGATGAAAGCAAAATAGATACAGATTTGGTGGAGAAAACTCATCTAGCGCAGTCTATCACTTCGATGGTATTTTCATTAAGAAAGAAAGAAAATATCAAGGTTCGCCAGCCACTACAAAAAGTGATGATTCCTGTTTTGGATAAGAAAACTGAAAGCCAGATTTTAGCCGTAGCGGATTTAATCAAACAAGAAGTAAATGTAAAAGAACTGCAGCTCATCAATGCTGAAGAGGCTTCTACACTGATTGTGAAACAAATCAAACCTAACTTTAAGGTGCTGGGAGCAAAACTAGGCAAAGATATGAAAGCTGTGGGAGCAGAAATTTCTGCAATGAGCTCTGAACAGATAGCAACCCTTGAAAAAGAAGGGAAAATGAACATCGCAGGACATGAAATCACCATCGATGATGTGGAAATCTTGACCAAAGACATCCCAGGATGGACAGTAACCAGCGAGGGCAGGATAACTGTAGCTTTAGACCTTACTGTAACAGATGAACTCAGAGCAGAAGGCGTGGCAAGAGAATTCGTGAACCGTATCCAAAATCTTAGAAAAGATAAAGATTTTGACCTGATGGATAGAATTTCTATACAATTAGAGGAAAATAATCCGTTTAAGTCAGAAATCAATGCTAATAATTCTTACATTTCTACAGAAGTATTGGCAAATAATATAAAGTTTGTGAATTCACTTTCTCCAGCTGATGAAATAGAAATCAATGATGTATATTTCAAAATAAATATAAACAGAGTATAAAAATTTAAAACAACTAAAAACGACTAATTGATAACAAAATGGAAGAAAGAACAAGGTACAGCGATGCTGATTTGCAGGAATTTAAGGCTATAATCCAGCAGAAAATAGAGAAAGCAGAGAAAGATTTAGTCTTGTTAAGAGAAAGTTTCATCAATGACCAAAACAACGGAACAGATGATACTTCGCCTACATTCAAAGCCTTTGAAGAAGGAGCTGAAACGCTCAGCAAAGAACAAAATGCGATATTGGCCGGCAGACAGGAAAAATTCATCCGTGACCTAAAACATGCGCTTATCCGTATAGAAAACAAAACCTATGGAATCTGTCGTGTAACAGGGAAACTGATAGACAAAGAGCGACTGAAAGCCGTTCCACACGCTACACTGAGCATAGAAGCGAAAAACATGCAGCGGTAAATATCACACTATGAGGGCTAAGATATCTTAGCTCTCTTACTTAATTTAACCAAAATGAGAACAATTGTCATTACATTTATGAGTCTTTTATTTTTGTCTTGTGCAAAAAAAACTGACCTTGAAAAAGTAGATTTTTCTTCGAGTTATAAAGAAGTTTTCAATGGCGTAAAATTTGAAATGGAAGATGAAGATATAGCCACGACATTACCATGCGCTTTCACCGAAGAAATGACACATTTTAGCTTTGGAGATATTGAGTTTCAAAATACTAATAAAGAAGAGATTCCTTTATCTAAAGTGAAAATATTGTTCAATAATGCTTCCGAACAAAAAACATCAGGAATTATAATTAAAATAGAGGAAGAAGAGATTGGTAATAAAATGTTTAGTTATTTAAAAAAACAATACAACACTCCAAAAACACTATTACCTACCCCCTCAAAAAATGGTGAAGGAAGGGTAACAGGATATTCTGCCTACCTGTGGAATGTAGGAGAAAAAACTATGATTTTTTCTCAATATTATTACCATAGAGTTAATGAATACCCTGATGGACACGAGGAGTATTTCCCTCGTGTGAGTTCTACATTTTACTTAATTGACAATAATGTCCTTACAAGTTTTAAAGATTTTAAACAGACAGCCGTTGAACGCCTTTTAAAAACATATTCCCCATAAAAACTAATCAAACATGATTTTACAATTTAAAATGGTACAAAACATTTAGTTTCATGAAAAAAATTATATTCATCACAGCGCTGGTGCTGCTCATAGACCAGTTATCCAAACTTTACATCAAAACCCATTTTCATCTGGGCGAAAGCATTCCTGTTTTTGGGCTGGACTGGTTTCGGCTCACTTTCGTAGAAAATCCAGGAATGGCGTACGGAATGCAGTTTGGTGGAATTTTCGGAAAATACCTGCTCATTTCACTCCGTATTTTATTGATTTTAGGAATGGTATATTATTTCAAAAAATGGATAAAAGAAGGCGCGAGCAACTATCTGCTTGTTCCGATGAGTTTTATTTTTGCTGGAGCGATAGGCAACCTTATTGATGGGCTTTTCTACGGAATGATTTTTGATAGTGGAAGTGTTTTCATAGAAGATATCGGCAGCTGGGTAGGCTATGATGGCATTTCTGGCTTTGGAGAAGGATATTCTGGCTTCATGAGAGGCTGTGTGGTGGATATGCTTCATTTCCCGCTGATTAACTTCACGGTTCCAGAAGGCGTTCCTCTAGTGGGAGGACAGCATGTGGAATTTTTCCGATATATATTTAATGTTGCAGACTCAGCGATTACAGTCGGAGGCGTACTTTTGTTCATTTTCAGAAAAAAAGCCTTTCCTAATGGAGAGTTTTAATATTTAAATTTAAAATATTAATGAAATTATTTAAGAAAATTGTCTTTTGGGTACTGGGAGGCTTATTGTTGGGAATTTTGGTTTGTTTTTGGAGTAATTTTGAAATAGAAAACAAAACCAAAGACTTTGTAACCGATGACATTGAAAAACTGCCCAACCAAAAAGTAGGGCTTCTATTGGGAACATCTAAAACGCTGCCAAGCGGGTATAAAAATTACTATTTCTATTACAGAATAGATGCCGCAGAAAAGCTCTACAAATCAGGGAAAATAGAATACATCATCGTCAGCGGAGACAACAGCCGAAAGGACTACAACGAACCCGAAGACATGAAAAACGAACTGATAAACAGAGGCGTTCCTGCGGATAGAATTTATGAAGATTTTGCAGGTTTTAGGACTTTGGATTCGGTGGTTAGGGCAAAGGAGATTTTTGGGCAAAACAGCTACATCATTATTTCCCAAAAGTTTCATAACGAAAGAGCAGTTTATTTGGCTCAAAAAAATGGAATTCAGGCTTTTGGGTTTAATGCAAAAGATGTAAATAAATACGCTGGTATCAAAACCAAGATTAGAGAATATCTTGCAAGAACCAAAGTTTTCGTGGATTTTGTCATTGGAAAAGAACCAAAATTTGGTGGAGAAAAAATAGAAATAAAGTAGAAATTTGATTAAGAAATAAAATTGATTTATGCAGAGTGAGTGGTTACAGCGAACCGAACTTTTGATAAAAGAAGAAGGAATAGAAAGATTGCAAAGCGCTAATATTCTGATAGTTGGGCTTGGAGGCGTAGGGTCTTTCGCAGCAGAATTTCTGGTGCGTTCTGGAATCGGGAATTTAACCATTGTAGATGGGGATACTGTGGATATCACCAACATTAACAGGCAGTTACCCGCTCTAAACTCTACCATTGGCAAAAATAAAACCGATGTCGTAGCCGAAAGAATTTTGGATATCAATCCTAAAATTAACTTAAAGAAAATCAATGAGTTTCTGGAACCAGAGCGAATGGAGGAGCTTTTGACACAGGAAAAATTTGACTATGTTCTGGATTGTATCGACAGCCTCAGTCCTAAACTGGCTCTCATTATCACTTGTAAAAGAAAGAAAATCAAGCTAGTAAGTGCAATGGGCGCTGGTGGAAAAACCGACCCAAGCAAAGTAATGGTAAGGGATATCAGCAAAACCAACAACTGTTTTTTGGCGAAACAAATCAGAAAAAAACTCAAAAAAGAACAAATACACAAAGGATTTCGCTGCATATTTTCCACCGAAATTCAAGATGAAAACAGCCTAAAAATGACCGATGGCAGCAATTATAAAAAGTCATTCTACGGCACTATCAGCTATATGCCCGCTATTTTCGGGCTGTATGCCGCTGCCGAAGTTATCAGATTTCTTCTAAAAAAAGAACAAAATGAAGCCTAACGGATTTCCAAAAGAAGAGAAACTAAAAAACAAGACCGATATTTCCTTACTCTTTGAGCAGGGAAAATGGTTCTCGTATAAAGAACTGGCTATCATCTCCTTACAAAAGGAAGATTCGTCGATTCAAAAAGTTGGCGTTTCTGTTTCTAAAAAATTTTTCAAAAAAGCAGTGGACAGAAATAGAGTAAAACGCCTTCTGCGAGAAACTTACCGCCTGAACAAACCTTTATTCATAAAGACTTTTGGAGAAAATTCCCTAAATATGATGTTCTACCGCTCAGCAAAATTGCCCAAAAATATGACCGAAATAGAAAGTCTATTTCTAAAGCTGTGTGAAGAAAAAGGCTCCCTTATATAAAAAATATTTTAAATATTCAAAAATTTTATATACTTTTGCAAAATATTGTATCTATTTAACAATACTTTATAATTAGTTTTTTAACTTTAAAATGTTATGATATGAAAAAACACATTATTTTATTAGGGCTTTTAGCTACTACAAGTGTAGCTTTTGCCCAAGCAGGAAAAGTGGGGGTAAACACGAGTAACCCAGAGGCTACTCTAGATATAAGACCTAGTGCAGCAAATGCAGCAACAACTGCAATTACAAATGAAGGGATTTTGATTCCGAGAGTAAGCAGAGATAGACTAAAAAGTATTGCTACTGCTAATTTGAAGGAATCTACTTTAGTATATGTAGATAACATCTCAGGAACTACAAATGCTGTTACTTCTAATGTAACTTCTAAAGGTTTCTACTATTACAGCACAACTGCTAGTAAATGGGTAAAAATAGCTGAAGGAACTATCCAAGAGCAAGACCTTAGACTAGTAGGTGGTAGTAACCACATCACACAAGATGCAGGTCTTGGAGGTAATGGTACTACTGTAGGTGGCGGTGGTGATAACATAGGTATTGGACCAGGAGCATTATTCTCACTAAATGGAGGTGGAAGTAATTTAGCTATAGGGGCTAATGCCCTTTACTCTAATGCTGGTAGTGGAGGTAATTTAGCTATAGGTAATGGAGCTCTTGCCGATTATACAGGTGGTAATGGTTTTGCGATAGGTCATAATGCTTTCAGAAATGGTGGTGGCGATGGTGTTGCTGTAGGTAACTACGCTTTTAGTTCTGGAGGTTCAGGTGTTGCTGTAGGTAACAGTGCTCTTAGTTCTGGAGGTAGTGGTATTGCCATAGGAAATTATGCCCTTAGATCTAGTACTAACGGAATCTCAAATTTAGCTATTGGTAATAATGCTCTATATAATACTACTACAGGGAAATTTAATATAGGTATTGGAGAACGAGTACTTTATGAAAATACCACTGGAAATAGTAATATTGCTGTGGGAAATGATGCCCTTGTAAATAGTACCACAGGAAATGACAATATTGCTTTAGGAAATAGCGCTCTCTTATCGAATACAACTGGTGCTAGCAACTTTGGATTTGGTACAAACGCTTTAAGATCCAACACCACAGGAAATAATAACATTGCTATGGGTCCTAGTGCTTTATTTAATAACACTACAGGATTGGACAATGTTGCTGTAGGTGCTGGTGCCTTATTTAATAACACTGTAGGTGCTAACAATATTGGTTTGGGTACAAATGCCCTTAGAACCAATACTACTGGTAGAGATAATGTCGCTCTAGGATCTACAGCCCTTTTTGCTAATACAACAGGGGTAAATAACATTGCTATTGGAACTAATGGACTTAGATTTAATACAACTGGTAACAACAACATCGGTTTTGGTACTAATACCCTTCGTTTAAATACTACAGGGGACAGAAACATCGCTATTGGTGAAGGAACCCTATCTGGAAACACTATAGGTTCTTACAATGTTGGTCTAGGTATTTCTACTCTTAATTCTAATACTGTAGGGGTAGCTAACATCGGACTTGGGGTGAATACTCTTTCTAAAAACATCAATGGTAACTCTAATATAGGTATAGGTAATAGTGCTTTGTTCGAAAATGTTTCAGGTGACTACAATATCGCTATAGGACACCACCCATTATCTAAAGCTACTACTGCAGGACACAACATTGCACTAGGATATGGTGCTTTAGAGGAAAATGTTTCTGGAAGCTACAATATCGCTGCAGGAACTTATGCATTAGCTAAGAACACTACAGGACAACATAACAATGCTCAAGGTCTAAATGCCTTAGTAAATAATGTTGCAGGGAATAACAACACTGCTATTGGTAACGGAGCAGGAGAATGGGTAAAAGGACATAATAATGTGCATTTAGGAAGTTCAACTTTCCCAACTGCTAACACTGCAGAACTAGACAATGTAGTGGTAATAGGAAACGGAATCAATGCTACTGAGCTTACTGCAAGCTCTGGACAAGATAATACTATCATCTTAGGATATAAAAAAGGACATAACAGAAGTCCTAACATAGGGGTGGGAACATACAAACCTGATGCTAAACTACATATAGAAGCTAATGGACCTACTGCTATCAAGATAGTAGATACTAACCAAGCAGCTGGAAAAGTACTTACTAGTGATGCTAATGGTGTGGGAACTTGGAAAGTCCCAGCTATTGCCATGGCACAAGGTCATCTAGGAAATCCTGGAAGGTCTATCCGTCCTAATACAGCTAATTATCTTTACACAGGTTCTTATATCGATGTTCCTGCTAATACTAAATATCTAGTAACAGTAAGTGCCTTAATGGCTATGTATGGTAAGCGAAGTACTTGTGATTTTTGGTTAAGATCTATGTTTACTACTAGTCCTACAAGTCAAACACCACATGGAGCAAATGGTAAGACTTTAATAAGTGGACTATTGCCACAAGGGGCGCCATTCGCTATACTCCAAGGATCCGTAATCTTGGACAATAGTGGTAATCCTAACATTAGAACTTATTACTATATGGCAGGATCTGTAACCACATATGGTTGTGCAGCGAGTGATGAATTGTATAACTTTGGAGGAACTACTTGGGGAGAGGGTGCTATATATGGTATGCCTATTCAATAATATAATTTACAATAATATATTATGTTCTATTGCCAGAGTCTTTGACTCTGGCAATTTTTTATTTTATAAACATATTCGTTGCTATATTTATAGTTAAATATTAACTTTGTCCTCCATGAAACCAAAGTGGATTTTTAAAGATAAACCAAACGAAAGCATTCTACAACAGCTAAAATCTGAGCTAAACTGCGAGAATTTAGAAGCTCTAATTCTTGCCTTGAGAAATCTGACTGATTTAGAAAAAATCAAGATTTTTTTTAGATTAAAAGAAGAGGACATTCATGACCCTTTCTTGATGAAAAACATGCACAAAGCTGTAGAACGGATAGCCACTGCTGTGGAAAACGGCGAGAAAATTCTAATCTATGGCGACTATGATGTAGATGGCACCACTTCGGTTTCGCTGATGTATCGGTATTTAGCGGAAATTTATGATGAAAAATATCTGGATTTCTACATTCCAGACCGCTACACAGAGGGATATGGAATTTCTTTTCAAGGGATAGATTTTGCTAAAGAAAATGGGATTTCGCTTGTCATTGCTTTGGACTGCGGTATCAAGTCCATAAAAGAAATCGATTACGCTAGTTCGCTCGGGATAGATTTTATCATCTGCGACCACCACCTCCCAGGCGATGAAATCCCAAAGGCAACGGCCGTTTTAGACCCAAAACAAAAAGACTGCCTCTATCCATACAAGGAACTGAGCGGCTGCGGAGTCGGGTTCAAACTCTGTCAAGCCCTGAATTCCATTTATAAAATTCCATCCGAAAAAATCTATGAACTGACTGATTTACTGGCTATCAGCATCGCTTCGGATATTGTCCCTATCACAGGCGAAAATAGAACTTTGGCGAAATTAGGACTAAAAAAACTCCACAATACACAAAAAATGGGATTGAAATTTTTAATCCCAGAAGAACGCCGAAAAAACTTTACGATTTCTAATATTGTCTTTGAAATTGGACCAAAAATAAACGCCGCAGGCAGAATTTCTCACGGAAAAAACGCTGTAAAACTCATGATTTCCAATGATGAAAACGAAGCAAAAAAAATCGTAGAGGAAATCTGTGAACTGAACAGCCAGCGGAGAGAAATGGACAACCAGACCACTACCGAAGCCGTACAGCAAATAACTGATACAGAGCAAGATAAAAAATCCTCTATCATCGTTTATAACCCGAACTGGAACAAAGGAATCGTGGGCATCACCGCTTCACGACTTACGGATTTATACTACAAACCTACCATAGTTTTCACAGATGGAAGTGAGGGAGAAGTGGTAGCCTCTGCCCGCTCTGTGTCAGATTTTGACATTTATAAAGCTTTGGAAAAATGCAGCCACCTTTTAGAAAAATTCGGAGGTCATCAGGCTGCGGCTGGACTTACTTTAAAGAAAGAAAACTTTGAAGAGTTTAAAACGCTGTTTGAAAAAATCGTATTGGAACGAATCCAAGAACACCAGAAAACACCAATAATAGAGATAGATTGTGAAATAAAGCTCAGTCAGCTCAATGAAAAGTTTTTCGATTTTCATCAAAAATTAGCTCCATTCGGGCCACAAAATATGCGACCTGTTTTCGTTCTAAAAAATATTTCAAACCCTAAATTTGTCAAGTTAATCGGTAAAGACAAAAGCCACCTAAAATTCTATCTGCCCTCAGAAAATGGGAATATAGAATGCACTGGTTTTAAGCTTGGCAGCTTCCATGAAGATTTGCAGAAGAAAAATTTTGACATGGTTTTTTCCATTGAGGAAAACCACTGGAAAGGCGAGACCCGCCACATACTTTACATCAAAGATATTCAGTTTAACTCCTAAACATTTCGCATGAAAATAGCCTTGTTTTTTGGGTCTTTTAATCCCATTCATATCGGACACTTGATTTTAGCAAATTATATCGTGGAACATACTGATTTAGATGAGCTTTGGTTCGTTGTAAGTCCGCAGAATCCTTTGAAATCAAAAAAAAGCCTGCTCCACGACCACGACCGCTATGATATGGTAGAAATGGCGATAAAAAACTATCCTAAAATGCGCGTTTCGGATATAGAATTTTCCATGCCGAAACCTTCCTACACCATAGATTCTCTTACTTATCTTCGTGAAAGATATCCTGAATATACTTTCGGGCTAATTATGGGCGAGGACAATTTGGTCAGCCTTCCAAAATGGAAAAACTACGAAACTTTGATAAAAAATCACCAAATCATTGTTTATCCACGTGTTCTATCGCAAGATACTGACAAAGAAGCAATTACACACGAAAACATTTGTAAAATAAATGCACCGATAATAGAACTTTCTGCGACCGAAATCAGAAAAATGATTAGAGAAAAAAAGAATGTCCGCCCTATGCTTCCACCCGAAGTTTTTGAATATATAGATATGAAGGGATTTTACCAAAATTCTGATTTCTAATAGTATTTCTCAATCATAAAAATTGTATTTATAGACAAAATAGATAACATCTAATTCTTTTTTGAGGATATATTTCTGATTGTTTGTATCTTTGCCAATTAGTTTTATATATAAATCAATGATAAAAGTTTCTGATATTGCAAAAGAAAAAGCAACACAACTAATGAAAGAAGACGGCTACGACCCTGACACAGACTACATCCGTGTAGGAGTGAAAAGTGGTGGCTGCTCTGGGCTGGAATATGTCCTGAAATTCGATAAAGAAAGATTAGAAAACGACCAAGTTTTTGAGGATAACGGCATTAAAATCATCGTGGATAAAAAATCTTTCTTATATCTCGTGGGTACCACTTTAGAATTTTCGGGCGGACTGAACGGAAAGGGATTTGTCTTCAATAATCCAAACGCCAAGAGAACCTGCGGCTGCGGAGAATCTTTTTCTTTGTAAATTATTTCTCATTAGTTGATTTTAACCCAAATTTTAGTAAAGTTTGGAAAGAGGAATTTTGTGTCAAATTAAATAATATTTTAAATCGAAAAGAATAATTATGTCAAAATATACAGAAGATGACCTTAGGGTTGATTTAGAAAACAAGGAATACGAATACGGATTTTATACGGATATAGAGTATGAGGAGTTTCCTACGGGACTGAACGAAGATATTGTTCGTGAAATTTCTAAACGAAAAAACGAGCCAGAATGGATGACAGAATGGCGTTTGGAAGCTTTCCGCATATGGCAGACTATGGAAGAGCCTGACTGGGCAAACATAAAGTACGAAAAACCTGATTTTCAAGCTATAAAATACTATGCTGCACCAAAGAAAAAACCAGAATTAGAAAGTCTAGACCAAGTAGACCCAGAGCTACTGAAAACCTTTGAAAAACTTGGGATTTCACTGGAAGAGCAAAAAAGGTTGACTGGCGTGGCGGTGGATGTGGTGATGGACTCCGTATCCATAGCAACCACTTTCCAAGAAACTTTGGCTGAGAAAGGAATTATCTTCTGCCCTATTTCCGAAGCGATACAAAAGCACCCTGATTTGGTTAAAAAATACCTCGGAACGGTGGTAAGACAAAATGATAATTTCTATGCAGCGCTGAACTCTGCTGTATTTTCGGATGGTTCGTTCTGCTACATTCCAAAAGGCGTGAGATGTCCTATGGAACTTTCTACCTATTTCAGAATCAATCAGGGAGGAAGCGGTCAGTTCGAAAGAACCCTGCTCATCGCTGATGAAGGTGCGTATGTGTCTTATTTAGAAGGATGTACAGCGCCTCAAAGAGATGAAAACCAGCTGCACGCGGCTGTGGTAGAGTTGATCGCTTTAGACCATGCAGAAATCAAATATTCCACAGTGCAAAACTGGTATCCAGGCGATGAAGAAGGAAAAGGCGGTGTGTTTAACTTCGTGACAAAGAGAGGACTTGCCGAAACGGGAGCAAAAATCTCTTGGACACAAGTAGAGACAGGCTCTGCTGTTACTTGGAAATATCCTTCTTGCGTACTGAAAGGTGACAATTCTGTGGGCGAGTTCTACTCCATCGCGGTTACCAATAAATTCCAGTATGCAGACACAGGAACGAAAATGATTCATATCGGTAAAAATACCAAATCTACTATCATTTCTAAAGGAATTTCGGCAGGGAAATCCAATAACTCTTACAGAGGACTGGTAAAAGTTCTCCCAACTGCCAAAGGAGCAAGAAACTTCTCCCAGTGTGATTCCCTATTGATGGGCAACGAGTGTGGGGCGCATACTTTCCCTTACATCGAGATTAAAGACCCTTCTGCACAGCTGGAGCACGAGGCTACGACCTCTAAAATCGGTGAAGACCAAATCTTCTACTGCAACCAAAGAGGTATAGACACCGAAAAAGCTATCGCCTTGATTGTGAATGGTTTCAGTAAAGAGGTTCTTAACAAACTGCCGATGGAATTTGCCATAGAAGCACAAAAACTATTGGAAATCAGTTTAGAGGGAAGCGTAGGATAAACATTACTGAGGATTATTTTTCACATTGTAAAAACAAAATTTTTCTTTCGGTAGTTAAAGTAAAAATGACAGAAACAATAGTAAAAAACATCAAAAATCTATTCCATCTAGCGCCTAAAGACTGCAAGGGTTTTTCGGAAGAGCAATTGTTAGAAGCCGAAAAGCGATTGGCAGTTAAGTTTCCTCAGGTATTCCGAGAGTATTACTTACAATTAGGCGCTACTGAAAGCGTAAACCAATCATTCAACAGTTTGGCTACGCCTGAACAGCTGTACTTTGATGGAGATTTTCTTTGTTTCTGTGAAGAAAATCAAGGCGTGGTAATGTGGGCTATCCGCAAAGAAGATTTAGCAAACCCTAACCCGTCCATTTGGGGAAATTACGGCTCCGAAACCGACTCTGACTGGGTATTAGAGAACCCAAAATTATCGGATTTTTGGCTGTATATGGCTATTTACAATGGTACTTTGGGCGGACTGTCCTACAATGCCAATGCAATGGGTGGCTGGGGTATGGAAGACTTTGAAGTGCCTGAACAGGCAGTTTCTTATATAGAAAAACAATATGACTCGCTTACCGAACTCTGCTGGGAAGGACAGCGCATCTTTACTGACAAGGATTTTAAAATAGTGATAGTTCTCTCCATACACCGAGAAACAAAGCGAACAACGGCTATTTTCATAGGCAGTGCTCAACAAGAGTTATTTGATACTCTTTTAGACGATATGGAAAACTTTGGCTTGCAATGGGATTACACTTCCTATGATGACGAGGGCGATGATGAATTTCAAGTAGTCTCAGAAGCTGAATTAAATGAACTAAAAGCCAAAGGCTTATGGACATTAAGTTAGATATTTTTGCATTATAAAAAGGCTATCTATTTAAATTATCAATATGACAGAAACAGTAGAAAAACATATTAAAAAACTTCATCGATTGGAGAAAAAAGGTGATTTGGAAGTAGAGCATCTTCTAAAAATCCTCAAAACTCCAAGCAAGGAATACATTGTCCCTTTGCGCGAAATGGCAGCGCAATACGATTGGCAACCGATGAATAACGAGCTGATTATACCCTTTGCTGGATGGGTAGAGGCGATTTGTATCTATCTAGAAGAAGGCACACAAGGACTTGTAAAGGCTATTGATAAACCAAAAGAGTTTTTCCATATTGTTTTTGGAGTGTTAGAAGAAATACCTGTCAGTGAGGCTTTTACTGCCTTTTTAGAAATTGCTGAAACTTTTTCTGCTGGAATTACTGATGAACAGGAGTTTTTTGTACAAAAATATGTTTATCCACTTTGTGAAATATCACACCAGCTCAAAGGTGAGAAAATGAGCAAAGACCTTCACGAGGCTTTTGTACCTATCTTAAAGCAAATCATCAGCTTTGCACAAACAAAAAAGAACGAAACGATAATGTGCAGTGCTGCTGTGTGCTTTCAGGCGTTTGGTGACAAGAGCGATATAGAATATCTTAAAAGTCTGACTTTTACGGAGGACTACTATAAAAACACAGGAAAAACCATCGCTAAAAGAATAGAGAAGAAATATGCTTAGTTTTACGGAAGAAGACATAGAAACCCTTCGCCAAGTGGGCATTACTGCTGAGCTGAAACCTGTTCAGCCAAAGTTGATGAACCTTGATGAAATACTGAAAAACAAGTTTGCTCTGCTGAATGACTATCCGCAGATGAATTTTTATTTTATTCGTTTTCCTGATGAACTTGTTCCTATGCAGCGCCAAGGGCTGCGCTTCCAGTGTTTTGGGAAATGCTACTATGGTTATTTGGTGCTGAATGAAGAGGGAAGCGTATTTTTACTCCCTACCAATGATGACTATACCGATGAGCCTGTGGTGCTGGTAAATGATTCACTTCAAGAATTTATCAGGTGTTACAGCCTGCTGTTGTCAGGTGTATTTCAGTTGAAAGGTGCTGATATTTCTACCCATGAAAAACTTTTTACTGCATTTGATAAAGCAGCCGAGCAAGTGGCTGAGGATTTCTATAAACTTGATCCTAAATTCTTAAAAGATGGCAATTTTTGGAATCAATTTCTTTATTTAATAGAAGATGGCTGGTTTCATATTGCCTACCACGAAATATTCTATATCAGAGAAGGAAGAAGAAGTCTATAATAGTTAGCCAATTAGTAAATATGCAATGAAAACCATAGAAGCAACATACAAGGATTCATTTGATACGGAAGAGAACTACAATCGCTATATAGAGCAATTGGAGAAGAAAATAAGCACCTTTGATGTTTCATATATGAGCAATGCTAAGTGGCGTAAACTCTTTACTGCCATAGTTTCTCACAAAGATCTTATCAAACAATGTGAAATTTATGATTTCTTTGGCTATTGTGTAAACGAAATTACTTGGCATAAAGTAGGAAATGACAATTCTTTGTATATCCAAGAAGATTATATTTCAGAAAAGATAACCACTGGTGAACACCCTACTTATTACCGTGAAATAGAATATATAGAGTTCAAAGCACGCTGGCAAGGAGCGTATATTGGCGAGTTGCTACCTCCAAACTACGAAACCCAAGACCTCAATGCTATTGAAGAAATGCTCAATAGTTTAGGGAAATTTCAAATTATAAAAACTGATGAAAGTCTGAAAATAATGGGATATCAATAATTTGCCAATTAACCAACTAACTCTTTATTACTTTAATTAAATTTAAAATCAAATGAACACTATAAGGAAAGAACTTCGCCCTGATTTTGCTACAGCCGAAAAGCTGTATCCACTTGTACTAAAACGCTTAGAAGACTACGAAGCTTTTCATGATGCCCAAAGTGAAGATACTCCCGAGGAAGTATTTGATAAAGAATACAAAGCGATGGAGCTATACCTCAGTGAGCTCACTGGCAAAGACCTTTCCGATATTTGGCTATGGGAATGGTGGGAAGGTAATGGTATTGAAACTTTTGCTTTTGATTTGGCAATGCCCTACCCTGTAAAGCACAACGACCTCACCCGTGAAGACATCGCTGCTTTTGTGCGTATTGTCATAGACAATGAATTTGAGTGCGAAAACGACTTTCAAAGGATGTTTATGCCTTATATATTTTACAGCGATGGTTACTTCTTTGAGTTTTTAGAAATCAACTGTCCGCATTTCGACCCTTCTGCATTCAATACCATCAAAGATAAAAATGGTAAGTATCATGAGCCTACTGTGGAGGAGGTAATGAATAAAATATGGAAATAAAAAATTACTAAATAACCAATATGTTTAAAGACTTAGAACAACAATATAACTTCGCTTACCCAAAGCTCTACCACCAGCTCTATGCCGACCAAATGCTCGACATAGGAGAATATTCTTCCCTTTGGAGTAAAGAAGTATATCCACGCCTGAAAAACCGCCCACCGCTATTTTTATACAGTGGTGAGTTTGAGCTGATACCACCTGCTAACATCGCCGAAACTATTGAAGAACTCAATGGTAAGGACAGCTGGTTCAGTATCAATCCTGATTATCTTTTTATCCCATTTGGACAAACAGGCGGAGGAGATTATTATTGTTTCTTCTATGACAAAAATAATCCTAAACCAGAGCCGCCTATAGCCTTGTTACAGCACGATTCGGACGAGGCAGAAATATTGGCTGACACCCTGGAAGACTTCTTTTTCTATGAAATGCTCAGCTCCGTGAATGATATATACAAGGGTTCTTTGGTGCGCAGTGAAGGTGATTTTCAGGAAAATATCACAAACCTTCTCCACTCTCACCTGCCCTATGTTACCAAAAAAGAGCAGCGCGAAATATTAGAAGAGGTTTACAGCCGAAAACTCACTGATTTCACGCGTGTTTTTCCAAATTCTACTCAAAGCTACCAAGGCTTATTGTCTGATGAGGAATTTGAGCAATTAGTTCAGCAGCACATTTCCATAAATGGCGAAAAGACCTTTGTCTACATGGTTGAAAATGAAGCAGACAGCACTCCTCCACGATACATCGATGGAACACTCTATGTACGGGTAAGCCCTATTCCTGCTAAAAACGACAAAGTATATGATGCTCTCAAAGCGCTGAATTGGCGACAAAACAAAGCTGCTACTGACCGATTGGAGTACAGCAAGAAAATGCAATTATACTACAATGACCAGTATGGCGTTCCGTGGGAAGAGTATATTTTAGGAGCTTTCAAAGAGCGCATAGAGGAACTTAAAAAATTTCCTAATGTGACTGTAACTTTTGAAGAAGAGAATAAAGATAGCGCTCAAAAACTTTGAATAAAAACACAAGAAAACTATAATAAAAAAGAATAAAGAATAATTTTAATTTAATAATAAATAAATTTCATTAATAATGCTTAGAATCAATAACTTACACGCCCGTATAGAAGACGGAGCCGAAATTTTGAAAGGAATCAATTTAGAGATAAAACCTGGTGAGGTTCATGCCATTATGGGACCCAATGGAGCTGGTAAATCCACGCTTTCGTCCGTAATTGCAGGAAGAGAAGACTATGAAGTTACGGAGGGAGAAATCCTTTTCGAGGGCGAAGACATCGGCGAAGATGCACCAGAGGAAAGAGCTCAAAAAGGTATTTTCATGTCATTCCAATATCCTGTGGAAATCCCAGGAGTATCGGTGACCAACTTCATCAAAGCGGCAATCAACGAAACTAGAAAAGCCAACGGACTAGAAGAAATGCCAGCAAAAGAAATGATGGCGCTTATCCGCGAAAAATCAGAGCTTTTGGGAATTAAAAAAGACTTCCTTTCTCGTTCGCTGAACGAAGGCTTCTCTGGTGGAGAGAAAAAAAGAAACGAAATCTTCCAAATGCTGATGCTGAACCCTAAACTGGCTATCTTGGATGAAACGGATTCAGGACTTGATATCGATGCTTTGAGAATCGTTTCCGAAGGTGTGAACCATTTCAAAAACCAAGGAAATGCAGTGCTTCTAATCACGCACTACCAGAGACTGCTAAACTACATTCAGCCTGATTTCGTGCATGTTTTGGCTGATGGGAAAATCATAAAAACTGGAGGCAAGGAACTGGCTTTGGAATTAGAAGAAAAAGGATACGACTGGCTGGTAAAATAATTGAGATTAAAACTCAAATTTCAAACTCCAAAAATTAAATTCAAATAAAAATTTTATGTTATTTAATCAAATAGAACAACTAAAATCCACACTTTCCAGCGAGAGAGCCGAGGCACTCAGCCAGTTTTTGGCGGCAGGTTTTCCCACTAAAAAAGATGAGGAATACAAATATACCGACCTTTCCGAAGCCGTGAACAAGCAATATTCTCTGGCGCCAAAGCAGGAATTTCACATTACGAAAGAGCAGCTGGACCAGCTGCATCTGGGAGAAGAGCATTTTGATTTCATTGTCTTTGTCAATGGAAAATTCCAAAAAGCTCTATCCAAAATCTCCGTAGAAAACGCAGAATTTTTGACTTTAAATAATGCTTTTTCTTCCAATAAAGATTTGGTCGAAAAATATTTTAACCAAATAAAGCCTAAAAATACGGCATTCACAGCCTTGAACGATGCTTTGTACAGCGATGGATTTTTCCTTTTTGTCCCTAAAAACACTGTGATAGAAAAGCCTATTCACCTTTTCTACATCTCTGAAAATCAGGATGAAAATGTATTCTACACGACGAGAAATCTCCTTATCGTAGAAGAAGGCGCGAAAGTGGAAGTGATAGAGAGCCATCATAACTTTGATGAAACCTATACTTTTACCAACTCGGTTACAGAAATCTTCGTGGGCAAAAATGCAAAGGCTGACTGGCATAAACTCCAAAACGACAGCCAGACTACTTATCTGGTAGACAGCACTTTCGCAAAACAAGAGCGAGACAGCCTAGCAACAGTGAATACTTTCGCTTTCGGAGGTAAATTGGTTCGAAACAATCTTGATTTCATTCACACAGGAGAAAATATCAATTCCTTCATGAATGGTATTACCATCATCGGAAATGAGCAGCTGGTAGACCACCATACAGCTGTGCATCATAACGAGCCAAATTGTGAGTCTTACCAAAACTACAAAGGTGTTTTCAAGGACAAGGCGCATGGCGTGTTCAACGGAAAAGTATTCGTAAATAAAATAGCGCAAAAGACCAACGCCTACCAGCAGAATAACAACATCCTGCTGAGCGAAGGAGCTACCATAGACACCAAGCCGCAGCTGGAAATTTTTGCAGATGATGTGAAATGTTCGCACGGATGTACCGTAGGACAGCTCAATGATGAGGCGCTGTTCTACCTAAGAGCCAGAGGAATTTCCAAGAAAGAGGCGCAGGCGCTGCTGCTGTATGCTTTCGCAAATGATGCTATGGAAAACATAGACATAGAGCCTCTAAAACTAAAAGTTGCAAAGCTCTTGGCTGAGAAACTGGAGGTTAATATAGATTTATAATTTATTCATTTTGTTTTTAATGCAATGGGAGAATCTCTACGGAAGTTCTCCCGTTTTTTTTATGATTTTTCCGTAACTTTTTCGTAAAATATTCTTATTTATTCTTTTTATAAATTTTCTATTTTTTCTTAATGGATAAATAAGATTTACACAAAAGAAAACTATCTTTGCATTTAGTCTTCAGTTTTAAATAAATACTTCAATGAAAACCCTTGATGATTACCTTGAAAAACACTATATCCATCGTAGTAACTGGCTTCGTGCCGCAGTATTAGGCGCTAATGACGGCATACTATCCACAGCGAGTCTTGCCATAGGAGTAGCCGCAGCGACTTCCACGCCAGAGTCTGTGATTTTAGCGACAGCGGCAGGAATTATCGCAGGAGCTTTGTCTATGGCGGCGGGAGAATATGTTTCGGTAAGTTCGCAGACGGATATAGAATATGCGGACATCGAGAGGGAAAGACAAGAGCTGAAAGACACTCCTGAAGAAGAACTACAAATGCTTGCGCATATCTACGAACTACGAGGGCTAAAACCAGAAACTGCGATGCAGGTAGCAAAGGAACTAACCGAGCATGATGCTCTGGCGGCGCATGTACGGGACGAGCTGGGAATCACCGAAATCAGCCAAGCTAAACCTTTTCAGGCGGCTCTGGCATCTGGCGGAGCGTTTCTCTTTGGTGGTATACTGCCTCTGCTGGTGGTTTTCATTGCTCCGTTTCATCATTTAGAGTATTATCTCTACGGCTCTGCTATCCTTTTCCTTGCGCTCTTGGGCGGAATTGCCGCTAAAACAGGAGGCTCTAACCCACTGAAAGCCATTCTCCGTATTACTTTTTGGGGAACTATCGCTATGGGTGTGAGTGACTTAGCAGGAAGTTTCTTCGGTGTTAGGATTTAAATTTGATTTTTAATAATTATCCGGTTTTTCTCTCGTGAGGCGGAAACTCAAACTGAAGCTGAATGTATTTTGGCTGGTTTTGTTTTTCCCAAACATTCAGATTAGATACGGAAAGCCCTAATAATCTTACCGAATTTTTCAAATTTTCCTGAAACAAAAGCTCCTCGCCAATACGAAAAAGCATACTTTGGTCTGAAACAAATTTTGCTAATGTTTTGCTCCGTGTCTGCGTAGTAAAATCGCTGTATTTTATTTTCAAAGTAATGGTTCGCCCTGAGAGATTTCGTTTTTTGAGCCTTTGTTCCAGCTCTTTGGAAAGCACTTCCAAAGGTGTCAGCAGGTGTGTCTGGTGCTGTTCATCATGCTCGAAAGTCCGCTCCACGCCTATGGATTTCGCAATTCGGACAGGATTTACGGGACTTCTATGGATTCCTCTCGCAATTTCATAATAATAAAGTCCACTATTCCCAAAATGACTTTGCAGAAACTGTAGTGATTTTTCCCTCAAATCTTTTCCTGTAAAAATACCGAGAGCATACATTTTTTCGGCAGTTACCTTGCCGATTCCGTAGAATTTTCTAATATCAAGGCTGTCCAAAAACGGAATGATTTTATTGGGTTTTATAGTAGTCTGCCCGTTAGGTTTCTTATAATCACTGGCTATTTTGGCGATGAATTTATTGACAGACACACCTGCCGAGGCGGTCAATCCTGTTTTTTCAAAAATTTTTTTCCGAATTTCCTTGGCAATGTTCGTAGCAGAGGGATTATTTCTCTTGTTAAAAGTCACATCCAGATACGCCTCATCGAGGGAAAGCGGCTCGACCAAATCAGTGTATTCATAGAAGATTTCGCGGATTTGCAGAGAGATTTCTTTATACCGCTCAAAACGAGGCGAAACAAAGATAAGGTCTGGGCAGAGTTTCCTTGCCTTCGCACCGCTCATCGCACTACGAACGCCGTATTTCCTCGCTTCATAGCTTGCTGCCGCTACCACACCTCTATTCCCTGCACCACCCACAGCGATGGGTTGCCCTCTAAGCTCTGGACAGTCCAGCTGCTCTACGGAAGCAAAGAAAGCGTCCATATCGATGTGGATTATCTTATTTTCAGAGGTGTCCATTGCTTTAGAGAAAATTCTATTTATTCCGTGTAAAGATAGTTTTTTTCCTCAATATTTTACTGCAAAAATCCGTTATGAATTTTACTCAGCTCCCTTTAGAAAGTATGATATTTTTCAGATATTTAGGTGGAGATATTTTATTATCTTTGTGGAAACAAAAAAAAGAAGAAAGATGGCAGCACAGAAAAGAATTTTATTAGAAGACTGGCAAGAAATAAAACCTTATAACAAAACAGCTAAATCCGACCTTTATTTTTTAGGAATAAGCAATGAAATTAACGATAAAATCTACGAAAAAGAGTTTCATCTTCCTTTGCAGAATTTCATAAGAGAAGAAGGGATTTCTTTGTTTTGTATGTTTCTGACTTCTTATTTAGAAGACATCATTTCTGGGTCTGAAGTATGGAATTCTTTCATCAAAAAACATAAAGAGCTTTACGGTAAACCGCTACCATTCTACGAAACAGACAAAAACTATGTAGAAGGCGAGGTTAATATCCAAGATGTGAAATTTTTGGTTTGGTATTTCATCAATACTGTGAACAAGAATATCCTGCTCAATCCTCACGATCCTTTTATACAAAGCATTTCTGAAGGACTGGTGGGTATCTTGGAAACCGAGTACGAATACGCTCCAGAAAACGATTTACTGAGAGAAACTTACCAAATAGAGCCTACCCAAGACTACTACGAAGTAAGAAGACTTCTCAATAATATCCTTACCAAAACTTATCTATTCTTCCCAGATACAGGTTTCGCTCTACTGAGACAAGAGGTGGAAATCATGGAAGCAGGACGAAGAGTAGAAGCTACCTTGGATGACAACCGAGACAGATTCATCCACGAGGCCTGCACCTCTCTCCTTGCGCTTTCTGCAAAGGAATGGGCTGTTCTGATTTTGGGTAAAAAACATCCTGTAGCAAAGGATTTAGAAAAAATGTCTCCGAGAGTTCAGGGAAGTTTCCTTTTCCTTGGCGAAGATGAAAAACACCTTAAAATAAAACATATCGCTACCGATAAGAAATTCAAACTTCTGAAATCTTCTTTTCCTAAACACAAAGATTTAAAGGAAAAAAGCATCATCTTCATGGGCATCGTAGAATGGCATAAAGAATGGTGGTTCTCAGGAGTTTCCATCATGAGCGACTACAACGAGGATTTCATAGAAAAAGAAAAACAAAACATCCATTCCAAAGAATCGCTAAGTTTCATGGAAGACCAAGCTCTTATCCGTGAAAACCTAAAAGAACACCACGAAGCGTTCCTTATCTATAACAAGGGCGTTCCTATCGTATTCCTCAAAAAAGATGAGGTGGATGACTTTATGAACAGATATTTTGACTTCTTCACAGAAACTGCTGGTCTATCCGCAGAGGAAAAAGAAAAAGCCGTGAAAAAATACAAGCCAAAAGCAGACAAAGAAGAAGAAAAACCAGATACTGTGATGGTAGTTTTCCATAATATCAATTCTGGTTTTGAGGTTTATTCTAACATAGAAAACGCTTTTTGTATTAAACAAAATAAATTCTTGAATAAAGACAGAATCGACCAAGATTTTTACCAAATCTTCTTGGCGAATTTCTACTCCAAAGAAATTCTGGACTACAGCATAGAAGTGAGCGAGAAAAAGATTTCTTTCTTCAAGAAAAACAATTATACAAAAGAAGAACTAGACTTTTTCACTCGTTTCTTCAAACAAGGAAATTACCACACTAAGGCGAGATTAACCGTTATAAAAAATGCCTAATGTTTAGACTATTGTTCTTGTTTTCGGGCGTTTTTGCCATTGGGCAGAATATTAAAAGCATTCAGCTATTTAATCCACAAACCAATGACGAAACGCCTGTCATAAGGTTCGGAGAGCAGCTTGTCCTTCGTTTTGATGACTTGGACAACGGCAGCCAGATTTATCGCTATACGATAAAACATCTTGACAGAAACTGGCAGGATGACGGATTGTTTTTCACGGAATTTGCGACTGGAAAACTGAGCGGATTGATTGATAATTTTAAATATTCTTTCAACACCCACCAAGCCTACACACACTACTCTCTGACCTTTCCTAACAAGGACATTCAGCCTAAAATTTCGGGAAATTTTGAACTTATAGTTTATAAAGATTCGCCGAAAAAACCACTTTTCACGAAGAGATTTTCGGTGGCAGAAAATGGAGCAGGAATTGGTCTTAATGTAAGCCGATACACCGCAACGAAAACTCCAAACCTCAACCAAAGAGTAGAAGTCAAAGCCACCCTTACCGACCCAGAAACCAGCCGAAATATCAATTCTATCAGCCTAAGCATTATCCAAAATAATAATTTTAATGATGGAATTTTTAACCTAAAACCATCCTCTGTCCTCTTCGGAAACCAGCTGATGTTTCAGCAGTTAAGTCTTGTTTTTCAAGGAAATAATGAGTTTTCTTACTTTGATAATAAAACGATAAATGCCTCCTCCGACATGGTGGCAGGAACGGAAAACATCGATGGTGTGAACTACACCTACCTCTTCCCTACTTGGACTTCTCCGCTCAGCTACCAGTATCAGCCAGATGTAAATGGCGCATTCTATTTCCGTAGTAATAACATGGGACAAGAAAGAAATGCCGACTATGAGGGCGACTACTCTTGGGTGGTGTTTTCTTTGGACAGCCATCCTTTGGAAGGGAAAAATATCTATGTTTTAGGGCAGTTTAATGATTATCAGGCTAATGAAGAGAGCAAAATGCACTACGACCCAAAAAGCCAAAAATATTTCGCTAAAATATTCCTAAAACAGGGATTTTACAACTATATCCTTGCGACAAAAGACCGAAATGGAAAACTAAATTTTGGTGAAATCAATGGGAATTTCTGGCAGACACAGAACCAATATCAGGCTTTCTTGTATTACACTCCTTTTGGAAAAAATTACGATGGGCTTATCGGTTATGGAGAAATCAGATAGAACAGTCTATTCCCAAAATTGGAAATAATATTTTTTCCAGCTTTTCAGAATATCATCCGTTTTGTTCTGTGTTTTTTCTTTCAGATTTTTTTCATTGCTGAATAAAGAAACTCCCAGCCCAAAACGCTCCAGCGGATAGCCCATAGCATTCAAAACCGTGACTCCCTCGTCCAGAGATGAGGTATTTCTCTCCGAAATTCTTGGTGAAATCTTATCAGGAAAATGTATCATAAATAGATTTCGGCGGAGGTCAGGGTGGCGTTCCAGCGTTTCGGAAACCATATTTTGCATCGTGAGATGATCCGAAGAAACCACTATCATGGTGTTTTTTTCTGTATCTAGTTTTTTAATTTCATTGATAAATTCTGAAATCAAATAATCACTCACATGAAGGGCATTCAGGGTAACATTCTGCCCATTTTTATATTTTTTCTTCTTAAAATCTGGCGGAACAAAACCTCTCGGACTATGAGTGTTTATCGTAGAAATCATAATGCTAAACGGCTGATTTTTAGACTTTAACTCCTTATATTTTTCTTTAGCAAATTCAAGGGTTTTGTCATCATTCAGTCCCCAGCGAGAGAGATTTCTCGGTGTTTTATACTTTTCATCAATATTTTCAAGCGAAAACATCTGAAAACCATGACTTTCCAAAAATTTATCATTCCCCGCAAAGGCTTTGGGCGAACCTTGTATGAAAATATTTTTGTAGCCGTCCTCGGCAAGTATATTCCCTACACCCTTTATTTTAGGGAGAAAACTCGGAAGCTGGTCGAGGTCGTTATTCTCTCTCCCCACCGCATATAGAGGCACTCCGCACTGAGAACTTGCTATCCCTGCGATAGTCCAGCCCGTTCCCCAGACCTGATGAACATTAGAAAAGGAAAGTGATTCTTTCTCCATCTGAGCCAAATTAGGCGCAAGATCAGGGAAAATTTCTTGATTGAGGTATATTCGCTCAAAAGCCTCTGCATAAATCCAAACCAAATTATACTTCGTTTCGTTTTTTATGGGCTGTTTCGGAGGCTGGTAATTGTCTTTAAACAAAAATTTCGGGTCTTCATCCACTACTTTATAAGTTTGGTAAATATCATAGTTTAAAGGATTAAAGACCAATAAAACCAGCATCAAAAACACTGGAATTTTAGCGTTGATGGTTTTATCTTTTGTTTCTTTTTTAATAAAATTTTTAAAGCAAAAAAACGCTGAAAAAACGAATAAAGCCACCAATAAAGAGATGTCTATGATAAGTTTATAAAAATCCCCTATTCCTGCCCCTTTAATGCCTGTTTTCAGGTGAAATGGAATACTTTCATTAAAGCCTGTTCCTGTCAGATTAAACGAGAGATAATACAATATGCTCTGAACTCCGGCAATGAGCCAAAAATAAAAAGCAAGTTTTCCTCTATTTATCAGCAAAAGAAAACACACCAAAGAAAACAGTATATAGCTGATATTGAGCTTAGTATGAGTGATGATTCTCAGTGTAGTCTCATTCTCTATGATGGACGAAATCTGCAAATACAAAAAACACGCATAAAAAACCGATAAAATACTATAAATCAGTTTTTTATATCTAATTTCCTTTTGAAAAACTGCCACCGAAATGGTGAACATTATCAAAAGAAAATGCAGGGAATAAATCAGAAAAGTAGGCGTATCCTGTCCCAATTTATTTCAAGTGTTTAAAAAATTCCCACATCACAATTCCACCACAAACACTCACATTTAGAGAGTGTTTAGTCCCCAGCTGAGGTATCTCCAAGAAGTCATCACAGAGCGGAAGAACCTCATCACTGATGCCCTCCACTTCATTACCAAGAACCAATGCATATTTTAGGCTCTTCGCAAAGTCAAATTCTGTAATCATTTGGCTTCCAGTAGTTTGTTCCACTCCTACCACTCTATATCCTTCTGATTTCAAGCTTTGTAGAGCCTCCGTAACAGACTCAAAATAAGCCCAATCCACGCTTTCCGTAGCTCCTAGCGCAGCCTTATGGATTTCTCTATGCGGCGGCTGTGGAGTGATTCCACAGAGTAAGATTTTTTCTACCAAAAAAGCATCTGCTGTACGAAATACCGCTCCTACATTATGCATACTGCGCACATTATCAAGGACTATAACCAAAGGAGTTTTAGAACTTTGTTTAAATGTTTCTACATCTATTCTCCCCAGCTCTTCTAATTTAAGTTTCTGAACCAAAATAATTATTTTTTAGGATTCACTGAAAATACGAATTACATTCTTCTCTATATTCTGAGCTATCAGCTCCATAGGAAGATCGTTTTCATCATTGTTAAACGGCTCCTCTATCTCCTCTGCCAGCACCTCCATACTCATCAGCACATAGAATACGAAAACAGTAAGAAATACCATAAGATACCCTATACTCATAGAATAGGCGATAGGAAGAGTAATCACATAAATAACGATAAATTTCTTTGTAAAAGATGAATAAGAATAAGGAATTGGTGTGTTTTTGATTCTTTCGCAGCCACCACAGACTTCCAAAAACCCTCTGGCATGATAGTCCAGCATCAGCATCTGCTCTCCCGATATTTTACCTTCTTTATATAATTTCTGAATTCTCTCCTGTATCCTCCAAATCAGCGCATTAGGCGGATGTGGAAGCTGCTCTACTTCCGTATGATGTTGGTCTTGTGCCAGTTCCATTTTAGTGGATTTTTTGGACAAGTGCCTGCTGAGCAAGTGAGGGAAAAAACAAATATATTTCTGAAAAAAGTCTCTATTTTCGGTGTCTGCTGTGTCCAGCATGGTATGGAGTTTAATGGCAAAATTTCGGGAGTCATTTACCATTCTTCCCAGAAGTTTTCGCCCTTCCCACCAGCGGTCGTAGGCAGTATTAGTCCTGAAAACCAAAAGCATCGACAAGACAAAACCCAACAGCGTGTGGATGAGAGAAATATTTTTAATCGAAGAATCCTTGTCTATTTTAAAATATTCTATCTCCAAAAAAGCCACTATTGCCGCATATACAGCCATGGCAATCATCCCTGACCTCAAGGTTTTTAGTGAATCTGACTTATGTATACTCAGCAGTATGGATATCCAGTGCTTGTTATCATATACCCGCATATAATATCTTTTTTAGCCCTAAAAGTTTAAATTTGCACAAAAATAATACTTTTTTAACAAAATTTTATTGAAATCTTCTTTAATTTTGTTCCCTTAAACCTAATTTCACTTTATGGCAAAAACGACACAAAAAGAAACTCCGCTGATGGCTCAGTACAACAGCATCAAAGCTAAATATCCAGATGCTGTCCTGCTCTTTCGTGTGGGGGATTTTTACGAAACCTTTGGGCAGGATGCTGTGCGAACTTCCCAGATTTTGGGCATTGTTCTCACAAAGAGAAATAATGGCGGCTCCCATACCGAGCTGGCTGGTTTTCCTCACCACTCTCTCAATTCCTACCTTCCCAAACTGGTTCGTGCTGGACTGCGTGTCGCAATCTGTGACCAACTGGAAGACCCAAAAATGACCAAAGGCATCGTAAAAAGGGGCGTTACAGAGCTGGTTACGCCAGGAGTTACTTTTAATGAGCAGATTCTCACTACCAAAGAGAATAATTTTCTGCTGTCTATCCATCGTGAAAAAGAAAAATACGGCATGGCTCTGGTGGATATTTCCACAGGAGAATTCCTTGTTTCGGAAGGAAATTCGGATAAGCTGATGCACATCATCCATACCTTCAGCCCTAGTGAAATTATCTATCAGCGAAAAACCGAACTTCCAAACAGAATAAAAGACAAAAATACTTTCGCTCTGGAGGACTGGGCATATCAGTATCCTTTTGCTTATGAGAAACTTACCAATCATTTCAAAACAAAATCGCTGAAAGGCTACGGCATAGAGGAGTTTCCATTGGCCATCACGGCGGCTGGTGCTATTTTTGCCTATTTAGTAGAGGACACCCATCATGCTCTCATTCAGCACATTACCAAAATACAAAACATTCCGCAGGATGACTACCTGATGATGGATGGCTTTACGCTTAGAAATTTGGAAATCATTCATTCCAACCATAGTGAAGGCAAAAGTCTTCTAGACATCATAGATCGCACGACCACGCCTATGGGAGGGCGACTGCTGAGAAGAAGAATGATTCTTCCGCTGAAATCCGTAAACGAAATCAACCGAAGACTCTCTCTGATAGAGTTTTTTAACAAAGAAGAAAACTTAAAATATAATATCCACGACCTTCTAAAATCTATTTCTGACCTAGACCGACTGCTGGGAAAACTTGCCGCAGAGAGAATTTCGCCGAAAGAGCTCGGAAACTTCCGTAATAGTTTGATAAGCATTGAAAAAATAAAGGAACTACTGCTGCCTTATCCAGATGTTTTGGCTTGGATTACTCCTCTGCATAGCCATAAAGAACTCATTGATTATCTCCAAAGCCATCTAAATGAGGAACTTCCTGTAAGTATAAACAAAGGAAATGTAGTCAAAGAAGGCGTTTCCGAAGAACTGGACAAACTGAGAAACCTCCTCTACAGCGGAAAATCCTATTTGGATGAAATGTGCCAGCGCGAGAGCGAAAGAACAGGAATTTCAAGTTTAAAAATAGATTTCAATAATGTTTTCGGATATTACATAGAAGTCCGAAACACACATAAAGACAAAGTTCCTGAAAACTGGATAAGAAAACAGACGCTGGTCAATGCGGAGCGGTACATCACAGAGGAACTAAAAGAATACGAATCACAGATACTGGGAGCTGAGGAAAAAATCACCCAGCTGGAACATCTCCTCTACAAAAAAATAGAAGAGCAAGTTCTCGTGCATATGGACACCATTCAAAACAACTCCAAAACCATTGCAGAAATAGACTGTGCGGTAGGACTTTCGGAACTTGCGATTGTAGAAAACTACACCAAACCAATTATAAATGAAGATTTCGCAATAAACATCCAAGAAGGAAGACACCCTGTAATAGAAAAATCCCTCCCTCTGGGCGAAAAATACATCCCAAATGATATTTTTCTTGACCGAGATTCCCAGCAGATTATGATGGTTACAGGTCCCAACATGTCTGGTAAATCGGCTGTTCTGAGACAAACAGCCATCATCTGTCTTTTGGCGCAGATTGGTAGTTTCATCCCCGCAAAACACGCCGAAATAGGAGTTCTAGACAGGATATTTACCCGTGTGGGAGCATCGGATAACATTTCGGCTGGAGAATCCACTTTCATGGTGGAAATGAACGAATCTGCCAACATTCTGAACAACATCACAGAGCGAAGCCTCATTCTACTAGATGAAATTGGGCGAGGAACTTCCACTTATGACGGGATTTCTATCGCTTGGGCTATTGCAGAATACCTCCACCAGCACCCTACACAGCCAAAAACGCTGTTTGCGACCCACTATCACGAACTAAATGAAATGCAGAATAGTTTTAGTAGAATTAAAAACTATCACATCGCTATACAAGAGAACAAAAATAATGTGATTTTCCTAAGAAAACTAGTCGCAGGAGGCAGCGAGCACAGCTTTGGTATCTATGTAGCCAAACTGGCTGGAATGCCTACGAAAGTAGTCAATAGAGCAAAAGAAATTCTAAAAACCCTAGAAGACAGCAGAAGCCAAGACCAAAACACGGAGAACATAAAACGAGTGACCGAGGAAAATCTTCAGCTTTCTTTCTTTCAGCTGGATGACCCTGCTTTAGAGAGCATCAGAGAAGAACTTACCCAAATAGACATCAATACGCTGACACCGATAGAAGCCCTGATGAAACTCAATAAAATCAAAAATATGATTGGGAAATAAAATCCCAACTTTAGTTTTTTTTAGTATTTTTACGGAAGATTTTTAAATAAAAACAAAATATAACTATGAGCGACCACTTACAGCATGAATGCGGCATTGCGATGCTTCGTCTGTTAAAACCTTTAGAATACTATAAAGAAAAATACGGAACTCCTTTTTATGGTATCAATAAAATGTATCTAATGCTGGAAAAACAGCATAACCGTGGGCAGGATGGTGCTGGACTGGCTAGCGTAAAATTTAATATGCAGCCCGGCGAGAGATACATCAGCCGTATCCGTTCTAATGCCAATCAGCCGATACAGGATATTTTCAATCAAATCAATACCAGAATCAGCGAAATTCTAAAAGAAAATCCAGAAATAAAAAATGACACAGAAGCCCAGAAACATCTGCTTCCATACATTGGGAATGTATTTTTAGGACATGTTCGCTATGGGACTTTTGGGAAAAACAGCATAGAAAGCGTTCATCCTTTTCTTCGACAAAATAACTGGATTTACCGCAACCTCATCGTGGCTGGGAATTTTAATATGACCAATTCCAAAGAGCTTTTCCAAAAACTGGTAGAACTCGGCCAGCACCCAAAAGAGCAGACCGATACAGTGACCATCATGGAGAGAATAGGGCATTTCCTAGACACCGAAGTTGAAAATCTATATCAAAAACTAAAAGCCGAAGGCTATTCCAAAAAAGATGCTGCGGCAGAAATCCCAAACCAGCTGGATGTAGCAAAAATCCTCAAAAAATCTGCATACATATGGGATGGCGGCTATGCTATGTCTGGAATCATAGGACATGGCGACGCCTTTGTCATCAGAGACCCTGCGGGTATTCGTCCAGCATACTACTACAAAGATGATGAAATCGTAGTTGTAGCCTCCGAAAGGCCAGTTATCCAGACTGCATTTAATCTTGATTTTGAGCAAATTACAGAGCTAAACCCAGGTTCTGCTATCATCATCAAAAAAAACGGAAATGTTTCCATAGAAGAAATTCTCCCTGCCCTGCCTTACAAGGCTTGTTCTTTTGAGAGAATTTATTTCTCACGAGGCAGCGACAAGGAAATTTATCAGGAAAGAAAAAAACTGGGAGCGCTTCTCTTCCCAAAAATTCTAAATTCCGTAGATGAAGACCTGAAAAACACGGTTTTCGCCTACATTCCGAACACTGCGGAAACCTCTTTTTATGGACTGATAGAGCAAGCTCACACTTATCTAAATGAATACAAGAAAAACCAAATCCTAAAATTAGGAAACAATATTTCAGAGGAAAAATTGGAGGAAATCTTGTCCCTTCATCCTACAACCGAAAAAGTAGCCATCAAGGATGCTAAACTTCGTACTTTCATCACGGAAGACAGCAGCCGAAATGATTTGGTAGCCCATGTTTACGACATTACATACGGCTCTGTCCGAAAAAATATTGACAATCTGGTCATTATAGATGATAGCATCGTAAGAGGAACCACACTGAGAAACAGCATTTTACGAATTCTAAACCGTTTGAATCCGAAAAAAATAATCGTTCTATCCTCTGCTCCACAAATCCGCTATCCTGACTGCTATGGCATAGATATGGCTCGTTTGGAGGATTTGGTGGCTTTTGAGGCTGCGTTGGAACTGCACAAAGAAAGAGGTTCTGACCATATCATAAAGGAAGTTTATGAAAAATGTAAATCTCAAGTGGATTTAGAAGATTCCCAAGTCATTAACTATGTCAAAGAAATCTATGCACCTTTTTCTGAGGAAGAAATTTCAGCGAAAATAACAGAATTATTAGTTCCTGAGGAAATGAACTGCCCTGTGGAAATCATCTTCCAAAGCGTAGAAAACCTGCACAAAGCCTGCCCGAAAAACCTCGGAGACTGGTATTTCACTGGTAACTACCCTACTGCTGGCGGAAACAGAGTGGTGAATAGAGCTTACATCAATTTCTTTGAAGGTAATAAAGAAAGAGCATACTAACGCATTTTGGATTTATCTACTCCCATAGAATATCTAAAAGGCATCGGCCCTGAACGCTCCAAACTGATCAAAAATGTTTTGGGAATTTCCACTGTGGAGGATTTTCTCTATTTCTTTCCTCTGCGGTATTTGGATAAAAGTAAAATCTACCGAGTAGCAGATTTAAAGGAAGAAAATGTAGAAATCCAGCTGAAAGGAAGGATTTATGATTTAAAAGAAATCACCTACGGAAGAGGACAAAAAAGACTCTCCGCGAAGTTCCGCGATGAAACAGGCGTTTTGGATTTAGTTTGGTTCCAATACACCCAGTGGCTGAAAGACCAAATTCCGCTCAATAAAGAGCTCTACATCTTCGGAAGGGTCAGCCTCTTCGGACAGCAGTTTTCTATGGCGCATCCAGAGATAGAACTGGAAGAAAAACGAGAGAAAGAACTCAGACTTCGCCCTATCTATCCGAGCAGTGAGAAAATCACAAAACGAGGGCTTAATCAAAAATTTTTCCAAGGCATCCAAGCGCATATTCTTGGGCATGTCACAGGACTTGTGCAGGAAAATCTTCCTCAAAGCCTCCTCCAGTCGCTCAAGCTTATGGGAAGACAGGAAGCCTTTGTCAATATTCATTTTCCTAAAGATACTTCGGCATTTGAACAGGCGGACAGACGGCTGAAATTCGAGGAAGCTTTCTTTTTTCAGCTCGGCTACGCTTTGAAAAAACAATACAATAAGACTTCGGCAGTGGGAAATCCCTTCCCTTTGGTGGGCGATTTCTTCAATGATTTTTATCAAAACAGAATGCCCTTTGAGCTTACCAATGCCCAAAAAAGAGTTTTAAAAGGAATCCGAAACGACATGAGGCTCCCTATACAGATGAACCGCCTTCTGCAGGGAGATGTAGGCTCTGGGAAAACCATGGTGGCGCTGCTTTCGATGCTGATAGCGATAGATAACGGCTTCCAAAGCTGTATGATGGCTCCTACAGAAATATTGGCGCAGCAGCATTTCAATAGCCTTTCCGAGATGCTTTTCGGAACGGGCGTAAACATCAGACTTTTAACAGGTTCTACCAAAACCGTTGAACGAAAAATCATTCACTCGGAACTGGAAAACGGAACTCTTCATATTTTGGTCGGCACCCATGCCATGCTGGAAGACAAGGTCAAATTCAAAAATCTTGGTCTTGCCATCATCGATGAACAGCACCGTTTCGGAGTGGAACAAAGGGCAAAACTTTGGATGAAAAATAAAATTCCGCCGCATATTCTCATCATGACCGCTACGCCTATTCCAAGAACGCTGGCGATGAGTTTTTACTCAGATCTGGATGTTTCCGTGATAGATGAACTCCCGATGGGAAGAAAACCCATCATCACGGCTCATCGGCGAGAAAAGGACAGAAACTCCGTATTTCGTTTTGCCAAAGATGAAATTGACAAGGGCAGACAGGTCTATTTCGTTTATCCTTTGATAGAGGAAAGTGAGGCTTTGGATTATGAAAACTTAATGGGTGGTTTTGAGCGGGTTTCCGAGGCGTTCCCTTACCCAGACTATGCCGTTACTATGCTTCACGGAAAGATGAAACCACAGGAAAAAGACGAGGCGATGCAGTATTTCGCTTCAGGGAAGGCGAATATTATGGTTGCCACTACGGTAATAGAAGTCGGTGTGAATGTTCCGAACGCCTCCGTGATGATTATAGAGAGTGCCGAGCGTTTCGGGCTTTCCCAGCTCCACCAGCTAAGAGGAAGAGTGGGAAGAGGCGCCGAGCAGAGCTACTGCATCCTGATGACCTCGGATAAAATGTCTTCCGACAGCCGAACCCGAATAAAAACCATGTGCGAGACCAACGACGGCTTTAAGATTTCCGAAGTGGATATGAAACTCCGCGGGCCAGGCGATATCCTCGGCACCCAGCAGAGCGGCGTAGTGGATTTCAAACGGCTGGACTTAGCCCAAGACGGACACATCATCAAGGCAGCAAAGGACACCGTAGAGGCGCTCCTCCGCGTAGACCCATCGCTCCAGCAGGAACAGCACCAAGCCCTGAAAAACTACTACATAAAACAATACAAAGGCAAAAACAAATGGGGAAGAATCAGTTAAAAACATTACAAATATGAAGAAAACAATTTTAGCATTATTTCCTATCTTTCTTACTAGCTTAATAAGCTGCCACGACGACAGTAATAACCTTGGAAAATATTATTACTATATGACAAAAGATGATGCCTTAGATTATGGGCTTGTATCATGGGATTTTATATATAAATCGGATAAAACAAGAAGTCGTTATTACTCAATTATAGATAAAACACCTTCTGATATAATAGACTATAGTTTTGATGATAATTATATTATTGCAAAACAAAAATATAATAGGGAGGTATTATTAAATGAACTCGGAATGGAATTATCCAGCTGGGGAGGAGATTATAATATATATAAAAGAGAAGGTGTAATAAATTTCAATGATGTTCCTGTTTCCCTAAAAGAAATTAGTAAACAGATAGAATTAAGAGGAAGTACTAATCTTGCAGATAGTATAATTTCTCATAGCTCATATTACAAGGAGCTTCTTACTCCAAATAAGATAAATTACTACATCATAGATAAAGATGAAGATTCTATTTTGGGCCCTTTTGATAAGTTAGAATTCGAAAAAATAAAAAAAGAAAAGGGAATAAATTTGGATTTCAAAAAGCAAATAAAATGAAAAAAAATATCAAACTTATGGCACCGCAGTGGATAGAATACCCTGCCCTTTCTGAGTTTTCTATGGGCTGGCGTATGGGCGCTGGCGAAGATTATAAATGTGATTTTTGGAATTGGTATGAAACTCTCTCGCCAGAACAACAGCGAGAGTACCAAACGCTTTTCCCTTATCCTTGCTTCTGGCATTATAACAACTGGGAAGTGAATGATTTAGAAATAGAAGACAGACTGGATGATGAAGAAGACTATTATTATGAGGGTGTTCCGCTTTGGCAACCCAAAGGCGCTTATAAGTACTCCAAAAAAACTTTTATCAATTCACCAAAGAAACTCAAATTCGTCTTCTTTTGGAAACCCAATGCTAATGCCGTAGATGAGTCTTGTTTAGGGCAGTGGCAGCCCTCACCTTTTCGTGTAGATGGTGATAAATATTCCTGTGCTGAGCAGTATATGATGGCTGAAAAAGCGCGTTTGTTTGGTGATGAAGAGGTGGAGGAAGAAATAATGAACACCTCCGACCCTAAACTGATGAAAGCCTTGGGAAGGAAAGTGCGCAACTTTGACCCTCAAGTCTGGGACAAAGCCAAATACAGCATTGTACTGAATGGAAATTACTACAAATTCACTCAGAATAAGGAAATGATGGACTTTTTGCTCTCTACAGGCGATAAAATACTGGTAGAAGCGAGTCCACTCGATACCATTTGGGGGATAGGCTTTGGCAAAGAGAATGAGAAAGCTCATAACATTGCCTCGTGGCGTGGTCAAAACCTTTTGGGTTTTGCGCTGATGGAAGTGAGAGATGAGATTAGAAAACTTTATAAAAATATACATCTTTTAAAATAATGAAAAAGAATTTCGTTCTTAAAAAATATTAAATTAAAAACAATGAAAGAATTACTTACGCCAGAGGCGCTACTGACTAATTTCAAAGATGCGCGAACTCTTACCCGAAAGGTCATTGAGGCTTTCCCTGAGAAAGACCTTTTTGAATTTAGCATAGCAAATTTGCGCCCTTTTTCAGGAATGGTAGAGGAGTTTCTAAGAGTTATGGACTATCTTTTTAAAGAAAAATTTCAAGAGAAACATACGCTTTTCTTGGAAGGAAATTTTCCTACCACCAAAGCTGAAGTATTAGCTTTATGGGATAGAGCGACAGAAATTCTCGATCGTGAATGGAAAGAAGTGGGAGATTTTACCCAACCTCTGACTATCTATCAAATGACCTTTAGCTTTGCTCAATGGATACTGTACTTTATTGAAAATGAAAGTCATCATAGGGGACAGGGCTATACCTACCTGAGAGCATTGCAAATAGCCCCTCCTTACTTCTGGGGAAGGGAAAGTTTTCAATAAAAATTAATACCTAATGAACACAGACAACATCATCAAAGAAATCCTAACAGGGGTAGCTACTGCTTTTGACGAATTAGACCTTCCTAAAAAGCCCTATGGCAGAAATGAACTTTGGGAAGGAATTACTAATTATTTCAAAATCAAACAATTAAGGGATAAAATAGAGTTTTATACCAGTGATTACGAATATACTTCGGAGTCTATTACCATTGCAGGATTTCACGAAATTCCTCAGGAAAAAGTAGAAAACACCATCATTCCCGCTTTGGAAGAACAACTTACCCAAATGTTCTTTAATCCTGATTTTTATTATCGTTTTGAATACAAACTTACCTTAGTGTTTGAATTTCAGTTTGGGCTAGGTCGCCACATTCAAAAAAAACTGCACTTAGAACACCCAGAACGCAAAGCCGAACTCAAACAGCGTTTGGATACTTATGTACAAAAAGTCATCTATGACCAAACGGCAAAAATGAAAGAGAAAGAAATCCATAGTTTCTTTGACAAACTCTTTGATTTTGAGCTCAATGGCTATAGCGAAGACAAGGTGATTGAAATCTTGGAAAAAGGCTTTTCGCTCATAGATCCTAAATGGAAAAAGACAATGGAAGAATATCGGTTTGGGTTGCACTACCACACCAATGAGTGGAAAGAAGCTGTCTTTATGCCTTTATATTATAATGTTAAAGGAGAAGATTGGTCAAAAGAATATACGCTCAAAAAAGATTTGGAAGTAAAAAATGTAGACCAAGCTAAACTAAATCTATTTGTACAACAAGCCCTTTGGAACATTAAACACCAACGATACAGCTGGGATGTGAGGTTTGCGTGTGAGGATTTGGAGCGTGCAGCCAAGGAATTAGGTTCTGAAAAAGCGGCTATGTATCTAAAAAAAGGTACAGGAAACCTGCCTGAAAATATCATTCATTACAAGGATAATGATATAGAATGCGATGCCAATGATGTTTTTGCTGAAATCAATGTAAAAATCAAGCAAGAATCAGCCTCAGCTTACGATAAAGCACTGGATTTCATCATCGATCTTTTGAAAACCAACTTCCCGAAAAGTTATCAAATTAAACTCAGTTCCAAAGCGCCTAAGCAGTTTTTGGACATCAAAGGCATTGCTAAATCATCTACTCATCGTTTCTTTGCCCAAGCCTTACAGTATGAAGAATTACACCCTAAACTTACGGCTTATGCTGAAGCGGCTATGAAAGAATTTCAGTGGTACAATGATGTAGAAGAAGGCGAAAAGAGCTGTATGCCTGGCAGTTATGTAATCTTTGGTTTAGGCTTGATAGGAGAAGAATATTTCCCACTAGTAAGCAAGTATTTTGAACTATTGGATGATGAGCATCAAATGGTGCATAAATATTTCGTAAGCGCCCTGATTGACCGCTATGGAGTGAATGAAAAATCCTTACCGCTTATCTGTCAAGGGATTACCTCCGCGCAGTTTGATATGGTATTCAAGAATTTAGCAAAAGAAATAGAAAATCCAGAGAAAAAACAACTTTTAGTCAATTTTCTCAAAGAAAAAGAAGCCTTTTTTGCTTCCAGCAAAGAAACACATGGCTTTTACAAATTCTACGAAGAAGAGATTTACTATGCTATCTATGGCAAACAATGGAAGAAAAAGATATAAAATAAGGTATGAACAAATCACTAGAGAGCATTACTCATGAAGAATTTCTAAAGCTAATGGAACACCTCAAAAACTTACAAGAATTCACCTTTTTAGAATACACAATGGCACCAGAAGCGGATATTTTTTATTTCAATTTCATGGAAAAAACTGTGAAAATCAAATGGGATTTGGATTATGGTCTTTTTCTAGAAACAGAAGCGCTCTCTACATCGGACAGAGATTTATTTTTAAATATTTTAGATAAAGAATTTTTATTTTTGATTTAACCACTTTTTGTACGCTTCTCTGAGTGCTTGTGCCTGCGCCTTGTGAGGGCTTAGCGTACTCATGTCATCATAATACTGAAAGGAAACAGCCTTACTTACCTTAGGAAGTGCTGTTTCTATGGAAAGTTGTTGTTTTACTCTATCAAAGGTTGCAGGCGTAAAAGGATACTCCCCCGTAGGCGAATAAAAAGTCTCCAAGTCTGTCCAGAAAGCTCCTTTGTAGTTTTTGTTTTCCTCGAAAAGTCCTTTTTGAGCACTTTGATAATAAGTATTCAATTGGTCAAGTGTCACATGCTTAGCCCCTACCCCATCTTGTAACATAATTATTTGCAGGTGGCTTTTTCCAAGTTCTGCCATAAAATGCTGTAATTGGTTTGGAGAAGTAAGTTTGCTATTCCAAAATGCCGCTATAGAAACAGGCTTGCCGCCCCAACTGTGAAGTGCATCAGCAATAGGATTTACAAACATATCCCTAAAAAGCGCCATTTTTTCATCAGAACCATAGGCATAGGGCTCTGGTTCGTGAGGGATATACCAACCTTTGAAAGAAGGATGATTCCCAAACCTTGAATTAATTTCTTTAGCCAATTCTATACATCGTTGAGCATTAAGCTGAAGCCAAGCCCTGTTTGTTTGGTTCTGCCAATAAGTCTCATCAAAGTGAAGCCCTATATGCACTTCTACACCTTGCTTTTGCGCTGCCTCAAAGAGTCGCGCCAAGGTATGACGGCTCTTCTGAGAAGTGAAAGTATTAGCCGAGTCAAACCAAGTAATATCATTATACGCATTCTTGAAAGCCGTATATTGTACTATTACCGTATTGATTTTTAATTTTTTAAGTTCAGAAAAAAACTTTTCCCATTGGGAAGCTGTCCAATCATTTTTACCAAAAAGTTGCACAAAAGTTCCTGTAAGATATGGTGTCTCTTTACTAATAGAGGATGTTTGCTCTTCTGTTGTGGTTCTATTACAAGCACTTAATAGTAGAATACTACTTAGAATTAGGGATAAAAACTTCTTCATAGGCACAAATATAAGGATTAATTTTTAATGCTCGATACATAATGACAGAAGAAGATAGTTAATTACTAATCACTATCTTTGTCTTCGATTTTGAGAACGAATTGTTTAGCCTAAAAACAGAATAAGAAATCAAATATTACCATAGATAGAATTACCTCGGCACAGTTTGATATGGTATTCAAAAATTTGGAAAAAGAAAGTATGAATAAACCATTGGACAACATTACTCATGAAGTATTTCTAAAACTGATGGAACACCTCAAAAACCTACAAGAATTCACCTTTTTAGAATACATAATGGCTCCTGAAACTAATATTTTTTATTTCAATTTTATGGAAAAAACCGTGAAAATCAAATGGGATTTGGATTACGGTCTTTCTTTAGAGACAAAATCACTCTCTACATCAGATAAAGATTTGTTTTTAAATATTTTACATAAAGAAATTTTATTTTTGGAAAATCAATGAAAAAACTACTACCTTATTTTATCGCCATTATTTTCTGCCTGCCCAATGTTTTTATTCTTTACAAAACCTTTGATGTGCTGGACAACATCGATTCTCTACCCAAGAAAACTAGTTGGGTGAAAGGATGTCGTTATTGGGGAAAGAGAAAGAGAAATCTGGATATTTATCTGGCTTCAGAACAAGAAGTAAAACAAATGAAAGAGCCCAGCAGAGAAGGCGAAGCAGACATTTATCTCAGGGTAAAGAAATTCTCCTTCATCGACCTGCCTGAAATAAAATTTAGAGATAAAATCACTTATTATGAAATAGAAGATGATTTTGTTTACAAGATGAGCTTTTCCAACAAACCTAAGATTATAGGAGTTGTCGCTGAAGGAAATTCTGTAAGTCGCTATCATCTCTTTGTGGAAATCATGGATTTTTATCAAAATTTGGCTTACTTTGCTATATTTGTGTTAAATCTGCTTATGGGAAAATATTATGAAAAAATTTTCAAGACTGAAAAAGGCTTGTCACTGATATTTATTCCTATTTTATTCTATATTATTATCTTCATTATCACATAATTTCTTATATTTGGATAGAAATATTATGTTGATAATTTTAAAATATTTCCAAAATGAAAGAGCGATACGAAAACATCCGCGAGATGAACGAAATTTTAATAAAAATAGAGACCATTCTCACCAAAGCTGAAGAGGTCTTGAAAGAATGGAAGGCTGTCCAGCCAGACTATGACAGACTCGTGGCGTACTACGACAGTGAACAATGGCGCAAAGACTATTTCGATAGTAATGATGACAAAATCCCTGATGAGGTACCTCAGTGGGTGCTTACCCAAGATGCGATTTTTGATGCCATAGGCACTCAGTTCTATCTTGCTGATGAATTCCAAACCCTCCTAAAAACAATCAAAGATAAAGAATGGAAAGAGTAGGTTTTATGGCAAAATATAAATTTTAACACTTTAAAATTCAAATATTTTTTTGTTTTTAACATTTTTTTTATAACTTTGCCGATTGAAGTTAGTGTGTAAAAAATACAAATTTTATAGATATGAAAAGAAAAATATTTACTTTAGGCCTATTGTCTCTTGCTTTTTCAGCAAATGCACAGTCATTATTAGGTGTTCAAGACCAAGCAAGTCTTCATATAAAAGAAGATGCTCTTATCTATAGTGGTGGAGAAGTGAAAACTGTCGCTGATGGTGTGATAGATAATTTTGGTAATGTAATGATTGTAGGTGGTGGTTTCAAAACTGTTACTGCATCAAATACTAATAAAACAAATGGTGGAAACTTTATCCTTCGCCTTTGGTCAAATGCTACAACAAATGGCAGCATTGTTAATGGTGGGACTGTTATTAAATATGGACAACTTTATATTGACAATCAAACTTCACAAGCCCAAGTTACAGGGATTGTAGACAAAGAATATAAGGATAATTCTCATGGTGCTTACCAACAAATGGCAATTCCTTTCTATAAGAAAACTTTTGCTAGTTTATCTTCAGAATTAAATGCGAATCTTAGTGGTAATAGAAGTAATAGAACAGGGGTGTTGGTATGGAATAACAATAAAGTGAGATTTGATCATTTTGACCCTGTTAACAATAATACTACAGATATTAAATTAGCTGGGCACGCTGTAGCAAACAGTGGTGCTACAAGTTATTATGCTATAGGTTCTAGATATTTTAATGCTTTTTCAGGAGGTACACTTAATACCCTATCTACAAATGTTTTCACTATAAAAGGGGTGCCTTTTGCAGGTAACATTACAGCTACATTAAGTGGAGCTGGAGATGGTATAGATTTCGGTGTAGGTGGAAAAAATACAAACTATTATAGAGAGCAATATAAATCCTACCTCGGAGACCATTGGGAACACTCTAGCAGCCCTTGGACTGGTAATTATGGTAAAAACATATATCAATTTGGAAATCCTTACCTAACGAATATTAACCTTAAATATATCGGTACTATTATAGATAATTTAATGGGAGTTCGTGTTGAGCCTAGTACTTCTGTAAAAGCGACTGGAGCAGAAACCGGTGGTGTATATGTATCTTATAATAATGCTGGGGTTGCTATAGGAGATGTTAAACATGTTATCGTGAGACCTATGGGGACTTTTGAAATAAAATTATCTGGACCTAGTGTTAGAGTTTTAGATTTTGGTCAATTAAGAAAGTTCGCATATGAAGCAAACACAAGTAATACATCTACATATAATAGTGGGGTTACAGTACAATCTAAATCTTCAAATAAAGAGTTTTCCCTTTCTGAATTGTCTGAATTGAGTACAAACTCTACAGCAAAAATAGCTAATGCCAGATTATCTAGTTCCACTGTTAAACAGTTAGGAGTAATCGCATTAGATGCTGATGGGAAAGAACTCGGAAGAACATATTATGTAGTATACGCTGATGGTATCTCTGGACAGCCAACTAAGTTTTCTTCTCAGGTGACAGCTAATAGTAAAACGATTATTGGTACTTTCGAAGAGTCTAAAAAAGGAGGAGTAGATGAAGATTTGATCAATTCATATTGGTTGTATATCAATGAAGCTAATGAAAATGATTTCAAAGGGAAAGAAGTTCCTATGAGAATATATAGTTCTGATGTTAAATCTTTAGCATTTGAAATATTAGAAAACGCAGAAGATATTGCTGATGGACAAGAGAGATTATCATCTGGTGAGAGTTTCTATATTTTTGATGGAAAGAAACATGTATTGATTGGGAATAACAAGAAAATTTCTATTTCATCTACAGATGCTGAGTTTGGTCTATATTATGGTAAACCAGTAGAATTAACTTCTTCAAAAAATACTATTGCTACTATTCAAAAACCATCTGCTACTATCTTAGCTTATGATGAAAGTATAGCTGCTCACAAGATTTTATTCGATCCAGAATGGAAAAAAGCAACAGTTCAAGTTTTTGATCTTTCTGGTAGATTAATCTTCTCACAAGCTAATGTAGATGCTACCAAAGGAGAGTTTGTAGTAAACTTACCAAATGCTGTAAGAGGAACTTATGTAGTGACTGCAGTATCTGAAACTGGTAAAAAGTTTTCTCAAAAAGTTATAAAATAATAAAATTATATAAAAATGAAGAATTTGAGTAAATTCATTTTGAATAATGTGAAGATATTTTTTCTAATATCATTATCTTTATTATCAGGAGGTCTTTATGGACAGGAAGGAGGAGCTATACCTCCCCCACCAACAGCACCCATGGGGGGAACTAACCCAGGTACTGCAGTACCTATAGACATGTATGAAGGGTTCTTGCTTGCTATAGCTGTGTTGATGGTTATTGGTATGTACTACTATTCAAAAAATAAGAAAGAAGTATACAAATAAGTACTATAAAACTCCTAGAACTTTTCTAGGGGTTTTTTACCTTTTACATTATGAAAAAAATATCGATATTATCAGCCTTTTTGAGTATTAGTTTTTTATCTGCTCAATTTAAAATAAATATAGAAGCTGCCGATTCTTTCAGTCAAAAAACAGCGATTGTTTCAACCTTAGAAGGAGCAAAATATATTCCTTTAAAAGAGGTTCACAAAAAAAATGGAAAATGGATAATAGATGTTCCTAAAAATTACATGGGAATGATGAGAATCTATTTTCCAGAAAACGGAAAAACTGTAAATTTAATCTCAGAAAATAAAGATGTGGTTATAAAACTTACCACAAATGGAGATGTAATTTCAAAAATAGATTTTACAGATGAGTCTAATCAAAAGATGGCTCACATGATGCAAATTCAAAGAAAGAAAAGTCAGGTGCTTCCTGTATTACTTGAAATGAAGAAGTTATACAATGATAACAGCACTTTTGACAAAGCTTTGGAGAGTGAAATTCATCTTTTAGAGAATAGTAATATAGCGACAAACAATCATCCTTTTATTCAATATTATCTGGATAATAGTAGATTTACAGGTGGTCAAGAGGATTCAAACATCAGCACAGAAGAGTACATACAGTTTTTTGCGAATTCTGGCTCAATGCTGGAAACCTCTTCCCTATTAAGACCGGCATTAGTAGGTTTTCTAAGAAAGACTTCACCAGAAAATATCGACAGCGAAGTTGATAAATTGCTTGAAAAAGTAAATTTAAAAACATCTAGAGGACAAATTATTTTGGCTGAATTGCTATCTATTTTTGAAATCTATGAACTAGAGAAACAAAAGGAAAAATATTTCAATCTAGCTTCTAGTCTGAACTATGAAGTGAATGGTCAGCTAAAAACCATTGTAAAAGCCATTAAAAACACCTCTATCGGTGCAGTATTGCCAGATTATTCGTTCACATCGAATGTTTCTAATACAAAGGCTAAAAAGCTCAGCGGAGTGAAGGCTGATAAAAAAGTGGTTTTGTTCTGGTCTTCGACTTGTTCACATTGTTTGAAAGAGCTTCCTATTATTTCTGAAAATTATCAAAAATTAAAGCAAAAAAATATAGAAGTTATTGCGTTTGCGCTGGATTCAGATTCAAAATCGTATAAAGAAACAATAGCTTCCCTGCCATGGATAAATGACACTGAGCTGAAAGGATGGCAGAGCAGCTACACAGAAACCTACAATGTGCGCGCTACGCCGACATATTTTGTCTTAGACAAAAATGGTAAGATAATAGAAAAACCAACTAATTTTTCTGCATTTTTATCAACATTAGAATAAAATAATTTGGTGGTATGAAAATATTTCGTATTTTTGCACCACCAAAATGGCGAGGTAGCTCAGGTGGTTAGAGCGTTGGATTCATAACCCAAAGGTCACGGGTTCAAGTCCCGTCTTCGCTACAACAACATCTGTAATTCAATAGTTTATAGATGAAAGGGACTAAAATAGGGACTTTACAAAAATTGTAAAGTCCCTATTTCTATAAAATAAATGGTATAGAGCATCTCAACTCACTTGTAAAAAATAATACAAGGTTTTCCCCTACCTGTGAAAAATAAGACAGAGCTTCCCCTATTTACCTGCAAAAAATAAGACAGAGCCTCCCCCATTTACCTGTAAAAAATAATGCAAGGTTTTCTCCTACCTGTGAAAAATAACGCAGGGTTAATTTTGTTAATATATTGATTATAAGATTTTTAATATATTTTCAATAAAAAAAACCATTTATACTATATATATTGAGTATATATATTGTGTGAATATATTATGAGTATATGGAGAGGAATAAAAATTT
>CAUQBH010000007.1:0-131205 GCA_963516675.1 uncultured Flavobacteriaceae bacterium | reverse complement strand
ATCAATGAAGAAGTAGATTACAAAACACTTGAATTTCCCAAGGAGGATCGCCAACCTGCTTATAACAGTAGGGAAGAGCTCCAAGACTATATGAACACCCTTATAGCGGAACAACTCACTGCCTTGCAGGATAAGAAATTTGTAAAGTATTATTAATAATGAATATAGAAATTTTAGCACCTTATTGCACTACTGTAAAACAGCAAAAACTCCTTGAAAAGATCCGCAAAAAGTTTTCACTCAAAAGTAGTAAAGACCTACAAACTGTTTATGAACTTGTAGGATGTCTATTTGTAAGCAAACAATACGAAGGCTTACTAACTTTCTTACCAGAAGTACTTGCGGTACCTTTTGCCGAAAATTTTGATCTATGGTATCCTATAGAAAATTCTTTTTGTTTGATTGCAGCCATACCTACCATATCTCCAGAAGAGCGTAAAGCGTGTTTCTCTCATTTTAAAACCGTAAGCAATTTTAAAAGCACTAAAGGAGCTCAGGAGGCTTTTGATTACTATTTTCATCGATATTTATCACTCTATTTTGTTAATGAAAATTTAGACGATTTAGAAGAAATAGATGAATATCCCGCCTCTTCTCAACTTTGGATTCATATAGCAATTATTGCCAGTGCTTCTGCTGTAAAACTCATCAATGAGGAAGTAGATTATAAAACCCTCGACTTTCCCAATTGGCTCTCAAAACCTACTTATAACAGCAGGGAAGAGCTTCAAAACTATATGAATACCCTTATAGCAGAACAACTCACCGCCTTACAGGATAAGAAATTTGTAAAATATTATTAGATTTCAATAGTTAATAATTTTAAAAAATGAATTTACAGCTGTTTATTGAGAATTTTCCTTGGCGAAGATTCGGTACGCCTTACGAAACCAATGCCAATATAGTGAAGCAAAGCGTCCTAAAAATCCTTGATGGAACTGCTACCAAAAAGGATTATTACAACCTCATCAATAGCTTGGAATCACAGGCTTGGCTCGTAAAACTTTCTCCTTGGGGACTTAAACTTTATTTTACTTTATTAGCAGAAAACAAAGCTGATAAAGCCTTGTTACTGAACGACATGCATACACTTTTCGAGGCGGCTAATTACAGCTCCCAATCTCCACAATCCAAAGAATTTAAAGCCACCAAAGGAAAAACCGCTAAATATGAAGCATTCAAAGAAAAACTATTTGACCCTGATTTTGATGGTGTAATGGATGATGAATTCCTAAAAGTTGTAAAATCACTAGACAGATACTATTACCATACGGCTGTTTTGGAATTATTTGAAGCTAATATTTCTTTTTTAGAAAACCTCGCTGCCTCTGAGGATAAAGCAGTAGCAGAAAAGGCTGTTTTACTAATAGAAGCCATTAAAAATCCTAAAATATATCCCTCAAACTAAATAAATTTTATAAAATAAATAGCATTATGACAACACCCTTTAATTTTGAACTTTTAAAGAAGCGTTTGAACCTATTTTTAGAAAAGATAGAAGACCTTGGTGGCGAGATAGAACCTCTTACAATAGAAAAACCTGCTACAGAGGAGGAAGTCAAAGCCGTAGAAGCAAAATTAGGCTATACGCTGCCTCCACATTTCCGAGAAGTGCTTTTGGAAAATACCGCCCATTTGGAGTTTTGGTGGGATATCAATGACATTACAGATGAAGACGAGGATTTTCTTCCTGAGAAATTAGCTGAAATATTTTGTGGAGAGTTGCTTTTTGGGCTGGATTTGCTTTTGGGCTATGAAGAAAGTCGTAAGAGCTGGGTAGAGGATGTATATCCCGATTACAATAATAAATACGACCGTGTTTGGCATAATAAAATGTCCTTTCAGCAAGTAGGCAACGGTGATTATATTGCTATTGAGTTAGAACCAGAGAACTATGGAAAGGTTGTGTATCTCAGCCACGATGGTAGTGAAAACCATGGGCTTTATATAGCCAATAACTTTAAGGAATTCCTGATGAACTATGCCGCTGTGGGTTGTACTGGAGGAGAAGATTGGCAATGGGAGCCTTTTTATACCAAAGGTAAAGGCATAGACCCTACCTCAGAAAACGCGCTTGCGTGGTATAAATTACTAAATATAGATGAAAAAGAACTTGATATTTAAGCTTTTATGAAATTATTGCTTTTATTTTTACTGATAAGCAGCTACGCTTTTGCTCAAGTAAATGAAAACTATTTCTTTGCGGTAATCAATGACAAAGACGGGTATGTAAATGTGCGAAAAGAAGCAAATATACATAGCAAAGTGATAAAAAAACTTGATAACAATACGCTTATTTTTGCTTTTAATTACAATAAATCAGAAGACGGCAATTGGATTTATGCTGATAATGATGGATACATCTATAATGACAGGGTCAAATGGTTAGAAAAACTACCCAAAGTCGCCAAAGGCATCGAAAAGAAAAATACTATTCACTTATCAGGGAAAAACATCAAGGTAACTCTTACCTCTCAAAAGTTTGACAAAAGAAAACATTCTTTTATTTATTATAAAGAATCCCATCACTCCATAGAAAAGATAGATGGAAAACCTTTTTGGGGAACAGATGGCGAAATACCAAGAGAAGAATATAAAAATATTCAAATATACATCAATGGGAAACAAGTTTCCCTTCCTAAAAGCGCTTATGATGACCTATATGAACCTACTTTCTATACAGAAAACAACTCTGTTTACTACGATAAAGAACATGACAGCTACTATATAGTGGCTACTAATAGTGATGCCGCTGGCGCTTACATGATCTGCTGGCAAATAGAAAAAGGAATTTATAAAGGTAGAAAAATTGGTATACCTTTTTAGGGAAAATTTTATTAAATTTGGCAAAAAATAATTATACTAATAATAAAATTTAGAAATATGCTGGAAATTGGGGAAAGACCTTGGGGAAAATATTATGTCCTTGAGGATGAGGAAAACTACAAACTGAAAAGAATAGAAGTGAATGCAGGACACCGTTTGTCTTATCAGTATCATCATCATAGACAAGAGTTTTGGACGGTAGTTCAGGGTGAAGCTGTGGTTGTATTAGACGGAGTGGAGCATGTAGTAAAATACGGAGAAAGCATCTTCATCCCACTAGGAGCAAAACACAGAATAGAAAACAGAAGCTCAGAGCTTTTAGTTTTCATAGAAGTGCAGACGGGGACTTATTTTGGGGAAGATGATATCATCAGATTAGAAGATGACTACGCGAGAGGAAATTAAATAAAAAAGACTGTTATTCAACAGCCTTTTTATTTTGTATCATATTATAAATAGATTCGGACATTGCTTCTGAGCCTTTCATTGTCCAATGGGTATCATCATAAAAATAGACATCCTTTTCTTTTTTTATCATATCTGATAAGATGGAATAAGAAGGAATATACAGATATTCTTTTTTCTCTTTTTCCAACTTTTCAAAGAACAATGGCTCTTTTCCTTTAGGTTTATTTTTTATGTAAGGATAGTACAAGTCATATTTGTCAGGCGCTATCATCACAATGAGCTTTATTCCTTTTTTCTCTAACAATTGATTTATTTTATTAAAAACTTCATTTGCTTGAGAAACATTTTTATCATCATTTTTTTTAGGCAAGAATTTTATATCTTCTTTATAAAATAATAAATCCTCTGGATTATTTGAAAAAAGGAAATTATTCTCCGACTTAAAACGATAAACATCTGAACGAAATGGTCTGTTTAAGAACAAATATTGAAAATTAAACAATGGTATTTTGACCGTGGCATCAGAGAAAAATTCTAATTTTTGTAGTTCATTTGGATTTGTGGATTTTAGGTTTTTCTTTTCGTATTCTTTTATCTGTGTTTTGATGCTGTCCATACTTTTGGATTGGGTAAAAGACAACTCAGAAGTTCTATCAACAGCGTATCTTTCCACTGTTTCCAATACGACATATTCTGTTTTTATTCTATCAAAAAAATCAGAATTGATAAGTTCTATCAGCACCTGTATAGGATTCTCTTCTGACAAGAATCTATCAACATGCGCAACAGAAATTCCTTTATTCGCAAGTATATTTTGATAACCTACCTGTCTCGACTCAGAAAAAGAATCTCCGATAGTCAAAATATCTACCTTTATATTTTGGTCTAAATCAGCTTCAGAAATGCGTATATACTTTTCTTCTAAAGGTTTATACTGAGCAGCAACCTCAGATGAAGGAGATGGATTGTTATAAATATACCCCAATCTCGCCAAATCTCCTTCGTTTTTTCTATAAAAAACAGCATTTATGAAATAAAAAAGCAGGAAAGGCGCGACGAAAAAACTTGTTTTTATGATAAATTTCTTCATTACTTATTAAAATTGGAAATAAATAAACTGCTGCTCTTGTCCTCCAAAATAAAACAAAGCCAAGATAAGAATATAGTAAAACGCATACCTTAGAGGTCTTTTCCATTTTAGCCCAAGATGCTCTATGGCGTATTCATTCCTTCTGCCCATCCACTCTATCACGATGAATACGAGCAGAAGAATAGTCACCGTGCCTACTTTCGGCAAATCTGAAAAAGCAGGAACACTAAATAATGATGGAGAAAATATTTCAGAAATATACGAAAAGGCATGCTGTATATTCTCTGCTCGGAAAAATATCCACGCCAATACAGTAAGTCCAAAAGTAGAAAAAATTTGTATAAATTCCCTAAAAGAAGGTAAAATTCGCCCATCTGCTACAACCCCCAAATTCACTCTGTTTTTGCTAGTCAATAAAAGTGGAAGAAAATAAATAGCATTCAGCAGTCCCCACGCAATAAAAGTCCAATTGGCTCCGTGCCAAAATCCACTAACAATGAATATCACAAAGGTATTTCGCACTTTCATCGCTGTACCGCCACGGCTACCTCCCAGCGGAATATAGATATAATCTCTAAACCAAGTATTTAGCGATATATGCCATCTTCGCCAAAACTCTGCGATATCTCTCGAAAAATATGGAAAATGGAAGTTCTTTTTTAGTTCAAAACCAAAAAGACGAGAGGTCCCAATAGCTATATCCGAATACCCAGAGAAATCACCATAAATTTGGAATGCAAAAAATATCGCTCCTAAAACTAGTGTACTTCCAGAATAGTCTGCCGAATTATTAAATATAATATTCGCAAACTGCGCACAGTTGTCTGCTATAACTATCTTTTTGAAAAGTCCCCAGAGAATCTGCCGAAGCCCATCCACCGCCTTGTGATAGTCAAAAACTCTTTTTTTGTAAAACTGAGGCAGCAGGTCTGTCGCTCTTTCGATAGGGCCCGCAACCAGCTGCGGAAAGAAAGTCACAAAAGATGCAAACGCTATCAAATCCTTTGTAGGTTCTAATTTTCTTTGGTAAACATCTATTGTGTAACTTAAAGTTTGGAATGTATAAAAACTAATCCCTACAGGAAGAATGATATTCAGTGTCTCTATATTAAGCTTTACTCCGAAAAGAGAAAATGCTTCCACAAAATTTTCTACAAAGAAATTATAATACTTGAAAAAACCTAAAAATGAAAGGTTTATAAACAAGCTGGTATAAAGCAAGATTTTTCTTTTCTTCTCGTTTTCTTCATTTTTCAGAAGGCAACCAATGGTATAATCCACCAATGTACTGAATACTATAAGTGTCAAGAACTTCCAATCCCACCAGCCATAAAAAACATAACTGGCAGCGAGAATGAACAAATTCTGTAGCTTTAAGTTCTTATTTGTCAAATACCAATAGATAAGAAACACTATCGGCAGAAATATCGCAAAATCAATAGAATTGAAAATCATAACTTATCGAAAATAGGGCAAATTTAAGAAAAATTCTGTATGTAATAAGCATAAGTTTTGCTGAAAAATATTTTGTATATTCGTGCTAAATTATTGGTTTATGCTTAGTTTTATACGGAGATTTTTTTTAAAAAACTATTTTTACAAAGGAACAGAAAAATATAATTTATTGATTTATGATGATTTCTTCCCTAATTCTAAATCTGGATTTAGATATGAAGAATTTACCTATTATATGGAGAATATCAATAACTTGAAATTTCTTCTTACACCTAAAACCTATGTTGCAGTAGGTGAGTCTCCCAATAATCAGGCTATGTATATTGAAAATCTCAAAGATAAATTTCCTAAATTCTTTGAAGAAAATAAGATAACAAAATTTGATAACAAAGGGAGTTATAATATTAATACTAAATTGTTCTACTGCGTATTTATCAATAATATAGCAGAAATACTTCCCGCTTTAGAGAAAAATAAAATTCCTTTTGTATTTACACTTTATCCTGGCGGTGGATTTGGTTTTGAAGAAGAAAGTTCTGATGCCAAATTAAAAAAAGTGCTATCCTCTAAATACTTCAAAAAAGTTATTGTAACCCAAAGGGTAACCTATGAATATTTGATAAGAAAAAACTTCTGCTCAAAGGAGAAAATCTCTTTCATATTTGGAGGAGTAATACCTCAGAAATCCTTCAATTTTAATGTAGCAGAAAGATTATACTATCCTGACAAAAAAACACTTGATATCTGTTTTTGTGCTGGGAGATATACAGAAGATGGCAGGGACAAGGGGTATCCTATCTTCATAGAAGTCATGAAAAAACTTAGTCCAAAATATGATTTTATAAGATTTCATGTTATTGGGAATTATGATCCATCAATCATAGATATATCTGGTTATGAGGATAAAATAAAGTTCTACGGAAGCTTGCCATATGATGATTTGGCGGGTGTATTTAGAAATATAGACATTATCATTTCTCCCAATAAGTCCAACCTTTTAAGCAAGGGGGCATTTGATGGTTTCCCTTTAGGAGCTGTTGCAGAAGCCGCTCTGAATGGCTGCCTTGTGATGAATACCGATCCCAATAATGAAAATTTTATCAAAGAGACAGGAGAGCATCATTTTATTCCTGATTTAGAGATGATTATCATCCAGCCTGATTCGGATAATATTATAGAAAATATCGAAAAAATCATTCTCTCTCCGAAACTGATAAAGGAAATTGCTTTTGCTGGACAACAGAAATTCATAAAATTATATAATAATGAAGCTCAAATGAAACCACGATTGGAATTATTGAAATCTTTTATCTCGAATTAAATATAACTATTATCTTTATTAAAATTCTTAGTAGTATGAAGCCATTAGTAAGTGTGATAATGATTACTTACGGACACGAAAAATATATCGAAGAAGCCATAAAAGGTGTTTTTCTTCAAAAAACCAATTTCCCTTTGGAATTGATTATTTCAAATGACAAATCACCTGATTCTACAGATGAAATAGTAAAAAATATCATAAAATCCGCTCCAGAAAACATTTCGGTGAAATACATCCAGCATCCAGAAAATATCGGTATGCTTCCTAATTTTATTTCTACCCTTAAAATGGCAGAAGGGAAATATATCGCTGTTTGTGAGGGAGATGACTACTGGACAGATGAAAACAAACTCCAAAAACAAACAGATTTTTTAGAAAAAAACAAAGATTTCACTCTTACTTTTCACAATGTTTTCATTCGAAATGGTGAAACTTTGAAAACGGATTTAGACTACGAAAAAAGACTGAGCAGTAAAGATGTTTACACAATAGATGATTTATCTAAAGGAAATTTTATCCATACTCCTTCTGTTGTTTTCAGAAATATGGAAATAGAATTTCCAGAATGGTATTACACTTCTTTTTTAGGTGATTATCCTCTTTGGTCATGGCTTTCTAAAAAAGGAAAAATAAAATATTTCCCAGAAAAAATGGGCGTATATAGAGAAAATGTAGGCGTGTGGAGTGGCAAATCTCAAGAGGAAAGAGAATTCAAAACCATGCTTGTACTCCGAAATCTTATCCCTGATTTTAAGATGTTTCCCAATGCCCAAAGAAACATGATACGCACCAAAAACAATTACATAAAAAACTCATTAAAACATAAAAGTTTTGCTGAGGTTATGGCATCGCCGTATTTTTCAGAATTAAGCTATAAAGACAAGTTTAAACTTATGGTTAGAACATACTTCAACAAAAAAACTAAATAATACTTATCGTTCTTTGCCCATAATTTTGTCTACCAAAAATAATATTCTGCTTTTGAGAGGAAATTTATTTTTAAACTCTTTTTTTAGAGCATCGTATCTCTCCTTAATGGATTGCGAAGTATTGCAGAAAGTATGTCCTTGGTTTTTATTTTCTATAATAACATTGATTTCATAGAATCTTAATAACCTTTTTAATAGTCTTTTGTAACTTGAAAAAGAAGTGGGTTCTAAATCAAAAAACCTCATAAGTTTGGCTTTTCCTTCCTCTGTTTTGTCAAAAAAAACGCCTCCCACCTGCTGCTCTTGGTGAGTTCTGTAATAGAATAACTTGTCATTCAAGAACTCGAAACGCCCTTTTCTTGCAGTATTTAATGCTATCCATTCATCATGGTGATAGTCTTTTAAAACTGGAAAAGGCATGATTTCGGGTTTTAGAGCCGCTCTAAACGCCATAGAAGCGCCTGTTGCAATATTACAGAGTAATATTATTTCAAAATAATCAATATTTTTCCCTTTTTCTTTCAAAAATACAGGAGCATCCCAAAGAGAATATTTCTCATGAACAGCTCCATTTTCATCAATGCAAAATCCATTAGTTGCCACTGCATCTATTTCAGCATGATTATCAAGAAAAGAAACTATTTTTTCAGCTTTGTTTTCTGCCCAGACATCATCTTGGTCACTTAGGAAGATGATCTCTTTACTGCACAGAGAAATTGCTTTTTCAAAGTTTTTGACACTTCGTAGATTGATTTCATTAAAATGTATTCTAAATATCTCTGGGTATTGTTTCTGATATTCTGCCAATATTTCGGGAGTTCTATCGGTAGAGCCATCATCACAGACCACTATTTCACTCGGTCTATGTGTCTGACTGAGAATGGAATCTATCTGCTGATGGATATATTTTTCTCCATTATACGAACACAAAGCTACAGAATACGATGTCATTTTAATTATTTTCTAAATTAAAAACTCGCTCTACCCATTTTTCCAGAGTATATTTTTTATAAATTTCCTCTGGCAGTGACTGGTACGGCGTTTCAAAAAATTCTTTTGTAATATTACTAAAATCTTTATTTAAGACCAAAATATTATTGGGATTGTAGAAATCATAATTTTTTATTTTTTCATTGTCCGTAATTATTTTTTTCTCCAATGCCATCGCCTCAAACACACGGAAACTCAAGCAGGGTTTTCGTAATTTGTTCTCTTTCTGCTGAAAAATATTTTATTCTTCATATTTTATGAATTGTTTCCAAAAGTTTATGTTTTCCTTATTCCATCGGTGACAACCCATAGGCAGGAGTCCATTATTATAATTAAATGCTTTTTCTACTTTATTTTCAATCGCAAATAAACAAGCTTCTTTATAATTAGGTTTCTTAAAGTCAAGACCATTTCTTTTAGGTTCTATGCTAAAAAACACATCTTCAGCATAAAAAGCGCTCTTATTTTCAGGTCTCAAATATATTGCTACCTGTTCAGAAAGTTTCTCTAATATTTCTATAAACTTTTCTCTTTTTCGTAATGAAAAACCGCCATTTCCAACTTCATTATACAATAAAATCTTATTTTTCTGTGTCTTATGATTATTCTTATAGTTGATAAACTGCTTTATAAAACAAATAGAATTATCCCAAATTACTTTTATAAAAGGGGCTTTTTCCCTACTTCGAATCCAAGGAGCTCCTATATAATCATAATCCTTCTCACACCAAAATAACAAATCATCTCTAAAGATATATGCATCTGTCTGATAAATAAGTATATATTTTTTATTAAATGCTTTATAAAAATCTACACTAAGCATTAATTGATTATACCCATAAATATTCTCAAAATACTTATCTTCAAATGTTACAAAAGTTGCCTTTCCAAAATTTTGATAAACTGTTGTATCTAAACTTTCAGGGCATATGAAAGTTATATTATGATTTTTTAAAATTCTAAAGACTTGATTAATAGATACTAAATCTTCATTATTAGGAACTTTTCTATATATAGGAATAACTATATCAATCATTGCATTGATTTATGATTAGCATTAATTTTCACAAAGTTAATAATATTTATGAATTTTAAAATATTTAGCCCTGAAATAAATATTTTCGATGCGAAAAAGTTATATTTGTTGCCCTAAATTACTAAAATCAAACAATGGGACAGAAATTAGTGGTAAGATACGGGCTGTTCATGGCAGTGTCCATGGTGGTCGGACAGATGATAGGGTCTGGAATTTTCTTCAAAGTAGATGATGTTTTAGCCTCCACCAATGGCAATGTTTATGCGGGTGTGATGGGCTTTATCATCGTGGGAATCAGTGTGGTTTTTTCAGCGGCATCTATGGCAAATTATGCCATCTTCTCTCCGAAAGAAGGCGGACTCCTGCATTATGTGGAATTTCGCTATGGGAAGAGAGCGGCGGCTTATGTGGGCTGGGTTTATTTCATTATGTTTTTACCTTTATTAGCAGGAGTATTACTCACTGTATCAGGGATTTATATCTCACACCTTTTTGCCGAGTTTATTGATTTTGAACCTAATTTCCTGCACTATTCACTGATAGGCTGGTGCAATGGAGTTATATTTTTATTCCTTAATATTTTCAGACCAAAATCCAGCGGTGTTTTTCTACAATTAACCGCGGTTTTAAAGTTATTTCCGCTCATTTTCATTGCTGCTTTTGGAATTATCAGCCTTTTAGGAAATGACACTGAACCGCTAAATCAAATTGAAAATCAAACCATAATCTCTTCCAACGAAACTAATTTTTGGCTTTTAGTGGGCGCAAGTTTCATTCCTATCGCCTTTTCTATGGATGGGTGGTATATCGCGATGCAAATTTCTGGAGAAATCAAAGACTCACAGAAAAACCTCCCAAAAGCCTTAATTTCAGGGACTTTGATCGTCTTGGTGGTTTATGTTTTTTATTATTTAGGAATTGTCTCCAATATGAGCAGTGATGAAATACAGCAGCTGGGCGACACCTATATCATAGAATTTTCTAGAAAAATTTCCACTGAAGCAGGAGCGATAATCATACAGCTATTCATAATCATCTCTGTATTAGGAACTTGCAATGGACTTGTTCTCGCAAATACCCGCGCTCCTTACCAATTCTACAATCTAGAATATTCTAAAAAATTCCTGAATTTAGGCAATATCAGTAAAAGAACTGGAATGCCCGTAAATAGCGCTTTGGTAGGCTTCGGGCTGATGAGCATTTATCTTTTTATTTTTTATTTATCTAATACCAATCCATTCCTAAAAGAACTAAATTACGACATATCAGCCATTCCTATTCTGTTCATTTATGTGGTTAATTTTTGTTTGTATTTAGGGCTTTTCAAATTGTTTAGAGAACATTTACTAAAAAATAAAACCCTGAAATACACCATGCTGCTTTTCGCTATTGTAGGAACTTGTGTAGTTTTAGCAGGAACGCTTTTATCTCCTAATGGATTGTCCTATTTAGTAATCGCCGTGCTCTTTATCTTACTCGGAAAATTAGGCGTAAAGTAAATAAAGTAAAAAATAAAAACACTACTAAAATTTAGTAGTGTTTCTTTTTATTGATTAGTGAAATTCATAATCTTTATCCATCACAAAAGTCTCCATGAACTTAGTTGTGTAATTTCCAGCAAGGAAATCAGGATTGTCCATCAGCTGTCTGTGGAAAGGAATCGTAGTTTTCACTCCTTCTATATAAAACTCATCCAAAGACCTTTTCATTTTAGCAATAGCCTCCTCTCTAGTCTGTGCTGTGATGATGAGCTTAGCTATCATAGAATCATAGTTTGGCGGGATTGTATAACCAGCATACACATGCGTATCCACTCTCACACCGTGCCCGCCAGGGATATTAAGCTGAGTAATTTTACCAGGTGCAGGTCTAAAATCAGAATACGGATCTTCCGCATTGATTCTACATTCTATAGAATATAATTTTGGATAATAGTTTTTTCCAAGAATTTTTTCTCCTGCTGCTAATAAAATCTGCTCACGGATAAGGTCATAATCTATAACCTGCTCTGTGATAGGGTGTTCCACCTGAATACGAGTATTCATCTCCATGAAATAGAAGTTTCTGTGTTTATCAACCAAAAATTCTATCGTTCCTACTCCTTCATACCCGATATATTCAGCTGCTTTTACAGCGGCATTTCCCATTTTTTCACGAAGTTCCTCCGTCATAAAAGGAGACGGCGTTTCTTCTATCAATTTTTGATTTCTTCTCTGAATAGAGCAGTCTCTTTCTGATAAATGGCAAGCCTTACCATATCTATCTCCAGCAATCTGGAATTCTATGTGTCTTGGCTCTTCTATCAGTTTTTCCATGTACATTCCACCATTCCCGAAAGCCGCTAAAGCCTCTTGAATAGTAGAATCCCAGCTTTCTCTAAGCTCTTCTTTGCTCCAGATGGCGCGCATTCCTTTACCACCACCACCTGCTGTAGCTTTTATCATTACAGGATAGCCGATTTCTTCAGCAATTTTTTCAGCTTCTTCCAAAGATTCTACAAGTCCATCAGACCCAGGAACACAAGGAATTCCAGCTGCTTTCATTGTTGCTTTCGCAGTAGCTTTATCTCCCATTTTTTCTATCTGCTCTGGTGTAGCACCGATGAATTTTATTCCATTTTTCTGACAAATTCTAGAAAAATTGGCATTTTCAGCCAAAAATCCATACCCAGGGTGAATAGCATCTGCATTTGTGATTTCTGCTGCTGCAATGATGTTAGGAATTTTCAGATAAGAATCCTTACTCGCCGCAGGACCTATACATACCGCTTCATCCGCAAATCTTACATGCAGACTATCTTTATCCGCGATTGAGTAGACTGCTACCGTTTTGATTCCCATCTCTTTACAAGTTCTGAGAATTCTCATCGCAATCTCTCCACGATTGGCAATTAATATCTTTTTAAACATTGTTTTTCTGTTTATCAATTACAATAAATAGAGTGATTTATGATGGATCTACCAAGAATAATGGCTGGTCGTACTCCACAGGAGATGCATCATCCACCAAAATTTTCACGATTTTTCCACTCACTTCAGACTCTATCTGATTGAATAATTTCATAGCTTCCACCACACAAACCACTGTTCCTTCTGTGATTTCACTTCCTACACTCACGAAAGGATCTTTGTCTGGAGCTGGTTTTCTATAGAAAGTACCAATGATAGGAGATTTTATTGTAATATATTTATCATTTTCTGCAGATTCTGCTGAGTTTGCAGAAGATTCCTGCTCTGACTGTGCAACAGGAGCTGCATTTACCACTGGTTGAACTTGTGTCATCTGTGGCGTTGTCACCACCGTACCAAATGTATGATTGGTAATATTGATTTCAAAATCCTTAGTTTTGTATTTTACTCCGGCTACATCAGCCTTTGAAACAAATTTAATAAGGTTTTGTAAGTCTTTAATATCCATAAAAAATAATTTTATTGTCCAAATATAGTAAATAAACACAAAAAACCATTCACTTTTGTAAAAAAGAATGGTTCTATATTCTTACCGCGATTTTTGGAGATTTTACCAAAAATCTATGGTTATTCTGCAGATTCTACTTCTTTTTCAAGAACTACTTTACCTCTGTAGTAAAGTTTTCCTTCATGCCAGTGAGCTCTGTGATATAGGTGTAATTCACCTGTTGTAGCATCTTTTGCCAATTGAGGAACTACTGCTTTGTAGTGAGTTCTTCTTTTATCTCTTCTTGTAGATGACTGTCTTCTTTTAGGATGTGCCATTTCTAATAATTTTTAGCTTTTTATATTAACTTTTATTTTCTCAATTTATTCAACGCTTCCCATCTTGGATCTATGTCTTCATCATCCGCCTTTTCTTCATTTATTTTAGGACTGAATTTATCTAATAAATCCTGAAATTCTTCGTTTTCTAGCGCCGCAGGAGATACTTTTTTCATAGGAATAGCAAGAACCACTGCTTCATAGATAAACTGAGCGATATTGAACTCACTATAGTGATGAGGAATTGTAATAATCTCTTCATTGCTATCATCATATTCTTCTCCAAACTTTACCAAGAATTTTATTTCATTATTTACTGGATATTGGAATTTTTCATTGCTGATATCACAAGTCAAATCCACTGTTCCCGAAACAGAAATTACAAAATCCAAAAAAGTAGAATGTTTTTCAAGTAAAACTTTACTAACTATTTTGGCATTTTCAAATTCTTCTTCAGCCTCAAATAAATCAAAGAACTGCTGATCAACACAGAACTCAAACTCATGTTTTCCTTGCTTTAGACCAGAAAAACTGATGTCATAGTTTCTATATTTGTCCATAATAGGTTTGCAAAAGTACTTTTTTTTTCTAAAACAACAAAATTATCTATCAAAAAAAGTTACTTTCTTTTAAATTTCAATAACAAAACATTGTCTTTATACAACTCCAAAGAGGTTTCACTGATTAAATATTTATTCACTTTTTCAAGTAAATTTAGATAATCTTCTTCCACAGAAATATTATCACAAAGCATTCGTGTCGCTCCTATACTTTTTACTTGAAAAGTATCTTTTGAATTTGTGGTTAATTCCGAGAAATAATTATTACACCCAGAAAAACCTGATACTCTGCCCTTTGAAATTTCTAAAGTAATTCCAGAGTTTGTCTTAGAATTTTCCTCTAAAACCCAACTGGTATTGTTCAACTGCACACTTTCTTTTTTCCCTGCAATAGATGCATTGGAACAAGACAATGACAAGACAAGCACGGCTGTTAGTGAAATTATTTTTTTCATAATTTGTGTATTTATGAGCGGAGTTCCGCATTAAACTGTTTCTTGAAAACATTTACCAAAGAATCCATCACTTGCGCTATCTCCTTCTCCTCCATCGTTTTTTCTTCGTTAAGAAGTTCAAAACTCAATGCATAAGATTTCTTATCCTCTGGAAGATTTTTGCCTTCATACACATCAAACAAATTGATGCTCTTCAAGAATGGAGACCTGTTGTTTTTAGCAGCATTATAAAGCTGTGTGTATAGCACAGACTTATCTACTAACAGCGCCAAATCCCTTCTAGTTTTGTTAAATTTAGGAATATCTTTGAAACGCAAATTCTCTGTATTACGAAGATTTTGACATTCTTCAAGTTCTATTTCTGCATAGAAAGCTTCTTGTTCTATGTCAAATTTTTTCAGCATTTTCGGACTTACTTTTCCAAGCCTTGCAACGGTTTTTCCTTCAACTGAAAATTCTATTGCATCCGAAAAACGACCATCCTGCAATGGTTTTTCAACAATATCAAAATTCAACTTGCTTAAAATAAGAGAAACATAGGCTTTCAAATGATAAAAACTTGTGCTGCCCTTCGGAAGAAGCCAGTTTTCAGAATGATTTCTTCCCGAAACTAAAATCGCCAGCTGTTTTCTCTCCTCGTATTTTTCCTTTTTATGATAAATTTTTCCTAATTCGAAAAACTTAATATCCGCATTTTTTCTGTTGATGTTATAAACAGCATTCTCCAAAAGCCCTTCCAGCAAAGATTTTCTCATAAATGCCAAATCATTGCTCAATGGATTTAGCAACTTCACTGCATCCGTTTCATCTTCCACCGAAGTAAGGGAATTGTTCATCACTTCATAAAACCCATTCGCCTGAAGCGCCCTTGCCCACTCGTTTTCCAATCCATCTTGGTCATCAAAGCTCAATTTCACTGGTGTAAAGGAAATTTTCTGTGGTGCATCTATCTTATTATACCCATAAATTCTGAGGATTTCCTCTATCACATCTATTTCTCTGGTAACATCCGCTCTGTAATTCGGCACCAAAAGTTCTAGCCCATCGGTAATTTCGTTAAGAGGTTCTATTTCCAAAGATTTCAAAATTTCTTTTACTTTTCCTCTATGGATTTTTATTCCTAAAATTTGATCCAGCTTAGAATATCTAAAAATCACATTGTGAGGTTTTATTTTTTCAGGATAATGCTCTATGTATCCTCCCACCAATGTAGCTCCTGCCAATTCTTGTAACAACTTCACTGCCAAGGAAATAGTGGTTTTAGTATTATTCGGATCTACTCCTCTCTCAAAACGGAAAGAAGCATCGGTATTCAATCCATGGAATTTCGCTCCTTTACGAACAGCAACTGGATTAAAGTAAGCACTTTCCAAGAAAATAGACTGTGTCTGCTCAGAAACTCCACTATCCAGTCCGCCAAAAACCCCAGCGATGCAGAGCGGTTTCTGATTTCCATCTTTTATCATGATTTCCTCTCCGTTCAGCGTTCTCTCCACTCCGTCCAGCGTAGTAAATTTCGTTCCCTGCGGGCTGTTTCCTACGATTATTTTATTTCCTCCAATTTTATCTAAATCAAAAGCATGAAGCGGCTGCCCATAAGCATGAAGAATATAGTTGGTAACATCCACCACATTATTTATCGGTGCTAAACCTATTGCTTTCAGTCTGTTTTTCAGCCATTCTGGCGATTCTCCTACTTTTATATTTTTCAAAACAGCACCAATGTATCTCGGCGCCAAGTCATTATTTTCTACCTCAACAGAAAAGTTATGCTCTCCTTCTGATTCCGCCGCATAAGTTTCCATCTTAACAAGCTCAGAATCAATCCCATTACAAGACAAAAACGCATGTAAATCTCTCGCCACACCATAGTGCGAAATCGCATCGGTTCTGTTAGGCGTCAGTCCTATTTCATAAACCTCATCTTGCTGAATATCATAGTAATTCGCAAGTGGTTTTCCTACTTCATGAGTTTCATCTAAGACCATGATTCCAGCATGGCTGTCGCCCAGACCTATTTCATCTTCTGCACAAATCATCCCTTCCGAAACCTCACCTCTGATTTTGGTTCTGTTAATCGTAAAAGAACCTCCATTTTTATCAAACAAAGTAGTTCCCACTACAGCCACTGCAACGAGCTGTCCCGCAGCCACATTAGGAGCGCCGCAGACGATATTTAGAATCGTTCCGTTTCCTACATCTACAGTAGTTTTACTTAATTTATCAGCGTTTGGATGTTTTTCGCAGGTTAGAACCTTCCCTACAACGATGCCTTCCAAACTTCCTTTGATGGTTTCAAATTTATCTATTCCCTCTACTTCCAAACCTATGTCCGTGAGGTAAATTCCTATTTTTTCTGAATTTAAATCTGTGCTAATGTAATCTTTAAGCCAATTATTCGAAATCTTCATTGAAATATAAATATTAAAAAAGGAGATGCAAAGGTCTTTTACTCTACATCTCGTTTATTTTCATTTTATTAATTTAAACCTATTACTGGCATAGACAGCATGAGTATTTGCTCTTCCTCATCCAGTCCGTCCGCTGGTTCTACAATCCCTGGTCTATTCGCTTGGGACATTCTCATGATAATATCCTCCGAATCTAGAACCGCTATCATTTCTGTCAGGAATTTTGAACTATATCCTATATTGATATCCTCTCCTGAGTAGTCACATGGTATCTGCATTTCTGCTTTGTTTGCATACTCTGTATCTTCCGCATGAAGATAAAGGATATTCCCAGACAACTTAAATCTCACCTGACTGGTAGATTTGCTGGCAAAAATAGAAGCTCTTTTGATAGAACTTAATAGAAGAGTTCTATTTATAGTCAGCACATTAGGATTTTCCTTAGGAATTACAGCGTTATAGTTAGGATATTTTCCATCTATCAAACGACAAATCCATACATGCTCCTTGAAGGAAAACTTCGCCATGTTTTCATTAAACTCTATAACCACCTCATCATCTGAACTTGTCAGAATATTTTTAAAGATGCTCAGTGGTTTTTTAGGCATAATGAACTCCATAGGCTCACTATTTTTAATGTCTGTTCTTTTATAAACTACCAATCTATGAGAATCCGTTGCTACAAAATTAACCTCCTCTTCTCCAAACTGGAAAAACACTCCTGTCATCACAGGACGAAGCGTATCATTACTTGTCGCGAAAAGCGTTTTAGAAAGAGCTTCTGCAAGAATTCCTGATGAAATAGTAACTTTTTGTGAAGAACTAAATTCTGCCAATTCAGGATATTCCTCTGCATTGTCCAACGCTATGAAATAATTATCCTTCTCATCTAAAATTTCCAAAAGCCCTCCTCCATTTTCATTTGGTTTTACCAAAAAAGTAAGAGGCTGATCTCCAAATGTTTTTATCGCATCTTGAAACATCTTAGCAGGAACCGCTATTTTGCCATTACTTTCTGACTTAACCACCAAAGATGTCAAAAGAGTAGTCTCTCCGTCTGATGCTGTGATTTTAAGCAAATTATTTTCTAACTCAAAAAGAAAATTCTCCAATATCGGTCTAGATTGTGAACTAGATATCACACCACTTACCGTATTTAAAGCTTTTTGTAACTCGCCACTTGTGACAATAAATTTCATAATAATAACTAATTGAGCAGACAAAGGTAATAATTTATCAGTAAAAAATAAAATTTATTTAATTTATTTCGGTTTAAAAATCTAAATAGCAGCCCATTGAGACTGCTATTTAAATATTTAATTTATGAGAACTTGTTTTACTTTTTCTATTTTCGCTTCCAGTTCCTTTTTCTTTTCTGCATCAACTATTCCTTTTTCCAAATCAAAATTCTCAGAAAAATTCGGAAGAGAAAAATCCTCTATCACATCCCCTCCATTGTATGGGAACCTTGCCTTTGCGGTTTCCAAGATTGTAAGACCTCCTCTCGGGCCTGGAGCTGTAGCAGTGAGGAAAACTTTTTTATCACCAAAAGCACTTCTGTTTGGAATTCGTGATATCCAGTCAAAAATATTTTTAAAAGCCGTAGAATAAGAACCATTATATTCCGCCAACGAAATAATAAGCAAATCCGCTCCATCTATTTTTGCTGCAAAATCTTCTGCTAGTTTAGGGACGCCACCGCTCACCTCTCGGTCTATGCTGTAAATAGGCATTTCGTAGTCGTTAATATCAAGAACTTCTACATCATGCCCTTCAAATTTACTTGAAATATAAGAAACCAACTGCTTATTGATAGAGTTGGAATGATTACTCGCTGCAAATGCTAATATTTTCATATTTTTAATTTTAAAATTTATGAAGCAAAAGTATAAGTTTTTATTTTATTGAAAATTGATTTATGTTAATAAAGACAAAAGACCATCAAAAATTGACAGCCTTTTGTTTTAAACTTATGAAAAGATTATTTTATTCATCATCTTCATCGTCTGCTCCTGCAGCACCTGCGTTTTTCATCGCATTTCTAGACATCTTCACAGCTGCGATTACAGCGTTGTCTGGATGTAAGAATGTGTACGCATCAGTTTTGATGTCTCCCACATAAATTTTGTTACCAATTTTAAGCGGAGTCACATCTACCACGATTTCATCTGGTAAATTAGCAGGAACTGCTTTTAATTTCAGTTTTCTGAATGATTGTCTAAGAACACCACCCGCTACAACACCTTTAGCACGACCTGTAATTTTCACAGGAACTTCCATTACTACTGGTTTGTCAGCACTCAACTGGTAGAAATCCACATGAAGGATTCTGTCTGTAATTGGGTGAAACTGAATGTCTTGTAATACTGCTGGAATAGTCTGTCCACCTACCTCAATAGATACCGTGTGTGCCTCAGGAGTGTAAACCAAGTTTTTGAAAGATTTCTCTTCTGTAGAGAAATGTAATGGTTCTTTACCTCCATAAACAACACAAGGAACCAATTCAGCATCGCGTAGAGCTTTTGTAGATTTTTTACCCACGCTTTCTCTTTTCTGTCCTTGAATTGTAATAGATTTCATTTTATAAAAAATTTAATTATTTTAAAATATAAACTTGTCATTGATGGATTTCTTGTTATGAACAAGATTCATCACATCTGCAAATAACGGGGCGCAAGATAGCACTTTTATTTTAGATGACAAACTGTTTTTAAGAGGAATTGAATCTGTGATGATAATTTCCTGCAATTTAGACTTCTCTATATTCTCATATGCCTTTCCAGAAAGCACTCCGTGAGTAGCGATAGCTCTTACACTTTTTGCTCCTCTCTCCATGATGATATCCGCAGCCTTACAGAGTGTTCCCGCTGTATCCACCATATCATCCACCAAAATCACATTTCTGTCTTCTACATTACCAATGAGGGTCATTTCTGCCACTTCATTCGCTTTTTTTCTTTCTTTGTAGCAAATGGTAACTTCTGCTCCTAAATGGTTTGCATAGTTTTTGGCTCTTTTAGCTCCTCCCATATCAGGCGAGGCTATGGTCAAATTATCCAAATTCAAAGAGTTAATATACTCCACAAAAATAGCCGATGCATAAAGATGGTCTACTGGAATTTCGAAAAAACCTTGAATCTGGTCTGCATGCAGATCCATTGTCATCACTCTAGTTGCTCCCGCTGTTGTTAAAAGATTTGCAACCAATTTCGCACCTATTGGCGCTCTCGGTTTGTCCTTTCTGTCTTGTCTTGCTAGACCAAAATACGGAAGAACCACCGTAATATTCTTTGCAGAAGCTCTTTTAGCCGCATCTATCATAAGAAGAAGCTCTAAAAGATTGTCCGCTGGAGGAAATGTAGAACCTATTAAAAAGACCCTTCCGCCTCTTACAGATTGGTCTAAAACAGGCTCAAATTCACCATCACTAAACTCTTGAAAATTGATTTTTCCTAGTTCCTGCCCATAGTGATAGGCGATTTTTTCAGCTAACTGTCTACTGGTTCTAGTGCTGAATAAATAAGATGTTTGAGAAGCCATTGTTTAATTTGAGTTTTTTGAGAGCTACAAAGTTAGTAAAAAATAAAACCACTTGAAAAATATCAAGCGGTTTTTATTTAACTTATAAAAAAGTTATGGAAACTTTACTCCCGAATAGTTATTTGGATTCACTTGGCGTAAGTTGGATTTATACTTAGCATTGATAGCTTTGATAAATTCATTAGCAATCACAGCATATCCTTTTCCTGTAAGGTGCACACCATCTAGTGAAAACGAACCTCCTGTAACGAATGTAGTGGAATAGTTCACCCCATTGTACTGGATTCCAGAGTTTTTGCCCAGCTCTACCATTTTAGCATTAGCATCTACGAAAGCCAATCCATAAGCCTCTGCTAAAGCCTTTATTTGAGTATTATAAGCATTAGTCGCTGTCTGAACCTGTGCTACTTCTGATTTCGTCAATACATGTTTATCTTCCAAAGGATAAGTAATTCCTAGTTTATTAAATGGATCAGAAACATTAGCTACATCTGTATTGATAACAGGTTTTGTAGATAATAATATCAAGTCTTCACTTGTAGTGTGACGAACCTGTCCATAAGTAGTCCCAATAAAAGATGCCAAAGCAGCAGAAACACCATTTCTTGTCAAAGCCGCGGTGATTTGAGATGATAAATCAGTCAAATCTTCATCTTTTATTAATAATGGATTTTGCCCAACTACCAATGTTTTCAATCTATCTCCTTGCCCTAAAGCAGTCAAAACAGGTTTTAATTTTCCTACTAACTCAGCATTATAGGTAGCAGCATGAGCTTCATCCAATGGAGCAGCATTATACGGAACCGTTGTAAAGAAAGGAATAGAAGTCACATTCGGGATGTTTGCTATCACTCCTTTAGTTGCCCCTACTGATTTCATCCCTTCTAAAACAGCTCTGATAGACCCTGCTAAAACATTAGGATCTGTGATGTCATTAGAAGAATATGTTATTGGATTGGTGTTTCCTGTTTGGTTCGTCCCTACCCCTCCTGAAGTCGCATAAGAAAGTACATCATTATTCCCTATCCAAAGAGAGAAAAATGTAGGATTCTGAGCCTTAGCATCCTCTAAAACACTCGCTGTAGCAGAAGACGCAAATCTCACGAAATACGGGTTTGCTGTTCCTGTTGTCAGCCCAGCCATGTTTCCATAACCATTCGCTACTAAATGGAAAGACTTAGCACCAGGCACTCCCATATTATTATATGTTCCTGTCAATCTGTCTAATTCACTAACAGCCGCAGAATACACAGGAGTCAATGCTCCATTCACTACTTTAAGAGTTAATTTTCCTCTAAACCCTGGTATATTAGAGAAACCTCCAATGTTATCTGGCACTAAAGGCTGAGTAAAAGTTCCTCCACCCGCTTTCTGCATCTGCTCTGCAATCATCGCAGGATAAGACTCCAGCTGCCCGTCTAAATACACTGTCCCATCTCTATATCCAGAAGTCAAGGAATTCCCAAGAGCTACATATTTACTAAAATCTGCTTCTCCGCTAGTTACCGCGATATCCGCCACATCGGTTTCAAAATCAGTTTTACAACTTGTAACTGACAAAACAGCCAAAACGGCCATTGATGATATAAATACTTTTTTCATGATTTTAAATTAAAAAGGGTTATAAGAAATTCCTAGACCGAAATATGCTGCTTTGGATTTCAACTGTCCATAAAATCCTAAATTATCATTCATACTATTTCTTCTCTTCATAAATGCATATCCTCCAGAAATATCAACATTAAATTTATTAAACTTCAGCCCAATACCAGCCGTTATCACATTATTATCAAAAGATGGAGTTTCTGGAATGAAATCCTTATCTTCATATGGAGACTGGTCATAGTAATATCCTAAACGCCCAGCAATCATGTCAGTAAACTGATACTGAGTTCCAAAACGCCAAGTCTGTGTATTCTTAAAGTTTTTAAGGTTTTTCAATACTGTTTTATCTTTCTGATTTCCTATAAGTGCGTTTTCGAAATCAAGCGTCAGAGCATCATAGCGAGACCATCCTGTATAGTTGAAATCCGCTGAAACCTGCCATTTTGGAGTGATTCTATATGTAGCTCCTATCGTGTATTCTTCTACTAATGGAAGTTCCGCTTTGAATCTATCCTGACCATTAGCATCCACTTTCAGCGCTGAATACAATGCCGAAGACACATTAAAACTCACAACACCATCATTAGCCTTCACAATTACAGGCGAACGGTATGCAACACTTACATCAAGCTTATCCGTTGGTCTAAAATAGAATCCCAATCCTAGACCATGTCCACTTGCTTTGGTGTCTTTTAGATTTAGACTGCCATTAAATTTATTAAGTTTCTTATCCCAGTCCACTTGTCCTTTTACATACATATAGCTCAGACCTACCGACATCCAATCCGCCATCTTCACTGAAACTGCTGGCTGGAAGAAATAACTCTTCAAGCTCATTTTAGTTACGATTTCATCTCCTGTCCATTTTTCTGGCCATTGAATCGTACTTCCGAAAGGCGTAGTAAAACTAAATCCCACAGAAACATTATCCACCACCTTATACGCTACAGCCGCATAAATAGGCGTTCCCAAAGGATTTTCAGTAGAATAAGCCTCTCCTGTGTCCAGATTTTGGTACGACACTTTACTTGCCACTCCAAAACCACCAGCTACCACACTCAATTTACTCGGAATGAAAGACATTCCCGCTGGATTAAAAAAAGCTACACTCGCATCCTCTGCATGGGCACTCGTGTGCGCCATAGCCAACTGCTTCACTCCCTGTAGCGATACTCTGAACCCTCCTGCATAAGCTAAGGTTCCCGCCAATAATGTTATTGGTAACAAAATTTTTCTCATGTTTCTCGTTTTCACTTTTATTTTGAAGGTGCAAATATAAAAATATTATTTCTTTAATTTTAAACATTTTTTCAAAAACTATATTTGTTTAAATCTTAAAACCACAGGAAACACCATTAAACAAAAGAATTAAATTCAAATTAAATTTAATAAACCCAATTTTGTTTAAACTTAAACACTTATTTGATTTATCAATTGGTCAAAAAAAATCTTTATCTTTGGTTCTCAAATAGATTAGAAATGCCTGATTTTTTGCATCCAGATAAAGAGAATTACTCCTCCGAAGAGCTTTCACAAGAGGAAAAAATCCGCCCGCAGAGCTTCAAAGATTTTGCAGGACAGAGAAAAACACTAGACAACCTAGAAGTGTTCGTTGCCGCCGCCAAAAACAGAGGAACGGCACTAGACCACACGCTTCTGCACGGGCCTCCTGGGCTTGGGAAAACCACACTTTCGCATATCATCGCCAACGAACTGGGCGTAAACTGCAAAGTAACCTCTGGCCCTGTGCTGGACAAACCTGGCAGTCTGGCAGGGATTCTGACTAATTTGGAGGAAAATGATGTTCTTTTCATCGATGAAATTCATCGTCTATCGCCTATTGTAGAGGAATATCTATATTCTGCGATGGAAGATTTTAAAATCGATATTATGCTAGAAACAGGCCCTAATGCCCGTTCCGTTCAGATTGGGCTAAATCCATTTACCCTAATCGGAGCAACGACCCGAAGCGGAATGCTTACCAAACCCATGCTGGCAAGATTTGGGATTCAAAGCAGATTAGAATACTATAATGTAGAGCTTTTAGGTATGATTATCGAACGAAGCGCTAGGGTTTTGGGCGTTCCTATTTATGAAAACGCCGCCCTTGAAATCGCACGAAGAAGCCGAGGAACACCGAGAATAGCCAACGCCCTGCTCCGCCGAGTGAGGGATTTTGCGGAGATAAAAGGCAATGGAGAGATTGACCTGAACATCGCTAAATTTGCCCTAAACTCGCTCAATGTCGATGAATATGGCCTTGATGACATGGACAATAAAATCATGCGGGTAATGATAGAAAATTTCAAAGGGAAACCTGTGGGAATATCGGCACTGGCAACTTCTATCGGAGAAAATGCCGAAACCTTGGAAGAGGTGTATGAACCTTACCTCATTCAAGAGGGCTTCATCATCCGAACGCCGAGAGGAAGGGAAGTTACCGAAAAAGCCTACCGACATCTGGGCATATCACAACCAAAAAATTTAGGCGAACTTTTTTAACCAATACATTAAAAATGAAATATTTACTAATTCTTGCGCTTCTCTGTGGAGGGACAGCACAAAGCCAAATCAAAAATTTTTATCCTAAAAAAGTGGTAAAGCCTGACCTCAGCGCAAAAAGAGAAAAGGAAATCAACCGACAAAATGAACTTTTACAAAAGAAAACTCCCACAGCTTCGGAGCAAAAAGAACTAAATATCCTCCTCGGAAAATATGGCGAAGTAGTGGAAAACGCTTGGGACATCATTGATGGCGGGTGCAGCTGGTACTGTGGCGGTGGAAATTATAAAATAAAGGCTTCATCCTCACTTGGAGATTCTTACAAAGCTGAATTTGCAAATGATTTAAGTTACAAAACTGCTTGGGTAGAGGGCAAAAAAGATGAAGGTATTGGCGAATATTTGGAATATTATTTCAAAAATGACAGTCCTAGGATTACGGAAATTATTATTTCTAATGGATATATGAAATCCGAGGAAACATGGAAAAATAACAACCGTGTAAAAAAATTAAAACTCTATGTAAATGGTGTTCCTTTCGGAATTTTAAATTTAAAAGACAGCCGAACAGATCAATATTTTGAAATAGGAACGCTTGGACACAACAAAAACAGAACGGATTTAATTTTAAAATTTGAAATCTTAGAAGTCTACAAAGGAAGCAAATATAATGACACTGCTATTACAGAAATATATTTTGATGGGATAGATGTACACTAATTTTCTTATTTAAAAAAACAAAAAGCAACCCTATTTTAGAGTTGCTTTTTTATTTTTATCTTTTTTATTATTCTCCAAAGATGTAACTTACCCCTGCACTCAAGATATGCTGAGATTTTTTTCTATACACATTCGGGTTTCCTGTCCAAGATTCCACAAGGTCTGGATAAACACTAGATAAACCGAAATCATAACGAGCAAGTATCTCGAATTTTCTATTTATACTATATCCTACACCTCCTGATAAAGCAAAATCGAAACCTCTTGCTTTACCCATCTTTTCTTTCACATAAAGAGGGCTAGATGGATTCTCAACTTTTTGGTTAAGCAAGAAAGCAAATCTAGGTCCTGCAAATGCAAATAAAGAATGTCTTCCTTCTGTGAAATATCCTTTAAAATAAATAGGAACACTGATATAGTTGTTCGCATAAACTGTAGACCCTTCTCCTTTCTCACCTGCTGATAAATATTCTACCTGTGGCTGAATATAAAACTGATTTTCAAAATCTAATGGAATCAATGCTAAAAGCCCTCCATAGAATGAATATCTTGCCGCAGAAGGGTTATGGGCATTTCTTACTCTGGAATAGTTAGGTCCTCCTATCACCCCTATTCTAGTATTTTCCAACTGTAAAGAAAGCTGTGCTGACATAAGGCTTGAAAACACCAAAAAACTTCCTAATAATAGTTTTTTCATAATTTTTTATTTTTATTTAACAATTTTATTTTTTTCTAATTCAAAGTACAAAAGTAACATTTTTTTATTATCCTTGTATCAATCGAGTAATTTTTACTTGTTTTTTGTAATATTCCTTGGCTTCCTCCGCTGGTGCTCCGAAATAAGTTTTACCTTTTTTCAAATCTTTTGAAACCCCTGAAGTTGCCAAAATAATCACTCCATCTTCTACTGTAATGTCCGAGGAAACTCCTACCTGCCCCCAGATGGTAACATCATCACCTATATTACAGCATCCCGCAATCCCAACTTGTGACGCAATCAGACATCTCTTTCCAATGATAGTATCATGCCCTATCTGGATTTGATTATCCATCTTCGTCCCCTCTCCTATAATTGTAGTGTCTGTAACGCCTCTGTCTATGGTGCAGTTTGCTCCTATTTCCACATCATCTTCTAAAACTACATTTCCTACCGAAAGCATCTTGATATAGCCTGTTGGCAGTTTTCTGTAATAAAATGCATCTCCTCCAAGGACTGTCCCAGACTGGATAATACAGCGATTTCCTATCTTGGCTCTATCGCCTATCACCACATTTGGCATGATGATGCATTCCTCTCCTATCTCCACATCATTTCCTATGATTACAGAAGAATGAATCTGGCTGTTTTTCCCTATTTTTACATTTTCTCCGCAAGTTTTAAATGTCTGTATTGAAGTAAAATGAGCATTGATTTTATTAAAATCTCTAAAAGGGTCATCCGAAACCAAAAGAGCTTTTCCCTCTGGACAATCCACTTCTTTGTCAATGAGAATAACTGTCGCCTCAGAATTTAAAGCCTTTTCATAATATTTAGGATGATTTACAAAAACAATCTCTCCCGATTTTACTCTATGAATTTCATTCGTTCCAGAAATAGGAAAATCATCTGCACCAATATATTTGGCATCGATAATTTCTGCTATTTGCTTCAATGTCTGAATTTCAGGAAATTTCATAGTAGTTTTATATAAATTTATTTAACTCTCTCTAAATAAGAGCCGTCTTCTGTATTTACTTTAATCTTATCTCCTGGTTCTATGAATAGCGGAACCAAAACTCTAGCGCCTGTTTCTACTATACAGTTTTTCAAGGCGTTAGTTGCTGTGTTTCCTTTCACACCTGGGTCTGCTTCTGTCACTTCCAAAAATACTGTTGCAGGAAGTTCAGCAGAAAGAGGCGTTTCATCTGATTCTTTCAAAATTACTGTAATTTCCTCTCCAGCCTTCATGAACTGAGCATTTTCTATCATTTCTTTGTTTAGATAGATTTGAGAAAAATCTTCATTGTTCATGAAATGATATCCATTCTCATCATCATAAAGATACTGGAATTTACGCGTAATTACTTTAACCTCATCAATTTTATGACCAGCAGAAAAAGTATTGTCTAATACTTTTCCATTTGTTACTGATTTTAATTTTGTTCTTACGAAAGCTGGACCTTTCCCTGGTTTTACATGAAGGAATTCTATTACCTTATAAATATCATGGTTAAACTCTATACAAAGTCCTTTTCTAATATCAGCTGTTGTTGCCATTTTTTATTCTAATTATTTTTAATCTTGATCATCTTCTTCCTCTTTTTTGGTGTTACCTCCTCTGATTATTCCTCTTTGAGATGACTGTATAAATTGCACAATTTCGTCTCTTTCTGGTGTAGACAGCACTTCTCTTTCTATATATGCCAATGCCTGAGATACATTCATCCCCATTTGGAAAATCACTCTATAAATAGACTGAAGTTCTAAAATCTTCTCATTAGAAATTCCTCTTCTTCTTAGCCCAACAGAGTTAATCCCTGCATAAACAGGTGGTTCTCCTCCTACTTTGACATAAGGTGGAATATCTTTTCTAACCAAAGACCCCCCCGCTGTGATTACATGTTTCCCTATTCTAGAGAACTGATGCACAGCACTCAATCCACCTATGATAGCATAATCGCCTATTTCCACATGCCCACCTATCGCGCATCCATTTACTATAATGGCATTATCACCAACAACGCAGTCATGAGCAATATGGGATGTAGCCATGATTAGACAATTATTCCCAATTTTAGTATATCCTAAAGCCTTGGTTCCTCTATTAACCGTTACACATTCTCTAATGGTCGTGTTATCACCAATGATAACTTGTGATTCCTCTCCATCAAACTTCAAATCTTGTGGTATCGCAGCGATGACAGTTCCTGGAAAAATTCTGCAGTTTTTACCAATTCTTGCTCCATTCATAATGGTAACATTGGAGCCTATCCATGTTCCTTCACCTATTTCCACATCCGCTGCTATGGTGGTAAATGGGTCTACGGTAACATTTTGTCCGATTTTCGCTCTTGGGTCTACTGCTGTAAGCTGATGAATCATTTAGTCTATTTTTGTTTTTGCTACTTGAGCCATTAGTTCTGCTTCCACCACTACATTATCGCCTACATAGCCATACCCCTGCATGTGTACTATTCCCCTACGGATAGGAGCTAACAACTCTAATTTAAAGACAAGTGTATCCCCTGGGATTACTTTCTTTTTGAATTTAACATTATCTATTTTTACAAAATATGTAGAATAGTTCTCTGGATCTGGGACACTTGATAATACCAAAATTCCCCCAATCTGTGCCATCGCTTCTATCTGTAAAACTCCTGGCATCACAGGTTCTTTCGGGAAGTGTCCTACAAAGAACGGTTCGTTCATTGTGATATTTTTCAGCCCTACGATATGATTATCAGACAGTTCCAAAATCTTGTCTATCAACAAGAACGGAGGTCTGTGCGGCAATAATCTCATAATGCCATTGATATCATAAATAGGCTCTTTACTCAAATCAAAATTTGGAACATTTTTCTTCTTTTGAGCTTTGTATATTTTATTTAGTTTTTTAGCAAACTCTGTATTTATGTAATGTCCTGGTTTATTAGCAATTACCTTTCCTTTTAATCTTACTCCTGTCAATGCCAAGTCACCGATAACATCCAATAATTTATGACGAGCTGCCTCGTTTGGATAGTTTAAAGTCAAGTTATTCAAAACTCCATTTGGCTGAATGGAAACATCATCTTTTCCAAAAGCTTTTTTAAGTTTTTCAGCTGTTTCAGGAGTCAATTCTTTATCTACATAAACAATCGCATTAGAAATATCTCCACCTTTGATTAGACCTGCATCCAAAAGCATTTCTAATTCATGTAAAAAACTAAATGTTCTAGCAGAAGAAATTTCATTTTTAAAATCAGAAATATTTTTCAAAACAGCATTCTGAGTTCCTAAAACATTAGTCCCAAAATCCACCATCGTAGTTACTTGATAAGTATCCGCTGGGATAATGGTAATCTCAGAACCAGTCTGTGGGTCAGTGAAACTAACAACCTCTGTAACAGCAAAATACTCTCTTGGCTGCTCCTGCTCCACCACTCCTGCTTTCCCTATAGCTTCCACAAAAAACTTGGACGAACCATCCATAATAGGAGGCTCTGCACTATTCATCTCCAAGACAGCATTATCTACATCCATCCCCACTAACGCCGCCAAAACATGCTCACATGTGTAGATTTTAACTCCTGATTTTTCTAATGTCGTTCCTCTATCAGTAGAAACTACATAGTTAGCATCTGCTTCTATCTGTGGATTTCCCTCTAAGTCTGTTCTTACGAACACATAGCCTGTATTCTCCTTAGCAGGTTTAATGGTTAGGGTTACTTCTTTTCCTGTGTGAAGACCTATTCCTGATAGGGAAACTTCTCCTTTTAAAGTTTTTTGTTTATCACTCATTAGTTTTATCTTTTGAGTTATTTTCTAATTGATTTATTCTTTTTACTATTTCTGTCAAATTTCTGAAATGCACATAGTTTCTTCGATAATCTCCCGCATCTATGGCTGGCGCTCCATACAGAGCCTCGCCATCTTTTACATTTTTATTCACACCGCTCTGTGCTTGTATTTTTACTTGATTTCCTATATTGATATGCCCTACAATTCCCACTTGACCACCGATCATATTCCAGTTTCCAATGGTAGTAGAACCTGCAATTCCTGCCTGCGCAGCAATCACATTGTTTTTTCCAATTTTTACATTGTGTGCGATTTGGATAAGATTGTCTATTTTAGTCCCTTCTCCTATAATGGTAGAACCTATAGTAGCTCTGTCAATACTACAGTTAGAGCCTATTTCTACATTATTTTCTATAATTACATTTCCCAGTTGTGGGATTTTGTCATATCCATTTGGTGTAGGCTGAAAACCAAATCCATCTCCTCCTACCACAGTATTAGAGTGGACAACACAATTTTCCCCAATGACACAGCCGTCATAGATTTTCGCACCGCTGTCTATTTTAGAGTTTTTACCGATTTTCACATTTTTACCAATGAAAACCTGTGGAGCAAGCTGAACGCCATCGCCAATTACCGCTTTTTCTGAAATATAAGTAAATGCTCCTACATAAATATCCTCTCCCAAAACAGCCGTTTCATGGATGAAACTCTGCGCTTCTATTCCTTTTTTCTTTTCGGTCATCTGCTGATAAAGGTTCATCAAAACCTGAAATGCAAGATATGCATCTTCCACTTCTATGATGACTGGCTTATAACTTTCTTCTTTCAAAAGATTTTTTGAAACAATAAGCACAGAACTCTCTGTAGAATGCAGAAAATGTGCAAATTTTTCATTCGCAATAAAAGACAAATGTCCATGCCTTCCCTCTTCTATAGGGGAAAATCCATGAACTTTTATTCCTTGGTCTCCAATTACTTTTCCTTTGATAAGACCAGCAATTTCAGCAGCTGTAAACTCCATAATCGTGCAAAGATAAGAAAAATACTATTAGTATAATAAAAATTTATATTTGTTTATATTTTTAACATAAAAAAATCATGAAATTTCCCTTGGAAAGGACAAAATATACCTTGTCGTTTTTTCATTAATATTCATTGATAAAATCTGACTTCCTGCCTGTTCCAATGCCACTTTTTCCATGTCATTTCGCAGAAGATAGATAGGCTGTTTGGTTTTATCATAAGGAAGCAGGTTTCTTTCAATATTATCCACGAGTAAATCTCCATTTTCTATCCCAAAATGCAAATTTGTTTCCCTTATTTTCTCCCTTACCAAATCATCCGAAAAAGGCGTAGAAGAATAAATAATTTTAGGAAACTTTCTGTTAATAACCGTTTTACAAAGATACGAAAGCACGAAATCATCATGATTTTTCCATGATTTTATAGCCTGTAACACATCCGTATCATCCAGCTCCATAAATCTCGCTATATCTTCCTCCGTAGCCTCTGTGGAGCTCTCTCTGTACAAGAAATATTTAAGGTTTTCGGAAGCTTCTACTTTCACATTTTGCGAAACCAATGTTTTGGCTCTGTTCATTATTTTTATCAATAAATTTTCTGCCAATACTGCCGCTTTATGATAATAAACCTGCCAATACATAAACATCCTCGCCACGAGATAATGCTCGATGGAATAAATTCCTTTTTCATCCAAAACCAGCTCATCATCAAGGACATTCAGCGTTGATAAAATCCGCTGTGTATTGATATTCCCTTCCGAAACCCCTGTGTAGAAACTGTCTCTTTTGAGATAATCGAGCCTGTCCACATCAAGCTGTGAGGAAATCAATTGATTAAAAAATTTACGATGATATTTTCCCTGAAACATCTGTATTGCAATCGTAAGTTCGCCAGAAAACTCCTCGTTCAGCTGCTCCATCAGAAGAAGGGAAAGTTTTTCGTGATGCCAGTTGTCCATCAGTATATTTTCCAGAGCATGCGAAAAAGGCCCATGTCCTACATCATGAAGCAGGACAGCCAGCATCGCTCCCTTTTCTTCTTCCGTAGAAATTTTCACGCCTTTTTGTTTCAAAATTTCTAATGCATTAAACATCAAATGCATCGCACCTATCGCATGATGAAAACGGGTATGAGTAGCTCCTGGGAAAATCAAACTCAGCAGTCCCGTTTGAGAAATTCTTCTCAACCTCTGGAAACAGCGATGTTCCATGATATCAAAAATAATTTCATACGGGATTTTTATAAATCCATGAACGGGATCATTGATGATTTTCAATTTATTAGCCATAAAAAAATTTTATCGTGTAAAATTATAAAAAAACTTTAACCAAACATTAACATTTCGTTGGTATAATTTTAATATTTTTTCTCCATACTTTTGAAAACAGAAAATTAGTGGAAAAAATTATGTCAAAAATACTTTGGGTAGATGATGAGATAGAGATGCTGAAACCGCATATTGTTTTCTTGGAAAGCAAAGGTTACAGTGTTACTCCTATCAACAATGTGAATGAGGCCTTGGAACTGATAGAAGAAAACAGTTTCGCACTCGTTCTTCTTGACGAAAGTATGCCTGGCATATCTGGCTTAGAAGCCATTCCGATGATTAAAAACTTGGACAGCTCCATCAAAATAGTGATGGTAACGAAAAATGAAGAGGAGCACATCATGGAGCAGGCCATAGGTTCACAAATTGCAGATTATATTCTAAAACCTGTGAACCCAAATCAAGTTCTACTTTCATTAAAGAAAAATCTTGAACAAGACACTTTGGTAGAACAGCAGACTATTTCTGAATATCAGCAGGAGTTCAGAAATCTGAGTATGGAACTTTCCAACCTTCATAGTTATGAAGACTGGGCAGAATATTATAAAAAAATCCTGAATTGGGAGATAAAATTTGATAAGGTTTTTGATAGTGAGTTTTCGGAATTGCTTCAAAATCAAAAAGAAGAAGCAAATATCCAATTTGCTAAATTCATAGAAAACAACTACGAACACTGGCTTAACTCAAATGACAAGCCTCTGATGAACCACACCCTGTTCAAGGAAAAAGTAAAACCAGAGGTAGAAAAAGACAAAGTTCTTCTTTTGGTGATAGATAATCTGAGATATGACCAATGGAAAGTGGTAGAACCGCTTTTCACTAAGTTTTATAATAAAACTTCGGAAGAGTATCTGTACAGTATCTTGCCAACAGCAACTCAGTATGCTAGAAATTCTTTCTTCGCAGGACTACTGCCTTTGGAAATAGAAAAAAGATTTCCAGATAAATGGTTCAATGATAATGAAGATGGGAACAAAAATGAATTTGAATTTGATTTCCTAAAAGACCAAATGAAGAGACTAGGTCTGCAGGGGAAAAGTTCAAAATATATTAAGATATTAAACGCTGATTTTGAGCGAAAAATATTAGAAGATTTTAATCAGCACAAAAACAATGATTTATTGGTGATTGTTTATAACTTTATAGACATTCTTTCTCACGCAAAAACCGATAACACCATTGTAGATCAGCTAATTAGAGATGATAAAACATTCCGTTCATTAACATACAATTGGTTTGAAAATTCATCTCTTATCAAAATCATCAAACTGGCAGCAGAAAACGGCTTCAAGCTTGTTATAACGACTGACCACGGAATGATTTATGTAAGAAAACCGAGCAAAGTGGTGGGTGATAGAGAAACCTCTACCAACATAAGATATAAAACAGGAAAAAGTCTAACCTATGAAGACAAAGATGTCTGGGCGATTACTAATCCTGAAAAGCTATTCCTTCCGAAAGGGAATGTGAGCAGCAAATATATCTTTGCGAAGAACAATTTATTCTTTGCTTACCCTAAAAATTACAACCATTTTGTGAATTATTATAAAGACACCTATCAGCACGGAGGGATTTCCCTAGAAGAGATTATCATCCCGTTCTGTGTGTTAGAACCAAAGTAGTTTTAGTTTTTTCATTATATTTTATTTATTTTAGACGAAATCGGATATCCTTGGATATCCGATTTGTTTTTTCTACAAAAGCTGTGTAAGAGCATAAATCACCAGACCTACCATACCTCCTACCAAAGTCCCATTGATTCTGATAAACTGCAAGTCTTTCCCTACTTCCATTTCCAGTTTTTGGCTCAACTCCTTACCTTCCCAGTTTTTGACCGTATCACTGATAAAATCCCCTATTCTCACCTTATTTCTCAATGCAAATCTATAAGCTGTTTTCTGAAACCAAACATCCAGCTTTTTCTGAAACTCCTCATTGGTTTTAAATTTACTAATCTGCTTATTTACATTATCCTGCAGGAGTTTTGTGATTTTATTTTCCCATTCAGAAGAATTCAGTTTTTCAGCAAAATCATACAGCTGCGCTGTCATTTCTCGCCTTACAGAATGCGCCTCATCTCTAGTAATTTTCATTACAAATTCGTGCAGACCACCCACCACCTTTTCTGAAATCGCTTCTCTGATGAAAGATGGAATAAGCGGCGGAAACTGATTGTCTATTTCTCTCCGAACCACATTTTGGTTTTCAGAAATATAAATTTCTATTTTCTGGAAAAGTTGGCTAAATAATTCCTGATGTTTTCCTTTGTCCAAAAATTCTACAAGCATCTGGCTACCTCTCACATTGAGGGACATTCCCTTTATGATGTTTTCTATTTTTTCAGGAGTAGTTTCTTTGGAAAGCCATTCTACCATATATTTAGACACCTTAATATTCTCAATATGAGAACGAATTTGCTTTGGTTTTAAAAAATTCTCCACAACAAAACCACCCAAATTATTCCCAATATCCGCCTTTCGTTCTTCTATCAGATTGGTGTGTGGAATGGGCAGTCCCATTGGCTTTTGGAATAATGCCGTTACCGCAAACCAGTCGGCAAGAGCTCCCACCATAGCAGCCTCGGAAAAAGCCTTCACATAGCCTATAAAGGACATTTCGGGATATTTTTTCTGTAAAAACACCATACTTATGTAGATGACAAGCATCAAAACAAGCAGTCCCGTCGCCAAATTTTTATGAAATTGTAATTGTTTTTCTCTCTGATTCATGTTTTTATATCTTTATTAAAAAAACTCAGCACAAAATCTTGCACTGAGTGTTTGTTTATTTCGTAAAAAGCAGTTCGCGGTATTTGGTCATCGGCCAAAGCTCATCATCCACCATCATTTCTAGCGCATCTGATGCTTCTCGTATTTTTGAGAAAAGCGGCTTCACTTCCTGACAAAATGCCTCTGCTTGTTTCTGATTATCCTTTATAGATTGGGCTTTTTGTTTGGCTTCCAAAAGTTCATCCACGCCTATTTTTATCTGATGAACATTGTGAGAAATTCTCTCTATCAGATTCATCTGCTCTTTCGCCAAAGGTCTAAAGTCTATTTCGCCGTAGATTTCTTTCAGCCCTTTCACATTGTCTATCAGCCTGTTCTGATATTTCAACGCCGATGGAATGATGTGGTTTCTCGCCACATCTGCCAGCACTTTCGCTTCTATTCCTACGATATTGCTGTATTTCTCTAATTTGATTTCGTTTCTTGCCTCTATTTCACGCTGAGTGTAGATTCCCATTTCTTCATACATGCTGATAAATTTCGGATCTAATTCTCTTTTCAAAGCCTCTGGCGTGGTTTTTAGATTGCTGAGTCCTCGTTTTTTGGCTTCTTTTACCCAGTCTTCGGAATAGCCGTCCCCTTCGAACATTATATTTTTAGACTGCTTGATGTATTCTCTCAGTACATTAAAAATAGCCTCATCTTTTTTCAGTCCTTTTTCTTCTATCAAAGCATCTACTTCCTTTTTAAAGACACGAAGCTGTTTTGCCATAATGGAATTCATGATGGTCATCGCCTCTGCACAGTTGGCCGAAGAACCGACCGCTCGTATCTCAAATTTATTCCCTGTGAAAGCAAATGGTGAAGTTCGGTTTCTATCCGTATTGTCAAGCAGAATTTCAGGGATTTTGCCGACTACATTTAGTTTTAAATCATATTTTTCATCAGCGCTGAGTTTCCCCTCGCTCACTTTTTCCAATTCCTCCAAAACTCCATAAAGCTGAGAACCGATAAACACAGAAATAATCGCTGGCGGCGCCTCATTGGCTCCCAGACGATAGTCATTCCCTGCAGTGGCAATTCCTGCACGAAGAAGGTCTGCATATTCATGCACCGCCTTAATCACATTTACAAAAAATGTCAAAAACTGAAGATTTTTTTTCGGATTTTTTCCTGGGCTCAGCAGGTTTTCACCTGTATTGGTAGAGAGCGACCAGTTATTATGTTTACCGCTTCCATTGACTCCCGCAAATGGTTTTTCATGGAAAAGAATATGAAAGTGGTGCTTGTGCGCTATCCTCGCCATCAAATCCATCAACAGGGAATTATGGTCAACTGCCACATTCGCCTCCTCAAACATTGGCGCAAGTTCGTATTGATTGGGTGCATTTTCATTATGTCTTGTAGATACTGGAATGCCCAGTTTCACGCATTCTATCTCCAATTCCTTCATGAAATTCATCACACGGGTAGGAATAGAACCAAAATAATGGTCTTCCAGCTGCTGCCCTTTCGCTGGCGAATGCCCCAAAAGGGTTTTTCCTGTCATCAAAAGGTCTGGTCTGGTCTTAAAAAGCGCCGAATCTACAAGGAAATATTCCTGCTCCCAGCCAAGTGTAGCCGTAACTTTGGTTACATTTTTATCAAAATACTGACAAACCTCTGTAGCTGCCTCATCCACAGCGTGTAATGCTCTCAGAAGCGGAGCTTTGTAATCCAATGTTTCGCCTGTATAGGAAATAAAAATAGAAGGAATACAAAGGGTAGTTCCCATAATAAACGCTGGAGAAGTAGGATCCCAAGCGGTATAGCCTCTCGCCTCAAAGGTGTTTCTAATTCCTCCATTAGGGAAAGAAGACGCGTCTGGCTCCTGCTGAATAAGGTTCGCTCCGTTAAAGCGTTCCATGGCCTTGCCCTCACCTATCGGCGTGAAAAAAGTATCGTGTTTTTCCGCGGTAGTCCCTGTCAGCGGCTGGAACCAATGCGTGTAGTGAGTAACACCCTTGGTCATTGCCCAGTTTTTCATACCGAGAGCCACTTGGTCTGCTACTGACCTTTGGATTTTAGTTCCATTTTTTATGGCATCCATCACGGCTGTGAAGGCTTCTTTGGTCAAAAACTCACGCATTTTCTCTTCAGAAAATACATTTTCACAAAACAATTCTGATAATTTGGGCGGAGTTTCCACAAAATTATCTTTTCTATAATTGATAAAAGGCAATTTTTCTAATGCACTAAACCTTAATATTGGCATAAGTATATAATTTTACAGGGCAAAGTTAATAAAAATATTGTTTTTCTTATTAACACCCCCTAAAAAAATACCCTTTATAAAAAATAACAGAAAAATATTTTTGTTTTTAAATCAAACTATTTCTATCCTCATAGTTTAGCCTAAAAAACATAGCGGTCATTATAGAAAATGCCAAAAGAGAACTTCCCCCATAACTGAAATAAGGCAGCGGAATCCCCACTGTAGGGAACAGCCCCATAACCATTCCTACATTTATAGCAAAATGCATCATCAGAATAGATGCAAAACAATATCCGAAAACTCTATTGAACACGGGCTTTTGGCGTTCAGCCAAGAAATAAATCCGTCCTATATACACCGCATAAAGAAGAACCAAAACAGTACTTCCCACAAAGCCCCACTCCTCGCCGACAGTACAGAAAATATAGTCCGTACGCTGCTCTGGCACGAAATGCCCCTGAGTAACAGAGCCTTCCTTGTAGCCTTTTCCAAGAAGTCCGCCAGAACCTATCGCTGTTTTAGAGTAAAGCAAATTGTACCCCGCTGTATCACGAAATGCTTTTTCTCCTTTAAACAAAACCTCTATCCTTTCCCTCTGGTGCTTAGGGAGTTTTTCCATAACTTTAGGCGCACCAAAACTTATTCCTGCAAGTATACCAACACTCACCACAAGTGTAGAAATCATACTAAAACCTAGCCGAATTCTACTAAAATAAACTCCCAATAAGGTCAAAAGCACGATTACACTTACAATATATAAAGGTTCAAAAACCAATGACAATAGAAACACTCCTACCACCGAAAAACCAGCAGTAAAGAGCCACCCACTCAGCCCCTCACGATACAGAGCAATAGCAAACGCCATGAACACCATCAAAGAACCGACATCTGGCTGTAATAAGACTAAAAGTCCAGGAATACCGATGATAGCAAAAGCCGTGAATAGCGACCTTCCGTTTTTCATGCTGAAATCAGGGTTTCCTACATAAGAAGACATCATAAGCGCAATGGCTATTTTCACAAATTCCACTGGCTGCAAACTTATCGGCCCAAACACATACCAGTTCCTCTGTCCGTTGATTTCTTTCCCAAAAGGAAAAAGCCCAACGAGCAAAACAACTGCAACGATATAAAAAAATGGCGCCAAACTCTCAAAAACACTTCCACGGACAAACAAAATCATCATCATAACAAACAATGAGATACCAAACCAAACCGCCTGTTTTATACCGCTATCTGTACTTACACTATACACATTAGCGATACCAAACAAAACGATAAGGATGTAGAGCAGCAGCCCTATTTTGTCTAATCCTTCAGCCCATCTCATATCTATTATGGTGTTTTTTGAGTTTGTTTATTTTTATTATCTATTGCTTTATTTTTTTCGTTCAGCAGTTTCAGACTGTCTTGTATCTTTTTCATTGCAAGAGAATCTGGCTTAGGAGGTTCGTATTTTCCTATTTTTTTCAAATGAACTACCCATTGTCTGTTATATTCAGCCATGAAACTCGCTCCTGTCAGCCTTTTATAAAGATGCTCTCGTTTCAGCTCTCCTAAAAGATATTTTTCGGCTATCACCGTGCAGGCAGGTCCCGCCCAAGTTGCCCCAAAACCAGCATGCTCCATCACCGCTGCTACTACTATTTTAGGATTATCAGCTGGTGCTATCATGGTGTAGATAGAGTTGTCCTTCCCTTGTGGCACCTGCGCTGTTCCTGTTTTTGCCAACTGAGTAAAGTCATTGGATTTCAAAGCTCGTCCCGTTCCCCTTAAAACTACAGCTTCCATTCCTCTTATCACTGGTTCAAAATGTTTAGGGTCTACTAATGTCTGATTTTTAACTTTAAATCTCTTGTCTGGATTAGGTTTTCCGTCAATAGATTTTACAATATGTGGTGTGTAATACCAACCTCTATTCGCAATAGCGGCTGTAAAATTAGCGATTTGTATAGGTGTTAAAAGGATTTCGCCCTGCCCCATCCCGTTGAAAACAGCTTGGAGAGGTTTCCAATTTTTACCATACCTCTTTTCATAAAATTTGCCATCTGGTATCAGTCCCTTTGACCCAACTGCCAAATCATTATTTAAAAACTGCCCTAGCCCAAAACTATGCATTATTTTTGCCCATTCATCTGCTCCTTTGCTCGGATTTCCTGGGTATTTATTGAGCATTGCTAAATACGCATAAGAGAAATAACAGTTACTAGAGACTTGGATGGATGGTATAAGAGGGTCTGCTCCTCCATGCCCTTTGATTCTAACTCCAGAAACATTGAACCCACCACCACAAGGGAAAATAGTAGTAGGAGTCATCACCCCCATCTGCATAGCGGAAAGCGCTGTAACAAGTTTAAAAGTAGAACCTGGTGGATAAGCTGCCTGAATAGAGCGGTCAAACATTGGCTTATTCATGCTATCCATCTGCAGGCGGTATAGATTTTTTGTTTTTTCTGGACCTGTGAATAGGTTTGGGTCTATATCTGGACCTGTAGCCATTGCTAGGATTTCGCCGTTATTTGGGTCTATCGCTACTATTGCTCCTCGCTTATTTACCAGCATTTCCTGAGCCATTCTTTGGAGGTCGTAGTCTATTGTCAAAACCAAATCCTTCCCAGAAATCATCTCCTTGTCCAGCTCTCCATTTTTATATGAACCTATATTCCGAAGTTTGATATCTTTCTGAATATATTTCATCCCTTTTTCACCTCGGAGCACCTTTTCATAGGCTTTTTCTATACCACTCATCCCCGCTATATCCCCTGGAAGATAGTATAGAGAGTCTTTTTTGATATAGGCAGCATTGACCTGATTGGTATACCCGAACAAATTCCCCGAAGTAGAAACTTCATATTTTCTCTGTGGTCTGGAAACAACCGAAAACGCTGGATATTTAAATATAATTTCTTGAATTCTCGCCACATCTTCCCTGCTCAAATCCTTCATAAAAGTCATCGGAGTAAATTTAGAAAAATACTTATCTGCCTTTATCTCCTTCATTTTATGATTATAATCCGCCTCAGTGATATTCATCAACTTACAAAAACCCAATATATCAAAATCAGCTTTCATCAAAGCTTCTGTATAGGATATTTCATAAGCGGGTTGGTTTCCTACTAGTAATTTGGAATTTCTATCAAAAATAGCCCCACGCTGAGGGATGATATATTCTATCTTGATAGATGTATTGGCTGCATTGAGAGCATATCTATCCGTAAACAGCTGTAAATAAGCTAGTCTGGCGACAAATATCACAGCTATAAGCCCTAAAGAAATTAGAATTTTAAAATATGGTCTCAAACTCTCTGCTTGATTTTAAATATTAAAACATAAAATAAAACAAAAACAAACGAATATGCAGTGGTTATAGAGATATTGATAAGCACATCTAACGCTCTGCTCAACTTAAAATACTCTATAAACTGAACCAAAAACTGGTGTAAAAAAAGATTAGTAAGGATAAAACCCAAAAACTGCGTCCACTGCAAAGATTCAAAAGAGAAAAAATCTGATGTAGAATCCGACGAAGACCGAAATATCACGGTTCTCACAAAAGCTATCAATGTAGTCGCAAAGGCATTAATCCCCCAAGTTCCCAAAAACATATCCATTCCTAACCCCAGCAGGAAACTTGTTCCTAAAAACTGAAATTTATCCCTATAAAAAGGATAAAACATCACATAGATGGGATAGACAATTGGCGGATACTTGCCCATGATGAGGATTCTGTTCAACAAAAAAACTTGTAATATTACCAATACTACAATGAATAAAATATCCGTCAAAATATTTCTACTAATCATTTTCCTTTACAGCAGCATCTAAAATCTCTTTTATCTCTTCTAGTTCTGTTTTTTTAAGGTTTTTAACCACGAAAACTTTCTGCACCTGTCCCATATTCTGGCTCAGCTCCACAGAAATATCCCAGTGCCCTGTTTTACTATCTACATCATAACCAGACACTCTTCCTATCATTATTCCTTTTGGGAAAATAGAAGATTTACCATCAGTAATTACGGTATCTCCCACTTTTACAGAAACATATTTAGGAATGTCTTTTAGGTGCATTACTCGCGTATCCTCTCCATCCCAGGTCAAAGTCCCGAAAAAATCTGATTTTTTTAGAGATGTGTTTATTTTAATATTATTTACACTCAAAACAGACTGCACCAAAGCATAATTGGCCGTTGTATTAACAACTATCCCAGCTATCCCCTGTGGAGCTATCACCCCCATCTGAGGCTCTACACCATGGTTTCTTCCTCTGTTAATCGTAAAATAATTATTATTTCTATTTATACTGTTTTGGATAATTTCTGCATCCATCACAGAGTAAGACTGCCCTTCTGTAAGAGTATTGTCCACATGGACAAATTTGGCTTTGGTAGATTTTTTCTTACCATACAGCTGCTGCATGAGCATTTTATTCTGAGCGGTCAGGTCTTCATTTACCTGTTTCAGCCTGAAATAACTTGCCCCCTCATCTATGTAGCCAGACACAAAGGCATTAAAAGCTGATGCATGTGCTGCCACAAAAGAACGCTGCATGGAGTTCCTACTAAAAATAAGAACTACTGACACCAACTGGAGAAAAACGAAAAAAGTACCAAGACTGTTCCTCTCCAAAAACCTCCATACAAAAGACAACATCTTGACTAAGGCACTTATCTAATCAAAAACTTAAACTTATCTATGTTTTTCAGTGCTATTCCTGTTCCTCTTACCACTGCTCTCAATGGATCTTCGGCTACGAATACAGGAAGCCCTGTTTTTTTGTGTATTCTATCACTAAGACCGCGCAACAATGCTCCTCCTCCTGCAAGATATATACCTGTTTTCCAGATATCCGCTGCAAGTTCTGGCGGAGTCATGGAAAGAGTCTCCATCACCGCATCTTCTATTCTAGATATAGAGTTATTCAGAGCTATAGCAACTTCCTTATAACCTATCATGATTTCTTTTGGTTTTCCTGTGATAAGGTCTCTACCCTGTACAGAAATATCATCCACTTCTACATCTAGTTCTTCCATCGCTGCACCTACTTCTATTTTTATTCTCTCTGCTGTTTTTTCTCCGATGTACAAGTTGTGGTTGGTTCTTAGATAATAGGCTATATCATCTGTAAATACATCCCCTGCGATTTTAACAGACTTATCACAAACGATTCCTCCAAGTGCAATCACTGCAATCTCTGTAGTTCCCCCTCCTATATCTATCACCATGTTTCCTTCTGGCTTCTGAACATCTATCCCTACACCTATCGCAGCTGCCATTGGTTCATAGATAAGTCTAATTTCCTTAGCATGAACTTTCTGAAGAGAGTCCTTAACCGCTCTAATCTCCACCTCTGTAATTCCAGAAGGGATACAAACAACAATTCTCAGAGCTGGTTGAAAAACTCTTCCCTTGATTCCTGGAATTTGTTTAATAAATTCCTTAATCATGCTTTCGGAAGCTTGGAAATCTGCGATAACTCCATCTTTCAAAGGACGGATTGTCTTTATTTCCTCATGGGTTTTCCCCTGCATGTGTTTTGCTCTGTCTCCTACTGCTATAATCTTTCCTGTGTTACGCTCCACCGCTACGATAGACGGCTGATCTACTACGATTTTGTTGTTATGTATAATTAGGGTATTAGCTGTTCCTAAGTCAATCGCTATCTCTTTCGTGAATACATTAAATAGTCCCATTTATCTATTTTATTTTTAATTCGCACAAATATATGAAATTTATTAAGTATTTTTATGCTTTCTATCGCAGTTTTACAAAAACTTTAACATTAGTTGTTTTTAATCTTTAAAAAAGAAAAAAATCACAAGCCTCAAAAAACCTTATTCAAAATTCTAAAATTAGATTTTATAACAAAAAAATCTCCCTAAATTAGGAAGATTCTTCTACTATTTTATGTCCGCACTGCTTACAATATCTGGCATCATCATCATTATCAATATTTCCACAGCAGTCGCATAGTTTCTTTGTCTTGTTCATACATTCTCTCATCTGAGATGAAACAATCCCAGTCGGCACAGCTATAATGCTATAACCACAGAGCATAAGGACCACTGAAAGCAGTTTCCCCAGCGGTGTAGCGGGAGAAATATCCCCATATCCCACCGTAGTGATAGTGACCACCGCCCAATAGATACTCACAGGAATATTATGAAAACCATTTTTCCCTCCTTCTATGATATGCATAAGCGCTCCTAAAACCACCACAATGATGGTAATGAACATCAGGAAAATATAAATTTTTCTGGAACTGCTTCTTAGCGACTGCAAAATATAATGCCCATCATCCATATAGTCCATCATATTTAAAATCCTAAATACCCTGAGTAATCGAAACAGCCTGATAATCATCAGGTATTTAGCCTCGGGAGTAAAAATACCGATATAAAACGGCAGAATAGAAAGAAAGTCTATAACCCCCATCATGCTGAATATATAGTCTTTCTTGTTTTTTACAACCATTATCCGAACTACATATTCTGCTGTAAAAATGATGTTCATGAACCACTCAATAGTTAAGAAAGTCTTATGGAAACGAATGTTCTCCACACTGTCCAAGATAACTATCATAGCACTGAGAACTATCATTGCCAGCAGAACCACATCAAACAACTTCCCCAAGGGAGTCTCCGCAAAATATATTATTCTAAATACTTTCTTTTTCCATTCCGCTTCTTCAGGAATGAGATTATGTTCTCTACGCATGATAAATTCCTTTGAAATCTAAAATTGAAAGAGGCAAAGTTAGTCAATTTTTTATTTTACAAACCAAAAAACTTTTTCCATAGCATCCACCTCCACTAGAGCAGCATCTTTGGGAGTTTCACCTATTTTTAGCCTATGGTCTTTCAGCCACCAGATTTTATCTGAAAAATCTTTTGCCAAGCGCCAATCATGGGAAGAAAACAAAATAGCCTTATTTTTTTCTTTTGCTAATTTTTTCAAAAGATTTAGAATCATCATTTTATTTTCTTCATCAAGGTATGTCGTAGGCTCATCCAAAATGATCATCGGCGTATTCTGCGCCAAAGCCCTTCCGATAAAAGCTTTCTGAAGATTTCCATCGGATAGTTTTTTGAGTGGAAAATCTTTATATGAAGTCAAATTCAGACTGTCTATAATTTCCTCCACTTCCTGCAAATCATCAGAATTTAATTTAAAATAATATGGATAATGGATATATTTTCCTAACAAAACCAAATCCATAACTGTATAATTTTCAGGAACTTGAGTTTTAGAAAAAACCATAGAAATCCATTTTGGAATCTGCTCTGGTGAAACCGATTTTATTTCAGTTCCTTTTATCCAAATCTGTCCTTCCAATGGTGGTATCTGCCCCAGAATAGTCCTCATAAGGGTAGTTTTCCCAATGCCGTTATTCCCCACCAAAAGACAAACCTCACCAAGCGAAAGCTCCGCATCAATAGACGAAACCAAAGGCTCTCTGTAGCCTATTGCTAAGTTTTTTAGTTCTAAAAAAGGCATATTTATTCCTTATCCAGCTGAGTATAAATTTCCTCCAAAACACTCTCCATTTCCTGCATCGTAAGAACCTGTAAGAATTTGGTTCTATATTCCTTAAAATGCGGTATCCCTCTGAAATAATTACTGTAATGCTGCCTCATCTCTATCAGTCCTACTCTTTCGCCTTTCCATTCTGCTGACCATTCTGCATGTTGTCTTACAGCTTCCAGCCTGTCTTTTATTGTAGGCGGCGGTAGTTTTTCTCCCGTTTGGAAGAAATATTTTATCTCGTTAAAAATCCATGGATAGCCTATCGCCCCACGCCCAATCATCATTCCGTCAATATTGTATTTCTCTCTGTATTCTAGGGCTGTTTCTGGCGAATCAATATCACCATTCCCAAAAATCGGGATTTCTATATTAGGATTGTTTTTAACTTTGCTAATGTACTCCCAGTCGGCTTTACCTTTATACATTTGTGTCCTTGTTCGAGCATGGATGGTAAGGGCTTTTATGCCAACTTCCTGCAGTCTTTCTGCTACTTCCTCTATATTGATGCTCTCTGTATCCCAGCCCAGCCGAGTTTTTACCGTAACTGGCAGTTCGGTAGAATTCACCACTGCTTTGGTAAGTTTTACCATCAAATCAATATCTTTCAAAACTCCTGCCCCAGCGCCTTTGCTGACCACCTTTTTCACAGGACAACCAAAATTGATATCCACCAAATCTGGCTGTACCGTTTCCACTATCTTGGCAGACATCGCCATCGCTTCCTCATCGCCTCCAAAAATCTGAATCCCCACTGGTCTTTCGTAATCAAAGATATCCAGCTTTTTTTTGCTCTTTATCGCATCACGAATTAGCCCTTCGGAAGAGATAAATTCTGAATACATCAGGTCTGCCCCATGCATCTTGCACAAACGGCGAAACGGCGGATCCGAAACATCTTCCATCGGTGCCAAAAGCAATGGAAAATCAGGAAGTTCTATTTTATCTATTTTCAACATGTTGCAAAGATAGGCACAAAATGCTTTGGAATATTATTAAATTATGTTTAAATTTACAAAATCATTAGAAAATTTGGATTTAATAGACCTTATTTTATAATAGGAATTACATAAAAAAACATAATAGCAAATATAAATTTATATTTCTGCAATTATACCTAAACTCACACTTTTTTATGTGTAAATAAAACTCTTTTCATTTATTCTCAATAACTTACAAAGATAATCCTTTCTTAAAGTTATCTTGAACCTTAAAAATTAACAGTTGAAGATTTGATATTTTTCATTATTTACAGTTCCGAAAACTATTTTAAAAGAAAATAAATAATACGAAAAAAGGAACTATTTTTAGAAAGTATTTTTTAGAGGAATTATAGTTTCAAAAATCAACTCTTTTTTGAAACCTTATTTTCTTATCATTATCTCATTAGACTGTATCTTCCCGCTGAAAAGCTTATATCCTTTAAATTCGTCTTTTTGTTTTTGGGTTAAATGATCATAAATCTTTTCATCTATACAGATTTCTAAAAACATTGGATAATCTACATTTTTATCTAAATGATAATAATAGTATGAAGAATAGGTTTCTAAACCTATATTAATATCATTTATATTAAAGTTTTTAAGATAGGTAATGGACTTCTTTGATTTTAATACTTTTAATTGATTATACAAATACCAATTAATATCAATGTTTTTATAATCTCCTTTTATATGATATTTTTTCTTCCAATTTTTTATTTTTTCTCTATGGATTCTTTCTTTTTCTTTCCTTTTTTCGGATATTGCTAAAAGTTCTTCTTCTGTTAAATGTATAAATCCTGACAATAAAGAATCCATATACTCATTTTTTTTGTTTTTTATTTTGAATATTATGCCTAAGTCAGGATAATTTTCTAATCTATAAAAATTAGCACATGTTTCTTCTGGAAAATAGTATCTATAATTTGCTGTATCAATAGGAATAATGTAATCATAATCACTATCATTAATCACTTCTATTTTTAACATATAATCATTCTCTTTCTTACTAAAAACACTTACTTTCATACTAATTTGAGAAAAAAGTGTATTGTAAATAAAAAATATAACTATAAATAATATATTTCTCATAATTAAGGTTTTTTTGTGTTCTTTTTAATAGATTTCGTTTACTATCTAAATTCTTTTCTGAATCTATACTCATTCCATATCCTACTCTTAATATTGATTTTGATTCAAGATAACTTTAAAGGATTCAAGATAAATTCTTTAAGCAAATATAAAAGCCTTACTTTTGTAGAGTAAGGCTTTTATATTTATTTACATTCCCAAACTTTTTCTTACTCTTTGGAGAGTTTCTTGGGCTACTTTTTTGGTTTTTTCTGCTCCTTCTTGCAGTTTTTTCTCCAATTCAGGAAGATTATCCATATAATAAGCAAAGATTTCTCTTTCCTTTACATAGGTTTCCAAAATCAAATTCAGCAATTCCGTTTTTGCGTGTCCATACCCGAAATTCCCTGCAAGATATTTCTCTCTCAATGCTTGGGTTTTGTCCTCTGTCGCAATGAGCGAATATATCGTAAAGACCTTACAAGTGTCAGGATTTTTCGGCTCTTCCAGCGGTGTAGAATCTGTTTCTATGGACATTACTTGTTTCTTCAATTCCTTTTCTGGAAGGAATATATTGATGATGTTTCCTCTTGATTTGGACATTTTATTTCCGTCTGTCCCTGGCACATATTTCGTGTTTTCCTGTAATTCCGCCTGTGGCAGCACGAAAACCTCGCCCATTTGGTTATTAAATCTCGCTCCTACATCTCTCGCCATTTCCAAATGCTGAAGCTGGTCTTTTCCCACAGGAACTACCTCGGCATCGTAGAGCAGAATATCCGCCGCCATAAGCATAGGATAGGTAAAAAGCCCTACATTCACATCTCCCAGTCTGTCTGCTTTATCCTTGAACGAATGAGCCAAAGTAAGCCTTTGGTAAGGAAAAAAACAAGACAAATACCAAGAAAGCTCGCAGGTTTCTGGAATGTCACTTTGTCTGTAGAAATAAGTTTTCTCTGTATCCAGCCCAAAAGCCAGCCACGCCGCAGCGATTTCATAAGTATTTTTTTTCAGCACCTCAGCATCTTTTATCTGCGTGAGAGTGTGCATATTAGCGATGAACAAGAAAGACTCGTTCTCTGTTTTTTTAGATAATTCTATGGCTGGAACGATTGCCCCCAAAATATTCCCTAAATGCGGCGTTCCTGTAGCCTGTATTCCTGTAAGAATTCTTGACATGATTTTATTTTTTATTTTTAAACAAAATTAAATTTCACATTTTAAAACCTGCTGTACATTTTTATAAATCTCAGTTTTGAGGGCTTCTATCGGCATTTCTTTGATTTCGGCAAGTTTCAGATAAACCTCATCAATAGGCTCTTCCGCTGTATCCGTCTCCAAAAAAATCCTATCCAAAGGAATGTCTCGCGCAGTTTCCTGCAAAGATAAGTTATAAAGCAGCGCTTTCCCAAAAGACAAATAAAATCCTTTGTTCAAAAGCTCTTCTGCGGTTTCCTTTTTCTTATTAAATCCATGCACGATGAGCGGCACTTTTGCGATTTTCTGAAACCTCAGCAGCTGAGAAAAACGCCGAACACAATGCACTACTACTGGTTTTTGGATTTCATTCGCCCAGAGAATCTGTTGTTCAAAGATTTGCTCCTGCAAACTCTCATCTGCCGAGACCAACCCATCCAGCCCGCATTCGCCTATTGCAAGGCAGTTTAGGTGCTGGGATATTTCTTTTATTTTATCTAAATTCTGCCTGTAATTTTCATCAATTTTATTTGGGTGAAGTCCTACCGAAAAATAATTTTCTGGAATTTCTTCCGTGAAATCCAAGTTATAAATTCCACATTCTCTCGCCCGAAAATGATGATGAAAATCAAAAAACATACAGCTCTTTTTTTATTCTTTTCTTTCTTCTTTGGACAAGTAGAATTTAGGCATTTCCCACTGATATCTCACCGCGAGAGTTCTCACCGCTACAATCAGCAAAATAGTAGAAACATGCACCATAATATACGGCATAGAAGTGTATCTATACAACACTAAAAACAAAACTCCACCCACAATACACGCCGTAGCATAAATTTCTTTTCTCAAAACCAAAGGAATTCTATTAAGCAAAATATCTCTAAAAATCCCACCAAAACAACCAGTAATAACCCCCAAAGTGAGAGAAATAATCATCCCATGCTCAGCATTCAGCCCTTTCTGAATCCCCATAATGGTAAAAAGTCCAAGCCCAAAGCTGTCAAAAATAAACAACGGCGTTTCGAATTTTTTTTCGAAAACCTTTACCAGCATCGCAAAGATACTCGCCAAAAAAACTACTGTGCAACTGAACATATCTTTCATCCAGAAGACAGGAACTTCCAGCAGTAAATCCCGCAAAGTCCCTCCACCAAAGGAAGTAACAAAAGATACTATAAGCACACCGAAAGGATCTAATCTTTTCTCTATCGCTGCAAAAGCCCCAGACATCGAGAAAGATACCAACCCCAAAAGTTCAATTACGAAATTAAAATTTTCATACAACATAAATCAACATTTTATTTTTAAAACAATAACCACACAAAACAAGTCCGTGTGGCAAAAATCAAGTTTCTATGACCGACCTTCTTCCTACACCCTCACCGCATCTGGAACGAACAAAGTATAGTCACCACCTAGCGAGATAATCTCCCTGACACTACTGCTACTGATGAACGACTTAGCCGAGGAAGTCAGCAGGAAAATCGTTTCTATCTTGTTCTCCAAAGTAAGCGTCCTATTGATATGCACGATCGCCTTTTCAAACTCAAAGTCGGCAGGATTTCTCAGCCCTCTGATGATAAAATTCACATTTCTCTTTCGGCAGTAGTCCACCGTAAGCCCCTCAAAAGAGTCAATCTCCACATTAGGAAAATCCTTAAATGTATTTCTCAAAAACTCTTTTCTCTGCTCCAGAGAAAACATGTATTTTTTCTGCACATTATGCCCGATAGCGATGATGATTTTATCAAAAAGTTTCGTCGCCCTTTCTACAATATCATAATGTCCCAAGGTAACAGGGTCAAAAGACCCAGGAAATACCGCTGTTTTCATTGTTTATTTTTAGTTTTCTTAAATATTATTCACTTCCCTTATAGCTTTCATTAGCAAAATCAATATTTCTACATGGATACCAACCCACCATCATATCCATCACTTCTTCCAAAGTCTCTATAAGGTACTCCTCTGTCCCATCGTTCTGTAATTCTACATCACTTTCGAGGTATATTTGATAGATTTCCTTCTCTGAAAATCCTTCTGCGTACAACTGCAATGCAAAGTTTCTGAGTTTTTCCACCGCATCTTGCTCAAAGAGAAGCCGTTTTATCTTCTCTTTTGCTTCATTTCTATTTTGCATTTTGTTTTCCATCATTAGTTATCTCCTCGGCATTTTTCTATCGTGTTGGATTTTTCGTAAAACTGCTTCAAATTATCCAAATTCACGCTGCAGTCTTTATTAAAAACATTATTGGCTACTAAGTTTTCCATCAAACGGGTTGCTCCAGTTACTTTAGAATTTCTGTAGCCCTTTTTACCAATGGTATTAAAATCTACAATGCCTTTCCAGTTTCCTGCTTCATCTTTCTTCGCTACCCCAAAGAATAGAAGTTCTCCTTTCAGGGATTTTATTTCATAGGAATAAGGCACCAGACCATATTCTGTTTGTTTTTTTTCGCCCTCATTATCCACATCATTTAGATTTAATATAAAACATATTTTTTTATCCAAATATATTTCATCTGGCTCCACTCTCACTTCTTTAGCGGTATTCTTTGTTTTTGGAAGATTTAGTTTTAGTTCAGTATACAAATCATCTTCTGTTTGCGCAGAAAAAAACAAAGGAAACAAAAATGCTGTCAACCAAAGTGTTTTCATAATTTTTATATTTTAATGTTTGTTTAAGGCTTTTTCTACCTCATTTCCGCACAAATCTTTGATGGAAATTCCGTAGATTTTCGCCTGTTGCGGCAGGATACTTGCGGGAGAAAAACCTGGGTTGGTATTCATTTCCAGCATGTAAGGCGTTCCGTTCATAATGATGTATTCCGAACGAGAAAAACCACTCATTCCCAATGATTTATAGGCTTTCTTCGCTGTTTCTTCTACTTTTAGTCGTGTCGGCTCATCTATTCTGGCTGGTGTAATTTCCTGAGAAGCACCTTCATACTTAGCTTCATAGTCGAAGAAATCATTTTCAGAAACGATTTCCGTAATTCCCAAAACAGTAATTTCACCTTTATAATCCACCACGCCCACCGAAACTTCCATTCCATCCAAAAAGCTCTCTATCAGCACTTCATCATCTTCGTGGAAGGCTTTTTCCAGAGCGGCTTTGAACTCAGATTTTTCTTTCACTTTTGAAATTCCTAAACTAGACCCAGACTGATTTGGTTTCACAAAACAAGGAAGCCCAAGTTCAGAAATAATTTCATCTTCGCTGAAAGCATCACCTTTTCTCAGATAAATGCTCTTCGCCGAAGGAATTCCGTATTTAGAAAGCACCGCCAGAGTGTCTTTCTTATTGAATGTCAATGCGCTTTGGTAAAAATCACAGCCCGTATATCTCTGCCCCACAGCATCCCAATACGCCTGCAAAAGCCCGTTTTCACCAGGTGTTCCATGAATAGTATTGAAACAAACATCAAATTTCAGCTTCGTTCCATCGGCAAGTTTTACCGAAAAATCAGCTTTGTCTATTGGGAATTTTTCATCATTGTCATCCACAAAAAACCAGCCTTCTTTCAAAACATGAACTCTATAAACATTGTATAAATCCCTGTCCAATTCATCAAAAATAAGCTGACCGCTTTTCAGCGAAACGATATACTCATCGGAAAAACCGCCCATTACCACGGCGACATTCTTTTTATTCATAACTCTTACAATTTAGGCAAAATTAACAAAAACTTTTTATTCACCTACGCTGTCTGATAAATTCTTTAACTTTGTGGCTAAAAGAATTTTTTATGCATCTATCCACCGCAAAAACTTTTTTTGAGGAATTCACAGGCTCTCCTGCTGCTGATTTTCAGGTATTACAGCAGAGTGGCTCATCGAGAGTTAATTTCATCGGAAAGTCTCATAATCAGGATTTTATCATCACTTACAACGAAAATATCAGAGAAAATGAGGCTTTTCTCTATCTCTCGGAAGAGTTTTCTTCATTAAAACTAAATACGCCTAAAATCTTGGCTGTCAATGAAGAAAAAACACTTTATGTTCAGGAGTTTTTGGGCAAAAATACCTTGTCCGAAATCATCTCTGCTGAAGGATACAGCGAAAGGGTAAAATCATTGGTAAAACAAACCTTGGAAAAGCTATTCATTCTGCAACAAAAAACCGAAGGGAAAATAGATTTTCGCAGAACTTTCGAATACGAAGCCTATGACAATCTGCCGATTACGCATGATTTATATTATTTTAAAAATTTCATGGTGGATGTCTTGGAATTGCCTTATCATAAAAGTTATCTGCTAAAAGAGTTTCAAACTCTGACGGCTAAAATAGAAAACCTCACTCCTAAAACAATAATGCTGAGGGATTTCCAATCGAGAAATATTTTAGCAAACGAAGAAAATGAGGTGTTTTTCATTGATTATCAATCAGCTATGCTAGGACCTGCGGTCTATGATGTGGTTTCTTTTTTATTCCAAGCAAAAGCCAACTTCCCTGCTGAATGGAAAACAGAAATGCTGGATTTTTATTTCAGTCTTTGGGACAGCGAAACACAGCCTGCACTGAAAGAAGCTCTTCCCTATTGCCAGCTTATCCGTTTTCTGCAAGTGCTTGGCGCTTATGGTTTTAGAGGACTTATTCAGAGAAAAGCACATTTCCTGTCAAGCATCGGACAGGGAATAAAAAACCTAACGGATTTTTCTGCAAATTGGCAGGAAAACGCCGCTTTCCCAAAGCTTTATTCTGTCATAGAAAAACTCAATGAACCTGACACTCAGAAGAAGATAAACGCTTTAATTTCTGGGTAAAAATTCTTTTTATTTTAAGATTTGTAAATTTGTGGGAATTATTTTATTATGCTACATATCGATATTTATAGTTTTTCTTACAAGAAAAGCGGAATTCCGAAGGATAACACAGACAATGGCGGTGGATTTGTTTTTGACTGCCGCGGAATCCTAAACCCAGGACGAATTGATGAATACAAGCCTCAGACAGGAGCTGACTTGGCTGTGCAGGAGTATTTAGAAGAAAAAACCCAAATGCCCGATTTCCTAAACTCAATAAAATCCCTGATTTCCATATCTGTGGACAACTATATAGAGCGAGGATTTGAGCATCTTCAGATTTCCTTTGGTTGCACCGGCGGACAGCACCGTTCGGTTTATTCGGCGATAAAGATAGGAGAATTTTTACAACATAAATACGCTGATAAAGTAAATGTAAAGGTCACTCACAATGAACAACCTCAGCTAAATGCATAGAGTATGAAAGCTTTTATATTCGCGGCAGGAAAAGGGACAAGATTAAAACCTTTCACGGACAAACACCCAAAGGCTCTGGCCAAGGTAAATAACATCACCCTTTTAGAAAGAAATATCAGATTTCTGCAGTCTTTCGGGATTAATGATTTTATTATTAACATTCATCATTTCGGAGAGCAGATTGTTGATTTTCTGAAAGAAAATAATAATTTTGGTGCTAAAATAGAAATCTCCGATGAGTCCGAAGAACTTCTGGAAACAGGCGGAGCTTTGGTCTTTGCCAAAGAACTTTTGGAGCAGGAAGAGCATTTTTTAATCATGAATGCTGATATTTTGACCAATCTGAACATCGGCGATTTCATTAATTTTCATTTGAAATCCAATAACTTGGTCACTTTGGCTGTTTCGGACAGAAAAAGCTCACGAAAACTGCTTTTTGACAGCGCAATGACCCTGCAAGGCTGGCGCAATGAGAAAACAGGCGAAGAAATCTTTGGGAACACTTATAAAAACCTAAAACCATTGGCTTTCAGCGGGATACATTGCATCAATTCTAATTTACTAAAACTATTCACCCGCCATGGGAAATTCTCCATCATGGAGGAATATTTAGACCTGATGAAAGACTATATTATCAAAGGATACGAACATGATGCTCTACTGATAGATGTGGGAAAACCAGAATCCATCGCCGAAGCAGAAAAATATTTTAAATAAAAATGGAAGAAGAAATTTTAAGAGAAAGTTTTCGACAAAAAACTTGGAGCGAGCAGGCCACCAAAGACAGTTGGATGGTCTTTAAGATAATGGGAGAAATAGTCTCTGGTTATGAAAAAATGCAGAAAATGGGACCTTGTGTGTCTATATTTGGGTCTGCAAGGATAAAACCAGACACCAAATATTACAAGATGACAGAGGAAATCGCCAAAAAAATCACAGAAATGGGTTTTGGAGTCATCACTGGCGGCGGTCCAGGAATCATGGAAGCTGGAAACAAAGGCGCCAAAGAAAGCGGAGGAAAATCCATCGGTCTCAATATAGAACTACCTTTTGAGCAGCACCTGAATCCTTATATAGACAAATTATACAGCATGGAGTTTGACTATTTTTTCATTAGAAAACTCATGTTTATAAAATACTCACAAGGATTTATCGTGATGCCTGGCGGTTTTGGGACTTTGGATGAACTTTCAGAGGCATTGACACTGATTCAGACAGGGAAAATCGGCAGATTTCCTATCGTTTTGGTTGGTTCAGAATTTTGGAATGGGCTGTTAGATTGGTTCAAAAATACTTTATTGGAAATGAAATTAATTTCGGAAGAAAATTTTTCTCTTTTCAGAGTGGTAGACACCGCTGACGAGGCTGTTTCACACATTAAAGCCTTCTATGACAAATACTCCATTCATGAGAATTTCTAAGTTTGGCACGGCTTTTGCCTTTATTTAACCAAATTTTAAGATTATGATTACGAAAAACAAAGTCAGTCTTGTTGGATTTTTTGTAATGCTGCTTATGGTAATGAGCTTTGCAGTGAGTCAGTTCCAGTCTTCATTGACTAAAGTAGACTATGTGGAGGGAAGCAAAACTTTAAAATTTACCACCAAGGTAAGCACAGAGCAAATCGCAAATGCACTAAAGGTAAATGCTAGTTCCGCAGGTTTTAATGCTGAAGTAGCAAAATATATTGGCAAAAATTTCTCAGTAGCCGTGAATGGAGAAAACAAATCTCTGAAAGTTACTGGTAGCCAAGTAAATGGAGAGACAGTGTTTATCTATTTTGAAGTAGATGGTGTGGCAAGTATTTCCACATTGAAAATTAAGAACAACATTCTGCTGGATGTATATCCTAAACAGCTAAACCTAGTGAATATCGCCTATAAAGGAAGTCAGAAAAACATGACCTTCCAGCGTGGAAAAGAGACCGCAGAAGTATCTTTCTAGGAACGAAATTGTTATATTATTTAATGTAAAGTCCTGCATTTTCGCAGGATTTTTTATTTCTGCGATTTTACTTTTTATAAATAGGAACGCTGCTGCACGCCTCTCCAAACATCAGTGATTTTACCAGTGGTTTTAGTTTTTGAACCAGCTCTACATAGGCATTGGTAGGAATTTCCACATCGCTGCAACCTCTGATGAGAATCCTTTTGTCCTTATAATCAGAAAAATCAAATTTCTGAATTTCTTCATGAAACAAAATCAATTCCAGCTCATCCAGCGAACCAAAAACTATCTTTTTAGCAACGCCCTCCAATTTAGATGTAAGTAAAAAATACGCCCAAAGTGGAACAATAGCATCCGTGGAACAATAGAGATAAACAAAGGTATTTTCATAAAATTCCACATCCAGATTTTCCACCTGCTCGCGGAAATCTTTTTCTTTTAATATAAGTCCTTCATAAAGAAAATCTTTCAGGTCAATACCCAAACGCTTCCCTTTTGGATGAAATTCAGCCACATCGATATTTACCAATCCGCTGTTTGCAACTTTATTTACAATTTCTCCTTGCTCTGACATATTATTTATTTATATTTGAGCAAAAATAAATCTTTTTTACTAAAACAAAATGTCTAAAAAATATTATATAATCTCAGGAGAAGCTTCAGGCGATTTACATGGTTCTAACCTGATGAAAGCCATCCTAAAAAAAGAACCCGATGCAGAATTCAGATTTTGGGGAGGCGACCTGATGAAAGAAGTCGGCGGAACACTGGTAAAACATTACAAAGACCTCGCTTTCATGGGGTTCTTGGAAGTCGTTTTAAATCTTAAAACCATTCTGAGAAACATCAAATTTTGTAAAGAAGACATAAAAAAATACCGGCCAGATGTTCTTATTTTGGTGGATTACCCTGGCTTTAACCTAAGAATTGCAAAGTTTGCTAAATCATTAGGAATCAAAGTAGTATATTATATTTCTCCACAGCTTTGGGCTTGGAAGGAAGGCCGCGTAGAAACCATCAAAAAATATGTGGATGAGATGCTGGTAATCCTCCCTTTCGAAGAGGATTTTTACAAGAAACATTCTGTAAAAGCTCACTTTGTGGGACATCCTCTTTTGGATGCCATTTCAAATTTAAATCCAATTGACAGCCAAGAATTTAAGAAACAAAACAATTTAGACAGCAGGGAAATCATCGCATTACTCCCAGGAAGCCGAAAACAAGAAATAAGAAAGATGCTTGGTCTGATGCTCAGTGTGACTTCTCATTTCAAAGATTATCAGTTCGTTATCGCAGGAGCACCTTCCCTACCAAAAGAATTTTATGATGAATTTTTGACGGACGATGTGCATTTTGTGTCCAATAAAACTTATGATTTGCTTCGTTCTTCCAAAGCTGCTCTGGTAACCTCTGGAACGGCAACACTGGAAACTGCTCTTCTAAAAATCCCAGAAGTGGTCTGCTACCGCGGAAGCTGGGTTTCTTATCAAATCGCAAAAAGACTGGTAAAACACATTAAATTTATTTCTTTGGTAAATTTAATTATGGACAAAGAAGTCGTTAAAGAACTGATACAAAATGATTTAACAACAGAAAACATAAAATCTGAATTAGAAAAAATCTTAAATCCAGAGCAAAGAGAAAAAATCCTAAACGAATACGAAAAACTAAACCATCTCCTCGGAGGCAAGGGAGCGAGTGAGCGCGCCACAGAAATCATCACAAAACTACTATGAACAAACAACCTTTGCTAATTTGCGCCATCAGTTTTGGATTGGGAATTTTCTTTCAAGACAAATTTGATTTCCCTTTCTGGGGAGCGGTCGCTATATTAGTTTTAGGAATTGTGGGCTTTTTAGCTGGATTTTTTATCCGAAATTTCTTCTTTGATAGACTGAAATCAGCGTTTTTGGTGTTTTTGTTTTTTGGCATTGGAATTTTTCTGCACTTTCTCAATTCAAATTCTGCACAAAATTTTGATTTTGAGAAAAATAAAACGACTGAAATCGTTTTTCAACTCAACAAAAAACTGAACTCCAACGAAAGAAACAAACGCTACGAAGTTGAAATTCTCAATTTTAAAAGGCCTTTTTCGGCTGTAATTTCTATTCCAAAAGAACAGAAAGAGCTTGATTTTCTACATTTTTATTCAGCTGAGGCTTATCTCAATCCTACTCAGAAACCACAGTACGATTTTCAGTTTGATTATCAAAAATATTTAGCTCGGCAAAATATTCATTATCAGGGATTTATTCCCAGTGAAATTTCATTCAAAAAGAAAGAATCCATAAGTTTCACTGATAAAATAAAGCAAAAACGACTGGATTTACTCTTCAGAATAGATAATTCCAGCCTTCAACCGCAAAACAAAGCGATTTTAAAAGGAATAATCCTCGCCGACCGAACGGAAATAGACCAAGAAATCATCAATCATTTCAGCAAAACTGGTTTAATCCATATTTTGGCGATTTCGGGCTCTCATATGGCGATTATTTTCTTGATGATTTTATTCATCTTAAATCCTATTTTTTCGGTGAAATACAGAAATATTCCTATTTATATTTCATTGGCTGCCATCTGGGGATTTGCGATATTCATCGATTATGGAAATTCTGTGGTACGCTCCTGCATCATGATTACGGTCTATTATATTATGATTTTTTTGCAGAGAAAACCTAATCTTCTGCACTCTTTGGCTTTGGCTGGAATGATAATACTTTCCATTGATACTCAGCAGCTTTTCGATGTAGGTTTTCAGTTGAGTTTCTTGGCGGTTTTTGGAATTTTTTGGCTATACAAACCTATTACCAACCATTATAAACCACTAAAAAACAGAGCGATAAGATTTATTCTAAATACATTTTCTCTGAGCCTTGCAGCCCAGCTGACCACACTTCCACTGATATTATTCTACTTTCATCAGTTTTCTATGATGTCTATTTTTATCAATGTTATCAGCATTATGGTATCACAGGGATTTATTATTTTTTCCTTTATCATTTCTATTTTATTTGGAATAGAATTTACTCCCGAATGGCTTTTAGAAATATACGATTGGTGTGCGAGTTTCTTCCTGAATATGGTTGCTTTTTTCTCAAAAACAGATTTTAGTTTTGTGGAAAATGTTTCTATCGAAATTCCTGAACTTATTATTTTATTTGTGTTTGTCTATTTATTGAGAAGTGTTTTTGAAAAACCAAATGTAAAGACTTTCACGCGTTTTTCTTTCTTCGTTTTGTTGTTTCTTTTGACAAGAATATTGACTAATTTTTATTTTTGGAAAAAGGAAGAAATACTGCTTCATTCTTTTTTTAAACAAAATATTGTCTCAATAAAACAAGGAGATAAAGCTGTTTTTATAATAAGTAATGAGGCGAATATGGAAAAAATTAATAACTTTGTTATAAAATCCTATATCACATCTAGAAGAATAAAAAATATAGAAATAAAAAAAGTTAAACCTATGGCAAAACTAAAAATAAACCAAACTATCTATGAAATAAAATAAAAAAATCCGAGAATTTGTTGGCTCTCGGATCATGGCTAATAGATTCTAACATCTACTTTTGACCAATAATGGTCAGGGATTCTAAATATAGTATTTCAAAACAGATTAAAAGAAATACTACAACTAAAAAAACTAATTATAACATTGGGGGCAAAATTACAAAATTTATGCCAAAAATCATGTTTTTAATTTAATTTGATTTTTAAAACTTTATATGTAATTGATTTTCAGGGATAAAAATTTATTTTTCGTTTCTAAGCCAATAATTTAATAGTATTTTTCGTTTTTTAACAATATTTAGATATTGATAAATTAAAAAAAAGTTATATTTGCAAATTGAAAATAAATAAAATAATTTTAGATATGAAAAAACACATAACATTTGGATTGTTTACTTTGTGTATGTTTATGGGATTTTCTCAAAGACATGAAATAGGAGTAAAAGGCGGATACTCAATTGTTGGAGGGGATGCTAAAAGCGTGATAAGATCCTTTCCTGATGCAGGAACAAACAGGAGAGTTCAACCTACATACATAGGTGCATTTTACAAAAGAAACCTAAACCCAAGACAGGGGATAAGAGTTGAGGGAGCATATAACATAGCTTTCTTTGACAATATTTATACAGGTGGAGTTAAAATGTCAAATGATATTTTAGAGGCGTCCGCTTTATTTGAATATGCTTTTTTCTCTATCAATGATGAGTTAAAGAAGGATGAAACTAAATTTAGTCCATATGTTTTCGCTGGGCTTTCTGGAATAATGTATGATGCCCCAAACCTTACAACTACTGTAGGGCAATCAAGTAGAGGATTTTTGATTTCTACTACATACACTGGTGAAAACATCCACAAAAAGAAAGTAACTTTAGGTATTCCTTTTGGTTTAGGTCTAAAATACAAATTTGGATATAATTGGTCTATCTTTGCTGAGGCTATGCTTAGATATACATTTACTGATAATCTTGATTATAGCAATCTTGAAAAGATGAACCATACTATTAGATACAATGTTTCTCCTGCAAACCGTGCAGCTGCAGAAACTGCTCTACAACAGTATATGGATGGTCACAAGGGTAAAGGTAAAGATTGGTTAAACTCTGTTACAATAGGTATTTCCTATGCATTTGGAAGACCACCTTGTTATTGTAAATAAAAAATAAATGATATCTGTAAAAGAAAAGTTAAATTTTGATAATCTGCCCAAGCATGTTGCCATCATTATGGATGGCAACGGCAGGTGGGCAAAATCACAAAATAAAGAAAGAACTTTTGGGCATAAAAATGCCATAAAAGCTGTAAGAGAGGCTATCAGTGCTTGTAATGAAGTAGGTATTTCTTATCTTACGCTTTATACTTTTTCAACGGAAAACTGGAACAGACCAACGGAGGAAGTAGATACGCTTATGAATCTACTTTCTTCTACATTGTTACAGGAGGCTGAAGAGATTTTTTCAAAAGGAATTAGAATTCGTGCCATAGGAGATTTAGAAGCACTACCAGAAGATGTAAGAAACCAACTCTATAATATCATGGAGCTTACCAAAAACAACACCAAAGGAAATCTTACACTAGCTCTAAGCTATGGATCACAAAAAGAAATACTAAATGCTGTAAAAGAACTGTGTAAAAAGGTAAAAAATGGAGATATTGATGAAAATGATATTGATGAAAAACTTTTTGAACAGCATCTATATACCAAGGAAATTCCACCAGTAGATTTACTTATTAGAACAAGTGGAGAAGTCCGAGTTAGTAATTTCCTACTCTGGCAGATAGCATATGCAGAGATGCAGTTTATAGATGTTTTATGGCCAGACTTTACCAAAGAAACTTTTTTCCAATGTATTTTAGACTATCAAACTAAAGAACGGCGGTTCGGTAAAATAAGTGAGCAGTTAGAAAACAAGTAGTAAAAGTAGAATTTAAGAAAAAATCACATGAATTTTAAAATATTGCCAATTATCCTTCTAATGGCATCTGCAACTCAGGTTCAAGGACAGATTACCCAAAAAGAGAATGCAACACAGATTTCTGAAAAACAAAGTGGAAGTTATACCCTTCAGGGAATCGTTGTAGATGGTGTGAAAAAATACACTCCTGAGCAAATATTAAAATTTACAGGCCTCTACAAAGGAGAAGTTGTAGAAATACCTGGGCAGAGAATCAGTAATGCAATCAAAAAACTTTGGGAAACTAACTCTTTCTCAAAAGTGGAGGTTTATGTAGAAAGCATAAATGGAGAACAAGTGGTTCTAAAATTTGCTTTACAGGATTTGAAGGAGCTTAAAGATATTAAATTCACAGGAAAAGGCATTAAAAAATCCCAAAATGAAAAATTAATCAAGGAAAATGACCTAAAACCTGGAACAAAAATTACTGAAAATTTAGTTTCTACACTTCAGAATAAAGTTCCACAGCAATACATTAAAAAAGGGTTTGCTGATGCTAAAATCAATATCCAAGAAAAAGCAAATGGAGAAGACCCTAATCTAGTTGATTGGACTATTGAGGTTGATAAAGGTAAAAAAGTAAAAATACAGAGCATCAACTTTGAAGGAAACGAAAATGTTTCTTCTAAAAAACTTAGAAAAAAAGGATTTAAAAATACTAAACAAAAAAGATTTTTCGCAGGTATCCTTAAGCCTTCTAAGCTAATAAAAGAAAAATACGAGGAAGACAAACATAATTTGATAAGCTATTATAACTCACTTGGTTACAGAGACGCCAAAATCATTTCTGATACCATAACTAGAAGTGATAAAGGGTTTGATATCAAAGTCAAATTAGAAGAAGGTAAAAAATACTATATAGGAAATATAGAATTCTACGGAAACACTGTTTTCTCCACAGAAACACTACAAAGACTGTTGGGATACAAAAAAGGAGATATCTATGATGCTGTAGGATTTAATAAAAAAGTGGGAGAAGACGGCGGTAAGGATGATGATTCTGATTTGAAATCATTATACATGAATAGTGGTTATCTTTTCTCTAACATTACTCCGATAGAAAAGTCTGTGGAAGGAGATTCTATCAACTTAGAAATCCGAATCACAGAAGGTGAAAGAGCAACTTGGAATAAGGTTACTTGGTCTGGAAACACTACTACCCATGACCATGTCATTCTTCGTGCTTTGAGAACGCGCCCTGGTAAACTTTTCTCTAAAAGTGATATAAAAAGAACTTATTTTGATTTAGCGGGGATGCAGTTCTTTGACCCTCAAAAAATCGGACAAGAGATAAAACCAAATCCACAAGATAACACAGTGGATATCCACTGGACATTAGAGGAAAAAGGTTCTTCACAAATCCAGCTTCAGGCAGGGTATGGTGGAAACACGTTCATCGGTACATTAGGGCTTACTTTTAACAACTTCTCTTTGAGAAAATTCTTGAAGTTTAACAAGTTAATTCCTCAAGGGGACGGACAAACACTTTCTCTACAAGCGCAGGCTGGGCAGTATTTCCAGACTTATAGTGCATCATTTGTAGAGCCATGGCTTTTCGGAAAGAGACCTACTGCTTTGTCTGTAAGTTTCAGCCACTCTCGTGTGAAATATTCTGACTACTATGGTACCCCTATGAAGTTAAACATTCTATCAGCATCTGTTGGGCTTAATAAACTTCTAGAATGGCCAGATAACTATTTTTCACTTTACACAGGGCTTTCTTACCAAAGATATAGTTTTAATAATTATACATTCTATTTTGGGGAAGAAACTCTAACGCATGGTACAGCAAACAACTTTGCATTTAATGTAAGTTTGAGCAGAAACTCAGCTGGATATGACCCTATATTCCCTACTACAGGTTCTAATATAGAATTGTCAGCTAAATTCACTCCACCTTATTCATCATTTGGTAATAAGGATTATTCCACTATGTCTACTGCTGATAAATACAGATGGATGGAATACTACAAGATAAAATTCAAAGCTGATGCTTATAATGAAATTTTAGGTAAGTTAGTATTAAGAAGCAGTGCAGAGATGGGATTCCTTCATGGGTATAATAAGCAGCTGGGAGCACCTCCTTTTGAGCGTTTCTACATGGGGGGAACAGGGCTATACAGTGGTAGATATGATGGTAGAGAACTTATCCCGCTTCGTGGATATGATGACCCATCTACATCAGGTGGAACATCTACGGATGTAACTCCTACTGGTGGTGGTATTTTGTACAACAGATTTGCTCTTGAGCTGAGATACCCTATTTCTATGAACCAAACAGCAAAAATCTACGGATTGGCTTTTGCTGAAGGTGGTAACACATGGAAAGGATTTAACACTTATAATCCATTCAAATTACAGAGATCTGTGGGTGTAGGTGTGAGAATCTATATGGGAGCATTCGGGCTTATCGGATTTGATTTTGCTTACGGAATTGATAAACTGCCTTATTCTACATCTAATTCTCCATCAGGATGGCAGACTCACTTCTTGATGAATCAATCACTATAAAAGATTTAAAAATGAGAAAATACGCATTATTTTTAGGAATAATTTTCATGTTTGGGGGATTTGTAGTATCTTCGGCACAGAAAATTGGCGTGGTAGATTCTGATTTTATCTTGAAAAGTCTTCCTGAATACAAGGAAGCTGATGAAAGATTTAACAAACAGATAAAGTATTGGCAGATGCAGTTGGATTCCTTGCAGTCAAACTACAACAAAAAGAAAGAACTCTTTGATAATGAAAGAATCCTTTTGGTAGGAGAACAACTGAAAACAAGGGAAAAAGAAGTGGCTGATTTGGAGAAAAAAGTGCAGGCTCATTTGAAAGAAAAATTCACTGCACAGGGAGAAATCAACACATTCAGAGCCAAAGTAGTTCAGCCTTTCCAAGAAAAAGTGTGGAACGCCATCAGAACTATTGCTGAAAAAAATGATTTAGGCATAATTCTTGATAGAAGTTCTGACAGCAGTGTACTATTCACTGATAAAAGGTATGACTACACCAAGATGGTGCTGGATCTCCTGATGAGGGACAACCCAAAAGATGGAGAAAAGGATAAAGAAAATAAAAAGGAAAAAAATAATTCCAAGAAAAATAAAAAATAAGAATATTAAATTTAATCAAAAGTTATGAAAAAATCAGGTTTATTATTTGCATTTGCAATGTTTTTAATGTCTTTCGGGACAGTTAGCGCTCAGAAACTAGCAACTCTAGATGTTGCAGAAATCTTGAACCTAATGCCAGAAAAGAAAAAAGCTGACCAGCAACTAGAAGCTTTCAGCAAAACTAAACAAGCTGAAATCGAAAAGCAAATGACTGCTGCTGAAGCTAAATTCAAAAAATACCAAGAAGAAGCTCCTAAGCAATCTCAAAAAGTAAATGAAGAAAGAAACCAAGAATTGCAAAAATTGCAACAAAATATTCAGCAAATGACTCAAGTAGCTCAGCAAGACTTAGCTAAAAGACAAGGTGAAGCATATGCACCTATCGAAAAGAAAGTGAATGATGCTGTAGCAAAAGTAGCAAAAGCTAACGGTTGGGATTTTGTATTCGATACTAATACTGTTGGACTTATCTACAGAGGCGGAGCAGATGCTACTGCAGCAGTAAAAAAAGAATTAGGACTTAAATAATTTTTCTTAATAATTAAGACACAAAACCACTCAATATTGAGTGGTTTTTTTTAAATTTGACATTTAAATACTTTACAATGGAACTATTTTCAAAAGCAAAAATCAGATTTACAGACTGTGACCCTATGGGGCATCTTAACAATTCTAGATACATAGACTACATGCTCAATGCCCGAGAAGACCACATGGCAGAGCATTATGAATTTACCCACGAAGAATACGCCCACAAAACAGGCTGTGTATGGGTAGTTATACAAAACGAAATAGCCTATCTGAAAGAAGTAAAATACAACAAAGAAGTGATTATTTCCAGCAAACTGATAGAGCTAAGTGACAGAACCTGCAAAATAGAACTTCTCATGAAAGACCTAGACACTGAAAAAATATATGCTGTGCTTTGGTGTACTTTTATTCATTTTAATTTAAAATCCAGAAAATCAGAAGTGATGGGTGAGGATATCATTCATGCAAATCAAAAATTCTTGACCAAAGTAGAACAGTCTGATTTTCAGTCAAGAGCTAATTATCTAAGAACTCTAAATAAATAATTCATGAAAAAAATTCTTGTAATCGGTGGAAATGGGCAGCTCGGAAACTGTTTGAACAAAATAGCTTCTGACTATTCTTTGGAGTACGAATTCTGTTTCACAGATTATGATACTTTGGATATCACGGATAAAAACCAAGTTGATAGTTATTTCTCTGATTACCAGCCTGATTTCTGTATCAATGCTTCTGCATACACAGCCGTAGATTTGGCTGAACAGGAAAAAGAAAAAGCTTTCGCGGTCAATGCCGAAGGCGTGGGATACCTTGCCGAAGCTTGTGCGGAACTTAACATTGATTTAATCCATGTTTCCACAGATTATGTATTTGATGGCGAGACTGACCTTCCCTACACAGAAGACGATTTTACCAATCCTCTAGGGGTTTATGGCGCATCCAAATTAGAGGGCGAAAACCTTGCTTTGGAAAAAAATCCGAAAACCATCATCATCAGAACATCTTGGCTTTATTCTGAGTTTAATAAAAATTTCGTAAAAACGATGCTCAATCTATTCAACACCAAAGATGAACTGAATGTAGTGGCTGACCAATTCGGACAGCCGACTAATGCCAATGACCTTGCGAAGGTGATTATGAAAATCATCCGAACGAAAGAAAAGGAATACGGAATTTTCCATTTTTCTAACTATCCTGAAACTACTTGGTTTGATTTTGCACAAAAAATCGCAGAACTATCCAAAAGTAAAATCAAAATAAATCCCATCACCACAGACCAATATCCCACTCCTGCAAAACGCCCTATGCGAAGCACGATGTGTCTGGACAAAATAGAAAACAGCTACAACATAGAGCCTAGATACTGGGAAAACAGCTTGGAAGAGTGTATGGAAACTTTATTAGAAGAATAAAAATATGAATATACATTTCATTCAACATGAGACTTTTGAAACGGCGGGAGCTTATTTAGACTGGGCGGAAAAGAGAAAATACAATATTTCTTTTTCAAAAGTTTTTGAAGGTGATAAACTTCCTGATAACGCTGAAAACATAGATATGCTCATCGTACTAGGCGGCTCACAATCTCCTGCTACCAGCATGGAAGAGTATCCATATTTTGATGCAAAAGCAGAAATGAGCCTTATCAAAAAATGCATCGATGCAGGGAAAGCCGTTGTAGGGGTATGTCTTGGTTCCCAGCTGATGGGAGAAAGTTTAGGATTTAAATTCGGGCATAGTCCAGAAAAGGAAATAGGAAATTTTGCTATTGAACTTACAGAACAAGGACTTCAAGATGAAAAAATCAATCATTTTGGGAAAACTTTGGTCGTGGGACATTGGCACAACGATATGCCAGGGCTGGAAAACGATAAGCAGATCCTTGCATTCAGCAAAGGCTGTCCAAGACAAATCGTGAAATATTCTGATATTGTCTATGGTTTCCAGTGCCACATGGAACTGACGAAAGAAGTTGTCAAAAAGCTGATTGACAGCGAAAAAGACTTATTAAACCTCAGCCAGATTCATCCATTTGTGCAGTCGCCAGAAGAAATCCTTGATTTTGATTATTCTGAAATGAATGAAAAACTGCATATTTTCTTAGATAAATTGACCCAAGATTATTTACAAAATAAAAATCATTAATCTTTCCAAAATTTAGTTTCGCCATGCTAGTCAAAGTTTTTGGTAGTGCCATACATGGAGTTTCTGCCCAGACCATCACGATAGAAGTAAATGTAGACCAAGGAGTGGGCTATCATCTCGTGGGGCTTCCTGACAATGCCATCAAGGAAAGCAGCCACCGTATTTCGGCAGCCTTGAAAAATGTAGGTCACAAGCTCCCTGGCAAGAAAATCACCATCAACATGGCGCCTGCTGACCTTCGCAAAGAGGGTTCTGCATATGACCTAAGCATCGCGATAGGGATTTTGGCGGCTTCGGATAAAATTCTCGCTAAAAATTTAGACCAATACATCATCATGGGAGAGCTCTCCCTCGATGGCGGATTACAGCCGATAAAAGGTGTTTTGCCCATTGCAATAAAGGCGCGAGAGGAAGGCTTTAAGGGAATTATTTTACCTAAACAAAATACCCAAGAGGCTGCAATAGTGAATAATCTGGATGTTTATGGAGTGGAAAACATCAAAGAGGTGATTGACTTTTTCAATGGAGAAAGAGATTTGGAAAAAACCGAAATAGACACTCGCAAAGAATTTCAGAATAAAATCAATGAATTTCCTTATGATTTTTCGGAAGTAAAAGGACAAGAAACCGCCAAAAGAGCTATGGAAGTGGCAGCAGCCGGCGGACACAACATCATTCTGGTAGGCCCTCCTGGCAGCGGAAAAACCATGCTCGCCAAGAGAGTTCCCAGCATCCTACCTCCACTCACGATGAAAGAGGCTCTGGAAACCACTAAAATCCACTCCGTAGCAGGAAAAATGGGCAGCAACACCTCACTGATGACCGTTCGCCCGTTCCGCTGACCTCATCACACCATTTCTGATGTTGCCCTAGTGGGCGGCGGCACCTATCCTCAACCTGGTGAAATTTCCCTTGCGCACAATGGAGTTCTTTTCCTCGATGAGCTTCCTGAGTTTAAAAGAGCTGTTTTGGAAGTAATGCGACAGCCTTTGGAAGACCGCGAGGTAACGATTTCCAGAGCGAGATTTTCAGTGAATTATCCATCAAGTTTTATGCTGGTGGCAAGTATGAACCCGAGTCCTTCAGGCTATTTCCCTGATGACCCAAACAATACCTCTTCCCAGACCGAAATGCAGAGATATATGAACAAGCTGTCTGGGCCGCTTTTGGACAGAATAGATATTCATATAGAAGTCCAGAAAGTAGAGTTTGAACAACTTGCAGAAAAAAGAAAAGGCGAAAGTAGTATAGAAATACGAAACCGCGTGCTGAAAGCCAGAGAAATACAAGCCCAAAGATATAAAGAACTGGATATCAACTACAATGCCCAAATGGGACCGAAAGAAATTGAAAAATACTGCGATCTGGACAGCACCTGCCAGCAGTTGATAAAAAACGCCATGGAAAAACTAAATCTCTCCGCTCGTGCCTACGACAGAATCCTAAAAGTAGCCCGAACCATAGCAGATTTAGATGATGCTGAAAACATCAGTCCTGCCCATATCTCCGAAGCCATACAATACCGAAGTTTAGATAGGGATTTTTGGAGGGCGTAAGAAACACAAAACCACCTTTTTAGGTGGTTTTTATTCTTTATTAATAATTTCTTGGTTTAGCTCAATTTTCTCACCATTTTTTTCAAAATAGTACATCACTCCAATAGCGATAGACACCACTAATAAAAGAATTACTGCTATTTTCTTTTGATTGGCTTTTTTTGAAAAAATAATGAAACTAAACAAACCTAACCATGTAATACTTAATACAAACCCTATAAACATCTCGGGATATGCATAAAGAGTTGCTACAAAAAATATTATATAGTCTATGTTACTTATAAAAAAGAAAAGTAAACACAATAAAACTAAAAAGAAAATAATATAAGCTAAATTCCTGTCTATTTTTAATTTGTCTATAATATCCAACCTGAATATAATAGATAATAAAACAATTAAAGCCACAAAAATCACTAAAAATATCATGTCAGTTACTATTAGGAATTTTATTTATATCAACAACAAAGTTTTTGAAATTATTAATCTTACCAGCCTTTCTTTCTTATATAATATAATTCCTCTTTATCTTTATTGAAAAGAAAGAAATAATACTCTAATTCATTGATATATACATATGTGTAATAGTTATTAGTATCATTTAATATGGTTCTAAAATTTTTACCATGCATATCTTCTTCAAATACATCTGAATCAATTATATTCTTAAATTTTTCTTTTTCTTTGATATCCATAGGACATTTTTTCCAAGTAGAATTATTTTCTTTTTTATTTACAATTTCATTTTTCTCCCATTCTTCAAATTTTGGATAATTTTCATTTATGGAAACATTTTCCATCATTTTATATAAATACAACTCAAATAATTCATTATGAAAACTAAACCCAATAAAATCCTTATCATATATTTTATCAACATTTCCTTTATAATTAGGAAATAATTTCTGAAAATCAGTTACTTTTAGTGGGCTATATGTTTTTTCATTATAGTAAATAATCCCTCCTAATACACCCATTAATAACATTGATAATAAAAATTTATTTTTCATCTGATTATTTTTAGATGGTCTCTTTAGGTAATTTAGTATTGGTAAAAGTGCGTGAAATAAGATATTTATGCTTTTCTCAAATACCTATATGTTCAACTTTAGTTAAAATCCATTTTTCCTCTTGGCAGGAATATTCAAAAAATACGAAAGAACCTCCACCATTAAAATAGTAATATTCTTTGCCTTTGTATTTTACGAGGAAATTAATAATTGTTATGGTGATTTTATTTCCTTGTAAAAGAGGGCGAACTTTTAATATTTTTAAACCTTTCTTTAGTGTTTTTCTGTTATTTTTATTATTGATATCAATTGTTTTTAATGGCAATTTTGATTTTATACTATCTAAATCTATTGGTTTAGAGTTTTCATCTACCACATAGATAATATTATTTTCTTTAGAAGAATTTTCACTTAATTGCAACATATAATTATTAGCAGCAATTGAAATTGCAGAATCTACTAACTTTTTATATTCATTGAGCCTTTTTTCTTGAGAGAAAAGATTATTAGTAACTAATAACATAAAAAGTATTCCTTTTTTTATCATAATTATTTTCTTCTTTTAAATAAATACATTTAGTTATTAGGAATTTTTTAAGTCCGAAAACCGTTTTTATAGCAAAAAATCTGGAACATCGCCCGATATTAATTTTTACTAACAATAGCCGTTCCTTTTTGCAGAAATAGATTATTTGGGTAGGAAATTCGCTCTCCACTATCTGTTTTCAGGAGTGTATATAGCAGCCTTATGTCTATTATTTCGGCTTCTATCGGGACATCTTTGTCCAGAATTTTTATTTTGTCTCCTATTCTAAACGGAAACGAAAAGAAAATAATAATCCCTGCTGTGATATTGCTCAAAATAGACCACTGGGCAAACATCGCCACGCCTATCACAGTAAAAATAGAAGATATCACCAGAAACGCCTGTTTTCGCTCCACTCCCCAGACAGGAATCAAAGTCAGGATTATAAAAACACCTATAAGAAAATCTATATACTTGAGAACCAGCTTAATCCTCGGTTTTGAAAAACCCGATTTTTTCCCAAATCTGCCCACCAAAGTAGAAATCACAAACCTAATAAGCAAAGAAAAAAGCAGCACCACGATAGTTGCCACTATCTCGCGCTGATACGAATTAAAAAAGACATTGTCTAACACTTCCATTTCCCCAAAAGATATTTTTAAACTATTTTCAGATAGATTTTACAGAGATTATTTTCACAGGACACGCCTTTGCTGCCTTTTCACATGGTTCATAGGCATCTTCTATCGGTGTTTTTAAGGTGTGAAAACCTTTTTTCTCTACGGATTTCAGCAGAACGGATTTTCCGTCTTTTTTGGACATTCGGAAATATTCAGGAGCAAACTCTGCACAGTAGTTACAGCCTATGCATTTCTCCCTTTGTAGTGTAACTATTACCATTTATTTTTGATGCGAAGGTAATAAATAATTTTAAAATTTCTTTACTCTGTTTTCCTTTTTGTGGTCACTTTGGAAGTAATTACGACTTTATTTAAATCTTCATATATTTTAGTTGATTCTAAATATCTTTATTTTAAGGATAAAATTCCATAACCAAATAAAATAAAAAAACCTCTCCAAAAAGGAGAGGTTTATGCTAAGCTATTGTATCGTTTTTTACTATTTTGTAGAGTTTGTCGCTTGGCCTTACGCGGAAATCCGTTTTGAAGGTAACCACATCAGACTTGGTGGCTTTTTGGCTATCGCCCTTCCCTTCTACCATCATGCTCTCTACTACCATTTCTTGGGAACCTGTGGTTGGCCCTTGGATAAGAACCTTATCGCCTACATTAAAATCAAATGCTTCTATAAGGAATTCCGCAATGCTGGTTTTTGGGTAATAGTGCGTTCCTCTTCCGATGTAGACCTTTTTCTGTGTGGCGTTAGAACCAGGGTTCGGTGACCACTCACCCAGTTTCTGCCCAAGGTAATAACCACTCCAGAAACCACGATTATAGACTGTTTCTAGTCGGCTCATCCAGTCTGCTACTTTTTCTTGGGAATAAGTGCCATCGGCTATGGAATCTATCGCCTCACGGTAGCATTTTGTCACGGTTGCCACATATTCTGGCGCCCTACCTCGCCCTTCTAATTTAAGGACTTTCACTCCCGCATCTACGATTTGGTCAAGGAAATTAATGGTACAAAGATCCTTTGGCGACATCATATATTCGTTGTCTAATTCTATTTCAAAACCGCTTTCTTGGTCTATCACGGTATATTTCTTACGGCAGTTTTGCTTACACGCTCCTCTGTTCGCAGATGAATTATGAGAGTGTAGACTTAGATAACACTTCCCAGAAACTGCCATACAAAGCGCACCATGCCCGAAAATCTCTATCTCTACCAAATTACCAGAAGGTCCTTTTATCTGCTCTTTTTCTATCTGCTGACAGATTTTCTTTACCTGAGTGACACTGAGTTCTCGGCTCATCACCATCGTATCCGCAAAGAGTGCATAGAATTTAACAGTTTCTATATTGGTAATATTTATCTGCGTGGAAATATGCACCTCCATACCTATCTGCCTTGCATAGGCGATTACAGCCTGATCCATTGCAATTACAGCAGTAAGGTCTGCCGCCTTGGCTCTATCCAAAAGGGTTTTGATGATGGAGAGGTCGTGGTCGTAGATAATTGTATTGAGCGTAAGGTAAGTTCTCACACCTTTTTCCTTACATCTTCTGCTGATTTCTGGCAGGTCATCTAGGGTAAAGTTCATGGAAGCTCTTGCTCTCATGTTAAGCTGTTCCACACCGAAATACACTGAATCTGCTCCATTATCCAAAGCCGCCTGCAAAGAAGTAAAATCTCCCGCGGGTGCCATTAGTTCTATTCTTCCTGTTTTTGTCATTGATGAATTTCAAAATTTTTGCAAAGATATGCTTTTTAAAATTTTATTTTCTAATTCTTTATTTGTACTTTTCGGAGTTTAAAAAGTTAAGGCATGTTTTATTTATTTTTAGGGCTTGGGTTGGGTCTCATTATAGGCGGTGCAGCTGTATATTTTGCATTAAAATCTTCTCTAATTTCTCGAAATATCTTTGAGGAATTACAGCAAAATTTCGTTAAAAAAGAAACTGAACTCAGCAATGCAGAAGGCAAAATCGATGAACTTTTGGAACAAATAAAAGGAGAAAGAGAATTTTCTGCTGGTCAAAGGGAAAAATTAAATATTACCGAAAACCAACTTATAAAAATCTTGGCAGAAAAAGACCTTCAAAATGAACAAATCGCAGAACTCCGAAAAACAAATGAAAATTTAAATCAAAATATTTCTCGTCTAAATCAAGACAAACAAGAGTATTTTGCTAAAATATCTGAACTTTCGGCAGAAAACAAAAATCTGCAAAGCTCCATGGAAGAGCAGAAAAATCTTTCCCAAAAACTACAAGAGGAAAGCAAACTCCATTTTGAAAACATTGCCAATAAAATTTTAGAAGAAAAAACAGAGAAATTCACGAACCTGAACCAAACTCACCTAAAAAATATTTTGGATCCGTTCCAAGAAAAAATAATAGAACTCAAAAACCGAGTAAACGAAACCTATGACAAAGAGGCAAAAGAGCGCTTCTCTCTCGGCGAAAAAGTGAAAGAACTCGCCTCTCTGAACCAGCAAATTTCCGAAGATGCCAAAAGGCTGACCCGCGCCCTAAAAGGAGAAAGCAAAACGCAAGGAAACTGGGGCGAGATGATTTTGGAGAGTATTTTAGAGAAATCCGGCCTAGTAAAAGGGCGAGAATATTTCCTAGAATACGAACTGCGAAATGAGGACAACAAAGCTCTGTTTTCTGAGTTTTCAGGGAAGAAAATGCGCCCTGATGCAGTGATAAAATATCCCGATGAACGAAATGTAATTATAGACTCCAAAGTTTCTCTCACGGCTTTCACAGAGCTGGTAGATGAAACCGACCCAGAAGTCTATCAAATAAAACTAAACCAGCATTTGGCTTCGGTGAAAAACCACATTCAGCAGCTTTCTCAGAAGGCGTATGATGACTATGGAAAATCATTGGATTTCGTGATGATGTTTATCCCAAGCGAGCCAGCCTATATCGCAGCGATGCAGGCCGACCAAAACATCTGGAACTACGCCTATGAAAGAAGAATTTTACTGCTGAATCCGAGCAATCTCATCACTTCTTTAAAACTGATAGCAGACCTTTGGAAGCGAGAATACCAAAACAGAAATTCCTTAGAAATAGCAGAAAGAGGCGCCAAACTCTATGATAAATTTGTGAATTTTGTGGAAAACCTCGAGAAAGTCGGCAAAAATATAGACCAAGCAAAAGCTTCCTATACAGAGGCTTACAAACAGCTGCACAGCGGAAGGGACAACCTCATCACGCAGACCCAAAAGATGAAATCTCTGGGAATAAAAAACAAAAAAGAGCTTCCACAGAGTTTGATTGACAATTCTGAACCAACCAATGAATAAAAAACTATGATTATACAAAGTCTTCAAAACGAAAAAATAAAAAAACTAACCAAATTTCTCACTAAAAATAACGAGAGAAAGAATCTCAAAACATTCGCCGCAGAAGGAAGACAGGAAAACGAAAGGGCTTTGAAATTTGATTTTGAAGCGGTGGAATTCTTTATTTGCGAAGATATTTTCAGGACAGATTTCCCAAAAGGGAAAATAAATCTGGTTTCTCGCGAAGTTTATGAAAAAATTGCTTACAGAGGCTCTTCCGAAGGAATTATCGGTATTTACAAAGAAAAAGAAACCTCTCTGAATGATTTTAAACCAAAAGCGAATTCCTCCATCATAGTGCTGGAAAGCATAGAAAAACCTGGGAATTTAGGAGCGGTTTTGCGCAGCTGCGAGGCTTTTGGGATAGACGCCCTTGTCATCACGGATTCTAGAACAGATTTTTATAATCCTAATGTTATCCGAAGCAGCGTGGGCTGTCTCTTTGGGATGAATTTCTTTCAAGCAGAAAACCAAGAAGTGGTTAATTTCTTAAAAAAGAATGATTTTCAGATATTTACTACAATAATGAATACTGACTCCAAAGGGATAAATGAAAAGAACCTGACTGGAAAATCAGCCATTGTATTCGGAACGGAGCATTCTGGATTGAGTGATTTTTGGAGAGGAAAAGGAGAAAACATCATCGTCCCAATGGCAGGAACGATAGACTCTCTCAATCTAAGCAATGCTGTCGCTATAAGCTGCTACGAGATACTAAGACAAAAAATCTCTCACTAAAATTAGTGAGAGACTTTAATTGTTTCTTAAGAGTTAAATTATTTTTTAACTTCTTCTTTAACTTCTTTAGCAGCAGCTTCTACTTTAGCAGCTCCTTCTTCTACTTTAGCAGCAGCAGCATCTTTTACTTCTTCAGCTTTAGCAGCAACTTCTTCTTTTACTTCTTCAGCTTTAACAGCAGCAGAATCAGCAGCAGCACCAGCAGCAGAATCAACAGCAGCAGCAGTTTCTTGAGCTGTAGAATCAACAGCGTCTTTTACTTCTTCAGCTTTTTTGTTACAAGATACTAATGCTAATGCTACAACAGCAGCTGCAAATAATGACTTTTTCATAATAATAAAAATTTTTTAAACGGTTAAAATTAAATTTCTTGACTCAACTTGTTAATCTGAACATCAAATCAACAGGGCAAAGATATAGCGAGAAAAAAAATTGCCTATGAAAAATAATTGTAATATCTTTGTAAAATATTTTACAAATAAAGAATATTGATTATCAGTAAATTAAATATGAATTCGTGTTTTGAGTAATTTGGATTTAGAGTGTTTTGAGCGATTAAAAAAGGAAATTCAGATAGAATATTTGAAGAATCACAGCCCTTCCGAGGAGGATATTTCTCAATGGAAGGGAATAGACATTGTATATTTTCAAGAAGATTTAAGAAAAAAAGTCAAAGGAAGTATCAGTGAAAAGACTTTTTACACCTATTTCAAATCTACAAACATAGATAAGCTGCCAAGAATAGACATGTTGAATATGTTTTCAGCATATATCGGATACCAGTCTTGGTATGAATTAAAAAAAAGTTTTTCTGAGGAATCAGCAGATTTAGAAGACAAAGTTGAAGCTGAAGCTGAATCCTTACCAGAGCCTGAACTTGAAGAAAAAATAGAAAACACTACATCTTTATTAGATACAAAAATCACTGAAAACCAACCCAATAAAAAATCATCATTTTCTAGTATAAAAGCCTATATATGGGTTATCACTTCTGCTGTTTTGGCTTTATTTATCATAGTTTTATTGTATTCTGACGGTTTGTTTAAAAAATCTTACCAATTCTGCTTTACAGATGCAGACAGAGGAACAGCTATCCAAAGCACAATAAACATAAAAGTAATCAAGGAAAAAGAATCTCCTATCCTGTATAAAGTAAATCCTGGCGAATGCTTCTATATCAATACGAAAGATAAAACTTTACGAATGGAAGTAAGTACACCTCTGTACGAAAAAGTAGAAATTTTCAGAAATCTGGAAGATGCGCCAGAGGTGGAGCATATTGCCTTAAAACCAGATGATTATGCGCTTATGCTTTATTATTATTCAACTAAGGATAAGGACAACTCATCACTGGAACACATAAAAAACAGACAGCAAAAACTAAATCATCTAATCAGTGACAATGCTCTGATATACCAGATATTTGACAACGAAATATACGGCGTAGAAACGCTCAGTAAACAGAAATATATCGGTCTGGTAACTACACCTACCCAGTCCTTACGAAACCTCAAAGTTCTCGATACAAAAATCGAAAATGGAAAGATTATTGCTATTAAATTCAAAATTGAAAACAATGAAAAAAATTAAATCATTATTTCTCATCTTCATTTCATGTCTTTTTGTTTTTTCTTGCTCTAAAAAAGAGACTGAAGAAATGAGTGATTTGGATAAAATAAAACACCATAACAAAACTTCCTATCCTTCTATAAAAATGGATAGCGCGCAGGCCATCAATAACATCACAAAACAAAAAATTCAGGAACTGCTGGACCTGTCTGCCATCTATGCCTCTGGGAATAGAAATACAGGAGTAGATTCGCTGATTTATAACCAAATCAATAGTTATTTTTTATCGCCAGATTCTATCAAAACCAAGCATCTCATTGCTGAGCTGGATAGTTTAAGGGTAAAAAATATTCGGGTTATAAATCTTGATATCGATAAACAAATTACCGATAAAGACACTCTTAATATCGCTAATTTTACAGTTGAGTATATAACAAAAGACAGAAAAAGTATTGGCTTTTTTGATAAAAAAGCCAGCTATATTCTCAAAAAATCTCCTGTGAAATTCGTGAAAGAATTCAAGTTCTACTTTATTGATTTTGATATAAAAGACAACACTTCCGTAGGAGTTACCAAGTAATCCAAGGGAACATCCTGCTCAGAAACATCCGATATCAATGCCGCTGGTGGGAAAAAACTAACTCCCACTTTCAGGGCGCTACGGTCTATTTTTGAAAAAAACATATCATAAAACCCCTTGCCATAGCCCACTCTATTTCCTTGATTATCACAATATAACAGCGGCGTTATAACGATATCATATTTAATATCTTCCACAAAATCATCCTCTGGTTCCAGAATTCCCCAGCCGTTTTCTTTCAGCGACGTGTCTGGTTTCAGCTGGATAGTTTTTATTTCGTTTTGTGCCATTTTAGGAACAAATACCGATATTCCTTTATCCCAAAAATATTCGATAAATTCCCAAGTAGAAACTTCGTTTTTCTGTTTAATCGGGAGGAAAATATGAACATTTTTAACTTTTGACATATCAAACGCTCCCAAAAACTGCTTAAAAATACTTTTGGACAAATCCTCCACCTCTGCAGAAGACATGGATTTTCTTTTTTTTGCGTAGATTTTTCTGAGTTCTGACTTTGGTAATTTCATTTTATAAAGAAAAGAGCAGCCATAATTCAGCTACTCTTTATTGTTTTAATTGTTATTTACTGGCATTTCACCTTTAAATAAGAATGAAACGATTTGTTTATTTACATTATCCACCATCTCGCTAAACAAATGGAAAGATTCCTGTTTGTAGATTACCAGCGGGTCTTTCTGCTCATAAACAGCACCTTGTGAAGAACGGCGAAGATCATCCATCTCTCTCAAATGCAATTTCCAGTTTTCATCGATAATCGCAAGAGAAATATTCTTCTCAAAATCTGTAATTAAGCTATCACAATGGCTTTCATACGCTTCTTTCAGGTCTGTCACGATGTTCAGCATTCTATGTCCATCTGAGAACGGCACCTGAATATTCTTAAATAAAGAACCTTGCTGATTATACACATTCTCAATAATAGGGAATGTTTTCTCTTTCAACACTTGAAGTTTCATTTTGTAATCTTCTGATGCTTTTTGATAAACAATATCCACTAATTCTGACACTTGTTTATTCTTAAATTCCTCCTCAGAAACAGGCACTTCCATAGTAAAATACTTGATTACTTCATACTCAAATGTTTTGTAATCAGCTGTTGGTTTAGTTTGTGATATGATAGCTGCAGCAGTATCATAGATCATATTTTCTATATCATACTTCAGATGGTCTCCAAAGAGAGCATTTTTTCTTCTCTTATAGATTACATCTCTCTGCTTGTTCATCACATCATCATACTCTAGCAATCTTTTTCTGATACCGAAGTTATTCTGCTCTACTTTTTTCTGAGCTCTTTCAATAGATTTTGTTATGATAGAACTTTGGATATATTCTCCTTCTTTATGCCCCATTCCGTCCATTATTCTTGCGATTCTCTCTGAACCAAAGAGACGCATCAAGTTATCCTCCAAAGAAACATAGAACTGAGAGCTTCCTGGATCTCCCTGACGACCTGCACGACCTCTAAGCTGTCTGTCCACACGGCGCGAATCATGCCTTTCGGTACCGATAATCGCCAATCCTCCTGCTTTTTTCACTTCATCTTGTAGTTTGATATCCGTTCCACGCCCTGCCATATTGGTTGCGATGGTAACTACACCTGGCTTACCAGCCTCTGCTACAATTTCCGCCTCTTTTTTGTGCAGTTTAGCATTCAATACTTGGTGCGGTATCTTTCTCAAACTCAATGCTCTTGATAGTAATTGTGAAATTTCCACCGAAGTAGTTCCTACCAGCACAGGTCTTCCCTGAGCCGTAAGTCTTTCTATTTCTTCTATTACAGCATTATATTTTTCTCTGTTAGTTTTATATACCAAATCTTGTTTGTCTATTCTCTGAATAGGTCTATTGGTAGGGATAACAACCACATCTAATTTATAAATCTGCCAAAACTCTCCTGCCTCTGTTTCCGCTGTCCCTGTCATCCCTGACAATTTGTTATACATACGGAAATAGTTTTGTAGAGTGATGGTCGCGAAAGTCTGAGTTGCCGCCTCGATTTTCACATTTTCTTTAGCCTCTATAGCTTGGTGAAGTCCATCTGAATAACGACGCCCTTCCATGATACGCCCTGTCTGCTCATCCACGATTTTCACCTCGCCATCCATTACCACATATTGATCATCTTTCTCGAAAAGCGTGTAAGCTTTTAATAATTGATTCAGTGTATGGACTCTTTCGGATTTAATTGCAAATTCTCTGAGTAACTCATCCTTTGCAGCAAATTCTTCTTCCTTAGAAAGGTTTTTAGCCTCAAGTTCTGCGATCTCTGTTCCTATATCTTGAAGAACAAAGAAATTAGGATCTGAGTTCCCTTGGGACATATATTCCACACCTTTGTCTGTAAGGTCTATCTGGTTATTCTTCTCATCAATCACGAAATACAAGTCCTTGTCCACTTTATGCATCTCACGGCTGTTGTCCTGCATGTATTGGGCTTCTGTTTTTTGAAGCAAAACTTTATTTCCATCCTCAGAAAGGAATTTTATCAAATGTTTATTTTTTGGAAGACCTCTATATACTTGGAGTAATTTGAACCCTCCTTCTTTTGTATTTCCTTGCGCGATTAGTTTTTTAGCTTCATTAAAAATCGTTGAAACTACTTTTTTCTGAACTTCTACTACTCTATCCACAGATGGTTTTAGAATATCAAATTCGTGTCTATCACCCATAGGAACAGGTCCTGAGATAATCAAAGGCGTTCTCGCATCATCTATCAATACAGAGTCCACCTCATCCACTACGGCGTAGTTTAGCTCTCTTTGAACTAGCTCATCAGGAGAGTTTACCATGTTATCTCTCAGATAGTCAAAACCAAATTCATTATTCGTTCCATAAGTAATGTCACACGCATATGCATTTCTTCTGGAATCTGTATTAGGCTGGTGATTATCGATACAGTCTATCGTAAGTTCATGGAACTGATAAAGCGGCCCCATCCACGCAGAGTCCCTTTTCGCAAGGTAATCATTCACGGTAACGACATGCACTCCTCTTCCTGGCAAGGCATTCAGATAAATAGGAAGTGTTCCTACCAATGTTTTCCCTTCTCCTGTTGCCATCTCTGCGATTTTTCCACTATGTAATACAGCTCCTCCTATGAACTGTACATCATAATGCACCATATCCCATGTGATGTCAGCTCCTGCTGCATTCCATTTGTTTTTCCAAACAGCTTTGTCGCCTTGTATTTCTACAAAATCCTTTGTCGCTGCCAGCTCTCTATCTCTGTCTGTAGCTTGTACAACAATCTGTCCATTCTCTGCCCATCGGCGTCCTGTGTCTTTAAGAACAGCAAATGCCTCTGGAAGAATTTCATTAAGAACTTTTTCCTCTATTTGATAAGCATCTTTCTGTAAAGTTTCTATCTTAGTAAACAATGCTTCTTTCTCATCAATGTTGGCAGTGGTTTTTATCTGTTCCTTTATCTGCTCTATTTGAGTAGTTATATCTGCTGTCGCACTTTTTAGCTTTTCTCTAAACTCCCTACTCTTTCCTCGCAGTTCATCATCAGAAAGTTCTCTGATTACAGGTTCTACTTTCTTTATTTTTGTGACAATTTTACCAACTTCCTTTAAGTCTCTTTGGTTTTTATCTCCCAAAAAGCTTTTTAAAATCTTATTAAAAAAACTCATAATTTATCTACACCAATAGTTTCTACCATTGGTTTTTGTATTTATTTAACTATATTTCTGCTTTTTATATATAAATATAACAGAGAATCTGTGAGACTTTCTGTCATTATTTTTTAGTATTCGTCTTCATTCCAAAGGAAGTCTTCATCCGTTGGGTAGTCTGACCAAACCTCCTCTATGCTTTCGTAGATTTCTCCCTCATCTTCAATTGCTTGTAAATTTTCCACAACCTCCATCGGAGCTCCTGTTCTGATAGCATAATCAATCAACTCTGCTTTAGTCATCGGCCAAGGGGCATCACTAAGATAAGATGCCAATTCTAATGTCCAGTACATACTATTATTTTAATTTTCTACAAATTTAATGTTTTTTTCTCAAAAACCATTCCACAAATTTTTTTATGCCATTTTGGAAGTTGGTTTTCGGAGAGTATTTTACTAATGTCTTTGCTTTTGTAATATCAGCGTTGGTTTTTTTGACATCACCAGGCTGCATAGGCAGTTTATCCAAAACTGCTTCCTTTCCCAAATTCTGCTCAATTTCCGAGAGCATGTCTTTAAGCATAACTACCTCATTTTCACCAAGATTTATGATTTCATACACTCCTTGGTGATTCTCTAAATATTGGGCAGATTTAGCAATTCCATCTATAATATCATCTATAAAAGTGTAATCACGAGCAGTCGTTCCATCGCCATAGAACGGGATTTTTCCATTTTCGGAGATTATTTTAGTAAATTTATGAATAGCCAAATCTGGACGCTGACGAGGTCCATAAACCGTGAAAAACCTCAGCTGAATCATATCTATTCCATACAAATGATGGTAAGTGTGTCCTATAATTTCTACACTTTTTTTAGTGGCCGCATAGGGAGAAATAGGACGGTCTACATTATCTATTTCTGAAAAAGGAACTTTCTCATTGTTACCATAAACACTTGATGATGAAGCACAAATGATTTTTTTAACTCCAAATTCTTTACAGAGCTCAAAAATATTCATAGAGCCTAATATATTGACCTCCGCATAGTCCATCGGCCTCTCTATGGAAGGGCGCACACCAGCCAGAGCCGCCAAATGTATCACTACATCTATATGATGGTTTTGAAAAATTTGTTTCAAACCATTTACATCACGAATATCTTGATAATACAACTGATAATTATCAGATTTTGTTTTATTTATCAGATTTTGAATATCAGTTTCTTTATCTTTATATTCAAAAACTTCCGAAGAATTTACACTCTCTAAAGTATTTTGGATTTTGATTTGGTAATGATAAAAATCATCAAAATTATCTACATTGATGACAGAATGTCCGTTTTTTAGCAAATATTCTGTCAGATGCGAACCAATAAAACCACTTCCACCTGTAATGAGATATGTCATTTTATATTTTTTAGATATACAAAAGTATAAAAAAAGAAGTTTCTTTTAAAAGAAACTTCTATGCTTGTTGAATTTTATTTTTTAGTGAAGAGAAATCCAGTTAGAACCATCACACCCTTGGAATTTCTTTAATGAAGATTCATAGCGGATAGCTCCTTCATTAGCTCCTGAACAAGACGCTGTAGTCCCTCCTACTCTGATGTCTCCATTAACATCTAATTTTGCCTGAGGAGTATAAGTTCCCACTCCTACTTTTGGCCCTGTTGCTGTACTATTTCCTAAAATGATGGTATTATCTGTTGTTGGTGTAATGCCATGACCTATAGCAATGATATTATCTAATGAAGCCGTATCTGTACCTGCTTGAGAATTTCCTATGCTAATATTCCCGTTTCCATTATTTATATACGAACCTCCTGTTCCTATTACAGTATTATAGCTTCCATCTACAATTTGGTTAGCAGAATTATATCCTAAAGCAATATTATAAGAACCTGTTAAATTTAGAGGCATGGTATTATATCCAAATGCCATATTATATCCACCATCGATATTTCGTGAAAGAGCTCCATTACCAACCGCCATATTAGCTTGCCCTATTGTGTTTGCTTCAAGAGCATTCAGACCAATAGCAAAGTTATTATCTGCATCTACATTTTGTCTGAGTGTATTTGGCCCAAGAGCAATATTATTTTTCCCTTTTTTGTTATTAGTAAGAGCCTCTCCTCCTATGGCAACATTATTAGTTCCCTCTGTATTAAGATTTAATGCTGTGATACCAATAGCAATATTATTATCTGCTTCTGTATTTTGTGTAAGAGTATTAGTTCCAATAGCAATATTATTCTTTCCTTTAGTATTTCTTATAAGAGCATTGGTACCTATAGCAACAGCTCCACTCCCTAAAGTGTTTTTCAGAAGAGCACTAGCACCTACTGCAATATTATTTGACCCTGTATTCGCATTAAGACTTCCTTTTCCTATTCCTATATTATTGCTCCCTGCAGGAAGTGAAGTTCCATTTTTTCCAGCATCCATGGTTATATGATTTCCTCTTCCCACATATCTAAGGTCATTAAGAGGAATCCATTTTAAAGCTGTATTATTCCAATAATAGAATCCCTCATCTGTTACATATTCATGCTTATCTGCCTGGTCTGCTGTTGGCATAGTGTCCATAAGATATACAAGGTTTGAATGCTGATCCCCTCCAAAATTTGCATCTCCTGACATAGTTTTCATTTCTGTTGCAGTTACTCTTGGTATCAAGATACCTTTTATATTATCTACTGAACTACCATTGATATCCAATGTAGCTTTAGGAGTGTCCGTATTAACTCCAACTCTTCCTTTTTGTGCATAAATGTTTGTCAATCCTACAAACCCTAATAGAATAAATATCCTTTTCATTATCTTTTTTTACAAATGGCAAATGTATGAAAAAAATAACAATTTCACGACCCGCTTTTTCTATTCATAAAATTTATATTTTTGTATTTATAAAAAAGAAGATGTTATTCAAAGGACAAATCAATAAAATGATAACTCAACTTGCTGAACCTGTGCAATATTATCTAAATATTTCAGGAGACATCATACACCTAAATGAGTTATTTGGAAAGAAAATAAGCATACAACACATTGGTTATCAATGTATAGAATGCGGAAGCAGCGAACCCGTTTTCCGAATGGGATTTTGTAAAAAATGTTTTTTTGAAAGCCCTTTCGCGAGTGATTCCATCTTAAAACCAGAACTTTCCACTGCTCATCTCGGCATAGAGGAGCGAAATTTAGAAATAGAAAAAAACATTCAGCTCCAGCCTCATATTGTCTATTTGGCATATACTGGCGATGTAAAGGTGGGTGTAACTCGCGAAAGCCAAATCCCAACGCGATGGATAGACCAAGGTGCTACATTTGCCCTGCCCATCGCACGAACCGAAAACCGCTACGAAGCAGGCATGATAGAAGTTGCTCTGAAACAACACATTTCAGATAAAACCAACTGGCGAAAAATGCTACAAAATGAGTATGAAGATGAAGATGAAATTGACTTAATTGATTTTAGAAATAAAATAGAAAGCCTTTTTCCGATAGAAAGTAGAAAATTTGCCATCAATGAAGAAAAAATATGGAAAATAGATTTTCCCTACACTGCTCCTGAGAAAATTTTAGCTTTTACCTTAGACAAGCATCCTAAGTTCAGTGGTATTTTACAAGGAATAAAAGGTCAATATCTTTGTTTCCAAGATGGAAATGTCATCAACATAAGAAACCACGAAGGCTATGTAGTTGATATTGAAATATAAAAAAGAGCAATTTTTCATTGCTCTTTTTTGTTTATTTGTTTTTACCAAGAATACTCCTGATTTTATTTCTAATTTTTATCAGAGTAGGCTCTTCATAGTTTTTATCTTCATCAAAATAGCCATAGCCGTAACCATAGCCATAACCGTAGCCATAACCGTAGCCATAACCATAACCTTGTTTAGATACAAAATCATTATAAATAAGCCCAAGATGCTTAATTTCCTCCGCATGATACTTCTCTGTTACCATTCTAAGCATGTGTTTTTCTGTGTATTCATGTCTTACCACATACACATTGGCATCAGTAAGTTTCATCAATTCAAAAGAGTCCGCAACCAATCCTACTGGCGGCGAGTCTATGATGATAAAATCATACTCTTTTTTCAATAATTCTATAAATTCCTTGTTTTTATCACTCATCAAAAGCTCCGAAGGGTTCGGTGGAATAGGCCCAGAAGTCGCCACATCCAAAGCAGGAATTTTAGTTTTATTGATAATCTCGTGCATTTCTATATCTCCCGAAAGATAATTAGAAATTCCGTATTTGTTGTTTATCTTAAAGTCTCCAAAAATTTTAGGCTTCCTCAAGTCCATTCCGAGCAAAATAGTTTTTTTCCCACTAAGCCCTAGAACTGATGCTATATTGATGGAACAATATGTTTTCCCTTCCCCTCCTACTGATGAAGTTACCAAAATCACTTTACTATTTCCATCTTCATTATAGAGAAATCTCAAATTTGCCCTAATTCCCCTAAACGCCTCTGAAATAGATGACTTTGGCTGTTCCAGCACCGTAAGGTTGTTCTCATGAAGGTTTTTACCAATAACACCTAGAAGAGGTATCTTGACAACGCCCAATAATTCTGCTATAGATTTCACCCTGTTATCCAATATCTCTGTTACTAAAATCAGCAACAATGGTATAAGCATAAAACCAAATACGAGTCCATATTTCACAACTGCCACATTTGGTCCAATAGGAGCCTGTCCTAAGTCTTTTGCTGGGTCTATAATAGTCAAATCAGATTTAGCTGTTGCGAGTCTCAATTGAGTCTCAGCTTGTTTAGAGAGTAGAGTATTATAAGTTGTTTCTATCACCTTATACTCCCTTTCCATGTCTATATATTTCCTTTGGTCATCAGGTAAATGAGCCAGATCTAGCTCCATCTTTCTGATATCATCATTTATTTTAGCAAGTTGCTCATAATAAACTGAAGAATAATCATTCAACTTACCATAGGATTTTCCCCTAGCCTCATTGATGAGTTTGTTAATCTCCCTCATTGGCTCAGAATCAGGTGTATAGATAGTAGACATCTCTAGTCTTTTAAGATACAAAGCTTTAAGCTCCGAAATAGTTGCCATAAAACCTCCATCTTCTATTCCTGCACTATTAACATTGATAAGGTCTTCCAAACTTCTACTTACAGAATTTCTTATATTATTAAGAGAATTCATTTTTGTAAGCAGTTCAGCTCTTTTTATTTCTAAATCATAAATTTTTCTGAGTAACTCCTGGTCTTTCCCCTCTACACTGAACATCCTCTTATCTATCTTCAGCTGATTAAAGTTGTTTGCACTAGAATCTAGTTTTTGTCTTACCTTTTTGAGATTATCATTGATGTATTGAAGGGTATTCTTATCCACAAGGGTTTTATCCTCTTCCCTTTTTTCAATAAGTTTCTCCACAGATTGATTTAAGAAAGATACTGTCTCACGAAGGTTATAACCTTTCTTAGTGATTGTCATTATAGAACTTAGTTCCTTATCAAATTCTACATTTATAGTAGAAATGATTGATCTAACAGCCTGATCTACTGTGCTTAAATTGATTATAATTTTATCTAACTTAACTTTTGCTTCTGGATTATGAACCAGTCTAAACCTTAGGTTTGGAGTTTCATACCATTGATTAACCGAAACAACCTTATTTGCAGGTCTTTCGTATGCTGATATATCTTTAAAAGCTTCTGTTTTATAACTATACAAATGTGTAGAATGCCCCTCCTCTGGAAGTTCTATTTCATATTTCCCGTTTCCTTTTGGGTAAATCGTTATAGGATAATTTACCTGCTGTAAATGTTCCTTATCCACTTCTACAAGAACAGGAGAGTCATATTTGTCTAAATAAGTAGATTTTAGAAGTCCTTTTGTAGAATATCCTACAAATAAATCCAATTCTTGAACCAAATATTCATTATGGCTTCTAGACAAGACCATTTTTTTGAGGAACACTCCATCTTGATTTCCTTCCTGTCCCCAGATGAAGTTAATAGATTGATTAGGTGTAAAATAACTTGCTGTACTACTTGAAATACTCAAAGACAAATTTGATGCATAAACCCTCTGAACATACCATTTGTCATATATATAAAATAAACTATAACCAAAAATAGCTAGTCCTACAAACCAATACCAACTTCTAATAATTCTCCTAATAAAACTCTCTACACTAAATATGCTGAAAGTCCCCACCTTACTTTTTTCCTGTCCTGTAGGGATTTGTTCTTGTGTATTATTATTATTTTTTCCTGGAATCATATTTTATAATCTTGAAAAAAGAAGATATACCGTAAGGGCTGATGTAATAAGGGAAACTGCTGTACTAATAGTCTGTACAGGTTCTTTACCAAATCCATTAAGATTTCTTCCTCTGGTATTTAAATAAATTTCGTCTCCATTCTGAAGCCAATAATACTGTGAATTCATCACATCTTCTCTAGTAAGGTCTAGTTTCACTATCTTTATCCCTTCTGGAAGTTTTCTATGCAAAACTATGTTTTTTCTGTCTACAGTTCTATTTAGTCCGCCATTAATCGCCAATGCCTCTGTAATGGTAAGTGTCTGCTTATATGCTACTTTTTCACCTGTAATTCCTATTGTCTCTACATCCCCAAGTATATAGTATCTTATCCCATCTAAATTAAGTCTTACTTCAGATTTTCCTCCCAAGAAATTTTCATTTACACGAGTTTGGATTTCTTGAGAAATATCTTCCAATGTTCTTCCTTCAGCTTTTATAAAACCAATTCCAAAAACATTGATGTCTCCTTTAGAGTCTACCTTTAGTCCTCGGAAATAGTAATTCCCATTACCACCAGACATAGTTCCTATACTACCACTCCCAGATATAGTTGTTGTAGATGTAGTTGTTAATACACTTGGGTTCAAATTCCCTGCTCCAGCACCTTCTCCTCCTGAAACATTGTATGAAGAATAAAACTGAGCCGCATCCCCTTTAGGAGTTGTAATCACATTAAGAGATAGTATATCGTTTTTTGTAACTCTATATACAGGAATATTGTAAGGAACTAATCCTTCGGAGTTAATTTCCAGATTTTCGTTCTTTTGAAGGTATTTTACATCTTTTGTTCCCACACAAGATATCATCATCATTGCTGCCACTAGGCCTAAAATGCTGTTTCTTTTCATCGTTTTTATTATTGATTCTACAAAAATATGATTTTTATTATTATTTCTTCATTTTTGATATAATATTTGGCAAATATGCCCCAAAAAAACCTAAACTAAGCACCACTAAAAATAATAAATTAATATCTATATGACGCAGAAAATAGGTAACCAAAACTATTCCCATGTAATAGATGATAATAAATGCTGTAGCCTTTTTATGAGTAAAAACTAAATCCAAAACCTTGTGGTGGATATGGTTTCTATCTGCCCTTAATGGCGATTTTTTATTCAAAAGCCTTACAATAATAACATTCAAAGTATCTATAATAGGGATAATCAAAATAGTAGCCGCTATAATAGGTGCTGTTTCCATATGGTATTTTGGTCTTCCTACAGGGACTGCATCTCCGCCACTGATAAATAAATCAATAAAATAAAATGCCGTAAACACAAGGATAAATCCTATAATCATAGAACCTGTGTCTCCCATAAAAATCTTTTGCCGCCAGTCATTGGATAAGTTATAATATAAAAAACCCAACAAAGACCCTATAATCACCACACAAAGAATAACCATTGGGTAATTATATTCTCCCAAACGATAGTAACTAAATCCAAAAATAGAAAAACTAATCACCGCAAATATTCCTGCTAGCCCATCTATTCCATCTATCAGATTAAATGCATTGATAAGTATAATAAATGAGAATATACTAAAAAATACACTTACAAAATATTCTAATTCATAAATACCAAACAAACCAAACAAGCTTCTTATTCGGACATCAGAACCCACTACCATCATCGTTGCAATAACAATTTGCCCAATCAGTTTTTTATAGGCTTTCATCACCAAAATATCATCCATTACTCCTATATAAAGCAAAATAACCAATGCAGGAAACAAAAATCTATACTGCACAAATAGTTCATAAGCAAAAATCGGTGCACAGATACCTATTGTATAAAACAAAGCAATCCCACCAAGATTAGGAATTTTATACTCATGGGAACTCCTATCACCTGGTATATCCATTAGATTTTTACTTTTTGAAATTCTAATGATTACAGGTATAGCTTTATAACTTAACAAAAAAGAAAGTAAAAGAACAAAACATATTTTCACAAGAAAAAACATTTGCCCTTCTAGTCCAAAAAATAGTTTTATTTCATTCATAATATTTTTTTATTCTGACCATAAAAGATTTCTATATTCCATTGTATATCCTGCTCTCAATCCATGTTGATTAGCATATACAAAATATTGGAAAGTCATAAATAACAAAAGCACATATTGTAGTGACTTTCTAAGTCTATCATTACTTACAGCTGCAACTATATTTACTAATACCATAGGCATATAAATAAGAAAATTGGACACTAATCTGGATGCAAAGATATCATTCCATCTAAAAATAAAGTATAAACATATCCCCAGAACCCCTATATTTCGCATATATTCATAATATGGAATTTTTTGACATGCTACTTTATCATATGCAACTAAAAAATAAGTATATACTATACAAACTAAATCTGACAACTTAATAAAACGAACTGAAGTCTTCTCTATATCTAACGATTCATAAGCTTGATAACCAGAGTAAAACTCAACAGAGGACAGCGTATTTAATAGTGAAAAATATTGATATAGTTTTAACGGAGATAAAGCCATACATATAAGAACTGCTACTAAAATTCGAGTAGAATTCATAGGAATCAATACAATCCAATAAGCAATAATAAAAACCGTTGTTGATGTATGGAATCCTATTGCCAAATACATCAAAAATAAAAACATGAGTAGTTTTCTCTCTTTAATGTATCTGAAAGAAAAAAGTAGTATCCCCATCGCCATCCCCTGCCTCATTTGTCCTCCATCGGAAATAAGTAATGTAGGATACATAAACAACAACATCGCAAATGCTGGATATATAGCATGCTCAGTAAAGGCCTTATATTTAATCGAAATAGATACAATTGCTAATAGAAAAGTAAAAATATAAAATGAAAGTCCTGCCTCATATGTAACATTTGCAAAAAACAAATACAACCACTCCATATGTAGCTCTTTTTTCCCCTCAATGATCATATTAAGGATATCTGATGTATCTAACTTTTGCCCAAGATCATGATATGCTCTATAGTAAATTCCATAATCCGCCCCTATCCAAAACCTTAACCCAATAAATATTGTCAAAAAAGCAATCACCACCCACACAGAACTATAATTCTTGTAATTATTCACCTCTAAGAAGCTGTAAACCACCAGAACTATTGTCAGTATCGTAAAAACCGGGTGTAGGAAATGTATCATCTTTTCTCTATTTCAGTATTTTTCTCAAAAGCCATTCCTGCCTCAAAAAATACAATAAATAATATACTTTTTTCTTAATTGGCAAAGATACGAGATAATTCTTACCAAACCGCTCATAATTAAGAATTTCTATCAAAGATATTTTTCTTTCTTTTATGAATTTTCTTAGTTCTGCTGACATTCTTTGGTATAAATTATCATCTTTCACAAAAGCCAAATATGCTAAATAAGAATAAACCGCCTCCATTATCCAAAACCCTTTCAATGCTTGTTTTTCATTAGAATATTGAGACCTATAGAAAACTTCTTCCACATCCTTCACAGCTTTTAACAAATCTAAACCTTTTTCTGTGTGGGTTTTCGTAATAGAATCCTGTCGTTCAAGATATTGATAATGATAATTCTGAGTTTGAGCCAAAGTCTTACAACTCAACAAAAGCTGTGGGACAAGTTGTATATCCTCAAAATGTACTCCTTTTTTAAATCGCTTATTTTCAAACAAATCCCTTTTAAAAAGTTTATTACAAGCAAAATATCCCAAATCCGAAAAAACAGAAAGATTTTTCGCTAAATCTATTTTCTCTGGCATATTGGGAATTTGAGTGAGTTTTTGAAGGATTTTTCCGTTTTCATCCACCTTTTGAAGGTTACAGATCACCATTTCGGCATCATATTTTTGAGCAAGAGAATACATCTCCTCAAACATCTCCGCTGTGACATAATCATCACTATCCACAAAGCCTATATATTCGCCATTCGCCCTATCCAATCCAAAATTCCTCGCATCACTCAGTCCTCCATTTTCCTTTACAAAAGATTTTATTTTATCAGGATATTTGGTCTGAAATTCATCTATAATCTGCTTAGATTTGTCCTTACTTCCATCATCTACGACAATGATTTCCACATCCTCCAAAGTCTGATTGACCAACGAATCAAGACATTTTGCAAGATATTTTTCTACATTATAAACAGGAACGATGATGGAAACTTTCTTCATAACCTTAAATTAAAAACCTCTTATTCAGTTCGCCTCTCTTAGCGTTTTCATAGTCTTCACGAGAACAAGGAATCCATTTTTTCACATCATTTCCCTTCGCAAAATACCACAATCCGCTGAAAGTATCCCTTTTAAAACTAAAATTCCTATTGTCTATCAAAACCACAAAGGTATCATAACTACGCTCTTTTGGATGCGTCCTTTGGATATTTATTCCTTCTATCAAATACCAAAGCATCTGCGCCATAAGTTGATGATTTAGAAGATTTTTCGAATCAGCATTAAAATTAAACACCCCAAAAGTTTTCAGATTTTCACTCAGTCCTATTTCTTTCATATAGGCACAGATTTCGCGGCGGTTCAATCCATTTACCTGCGGATTTGTAGAAAAAGCCTCCGAAAAACTCTCCACAGCATCACAGTTGAGCGTAACCATATCTGCCCTGCGGAAAAAAGGCTCTGCCCTCTCCGTCGTATTCATCATATCAGCAAGGCGAAGGACATCAAAATCCACTTCTTTCATCAGCTTTAATAAAGCGATTTCATTCAAATGCCTCTGATAGCCCAAAAGATGAAAATTTCGCAAAGAAGCTTCTTTTTTCGTTAAAATCTTGTGTAAATAGTTCGCCTCCGAAATCTCTTCTCCTTCGTTTGAAAGTGAAGCAACATTAGATATATGAGCATAGTTAATGCCTTTCTGATGGAAATTTAATGCTGAAAATAATGCGTAAGACAAATCCACGCTTCCTCCGATGACAACAGGAACTGCATTTTTATTATAACAAAATGTAAGGATTTCCTCCAAAACATATCGCATATCCACCTGAGTTTTACCCGAAATAAGCTCTCCTAAATCACAAATAGGAACTTCAAAATCAAATGATGACAAGGCATAAAATTCTTTTCTAAGCCTGCTGAAATCCTTCATTTCAGCATTTCCTCCGCTCCCTCTTTCATCAGAACAAAAAATAAGCACCACTCCATTTTCCTGAACCTCATCAGAAATAGTGTTTCCCAGCTGCCAATGCTCACAACTGATTTTTTCTGGCTTTATAAAAATGTCTTGTAAATCCATTCCTTTACTCAATATATAAGAAAAAAAGGCAAAATATTTCATTACCTTTTCCTCTCATTTTCATTATTTTTTCTTTGCTGTTTTTTTCTCTGCAAAAACTGTTTTGTCCTGCTCCAAAATCCACTTTTTCACTTGGTCTAGGGAAATATCTTTCAGTTCCTCTGGCGTATATTTAGTGTCATCCTGTTTTTTAGGAATCTTGAAATTTGCTTTTTTAAATTTTATAAAAGGCCCCCATCGCCCATTTTCTATGGATATTTTTTCTTCTTCCCACTGCTGGATATAGCGGTTGGCTTCCTTATCGAGCTTCGCTTCGATGAGTTCTTCTACATCTTTTGGGGATAGATTTTCAAAATCATATTTTTTAGGCACATTGATGAAGATATCCTGATATTTCAGATACGGCCCAAATCTCCCTACTCCCTTGGTAACAGGTTCTCCCTTATAAGAAGCCACTGGCGCATCTGCCTTTTTCTTTTCTTCTATGATGGCTACTGCCCTGTCATAGTCCACCGAAAGCGGATTTTCTCCCTTTGGAAGACTGATGAACGCCTCGCCCCATTTCACATATGGCCCAAAACGCCCTACTCCTACCGTAACAGTTTTTCCTTCGTAGTCTTGTAAATCAAACGGCACTTTAAAGAGTTCCAGCGCCTCTTCCAGAGTAATGGTAACGATATTTTGAGTCGCCATCAGTGATGCGAAAATAGGCTTTTCATCGCTGTCTGTTTCTCCTATCTGAACCATCGGCCCAAAACGCCCAATTCGAGCATAAACATTTTTGCCTGTTTTAGGGTCTTGTCCCAGCAGCCGCTCTCCTGTCGCTCTATCTGCATTCTCGCCTACATCCTCTATTTTTGGGTGAAAACTACTATAGAAGTTTTTGAGAACATCTTTCCATTTTTCTTCTCCTCTGGCTATCTGGTCAAAATCTTCCTCCACTTTTGCAGTGAAACCATAGTCCAATATTTCATTGAAATTAGTTGTCAAAAAGTCATTTACGACAATTCCTATATCTGTTGGGACAAATTTATTTTTATCTCCTCCGAATTTCTCCGTTAGGATTTCTTTTTTCAATCCTGTTTTTGTCAAAGTAAGCTTTACTATCTCACGCTCCTTTGGTTCTATTTCGCGCTTGTCTACATACTCACGGTTCTGAATTGTCTGAATCGTAGGCGCATAAGTAGACGGCCTTCCGATGCCTAATTCTTCCAGTTTTTTCACCAAACCTGCTTCTGTAAAACGAGACACTGGACGGCTGAATTTTTCTACAGCTGTGATTTTTTTATACACCAAAGCTTCGCCTACACTTACTTTTGGTAATATTTTGTCTCCATCTTCCTGCTCTTCATCTTCATTTTTATAGATACCATAAGCACGAAGGAAACCATCAAAAACAATAACCTCTCCCTGCGCCTCGAAATGCTGCGGTAACTCTGGATTTCCTATTTCTATTATGGTTTTTTCGAGTTTAGCATTCGCCATTTGGCTGGCTAATGTTCGTTTGTATATAAGCTGATAAAGCTTGTTCAGCTGGGCATCTCCGATGGATTTCACTCCAAAATCCGTTGGACGAATCGCCTCGTGGGCTTCCTGTGCAGATGCCGATTTGGTCACATAGTTTCTTGGCTGAGAATACTCCTCACCAAATTCTTTTAAAATCTGGCTTTTAGCTGCATTTATTGCCTCCTGAGAAAGGTTCACAGAGTCCGTTCTCATATAGGTAATGTATCCCTCTTCATAGAGTCTCTGTGCCACACGCATCGTCGTTGTTACGCCATATCCCAGCCTGTTACTCGCTTCCTGCTGTAATGTAGAAGTGGTAAAAGGAGCCGATGCCGAACGCTGCGCAGGTTTTACATCTATATTAAGAACCTTAAAATCAATATTTTGAACTTGATTTAGAAAGTTCTCCGCATCTTGTTCTTTGGTAAAATCTTTCTTTAGTTTTGCAGAAATTTCTTGTTTTTCAAGGTTGGTAAAAACGCCTTCCACTTTATAAGTAGGAATGGGCTTAAACTCCCTGATTTCCTTTTCTCTTTCTACGATGAGCCGCACCGCTACGGACTGGACACGCCCAGCCGAAAGCCCTGGTTTTACCTTCTTCCAAAGGACTGGCGACATCTCAAAACCCACTATTCGGTCAAGAACTCTTCTTGCCTGCTGAGCATTGACCAAATTTTGGTCTATTTCTCTTGGGTTTTCTACTGCTTTTAGTATTGCATTTTTAGTAATTTCGTGGAAAACTATTCGTTTGGTATTTTCGGATTTTAGTTTTAGCTCTTGTGCAAGATGCCAAGCGATAGCCTCTCCTTCGCGGTCTTCATCGGAAGCCAGCCACACTGTTTCAGCTTTTTTAGATGCTGCTTTCAGCTCAGCCACTACTTTTTTCTTATCAGCAGAGATTTCATAATCTGGCGTAAAATCTTCCAAATTGATACCCATACCTTTTTTAGGAAGGTCTCTGATGTGTCCAAAACTAGATTTCACCTCAAAATCCTTACCCAAATATTTTTGAATAGTTTTTGCCTTTGCAGGAGACTCTACGATTACTAAATTTTTTGCCATACCAAAAATTTTTGCAAAAGTATAATATTATTTTGAATTAGTAGACACCCTTATTTGGAATTTGATTTTACGATATTAAATGTCACTATTTTTCAGATTTTATTCTAGATTTAATATCTTTGCGCCAGCAAAAAGGGGTGCTGTAAAAGGCTGAGATCATACCCAATGAACCTGAACAGGTAATGCTGTTTAGGGAAGTGTTTAGGCACGATTGTGTTCTCTTATTTTTTCGCATCCTTTTATTCTCAAAATTGTTTAACTAAAAAATTATTGAAAGAATGAAAGGAATTATTTATTTAGGACTATGCGCTAGCTCTATGTCCTACGCACAGGCAGACTCTGCCAAAGTTAAAGAAATCGAAGCGGTTAATTTCACCAAACGGCTTCCCATCACCAAAGAAATCATCCGTGTGGAAAATTTAGCCCAGAAAAACCTCGGGCAAGACCTTCCTATGCTTCTCAAAAATCAGACTTCTGTCCTCTCCTCATCGGACACTGGGAACGGAGTAGGCTATTCGGATTTTAGAATTCGGGGCGTGGCAGGGACTTCTATCAATGTGATGATGAACGGCGTTCCGTACAACGACAGCGAATCGCAGGGGACTTTCTTCGTAAATGTCAGCGATTTAGCCAGTTCAGCCTCTCAAATTTTGATTCAAAGAGGTGTGGGAAGCACATCCAATGGGGCGGCGGCTTTCGGGGCGAGTGTAAATATCATTACCAAAAACCCAGAAGAAACGCCATACTTCCGAACCGACCAGTCCTATGGTTCTTTTGATACCAGAAAACACTCTTTCGAGGCTGGAACAGGGAATTTTCTTCAAAACAAATTCTCCATCATGGCGAGATATTCCATCATAAAATCAGATGGATACATAGACAGGGCGACCTCTGACCTACAGTCCTACAACATCACCGCTTTATTCAAAACTGAAAAAACGAAACTAAAATTTTTGGCTTTCGGCGGCAAGGAAAAAACTTACCAATCATGGAACGGAATAGATGAAAATACTTATAAAATCAACCGAAAATTCAATTCCTCTGGAGCAATCTACCAAGGTGGAAATATCATAAAATTCTACGATAACGAAACGGACAATTACCGACAAAACCACTATCATCTCATTCTAAATCAAAACATTAGCAATCATTGGGATTTGGAAACAACCCTTCATTACACCAAAGGAAAAGGCTTCTACGAAAACTACAAACAAGACCAAAGACCCGAGAAATACAATATTCTCAATTCTGGAATCGTAAAAACAGACCTCATCAGAAAAAAATGGCTGGACAATGATTTTTATGGAATGGTTGCGCATATTTATGGAAAGTATAACAACCTGAAAATCAACCTCGGCGGAGCAGGAAACCAATACCACGGAAAACATTTCGGGAATATGAGCTCGGCGTTTGGGCTACCACAGATTCCTTTCGAGCATGAATATTACCGCAATCATTCGGTGAAAAATGACCTTTCTTTCTTCGGAAAATTCATTTATTCTTTGAATAAATTTGAGCTTTTTGGAGATTTACAATTTAGACATATCTACCATAACGCCAGAGTCTTAGAATATTTCAAAGGAGAAGGAGGCGATTTCAGCCGAGTATTTAATTTCCTAAACCCAAAAACGGGAATTAACTTTAATTTTAACCACGGAAAAATCTATTTCTCCTACGCACTGGCTCACCGAGAACCCAGCCGAAAGGACATTATTTCTAAAAATGATATCCAGCACGAAACACTCCACGACTTTGAGCTAGGGCTGGAAAAAAGCGGAAAATTCTTCTCTGTTTTTGCGAACCTCTACTACATGCACTATAATAACCAACTGGTTTTCAGTGGTAAAATCGATAACACAGGCGCTTTCATCAGAGAAAATTCAGGAAAATCTTTCAGAAGAGGCGTGGAATTTGGCTTTAATCTAAAACCTATCAAAAACATCCAAATTTTGGCTAATGCAACTTGGAGTGAAAACAAAAACCTTAATTTTCATGTGAAAAATGGCGGGCAGCTGGAAAATTTGGGAACTACGGACATTGCTCTTTCTCCGAAATTCATCAGCAATATCGGCGTGTCTTATCAGCTGAAAAACTTTAATTTCGGTATTCAAAACCAATTTGTCAGCGGACAGTATCTAGATAATACACAGACCCTTGCAATTCCTGATTACAATCTTTTGGATTTCTTGGCTGGTTATAAACTGAACCTAAAACATCACGAACTGAATCTTTATTTCAACCTCAATAACCTCCTCAATAGAATGTACATGACCAAAGGACATGTCTATGATGGAGCCGCCTATTATTTCCCGCAGGCAGGGCGAAATTTCATGCTGGGAATGACTTGGGTCGTAAAATAACCACAAAAAAGAGCATCTGTAAAAGATGCTCTTTTTAGTTTATAAAACTTCATTTAGAATTTTAGCCAATCTCAACCCTGCATGGAGAAGCTGTCTTTCTAACAAATCTTTATACTGCTCTTGATAATCATAGCTGTAGTTTTCACCAGGTTTTACACTGGCATAGAGCTGGTTAGCCGCTTGGTGACTTTCATAGAGCCAGTCTTCCAGACTTCCGCTTTGGATTTTTTGGATTTCTTCTTTTGATTTTACATCCAGAACCCTTGCAAACTCTGTATAGCTGTATTTGGTATTGTCTATCAGACCGCTATCCCAAAGGGAATGAAGATTAGTATCTTTCTTGAAGAACTGTATTTTGATGAGGTTTCCTCCCAAATCTTCTTCTCTTCCTGTGTGCATAGGCTGCATCATATCTCCAAGAAAATGCACCAAAAACCTCAAATAAATTTCCCTGTCTGCATTAGGCGTATTTTTATCTACGATAATGCCCTTTACATTTTGTATTGCGGTATAAATATTGGGTTTATTATTATTCTTTAATTGTTCTATAAACTGCTCTTTAGACTCCTGTGGCGGAATATTTACATAATGCCATGTGCTGGTATTCTTCCACTCTGGAGAGTTTCTGACATTATCTGGCCAGTTTGCCCAGTAGGCAAGTTTCTGTTTCCCGATAAGCTTTTTCAGTTTTCTTTTCGCTCTATTAGTTAGGTGATTTTCTGCTATTTCCGCTACTACGCGATGCCCCGTAACTCCCCAAGCCGATGCTTCCGCTATTCCAAGAATAAAGAATACCGCGATGAAAATCTTTTTTAAAATTCTTGTATTCATTTTTTATTTCAAAATTTTCTCTAAAATTCGTAATGTAATCAAATAAGTGGGTTTCACTCCTGTAAGCCCCAGTCCTCCTGAAGAAAGCGTGCTTCCTGTTTCTAGTGGATTATCAGAAGCATAGTAAGCATAGCATAAGAATAAATTCTCATTGATATGATGACGGATTTTAGAAGCCACCTGTATAGCTTTCTGATAATGAGCACCTTCCATCTCTAGTCCGATAGACTTCCACGAGGTATTCATGAAATAAGACAAAATATCCTTATTCTGAAGCGAAGTTCCCAAAACAGTGACCATACTTCCCTCAAAGGCTTTCAGCTCTGTATCTTGGAAATCATCCAATTTCAGTGCATTTTCAAATGGATAATTATCCGCTGTTCCCTCAAAAATATGTGATGTAGGAATCATGATGTCGCCTTTTTCTCCTGTAAGAATTCCCGCTTTACCCATGATAGAAATGGATTTCACATTGAGCTTGCACTCCTCTCCTTTCACATCGAATGGGCGCAGAAGCTCGTCCATAATCTCATAAGCCTGCTCTCCAAAGGCATAATCAAAAACTATCAAAACATCCTCGCCAGAGAAATTAGCCTCCGCGAAAGGCGTGTTTTTTAGGTTAGTTTTCTTTAAATCAATGATTTGCACATCTATATTACTTCCGCTTTCATCATTGATGTAAATCATCCCTTGAGAAAGAGCATAGTCCAAAATCTTATCTTGAAGGTCTTTTTTATTGCTGATTTCCTCGTAAAGCGTGTAGTCTATTGCTGTTTTACAAGTTTTTTTCAAGGCATCGTTCGCAAAAAGCATATTTTTCACCGAGTGCATATTCGCACTGATGATGTTAAGCGGTCTTTGGTAAAGATTTTCCTTAACCAAAATTTCTTTAAGCGTATTTGCCCATTTTTCTCCGAAAAGGTGGTGTCCCACACGCTCCTGTAATATCGCAGAAAAATAAATTTCGCGTTCTCTTTCCTCTGTCCAGTCTAAGAAACTCACTTGTCCAAGGTTATAGACAATCTTAAACAATCGGTCTGGATTGTCATCGCTTCCAAATTTTTTGTACGCCTCCAAAGTCTCATCAAAAGACCTTCCCAGCAGCGCCGAAAGATGGATAATCGCTGTTTCTTTTTCGGTTCTTGTGAATTTTTTCTCTCCTTTGGCTACTTCTTCTATTATTTTCCAAACTCTTCTCGGTCTGCCCTCCTCCATATCAAAACCGATATTTCTGATTTTGTCTGCTTCTATATAAAGGAAAGTAAGGTGAGTAAGGATATCATAAATCTCCGAACGACCCAGCAGAACCTCTATGTTCATCTGGTGCTGGTCTATACGGTAGCAGTTTCTTCTTCGTTTTTTAGGGACTATGGGCGTGAAACTCGCTTTGTGAAAACCTTCATCCGAAGTCAAATGAATAAATGCACACTCCTCTATTCCCTCTGGTAGCCTATCCAAAACATAGAGCAATCCGTCTAATTCTATCTTGTTCGGATTGTTCATCGTTCCGTAGATTTCAGGATTGATGGTAGAAAGCAGCGTTCTGATATTCTGTCCTGACCTTCCACCAGGTTTGAAAGAACCTCTATAAAAAAGATGGCGCATAGAAACATATATTTTCTCTATCGCCTCCGTGGTTTGTCTTGCTCGTGATTGTGCCATATTTATATTATGATTTTTGTAAAAGTTACAAAATTATGATAAACTCATGGATGTACAAAAGAATTTAATCCGAAATTGATGTTTTCTTTCAAAAAATTATTGATTTTTTAAGTTTAAAAAACTCAAATATTGATAGAGAAAAACTATTTAGATTGTTTATAAATTAAACCAAAACTATCGGTTAGGAGAATTTTATTTCATAACTTTGTAAAAATAAATCCTAAAAATATGAAAAATTCTAACATTATTGGTCTTAGAGAAGAAGACTGCAAAAACATTGCTGAGAAGCTAAACATCCTTCTTGCAAATTATTCTGTTTTTTACCAAAACACTCGTGGCGCTCACTGGAATATAAAGGGAGACCAGTTTTTCGTTCTTCACCCGAAATTCGAAGAACTTTATGACAATCTTGTTCTAAAAATAGATGAAATCGCAGAGAGAATCCTGACATTAGGTCATGTGCCGAACCACAACTATTCTGACTATCTGAAAGTTTCAACGATTAAAGAGAGCAAAGAAGTGCATAACGGCAAAAAATGCGTAGAAGACATTCTAAACTCTTTCAAAGTAGTGATAGACCTACAAAGAGAACTTTTAGAAATAACTGACAAAGCAAATGATGAAGGGACAAACGCTCTTGTGAGCGGATACATCACAGAGCAGGAAAAAGATGTCTGGATGTACAATGCTTATCTTGGATAATCACGAATTTAAATCAATAAAAAGGGCAGAAGTAGAAAATTACTTTTGCCTTTTTTCTTTATTTTGTTCCTTATTTCTATTTTTGTAAAAAATTTGAATTTTGAAATATCAACATCTTAGTGCAAATCAGCCTATTGGGATTTTTGACAGCGGCGTGGGAGGACTGACAACAGCGAGAGAAATCAAACGAGTGATGCCGCAGGAGAGTTTCATCTATTTCGGTGATACCAAGCATCTTCCGTATGGAGAAAAATCCAAAGAAGCCATCATAGATTATTCCCTGCAAATCACCAAATTCCTTTTGGAACAAAACTGTAAAGCAATAGTAATCGCCTGTAACACTGCTACTTCTAACGCACTGGAAGAAGTAAAAAAAATGGTGAATGACAAGGTTTTTGTATTCGATGTTATCAATCCCGTTGCCGAAAAAGTAGCCTACGAAATCCACCAAAACATAGGTGTAATCGCTACCAAAGCAACCATAAATTCTAAACTTTACAGAAAAAGTATCAGAAAATATAATAAATTCATCAATGTGGAAGAATTGGCAACCCCGCTCCTTGTCCCTGTGATAGAGGAAGGATTTATCAATCATCCCATTTCTCACAGCGTAATTTACAATTATCTTTCTAATAAAAAATTAAAAGATATCGACACGCTCATTTTGGGATGCACCCACTATCCTCTTCTGATGGAAGAAATCAAACAATACTACGGCAACAGAGTGAGAGTGATAGACTCGCCAAATATTGTGGCAAACTACATCAAACTTACTTTGGAAAAACATAAATTACTGAACACAAATAATCCTAATCCGAAGTATGAATTTTATGTTTCGGATATGACCAAAAACTTCCAAAAGATTTCTAAAAAATTCTTTGGAAACAAAATAGAATTGGAACTAAAAACCCTTTAAACCAAATGATTACCATTATCGCCGCTATCGGAAAAAACAACGAATTAGGAAAGGACAACCAGCTGCTGTGGCATCTCCCTGCGGATTTGAAACATTTCAAAAATCTCACCTCAGGACATCCCATCATAATGGGCAGAAAAACCTACGAAAGCATAGGAAAACCTCTCCCAAACCGCACCAATATAGTGGTGAGCAGAAAAGACGACTGGTTTGAGGAAGGGATTCTCATCGTTCCGAGTTTAAAAGACGCCATCAAACACGCTAAAAAAATCAATGAAAATATATTCATCATCGGAGGCGGCGAAATCTACCACCATACCATCGACATGGCTGACCGACTGGAAATCACCCAAGTAAACCACCAAACAGATGCCGATGTATTTTTCCCAAAAATAGATGAAAAAAATTGGATAAAAACAGATGAAATCCACCACCCAAAAGATGAAAATCACGCCTATGATTTTTATTTTCAGACTTGGGAAAGAAAAATTTAAAAAAATTAACTAAATTTGTCCCATAAATACAGATTATGAAGAACCTTTCACTCCTATTTACAAAAGATGGTTTGCAATGGCAAATAAATGAAGCAGACAATGTTACAGAGGAAGAAGCTCGTTTCGTAACGGATGAGACTCCAGAAAATTTTATCGAAAATGAACTAGACAAGATTCTTCGCAGAGAGGCTTGGGCTGAGATAAAGGTTTTCTCAGCATTCAACCACTTCTCACTGACTCCAGAAGTTTTCACAGAAAATCAGCTTGGACAGCAGATTATATCTTATAATTCAGATGTAAGAACAGAATCAGAAGAACTGATGAAGTCTATCAACCAGAAATATGGCGTTCAGTTTTATTATTCTTTCCCAAAACACTTTTATCAAAAAATAAAAGACCTTAGTTCTATTTCTAATTTTCATTTCTCAGGAGAGCGTTTTTTGGATTCTGTAAATGTAAACAAGGACAATGAAATCCATATCAATCTGTATCACAACCAAGTAGAATTTCTTGCATTAGAAAACGGAAAACTGGTTCTTTATAACAATCTCGATGCTACATCGGAAATAGATTTCCTTTATTTCATCATGTTCACACTGAGCAAAATAGGTTTTGACATCAATAAAACTCATTTCTACATTTATGGAGAAATCTCTGAGAATGACACCTTTATATCTGAGTTAGAAAAATTCGTTCCAGCTATCTCCATCGTGTACGAAAACTTTAAGGGAAAACATTTCATTGTTAATTCATAAGTATGTATCGTATCATTTCAGGCGTTTGGAAAGGTAAAAAAATCTCCGCTCCGAAAAATTTTGAAGTCAGACCAACTACGGATTTTGCCAAAGAGGCTCTTTTCAGTATTTTAGAGCATCGTTTGGATTTGTCTAGTTTGTCTGTTTTAGACCTTTTTGCTGGGATTGGCTCTATTTCGCTGGAGTTGGCTTCTCGTGGCTGCAAAGACATTACCAGCGTAGAGATGAACACTAAACATGCTGGTTTTATCAATTCTACAGCTAAAGATTTGGATTTCAGTTCACAAATCAACATTCTAAGGGCCAATGTTTTTGACTGGCTGAAAAAAGCACAAAATCAAGGAAAAAGTTTTGATTTGGTTTTTGCTGACCCTCCTTTTGACCTGCCTGAAAATGAATATCAAGAGTTAATTTCTCTTGTTCTTTCTGAAGGATTTTTAAAAGAAAACGGATACTTCATACTGGAACATCAGTCCCGCTATAAGATAGAACACCCTGATTTACAGGAAACTCGTAAATATGGAAATGTAAGTTTTTCTTTCTTTACAAGAAACGAAAATTCTTAGTTTACATCTTCTATTATCGCCATTCGCCCTTCCTCTATTTCTTCTATGGAGGAGATTAGTTTTGCTTCTTGAGATTTTTCATAAAGTGGCTCCATGAAAAAAAGCGTTTCGAAAAACTGGCGGTGAATTCCCTCCAGCATGGTCATGAAGAGATTCATCCCTATTTGATTATTATGCAAATCCATTGCTCTTGCAATCTGCTCATTTACAAAGAGTTCTTCATGCATATCTGTAATCTGCTTACACCATTTCAGGCTTTTCTGTGGAGAAGAAATTTTACAACAGTACATCATTACCAGACAGCACCAAAGAGCGTGGCGAAAGGCGTTTCCTCTGCCGTTTTTATGATGGGTTTCAGGAAACTTTTTATTTGTAATTTTAAAGGTTTTAATAGTAGCAACAAGAGTAAGAAAAGCAAACAGGGGATGCCTCAGCAATAACCCTAATAATTTGACAAGCCGCTTAAAATCAAGCTGCAGAATAGCCTTAAAAATCGTTGTCATTCTTTCTAAAATAAAATCGCAAATCAAAAAAGACTTACGATTTTATCATTTTTATTTGTTCATTAATAGTTTTACAGTTTTGGAAATGGTTTCTTTTATTTCTTTTCTTTTTACTATAAAATCTACAAAACCTTTTTCTTGTAAAAACTCTGATGTCTGGAATCCTTCTGGCAAATCCCGCCCAATGGTCTCACGGATAACTCTAGGCCCTGCAAAACCTATCAAAGCGCCTGGTTCCGCCATGATGATATCAGCAGTCATAGCAAAAGAAGCCGTAATTCCACCAAATGTAGGATTCGTAAGGTAGGCTATGTAAGGTAGCCCTGCGTTAGAAAGCTGAGCCAATTTTGCCTGAACTTTCGCCATCTGCATTAGTGAATAAGCTGCTTCCTGCATTCTTGCTCCACCAGACTGACAGATAATCATATAAGGCAGTTTTTTTTCTATACAGAAGTCTATTGCCCTTCTTATTTTCTCTCCCATCACAGACCCAAGAGAACCTCCGATGAAATCAAAATCCATACAAGAAATCACCATTTCTACGCCATTCACTTTTCCATGTGCGTTTCTGATGGAGTCTACTAGTTTGGTTTTGGCTTTTGCTTCTTTTAGCCTGTCTTTGTAGGATTTAGAATCTTTAAATTTAAGAATATCAATACTTTCTACATCTGCATTTAATTCCTTAAATTTAGAATCATCAAAAATAATTTCGAAATATTCCCTGCTTCCTATTCTCACATGGAAGCCATCCTCTGGCGAAACATAGTTATTTGCTCTCAGTTCGTCGCTCTCTATTATTTTCCCTGTGGGAGTCTGATGCCAAAGCCCTTTTGGGACATCTTTTTTTTCCTCTGTGGGAGTGCTGATATTTTGTTTCTTTCTTTTGAACCAATCAAATGCTGACATTCTTTATCTTTTAATAATTCTGCAAATTTAAGAAATATTTTTTCTTTAACTCAAAAACTCAGCTGTAACATTTTCCCACGCGGAAAAATCTATGCTTTCATCATTGAAATACTTTTCAAAAAAAGGAATCGCTGCCTCTGGCTCTTCCACAAAAGTTCTATAATGCGTGAAATTTCCTCCGTCATAAACTCTGCTTTCCACTACGAAACTCTGTTCATCCTCAGCCATTTGGACATAATTTTCACTTTTTTCATCAAAAAGAACTATAAAATCTTCCTCATAAATTCCTGTTGTTATAAGCTCCTTGATTTCATCCCAAGTAAGGGATTCTTCTGTTCTAAATTGTGTGTTTACTAATTTCATAATATATTGATATTTAATTTCTTTTGTCATTACCCCAGAGGAGTTTTTGTCTCAAAGTTTCATAGAAACTGACATTTTTCGGGAAAATAAGATTTAGGCTAAAATCTGCCTTTTTCAAAATAAGTTCATCTTGCTCATTCATATGGTAAAGCCGAGAATCCAAGCCCAATGAATACAGCGGCAGCCTGCTGGAGACTTTTAGTTTTATTTCTACATTGTCTTTTAGGATAATAGGGCGCATATTTAGGTTATGCGGAGCGATGGGCGTAAGAGAAAAATTATCATTCTCTGGCTCTATAATAGGCCCTCCACAGCTTAGCGAATACGCCGTAGAACCCGAAGGCGTAGCCACTATAAGCCCATCTCCCCAAAACATACTCAGGAACTTGCCATTGATTTCGGCTTCCACAGTAATCATAGAAGTGGTCTCTTGGCGGGTAATCACCACATCATTCAGCGCATAGGGAAAATCTATCCTATTTTCGGCAGTTTTCACTTCTATCACTGAACGCTGGCTGATATGAGTCTCACCGGCAAAAATTTTATCAATATTATCAAAAATCTCTTCTTTGCTGAAATTTGCTAAAAAACCGAGCCTCCCCATATTAACGCCGACAACAGGGATTTCCAAATCCTGAATCAGCGTAAGCGCACTCAGAATAGTGCCATCTCCACCGAAAGAAAAGAAATAATCCATTTCACATTTTGCGAGGGAATTTTTATCACTGAAAATATGATAGTTACCTAATAAACTATTCTTTTCTAAAATTTTTTCGTGGAGAAAAATCTGCACATTATCCCTTTTCTCCAGTTCAAGAATAAACTGATGAAGATAAGCCTCAATCTCATCTCCATTTTTCTGTGAATATATTGCGATATTTGGCATTAGAATTCAAGGTATTTTTGCATAAATTCGTATCGGCTTTTCAGCAGCTCTTCCTTTTCATCGGTATAGAATTTCTGCACGATGATGTAGCCGTAGCGCTCAAAGGTTTCATCTATGGAGCTGAGATTTTCATTACTGATTCTCATCGTCACCCTCACGAAAGCCTCATTCATCTCCGTAACCAGTGCGCCGTAGAATTTTCCGTTGTTACTTTCTACGATTTGGGCTATTTCCACCATGGAATAATTGGTTCTTGGGATTTCCACCGTAAGCAGCGCTCCTGTCTCCGAAAAAAACGGATATTTAGACAATTCATCTGCGATGCTGTCCCAAGCGATATACCCCTGATATTCCTCGTTTTTATTGATTACAGGGATTACATTGGTATTAAATGTATGGAATAATTTTACCCCATCCAAAAGAGTACTTTCATAGAGAATAGAAAACCTATCCATATACGGAAGCATTTCTCCTAATTTTTCTTCGCGATTTTCCTCCAAGCACTCCTTCATTATCGCACCCTGAAATACACCCTCATTTTCTACGAAAACATGAGTAAAATCAAAATCAACAGCAGTCTGCAAAGCCTCATCCGCAGTAGTATCTACGCCTAATATGGGAAAATCATTTGCGATATAATTTTCAATTATCATAAATCATAATTACTTCGGTAAAGGTATGAAATTTGATTAAAACTATAAAAACTTTACCTTTGTGAAATTCTAATCAGACATTTATATGAATTCACAAATTCTCTACGAAGACAATCACATCATCATTATCAATAAAAAAGTAGGTCAGCTGGTTCAGGGCGACAAAACAGGCGACCAGAGCCTTCTGGAACTGCTGAAAGATTTCATAAAAGAACGCGACCAAAAGCCTGGGAATGTCTATCTCGGCCTTGTTCATAGGATAGACCGACCAACCTCTGGGCTGGTAATTTATGCTAAAACCTCCAAAGCGCTCTCCCGCCTGACCCAAATGGTAAAAAACCGAGAAATAAAAAAAACTTACTGGGCTGTGGTTCCCAAAGAGATGATTCCACAAAGCCAGACCCTAACTCACTATCTCAAGAAAAACGAGAAAAATAACAAAGCCATTATCTACTCTCACGAGACAGAAGGAGCAAAAAAAGCCATTCTCAGCTATAATATCATCAAAACATTGGATAATTATATGCTGCTGGAAGTGGATTTGCAGACAGGGAGACACCACCAAATACGGGCACAGCTCTCTAAAATAGGCATACCTATAAAAGGCGACCTGAAGTACGGCGCTCCACGCTCCAATCCAGACGGCGGAATCAGCCTGCACGCCAGAATGCTGGAATTCATCCATCCTGTGAGCAAAGAACTTATAAAAATAACCGCTCCCGTTCCGCAGAATGATGCGATATGGAAAGCCTGCGAAATGTAAAAACGATATGTTAATCCAAAATAAAAGAGCCACTCATAGAGTGGCTCTTCTATCATCTCAAAATATTTTATTTATCTTAGAATGTTTGAGTCAATGACAATGATACACGAAGGTTATCTCCTGTAGCATTTTTTGGTAAATTCTTAATTTTCCCTTTGTTATCAAATTGACCATAAGTAGTAGAAGTATAGTCAAACTCAAGACCTAACTTAGTGTTACCAGACTTCCATCCCATTCTTGGAGAAATTCTCCATGTGCTTGCTGGAATATATCCAGTGCTTCCAGCATATGCAATAGTAGCAACTGGATTCCCATTACTATCCAAATAGTAAGGTATATGATTAACTCCAAAATTATTTGCGTTAAATCCAAAATCTTTAGAATAACCTCCGAAGATACCCCACTCAAAAGATTCAGAGAATTTACCCGCAAATTCTGTCCAAAGAGATAATACATTGCTGTTTTTCAAATCATCATTTGCAGCATAATATGCAACCCCTCCCAATTGTAGTAATTCTGATGGGTTTTGTCCATAGTTACCATAAACTTTCCAAGCGAAGTTTTCAGTAAACTGAGCTTTTGCATATGCTAAGAAATTGAATGCAGAAAGAGTCTTACCATGAGCTGTTTTAGCAGCAGCTCCCCCATTTCTAGTAAACTTTACATTAGCACCGAAACCTCCTACGAATTTATCATCGCTACCGAATTGTAACTGTGCGTGGAATGCTGGAAGTCCAGATTTAGCAGCATTACCTCCTCCATATACTACAGATGTAAAGTCTCTCTCCGTGATAGCAGCAAGGGTAAATCTTGCGTTACCTTTAGTAGAGAATCTGATCTGAGGAGAACGGTTGAACGGCTGGAATGGGCTTCCTGCGTTGAAGTTGTAAGTTCCTGGAGACACATTCGTTACGAACATTGGGTGCCAGAACTGACCTACTAACCATTCTACTCTATCACTAGATAATTTCACATAAGCATGTCTCAACCCGAAGTTGTTAGTTTGCCCATTATTACCAAAGAAGTGACCTTCGATCAAAGCCTCAGATTTCATTCCGAAGAAATCAGGACCTGCCACTTTTACACCTAATCTTGATTCGATTCCCCATCCGTTGAAATTAGCAACATTGTTTCCTGTTACATTTGGAGATGCTAAATCGATAAAGTTACCTTCTCTAGCTGCAACTACTTGACGAGAGTCAAACGCGAATTCTCCTTTTGCATAACCATAAAGTGTAGCACTTGTTTCTTCTTGTGCTAACCCTACTTGTGCTACTGCCAAAGCAAGTAGCGCCATGATCTGTTTTTTCATAATTGTAATTATTATAATTTAAAGATTTTCTTTCGTGATATTATTTCACATTGCAAAGATATAATATTATTTTATATTTTTTTTAACAAAAAAACTAATATTTATCATATTTTCTATTTTTTATTCTTTTATACAGATATATATTAAGGTATATAACCTTATCAAAATTAGCCGTTTATCATATAAACGCTTAATTTGTATATTTATTTATGATTTTTTAACATTTTATAAAATCAAACGCTCAATTATGTTTTTCAAACATCTCCTTAATCACCAAAAAATCACGCTTTTAGGAAGCCAGAAAAACAAAGCATGATTTATATCATCTTTTAAATAAGGATTTATTATTTTATTTTTGCCCCCGATTTTCAAAAAGGTTTAGTAACTTTGTAGTAGTAAAGATATGTATGATGCTGGGTAATGATGAGTTTTATATTTTTATTAACAAAAAATAGTGCCAATTAAAAAAATAGTATTAAATTGCACCCCGATTGAATAAATCAAATCATCTCAAAATAATTATAAACTTTAAAAATAACATTTAAATAATTATACACAATGGATTTACAAACAGCAAAAAAGAAAGCTACGAGAGTCCTCATAGCTGGTATTATCTCCAACTTCTCTGTTGGGATATTATACTCTTGGAGTAACTTGAAAGATGCTTTGGAGTACACTAACTTGCAAGGTATTCAAGACAAAAACGTTGAGGCTGCAGAAAGAATGTATTCTTCATGGTCACAGTCAGATTTAGCTTTGCCTTATGGTATTGGTGGATTCTTTTCTGCTTTTATCGTAGTAGCAGCAGGTGCTTGGCAGGACAAGGTTGGTCCTACTAAGGTTATCTTAATTGGAGTATTGATGACAGGTTTAGGGACTATCCTTTGTAGTTTCTTCACTCAATCTCCTATAGTATTTATCACTATCTTCTCTTTAATAGTAGGTAATGGTATTGGTTTCGTGTATGCATGTCCTCGTGCGGCTGCGATGAAGTGGTTCCACCCATCTAAAAAAGGGATGATCAACGGTCTTGTAGTAGCAGGGTTTGGTCTTGGTGCTCTTTGGTTAGGACCATTGGAAACATTATTCTTAAAAGGGCAAGCTTTCGTTTGGACTATTGATTCTTTCCCTCGTTTGTCATTAGAAAATACATTAAGAGTATTAGGATGTGCTATCCTTGCTATGGGTGTTCCTGCTGCATTGAATGTAGTGAATCCTCCTGCAGGATATGAAGTGCCTGAAGTAGAAGTTGATGCAAACAAACCAGTAAAAGAAAATGCTAAGAAAACTGCTTCTATCGGAACTGCAGCTATGTCTAAAACTTGGCAAGCTTGGGCATTGTTCTCTATCTATGCTCTATACTGTTCTGCTGGTGCGATGGTAATTTCTAACTCTTCTGACATCATGAGAGTACAGTCTGGATTGACATCTGGTGTAGAATCAGGATTGATTACACCTGAAAACTTTGAACTTGCTACATCTCTACTTGGGGTAATGGTTCCTGTAACTTCTATCTCTAATGCTTCAGGTCGTGCACTAGGAGGTATGATTTCTGATATCATTGGTAGAAAGAATGTATATTATGTAATCCACACTATCCAAGCGATTAACATGTTCTTCTTCCACACATATACTTCTCCAGTAGCCATCGTATTAGGAGTTATCCTTACTTGCGTAGTTTACGGTTCTGTAATGAGTACAACACCATCTCTTGTAGCTGACTACTTCGGTCTTAAAGCTTACGGTGCTAACTATGGTGTAGTTTATACAGGTTGGGGAGCATCTCTAATCATTGGTCCGCAAATCGCTGCTTACTCTAAAAAGTTAGCTCTAGCAGCTGGTAACCCTCAAGAATCTTATTTCTTCGCTTACCACGCAGCTATCGGATTGATCGCAATTTCATTAGTTCTTGCATTCTTGGTTAAAAAACCTAAATTCAGACAAGAAGATGTTATTGATGATTACATCTTAGGACCAGATGAACTTAAAAAATAATTAAGTTTAATCATAAATAAAGACTCCCAAATTTGGGAGTCTTTTTATTTTAAGAATATTTTAAAATCATATTAAAAATAAATCTGATGCTATGCCATCCGCAAAGAACCAATGCTTCTCAGGGATTTTGAGATGATTGTTTTCTATGAGGAGAATTCCCTGCTGTATTTTAGGCTGAATATCTGCATTGAATTTTTGAATAATTTCATCGGAAAAGTCATTTTTTATTCTTGTTAAATCTACTCCCCAGCTCGTGCGAAGGCCTATCATCAGTATTTCGTTATATTTATCTTTTTCGGACAATATTTCTTTTTCTATTGGTAGTTTTCCTTCTAAAAGGTTTTTGATGTATAATGAATTGTTTGCAATGTTCCACGCTCGGATCTGCTCTCCATCGTAAGAGTGTGCCGAAGGCCCGATTCCTAAATAGGGCTTATATTTCCAGTAAGAAGTATTGTGTTTAGAATAAAAATCTGACTTCCCGAAATTTGATATTTCGTAATGGTCAAAACCGTTATCTTTCAAAAAATCTACCATATAGTAGAATTCCTCATTTTGTGTATTTTCTTTCGGAGGGTTTATTTTTCCTTTGGTTATCCAGTTTTCAAGAGCCGTTCTTGGCTCTATGGTCAGCGCATAAGAAGAAATATGCGGAACTTCCAGTTCTATGGCTTTATCCAAATTCTGTTTCCAAATCTCAAAATTAGATGTAGGCGCTCCGTAAATTAAATCTATACTAATATTCTGAATACCTGCATCTTGCGCTCTTTTTACCGAAGATTCTGCTTGTGAGGAACTGTGCGCACGATTCATCAGTTTCAAATCTTCATCATAAAAACTCTGGATTCCTATGGAAAGCCGATTAATCCCAATTTCTGCAATTCCCTTCAAAAATTTTTGGTCTAAATCATCTGGATTTGCCTCCAAGGTGATTTCTATATCCTTTGAAAAATCAAAATGTTTCAGGATTTCATCCATCAGCATTTTAATTTCATCAACTTCCAAAATAGATGGCGTCCCTCCTCCGAAATACAAGGTTTCTAAAGCCTTGTTTTTCAGTTCATTATTTCTTAATGACAATTCGTTTTTAATGGCAAAAAGCATCTCATTTTTCAATTTCAAAGAAGTAGAAAAATGAAAATTACAATAGCTGCACTTCTGTTTGCAAAAAGGAATATGAATATAAAGCATAAAGAAAAAACTCCCACAGTGGGAGAATACATTTCATAAAAGCGGACCTCAAAGGTACGCCTTTATTTGCAATAAAAAAACAGTTTTATGTGCTTTTTTTAATGTAAATTTGGGATAATATAACATTCTCGTAATAAATGAATTAAATCATAATTTAACCTAAATTTATCTGAAATGAATAAAGAACAAATGCATACTGCATGTAAATTTGACAGCGAGGGAAATCTACTATGGGCAGGAGGAACTGCTGAAAAGCCTTGGATAGTATCTACCTATAACGCTGGTATTTTGAATAAAGACTGGGTCGGTGGGAAATCCGCAAAACAAGCCGATATTTTCCGAAAACTAAATGGACTGGACAGCTACATGTCTCCAAAAGCACAGGAAATTATCAATTCTTTGAAAAATCAACCTCTTCATGTAATTGCTGAAAATCAGTTCGCGGTAACAGATTATGCATATCAGTTGTTCATCGCTCCTCTTCTTCCTGAGCTGAGAAAATTTTTAGATAGAAACATATTAGATTTACAAAATAACGAGAGTTTTTCCACTGCGGAGAAAAACTGCCAAGACCTCATCAGAAAAGTAGAATTTTCTACGGAATTTGTGGAAGCGGTGCGTGTCGCTTTCGAATGGCTGAACAAAAAAAATCCTAATGTCCCTAGGGCAGTCCGCTCCACAGCGCCTTCCGAAGATGGAGGAGAATTCAGCGGAAGTGGAAAATATTCTACTAAACTACGCCAGTTTGGTTTTGAGGAAGTTCTCAATGCTATCAAAGCTTGTTTCGTTTCTCGTTTTAATCGTGGTGCACTGCACTATCAGTTTTCGGCTCCACATGCTTTCGGCGAGGATTTAGCCTCTCTTTCATTTGCTGTAATGGTGCAGGATATGCAGCCGAGCATAGATGTGGCGGGAACTATTTTCACGGCTGACACACAGAGCAATCACCCTGGCTTTGTAGAAATTAACTTTACTTATGGACTTGGCGAAGCTGTGGTTTCTGGTAGAGTTTCCAGCGATTCTTGGATTTTTGCAAAAAGACCTTTAAGACTAAAAAAAGATGGATTAATAGACTTTAAACTTGGTGAAAAACAAGAGTATTTCGATGGAGAATGGCACAAAAACACTCCTGAAAACTCTGCAAAAAAATGTATGTCTGATGAAACCGCTTCTACTCTATCTACGATAGGAATGCTTCTCGGCGACCTATTCAGAGAGTTGGATGCGGAAAGTGTGGAAAGTGATTTGGAGGCGGCTATTAACTTTAAGACAAATACCATCATCATCACTCAGCAGAGAGCGATTACCACTCTAAAACACGAGCCTGTACATAGAAAATTCACTCTCGATGGGCTGAATGAAGATGGACAAGAAAACGCCACTCTAGGAAAAGCACTACTTCTAAAATCAAAAGGGATCAATGCGGGTATTCCAAGTATCACGCACGGAGTTGTAATCTCACTCTTTGGTGAAGGAGCTGAGTTCAAAAGAGATTTTGAGAAGAAATTTAACGAAAAGAAAAAACAAATCACAGATAAATACGGCGACAAAATAGGAGTAATCCTCGTAACTGCGATGACTTACCCTTGGATGGAGCCTTCTATGGAGCAGACCGTAGCCTGCATCACTACTCGTGGAGGGAAAAACGACCACACTCCTATCTGGTGTAAAGAACATGGCCTGCCGTGTGCTGTATCCGTAAAGGGCGCGCCTGAATTCCTAAAAGATGGCAGCCTAATCACTTACTATGGTGTAGGAGACACTCCTGCATTCTATGAAGGTCGCCACCAGTATTCTGTAACAGAAACTCAATTAGAAGGGCTAAAACCTTCTCCTATTCCTATCCGTCTGATAGTATCCGATGCAAGTACAGCAAGGTCTGTATGTATGCGCTCTTATTTCCCTTCTCTCAATATTGGTAGAGGTTCTGGACTTGTTCGCTGGGAAATGCTAGCAGCAAAACTTAGAGTGCATCCTATGGCGGTGATGAATTATTCTACTTTGGAGAGTGACTTTTTGCAATTGGTAGGTCAGGGAAGAATGACAAAAGAAGAAGCAGTAAAAACAGCCGAAAGCGTAGCTGAATTTATCCGAACTGAAGCTGGTGAGCTTTCTCCTGTGGATTGGTATGTAAAAGCCCTCGCAAGGGAAATTGCTGGAATCGTTTCGCCATACTATACTGATGATATCAATGAGCCTATGGTCGTTCGTCTTCCTGACTTTAAAACCAATGAACACGCAGATTTATTAGGTGGTAGAGCCTATGAGCTAGTGGAAGAAAACCCAATGCTGGGAGACAGAGGTGCAGGAAAATATTTAGGTGCATATCAAAAAGCATTCCTTGCCATAGACCTAAAAGCTTTGGCGTATGTGATAAATGATATGGGATATACCAATATCCACATAGAAGTTCCTTTTGTGAGAACGCCTGATGAAATGAAAGAAGTCGCTAGATTAGTAAAAGAAAGCGGTATCAATATTCCTCTTCAAATGATGTTCGAGCTTCCTGTGAATATTTCTCGCGCGACAGAGTTTTTCAAAGTGTCTGATGGCGGTCAGATAGGGTCTAATGACCTTTTACAACTAGAATTTGGATTAGACCGCTCAGGAGGAGATATTCTTCCTTGGCATATACAACATCTACAATCTAGAATAGAAAACCTTATCCAAGAAAGAAATACTACGAAACCAGAGTTTCATTTAGGTCTCTGTGGTAACCTTCCTTCTACCAATCCAGAGTTCGCAAAATGGCTGGTAGATGCGGGAATAGACGAGTTCTCTGTAACGCCTGATGCCCTGATTCCTGCCCTGCTGGGAGTAACAGGAGAGACACCTGATGGGAAACAAAACATCACAGTTTATACCGCAGAAGGCGAAGTATTTGTAAATGGACAAAAAGCATAAATCAAAGAAGAGAGAGACCAAAAATTTCTCTCTCTTTTCTTTTTCAATAAACTAAATATTTTATTTTTAATTCGAAGCTAAATAATTTCTCCATTTTTCAGCAGCTTCCTGCATGTCCTTTGGCATCGGACTTTCGAAATACATTTCCTGTTTTGTAGTAGGATGTATAAAGCCTAAAGTATGAGCATGGAGAGCATGTCTTGGTAATATTTCAAAGACATTTTGGATAAACTGCTTGTATTTTGGGAGATTTTGCCCTCTTAAAGGAATATGTCCTTCATATCTTTCATCATTGAAAAGAGTGTGTCCTATGTGGCGGAAATGAGCCCTTATCTGGTGGGTTCGTCCTGTTTCCAGCTTACATTCTACCCAAGTCATATATCGGAAACGCTCTAAAACTTTATAATGAGTCACAGCATGTTTGCCGACGCTTCCATCTTCATAGACAGCCATCTGCATTCTATTTTTTTCGTGGCGCCCTATATGTCCGCGAATAGTTCCCTCATCATTTTCTAAATTCCCCCAAACAAAAGCCCAGTAGAGTCGTTTGGTTTTTCGTTCAAAAAACTGTTTCGCAAGGAAACTCATCGCATATTCATTTTTAGCAATGACAAGAAGCCCAGAGGTATCTTTATCAATCCTATGAACCAGTCCCACACGGTCTAAATCCGTTTTCAAACCATTTTTTTCAAAATGATAGGCCACGGCATTAACGAGTGTTTTATCCCAGTTTCCAAAACCAGGGTGGACAACCATTCCCGCTTCCTTATCCACTACCAATACATCATCATCTTCATAAACAATATTGATAGGAATATCCTGAGGAATGATAACATTTTCGCGAGGAGGATGAGCGAGAAGAACCGAAATATGGTCGTTAGGCTTTACTCTATAGTTCTGTTTTACAGGAACTCCATTTACAACCACATTACCAGCACGGCAGGTCTGAGAAATTTTATTTCGGGAGGAATTTTGTCTAAAAATCAACAAAAATTTGTCTATCCTGAGAGGTTCCTGATTCTTATCTACAACGATGTTGAGATGCTCATACAGATCACTCCCTTCCTCCAAAGATTCATTGAGAACCTCATCTTCTATAAAATCTTCATTTTCTTCTATCATCTTATTTTCTCTACTCTACTACTACTTTTTTAGGTTTTGGTTTTTCGGCTGGTTTAGTAGTATTTTCTTTAGGTTTTTCCTCTGTTTTTTTAGTATCTTTTTTCTCCTCAGGTTTTTTCGTTTCTACTGGTTTAGCAGGAGAAGATTCTACTTTTATGTTTTGCTTTGTAGAAGAAGGATATTCCATTGGTGTATTAGCCTGTCTGGTTTCCTTCGCTGGTTCACTTGGTTCATCCTTCGGAAGTCCATATATTTTATCCAGCTCTCTTGCTTTATCGACCATTTCGGCAGGCGTTTTCTTACTTGCCCAGACATCTATCTGCATCCCTTGATCTCTAAGGCTACCCACTGCAGGATCTTGGTAGTAGACTATATCATTTTCGTCTTTTACTCCACTTTCGTATTCTGCGATACCAAATTCAAAATTATTAGCCATAATCACTTCGCGGGCTTCTTTCACCGTAAGTCCTACTACATTTGGAACGGCAATATCTCTAAGCGGTCCAGAACCTATAATCAAATCTATTACAGAAAACTTCGGCAAGAGAGTTCCTGGTTTTAGTTCCTGCCCTTTATATATCATTTTCAGAACGGCATCTTTCTGGATACTTGGCTCATAAATGGTATCGCCCACTTTTAGTCCTACAAGCTCTAACCTACTAAATGCCAATCCTTTATATTTTTCTAAAAGATTAGGAACTTCCACTTTTGCCCAAGTTTTTGGATTGATTCTCAGGATAACAGTCCTGCCCTCTTTCACACGAGAACCTGCGGCAGGATAAATTTGTAACACCTGAAAAGGCTTATATTTAGGGTCGTATTTAAAACTATCCACTTCCACATCCAGCCCCATGTTTTCTAATTCTTTTACGGCCTCTTGGACAGACATATTTACTACATTCGGAACGGGTACTTCTTTTCCGTGATTGGTATGGGTATCCAGCCATCTGAATGTTCCCCAAACCAAGCTAAAAAATATCCCCAAGGTAATCAAAATATTTACCCAGACTTTCCAGTGAAGAAATGATTTAAACATATTTTTAGTGTCAATTAAATTGCAAAAGCAAATATATAGTTTTTCATTAAATTTTTCCTATTTTTTTGTTTACTTTTGCCCAAAATTATCATAATGTTTGATGACCTAAAGCCTATTCTTATTCTGTTATTAAGGTTTTTGGCGACTTATCTGGGATTGATTTTACTTTATCAGTTTTATCTAAATCTATACTCTGATGCCGCCGCAGACCCTTTGACCAGAGTTATAGCAGAGCAGTCTACTTTCTGCATGAATAAAATGGGCTACAATACCCAACTGATAGAATCCACCGAAAAGAGCGGTTTATATTTCTATATCAATAACATATGGGCTACCACGATGATTGAGGGCTGTAATGCTGTTTCTATCATGATTCTATATCTGGCCTTTATTTTTACTTTTTATAAAGGATTACAGACTTTTTGGTTCGCCGCTTTGGGACTGGTTTTCCTTTATGTAGTGAATGTTACGAGAATCGCTCTTATTAACATTGTCTATATGGAGCTTTCACCAGAGCATTTTAAGATTGCTCATGATTATGCCTTTCCTGCCATTATCTATGGTGGTGTGGTTTTTCTTTGGATTATCTGGATTAAATTTTTTGTTAAACGATGAAACATTGGAACTGGATTGGTGCCGTGCTTTGTGTGGCAGGGCTTATCGGAGTGAGATATCTGGAAAAAGTTCTATTCTATGACCCTTTTTTAGATTATTTTGCGAATACTGGCAATCCTGCATTCCCTCAGTTTGAGTGGAGAAGGCTCATCGGCAGCCATATTTTCAGGTTTTTATTAAATCTTATTTTTTCTTTGGGAATTATTCATTTCTTGTTTTTAAATAAAAAATGGACTTTCCAAGCGATGGTTTTAATCACTTTATCTTTCATTCTTTTCTTCCCTATTTATCTATATTCTGTTTATACGGAATTTAGTTTTGGGAATTTGTTTTCGTTTTACATCAGAAGATTTGTGATTCAACCTCTGCCTGTTTTACTGATAGTTCCGCTGTTTTATTACAGAAAAAATCTTATAAAATAAATCAAGGCTCATTTTTATAAGCCTTGATTTTTTTCTATAAATTATCCAAATCTTTTTTAAATTTTTCTATTCTAAAATCCGTAGAGATGGTTCCTTTTTCTATTTTTTCTTTCGCATAGAGCTTTGTTTCGGTTTCGGTTTTTTCTAAAAGGTAATCGTAAGGCCCTGCGGTAGAAATCAATTTAACCAAAACAGGCGAAATTTCTAAACAAATAAAAAGTCCCATAATGAACATCGCCGCCACAGCCATGATGGGATTTGCACCTAATTCATCCAGCGCCTGAAGCCTCGCCGCGAAACCATTGAACCTATTTTCCGAATCCTCGCTGTTTTTCTGCTCCGTTTGTAGGTTGGTATAGATTTTAGAGATTTCCTCATCCAGATATTTCAGCCGTGGTTCCATATGCTTTTGGTAGGCTTCCAGCTCTTTTTTCTTGTTGTCACGGATTTCGGTTTTTCGCTTTGCATTTGGCCCAAAACCAGCCTTCCCGCTCGTAAGTCCTGTTTCTTTGCCCAGAACCTCTCTTTCCAAATCCACCACTGCAGAATCATAGGCTTTTTGGTAGGTTTCTATTTGACTTTGGATTTGTTCTTTTTCTTTTGCAAAAGGCCCTGACTGCTGTAAAATCCTGCTATTCATCTGTTCCTGAAGTTCGGTTTTATTCCTTTGGATAATGGTGTTTAGCTGTTTATTGATTTCTTTTTCAAAAATCTTTAATTCCAATGGTTTTGAAATAACAATTCCCAAAAACATCGCTAAAACCAAACGAGGAAGCGTCAGTAGAAGTTGGTTTTTCCAAGAAACCGTTTTCTTGATAGAGGACACAATGTATCTGTCTAGATTAAAAATCATCAGTCCCCAGATAAATCCCGCTGCCAGTGCTGCGTGAAAATCATCAAAAATGGTATAGGTGGCGTACCCTGCGGAGATTCCCGCAAAAAAACCTGTGAATAAAACAATCCCTCCGATGCCGGAATATTTATTCCACTCGGAAGGAGTTTTCTTTAAAATGTGAAGATTCGCACCAGAGCAAATCATCAAAAATTTCTGAATAAAGTTTATTTTCATTTTTCCGTACTATGTGTACGGTGTTATACCAAAATTATACCAACTGATTTTTGACCAAATATTCTGCGATTTGGACAGCGTTCGTAGCTGCTCCTTTTCTTAGATTATCCGCCACTATCCAACAGTTGAGCGTTTTTGGCTGGGAATTATCCCTTCTTATTCTCCCTACAAAAACCTCATCTTTCCCTTCGGAATAGAACGGCATAGGGTATTTTTTATTGGCTACATCATCCTCCACGATAACGCCTGGCATGTTTGAAAGAATCTGCTTAACCTCCTCTATATCAAAGTCTTCATTAAACTCAATATTCACACTCTCAGAATGCCCGCCCTGAACAGGCACACGAACTGCCGTCGCTGTGATTTCAAAACCACTGTCTCCCAAAATCTTTTTAGGCTCGGTCATTAGTTTTAGTTCCTCTTTTGTATAATCATCATCTGCGAAAACATCACAGTGCGGAAGTGCATTTTTGAAAATCTGATAAGGATAAACTTTCTCGCCTTCTTCACCTTTTATTTCTTGGTTGAGCTGGTCTACTGCCGCCTTACCTGTTCCCGTAACTGACTGATATGTAGATACTACTACTCTTTTCAGCCCGTATTTTCTGTGTAGTGGATTTAGAATCATTACCAGCTGAATCGTAGAGCAGTTAGGATTTGCGATGATTTTATCTTCTTGAGTCAGAACATCAGCATTTATCTCTGGTACGACCAGTTTTTTGGTAACATCCATTCTCCAAGCCGAAGAATTATCAATCACCGTAGTTCCTGCTTCTGCAAATTTAGGCGCAAACTCCAGAGAGGTTCCTCCACCAGCCGAAAACAGCGCTATCTCTGGCTTCATATTGATGGCATCCTGCATGGACACTACCGAATATTCCTTGCCTTTAAAACTAATTTTTTTTCCAACAGATTTTTCCGAAGCCACTGGGATAATTTCCTTCACAGGGAAATTTCTTTCTTCCAAAACTTTCAGCATGATTTGTCCTACCATTCCTGTAGCACCTACTACCGCAATTTTCATATGAGTAAATTCAAATTTTAATTAACCAAAAATAAGTCTCCAAGGATAGGCATACTCAAAAAGTAACGCCGCTACCAATGCGATGATTACTATTTTTAGGTTTAGTTTTTGATGCTTTTTTAGGTATGTGTATACATATGTTATCATTCCGGCACAGATCAAAATAATTATTCCATATTCAAAAAGCTTAAAAAACGAAGAAAATCCCGAAGCCTCTGAGAACTCTGGTGAATAAATTCCTAAAAAAACACCCAAAATTCCTTGTATATATAATAACATCATCGAAAAAAAGGCTGTTTTTCTCAAAACTTCTGAAATTGCACCTTTATAACTAAGATGCACCTGTAATAATAGAAAAATAAAAGCCCCAAAAACTATTACTGTGGAAAAAGAAATCCCCTTGTGTGTGCTATATACACTATTAAATAAATCCTCCATTTCTATTCTAAATTATAAACGCAAATATAAAAAAATCCTAACTAATTAAAGTTAGGATTTCCATTTATTATCTTCTTGGTTTTTACTAGAAGTTGAATGCTACACTAGCAGCCCAAGTTCTTCCTGCACCAAAGAATACTCTGTTTTTTGTATCGATTCCTTTGTATGTAGTACTTGCACCAGTAGCATGGATACTTGTAGAAGCATCAGAAATGTAGTAAGTATCTATTACATTATAAACATTCGCTCCGAAAGTAAAGTACTGAGAACGCTCTCTTAATCTTAGTTTATATGAAACTCCCAAATCTAAAAGATTGTAATCTGGCAATCTAAGAGCTCCTTGTTCTTGTCTTGCAACAGTTTTGTAATCATTTGTATTAACTGCTGAATAAAGATTTCCAACGAATCTCCAAGTTCCATAGATGCTCAAATCACTTATCGGCTTGATAGTCGCTCCTAAAGAAGCTGTAAGCTGTGGAATACTGCTGTTTCCGCTTCCTCCTACTTTTACTTGATCTAAGTATAATGTAGTGTTTCCTGTTGTTGTTGTAACAGGATTATTACTTTCATCGAAATCAGCTCCTGTAGCATTTCCTTTATATCTGTAGTCTCCATAAGAGAACATACCTTGTAATTCTAAGAATTTCACTGGTTTATATGTAGCGTCTACTTCTACCCCCATGTGAACCTGAGTGATACCATTGATTTCTGAATATCCTCTAACATTACCTGATGCAGTTACAAATGTTTGATTTGGAATTCTCGCTGATCTATCTCTCCATTCAGTTCTGTATAGGTTAAGGTTAGCGTTGAATTTAGGAGATCTGAAACCATATCCTACCTCTGCAGAGAATATTTTCTCGTTTGTCAAGTTAGGATTCAATACCTGTTGGTTATTCGGATATACCGCTGACATAAACGGCTGCTTGCTATAGAAACCTACATTCGCGAAAACATTATGGTTTTCATTAATGTTATAGTTAGCTCCCCCTTTTACATTATATCCTATAAGGTTTTTGAAGCTTGTTTTTGTATCAACAAATTGTCCTTGTTGTTTTGTGGTTCCATCTTCTTTAACAAAGTTATCAATTCTTCTGTAAGCTTGATTAGAAACAGATCCTTGTATGAAAGCAGAGAAATTATTTTTAGTAAACTCTACCTGTCCAAAACCACTATACCATAGTACTTCTCCGTCATTGCTATATCCTATGTGCTCCTCTTGTCCTAATGTTTTTCCTCCAAAAGGATTCCACGGAAGGTTTTTGTAATCGTGTACTCTTGAAACTACTTTCGCAGGAATGTTTTTATTTGAATTATCTTTATAACCATTAGCTCCGTATAAGTGAGTAAGCGTTTGGTAGTGGTATCCATAGTAGTATCTATCGTCTGTTCCTATAGAGAATTTCCAGTTATCATTTATTTTGTGTTGGAAATTTGCTAAAATACCATACCAGTTGTGTGAGTTCATAGATGCTCTTCTTACAAGAGTGTGTTTCGCTCCTGCTGTATTAGCATCTATTGCTGCATTCGCTGCGAAGATAGCATCATAGTTTATATGACCATCAGCATCTCTGTAAGCTGTAACATTTTGACCTCTTACTCCTCCTAAATCACCTAAATCACCTGTTCCACCACCTCTACCATTAGAAGCATATAGTACAGTGCTCAATTTAGATTTTGGAGTAATATTCCAATCCCAGTTGAACATCATTACTGGTTTTGCGTAGAAGTTAGATTTGTTAGATAGCGCTCTTCTTCTTCCTGCCGCATCTGTATAGTATCCAAAATCTGGGTTATACTGTCTGTATGGGTTTCCATCATGATCTGGATTATAGTCTATATAATCTTGTATTTTGCTTGTAAAACTTCTTTGATCATGCCACTGAGGAGAAGATGTTATAGTAAACTGGAAGTTATGTTTTTTATTTGGCTCAAATCCTAAAGCAAAATAGTATGCATAAGATTCGAAATCAGTGTTTTGTACATAATAAGAACCAGCTGTTCTACTCATTAAGAAAGAGGTAGACCAGCCGTTTTCAGTTTTTCCTGTATTATATGAGAAAGAAGCCTTGTGATAGTCATTATTTGCAACTCCTATTCTTACAACACCTCCTTTTTTCATGTCTGCCGCACGCGTAATGAAGTTCATAGTTCCCCCTACAGAAGCAATTGCTAATTTAGATGAACCTAAACCTCTCTGAACCTGAATGGTACTTGTAACATCAGAAAGACCTGTCCAGTTAGAAAAATACACAGCACCGCCTTCCATATCGTTCACTGGCATACCATTTACCATCACAGCGATGTTTCTAGATTCGAAACCACGCATTGTGATTCCTCCATCTCCGAAACCACCACCAGATTTAGTCGCATACACAGATGGTGTAGTGTTAAGAACTTCTGTCAATTCCTGATTTCCTAATCTCTCAATGATTTGAGCAGATTTCACAGTAGATACAGCTACTGGTGTCTTTCTGTCTTTTGCAATGTCTGCTACCCCCACAAGAACTACTTCATCAATGTTCTTTTCTGAACCTTGTTTTTCCTCTTGTGCAAAATAAAAACTTGCCGTTGTTAAAGTCAATGCTGCTATCGCAGATCTCCTTAAAAAGTTTGTCTTCATAAAATTTTTTGGTTTTCTAAATTTTAAATATCGCAAATTTACGGTTAATTTTTTAACTAAAATTAACAAATCATCAAATTTTTACATCCTAAAATGTTAATTTTTCAAAAACACCTATTTTAGGGCTTTCCCGAAGATATATTTTCAAAAATTTCTTCAGCTTCATCCGTGCTGTTTTCCTCTTTTTTATCATTTTCAGAAAATTCATCATGATAAACCTGAATCAGCAGTATAGTAATAGAAATCAATATCGGCCCAAAAATCAACCCAATAAAACCAAAAACCTTCAGCCCTAAAATAATCCCAAATACAGAATTCAGCGGGTGAATGTTTTCTATTCTTTTTAAAAATGTGAATCTCAGAATGTTATCCACTCCAGCGGAAAGAAAACCGAAAAATAGAACTCCCGCCGCTCCCACTGGATTTTGGTTCGCCAGCAGCATAAGTGACACAGGAACATAGACAATCGCCCCTCCCACAATAGGAATAAGCGATGCCATAGCCGTTAAAATAAATAAGAAAAACGGACTAGAAACCCCAAAAATGAGATACCCTATCAAAACCGTAAGTCCCTGCCCAATGGCCACCACAGGAATTCCCACCACATTGGCAATGATAAGTTTTCGGAAACGCTCGCCTATCTTATTGATATTAGATTTTTTCAGTGGAACAGCTTTCTCCAAAGCCCTTTCCATTGCCCGCGAATTCACCAGCATAAAATACAAAATGAAATACGCCGTAACGACCGTAGTAAGGATGTCCACTGTCGTATTCAACAAGGATGAGGTATAAACCGTCACCCATTCTCCTACTTTCCTTAAATCAATGGATTGGATGATATCATAACCTGTTTTATCCTTTATATATTCGTGGATTTTATTGATATGCTCTATGCCAACCTCTATATAGTCGCGGGAATTCGCCAGTTTTACTACCAAAGTCTCCACTATATAATAAATCGGAACAATGATGACCAAAAGGGAAAGCAGCATCAAGAAACCAATCGCCAGCCAAGGTTTCCATTTTCTCACTTCCGTAAGATTAAAATAATAATCGCGGAAAATGACATAAAGCGTAATCGCGCCCAGAAATGATGGCAGAAAATTACTTAAATTAAATCCTATCAAAAACAAAAATCCGAAAATCATCCCCAATAGGATTATCTGTCTGATTTTATTGTTACTAATTTGATTGCCCATACTAAAATTTATTCTGCAATAATATCAAAAGTATTTCAAATAAAGAAAATCCTTTCCCAATTTCTTAGGAAAGGATTTTTATCATAGCAAAATGTATAAATACATTGTTTTATCAAACTTTGATTTCTACATCTACACCGCTTGGTAATTCTAACTTCATAAGAGCATCTACAGTCTTAGAAGAAGAAGAGTAGATATCCATCAATCTCTTGTGTGCAGAAAGCTGGAATTGTTCTCTTGCTTTTTTATTAACATGCGGAGATCTAAGCACAGTAAAGATTCTCTTGTGAGTAGGTAATGGGATTGGTCCATTTACTACAGCACCTGTAGATTTTACTGTTTTTACGATTTTCTCAGCAGATTTATCTACTAAATTGTAATCGTAAGATTTTAATTTTATTCTGATTCTTTGTGACATTTTAATCTAAATTTTAATTAACCTCTTGCTTTAGCTATTACTTCTTCAGCCACATTCTGTGGAGCTGGTTCATATTTTTCAAACTCCATAGAAGATGTTGCTCTACCAGAAGATAATGTTCTAAGAGCTGTTACATATCCAAACATTTCTGCTAATGGAACAAATGCTTTGATAACTTTAGCATTATTTCTATCATCCATACCGTTTACAGTACCTCTTCTTCTGTTAAGGTCACCTACGATATCCCCCATGTATTCTTCTGGAGTAACAACTTCCAATTTCATGATAGGCTCCATGATTACTGGTTTAGCAGCTTTACCAGCTTCTCTAAATCCAAGTTTAGCAGCCAATTCGAATGAAAGCTGGTCAGAGTCCACTGGGTGGAAAGAACCATCTTTTAGTGTAACTTTAATTCCTTCAATCTCAAATCCAGCCAAAGGACCGTTTTTCATAGCTTCTTTGAATCCTTTTTCAACAGAAGGGATAAATTCTTTTGGAATGTTACCACCTTTGATTTCGTTGATGAATTCAAGACCTGTTTTTCCTTCATCAGCAGGACCAATTTCGAAGATGATATCCGCGAATTTACCTCTACCCCCAGTTTGTTTTTTGTAAACTTCTCTGTGGTTAGCTGTAGCTGTAAGAGATTCTTTGTACTCTACCTGCGGCTGTCCTTGGTTTACTTCTACCTTGAACTCTCTTCTTAGACGGTCTACGATGATATCTAAGTGAAGCTCTCCCATTCCTGAGATGATAGTTTGTCCAGATGCTTCATCTGTTTTCACTTGGAAAGTAGGATCCTCTTCTGCTAACTTCGCTAAAGCGTTACCCATTTTATCTTGGTCAGCTTTAGTTTTAGGTTCAACAGCGATACCAATTACCGGATCTGGGAAAATCATAGATTCAAGAACGATAGGGTTCTTTTCATCACAAAGCGTATCCCCAGTTTTGATATCTTTAAATCCTACAGCTGCACCGATATCTCCTGCTTCGATATATTCTACAGGGTTTTGCTTATTCGCGTGCATTTGATAGATTCTTGAGATTCTTTCTTTAGAATCAGATCTTGTGTTCAAAACATAAGAACCTGCATCCAGTCTACCAGAATAAGCTCTAAAGAATGCCAATCTACCTACATATGGGTCAGTAGCAATCTTAAATGCTAATGCAGCAAATGGCTCATTTACATCTGGTTTTCTTGTGATTTCAGCGTCCGTTTTAGGGTCAGTTCCTTTGATATCATCTTTATCTAGTGGAGATGGAAGGTATTTACATACAGCATCCAACATAAACTGAACTCCTTTGTTCTTAAATGAAGAACCACAAGTCATTGGGATAATAGACAAATCAATAGTCGCCTTTCTCAAAGCTTCATTGATTTCTTCTTCCGTGATAGAATCTGGATCTTCAAAGAATTTCTCTAATAAAGACTCATCATATTCTGCCACATTTTCCACAAGGTTTTGTCTGTATTCCAATACATCAGCTTTCATATCTTCTGGAATTGGAACAACATCAAATGTCATGCCTTGAGTATCTTCGTGCCAAACAATAGCTCTGTTCTTGATAAGGTCTACCACTCCTTTGAAGTCTTCTTCAGCTCCGATTGGTAATACGATAGGAACAGCGTTAGAACCTAGCATTTCTTTTACCTGACGGCAAACCGCCAAGAAATCAGCCCCTTGTCTGTCCATTTTGTTTACGAATCCCATTCTCGCAACTTTGTAGTTGTCAGCCAATCTCCAGTTAGTTTCTGACTGTGGCTCTACTCCGTCAACTGCTGAGAACAAGAACACTAGACCATCCAATACTCTCAAAGAACGGTTTACCTCTACAGTAAAGTCAACGTGTCCTGGGGTATCGATGATGTTAAAGTGGTATCCTTTAGTTTCCGGCAAAACTTTTCCTTGATCAGTTGGGAAATTCCAATTACAAGTAGTAGCCGCAGAGGTAATTGTAATTCCTCTTTCAGCTTCTTGTTCCATCCAGTCCATCTGAGATGTACCTTGGTGAGTTTCACCCAACTTGTGAGTTTTACCAGTATAAAATAAAATTCTCTCTGTAGTGGTAGTTTTCCCTGCATCGATGTGTGCAGCAATACCAATATTTCTTGTATATCTAAGATCTCTTCCCATTTCAGATTAGAATTTAAAGTGTGAGAATGCTTTGTTTGCTTCTGCCATTTTGTGAGTATCTGTCTTTTTCTTAACAGCAGCTCCTTCTTCTTTAGAAGCAGCGATAATCTCAGCAGCTAATTTTTGTGCCATAGATTTATCGTTTCTCAAAGAAGCATATTTGATCAACCATTTCATAGCCATAGAAATTTTTCTATCAGCTCTGATCGGCATAGGAATTTGGAAGTTAGCACCCCCTACTCTTCTTGATCTTACTTCTACATGCGGCATTACATTAGTAAGCGCATCTTTCCATACTTCAAGAGAAGTTTTTTCCTGATCTTCTTTTTTAGTTTCTACGATATCTAGTGCATCATAGAAAATTCTAAATGCGATAGATTTCTTACCATCTATCATCAAGTTATTCACAAATCTTGTTACCAATTGATCATTAAATTTAGGATCTGGTAACAACGGTCTTTTTTTTGCTTTTGTCTTTCTCATTGTTTCTTTCCTTAAAATTTAATGATTACTTTTTCCCTGCTGGTGCTGCACCTGGTTTAGGTCTCTTAGCCCCATACTTAGATCTTCTTTGTGTTCTTCCATTTACACCTGCAGTGTCCAAAGCACCTCTTACAATGTGATAACGAACTCCCGGTAGGTCTTTCACCCTTCCGCCTCTTACCAATACTATCGAGTGCTCTTGGAGATTATGTCCTTCGCCCGGGATATAAGCGTTAACTTCTTTACCATTAGAAAGTCTTACTCTGGCAACTTTTCTAAGTGCAGAGTTAGGTTTCTTAGGTGTAGTTGTATATACTCTTGTACATACACCTCTCTTCTGTGGACAAGAATCCAAAGCAACCGATTTGCTCTTCTTGGCAATTGTGGCTCTTCCTTTTCTTACTAATTGTTGAATAGTAGGCATTTTATTGCTTTATATTAAATTATTTGATTTGCAAAAGTACAACTTTTTCTAAAACTGACAAAAAGTTATTCAAAATTTATGAAAAAAAACAGTTATACCATTTCTGATACAACTGTTTTTTCATTAGGATCACAATATTATTAAATCGGTTCTATGATTTCATCTAAAATACTGTATTCGAATCGCTTAGCTATGTTATAGAGCTGCTCTCCACCATGCCCTACGATTCTTATCACGATACCACCTCCTACAGTAGTTGTGATACCATACTCTACGCCTTCATCATCTTTTAGTGCTTTTTCTAAAAGTTCTAAAAGATAGTCTTCTTCCAGCTGCTGGTCATAGATAAAGATAGTAGCTTGGTGCGTGAAATCCTCCCACTGCCCCATTGTAGTCAAATCCATTTCGCTTGGTTTCATGTACAATCTATCTTTGAAGATAAGATGACCATCAAGGAATATTCTCGTGTAGTTTTTAAACTCTTTAAATTCAAAAATTTCTCCTTCCCCGTAAAGTTTTCTTCCACAAGTAATCACCTCTCCCCAGATTATTCTGGATGTTTTAGCAATATTGATAGTATTTATCGCTTCATAAACAGAGTCCTTGTGTGGTGAAGTAGGGTGTGGAATATACTGAAACATAGCATCTTCCTCTACATCTATAGTAGTTGTCTGCTTAGCAAATCCCCCAGGTTTCATAGAGTGAATTCTAGAATAGGCCTGAGTTTCAAGACCTAAATTAGTTCCTTTTGCTACTCTAAAAGACATTTCATAAAAATCCCCCGCCATAATCCCAGGAGTGGAGCTTCTTATCATGTATCTCAACCAAGGGTCATGAGCACTTCTCTTATCAAATCTCATCAATCCAAACGGATTGGTATAAAACATTTCCGCCAAGTGATGAAACCCATCTCGGATCTCAGTCCTTAGGCTCATCTTACTGGTGTATTCCCCTATTATTCCGTTCATAATTATCTGATAATTGCAGGTTCTTCAATATCTTCTAAAAGAGCATACTTCTTAATCCATCCGATAACAGCATCTACTCCTTCTTCTGTTTTCAAGTTTGTGAATACAAATGGACGCCCTTGTCTCATTCTCTTCGCATCGCTTTCCATTACTGCTAAATCTGCACCTACTAATGGAGCTAAGTCAAATTTGTTAATCATCAACAAATCAGATCTTGTGATACCAGGCCCTCCTTTTCTTGGGATTTTTTCACCAGCCGCCACATCGATTACGAATATTGTCAAATCAGCCAATTCTGGGCTAAATGTAGCAGAAAGGTTATCACCACCACTCTCCACGAAAAGAATTTCCATGTCTGGGTGTTTAGCAGCCATTTCATCTACTGCCTCCAAGTTCATACTGGCATCTTCTCTAATCGCTGTGTGAGGACATCCTCCTGTTTCTACCCCTGCAATTCTATCTTTTGGTAATTTACTATTTTTTTGAAGGAATTTTTCGTCCTCGTTAGTATAAACATCATTGGTGATTACACAAACATAATAATCATCCATCATTTTTCTTGATAAAACCTCTATCAAAGCTGTTTTTCCAGCACCTACAGGACCAGCTACACCAATTTTAATATATTTTCTATTTGCCATTTTGTTATAATTTTTTGTTATACTTTAATAATTTTAATCCTTAACTCATATACAATCTTGAATACAATCTCTCGTGCTGCATTGATCTCAAATCAAATCCTACATTAGAAAGACCGATTTTTTCTTCTTCCAAATTCATGGTTTTTTCTACCCAAGAAGGAATATTTCTTTTCACTTCAAAAAGAATTTTTTGTCCTTCAAGCTGACCAAGTGGAACCAACTTAACCGCGTTAGTTACCATACCCGTAGCCGTAGAGAAATAAAATGCTGTAATCGCCTCTTCCAAAGGAATTTCCATCAAATAGCACAATGCACCATATACCACAGGATAGTTCCCCACGCTGATATTTTTAGTTACATAGTCCCCAAATTTTGTCAAGAAATCGCACTTTTGCCCTTCTTCAATGAAGATTTTCAGCAATCTCGTTCCCAATTTGTGGCTCGCCTCACGAATTTCTCTTGGACTCTTCATTGCACTACATTCCTCATCCAAAACAACTATTCTTTCGTAGCTGTCTTTTTCTTTCATAGCTTCATAAGCTAATCTCACATAAGCCGCATCATTATGTAATATACTGCTGGACAGCATATTATTAAGAAATAAAGCCGCCGTCTCCGTACTGTTTACAAGTCCTTTCTGCACATAGGTTTCCAAACCATTTGAGTGAGAGTATCCCCCAATTGGCAAAGTCGGGTCCGCAATGTGTAATAGACTTATTAGTGAATTTACCTTCATTTTATTTCTGTTTTTTATCTATTATAATTTAGTCTTTTTATTTATTTGGAAAAACTTTTGAAAAAAGCTGATCAGTGTCTATCTTGTGATCCTTTGCAGGAGCTTCGTGGTCAGATGATGCTTTCAGCATATCTTCAAAAATCCTTTGTGCTTTGAACGGCTCATATCCACCTTTTTTCAGCAAATTAAAAATAGGATCTTCATAAGGGATGATAATCTCATCATTCTCAATAAAAATAGGAATGTGCTGATTACCAATCTCAAAACATATCGTTCCCATTTCTCTCATTGTCTTCGGCTGAACCACCACCGCATCAGACGGCAATACATTGACCAGCAATATTTTATTCCCTTCTTCCCATAGCACATCGTGATGTTTTAGTCTAAGATTTTCTTTCAATATTCTTAAACCTACTTCCTCGCCTTTATGACTAACTTTGCGCAAAAGTTTTCTCGTAGATTCAAACCATTCTATATCAAAAAAATCTACTTCTTTTGAGGACAAATCCTCTCCTTTCGCATTTCGAATTACCTCAGAAACCACTAACATAGGCTCATTTTTAAATTATCAATATCTTAAAAAATAAAAAATCCCGTTTCCATCCATTCAGGATTTAAACGAGTTCAAAAATACAATAAAAAAAGTAGATAAAGACACCATAATTATATGATATATAACAGCCTTTTTATTTTTCCAATAAAATAAATCAGAAACAGCCCAATAACCATCTAAAAACCAAAATATTACGAAGCTAAAAAATGATATTATAAGTTTATTGGGCCTCTCTCTGACTTCAACGACTAAATTATAATAGATTACTAAAAAAAACAATTCGAAAGGTGTTATCTTTATCATTTTAATAACACAAATTTATAAAACTTATTCCAAATAAAAAAATATTTTTGTTACTTTTTTACAAAAAAATAACAAAAAACCACCTTTTTAATAAAGGTGGTTCTATTTCTAAATTTCAATTCTATTAGAACATGAAATATAATTGTCCCATTGGAAGTTTGTCAGCTGGTTCACATACACATGGTTTACCATCTACTTTTACTTCGTGTGTTTGTGGATTTACCTCAATTTTAGGCATTGCATCATTGTGGTACATGTCTGCTTTTCCTACTGTTCTACATCCTTTCGCTGGTAATAATTTTTTACCTAATCCGTAAGACTGTACGATTCCTTTTTCTAAAGATACTTTAGATACGAAGAATGCTGAACATTCAGTATTTGCTTTTCCATAGCTTCCAAACATTGGTCTCCAGAATATTGGCTGTGGAGTTGGGATAGATGCGTTTGGATCTCCCATTTTAGAGTAAGATACAAATCCTCCTTTGATGATCATCTCTGGCTTAGCACCAAACATGTCTGGTCTCCACATTACTAAGTCTGCCATCTTACCAACTTCGATTGATCCGATGTATCTTTGGATACCGTGTGCAATCGCTGGGTTGATAGTTACTTTAGAAATATATCTCTTAATTCTGAAGTTATCGTTTCCTGTTCCTTCATCCTCTGGCAATGGTCCGAATTGCTTCTTCATCTTATCAGCTGTCTGGAATGTTCTCATCAAAACTTCACCTGGTCTACCCATCGCTTGTGAGTCAGATGACATGATAGAGAAAATACCTTTATCATGGAAAATATCTTCTGCAGCGATAGTTTCTCTTCTAATTCTAGAATCTGCGAAAGATACATCCTCTTTTACATTTTTATCCAAGTGGTGGCATACCATCAACATGTCTAAGTGCTCATCAATTGTGTTAACTGTGAACGGCTTAGTTGGGTTTGTTGATGCTGGCAATACATTCGGATATGATGCTACTGTGAT
>CAUQBH010000006.1:0-134404 GCA_963516675.1 uncultured Flavobacteriaceae bacterium | reverse complement strand
GAGAGAATTACCCAAGATTCTGAGCTATCAAATCGACAACCCTCTACACCATTTTGTTTAATATAATCACTCAATTTTTTTAACTCTTTATCTTTTACAACACACGCTCTTGTAGAAAAGGTATTATTTTCTTTGGCAAATATCAAAATATTGGTATCTACTGTTGCTGATTCAAAGACTTTTATTCCTGCAAAATCAATAAGCTGCAAAGGATTTGTTTTTTCAGCAAAAAAACTACGCGTAGCTTCCCCATATCCCGCTCTCATCCATTTATTAGATGTGATATAAGCAAGTATTCCTTTTGGTTTCAAAATCTGATACCCTTTTTCATAGAATAGAGAATAGATATCTCCCGTTCTTGCAAAAGTTTGATATCCCTGATTTTCATACATTTTTGCTAATTTACCACCATCTTTTTGCAATTGAATATACGGCGGGTTGCCAATTACAATATCAAAACCATCTTCCACACCAAACATCCATTCCATATCAAAAAACGGAGAGGAAGCATTTTGGTCATAAGGATTCCATTCTGCGAAATTTTTAGCATCATCAGAGTTAGCTTGCCCAAACTCCTGTAACTTTTGTGCTAATTCTTCTCGTAAAGCCTCATCTTTTTCTCTTAATAGTTTCTTTTGATGAGAATTTTTAGCATAAAAATGAGCTTTCCTAGTCTCTACTAAAGACTCTTTAATATTTGAAATCGCTGAATCAAATAAACTACTAAACGATTCTTTTTGTTTTCTTGCATTAATAAGAGTATTAGCCGTTACAAACTTTGTTTCCAAATTTGGAAGAGTATGAACGCCATAGTTTTCCTTGGAAAAATCCATTTTCTCCTGCTCTACAATGAGTGAAATGAAAAACCTAAGCTTGCTAATTTGTGCTGCAATACTCTGTATATCTACACCATAGATACATTCTTCTATCAAATGAAGTTTCAAATCATAGTGAGATTTTTGATTTTCAATATCTAACTTATCCAAAAGCTCTACCATTCGGCTCAAAACCCCCATAGGAAATGCTCCCGAACCACAAGCAGGATCTATAATTTTAATTTGATGAAGTTTTTCAGATATTTTTTTACAAAGAGTTTTATTTTCTAGTATTTTCTGTTCCTCATTAGACAAATCTTCATTCTTAAATAATATTTCTACAAACTGCTGTTCATCCGTTATAATATCTGTGTTTAAATAAGATTTTAATGATTCATCTACCATAAAATCTACAATTTCACGAGGCGTATAAAAACTTCCTGATTCCTTACGAGCAGATTCTCTAGTTTCTTCATTAAATGCTCCTAACAAGTTTTCAAAAACATTACCTAAAAGTTCTGGATCAAGAGCCACTTGAGTCTCCTGTGAAGAGTTCTCCTCAATGGTAAAATTATAACGACTAAGCAAAGGTATAAGCCCTTCTTTTTCAGCATCTCCAAAAAATACACAATTTGGAATAAAAGCTCGATGTGAAAAATTTCCATTGGCTGATTTACTAGCATTTCTAGAAAAACCATCCAAATGATATTTTACTCCATCAGTACTAAGTTCTTTATCCAAACACTCAAAAAGTCCACCATTTAAGAATGGTATTTTTTCAAAAAGTTTCAAAACCTCTTCCTCAGAAATGGAAAACATCTCAGCATAACGATATAAGGTCTTAATATCTCTACCGCTTTTTAATGTAGCAAACCCTCGTTCCTTCACGGGTTTATTGAGCGTTGCGAAAAATAGGTTTTGCAAAATAGCATTATAGTAATTACCATTTTCCGTTGATTTTTCATCAAAGTTTTTTAGTAATGTTTTTAATTTTTCAATATTAAATAACTCATCTGGAACCAACCCTTTATGTTTAATAAACCAAACAAATAATACACGAGTGATTAGACGAATAATTTTTTCTTCTAATTTTTCTTTGTCATCATTAGATGTTCTAGTATCATTAGGAAAAGTAACCCCAACCTCCTCTGTGAGTACCCAAGAAAACCATTTGAAAAGATCATTATAAAAATCTTTAGTAAGTTTTTCCACTGAAAACGCCTCTTGAATTTTCTTCAAAGAAGAAAAGTCAGCATTTTTTATTCTATCTAAAAAAGTTTTATTCGTTTGATTTTTAGAAACAAAATAGGAATATCGTTTCCATGAAGAAAATTTTTCATCTCCACCATAATTTCTACGAATAAATGAAAAACGAAAATCACCTTTATCATCATAAAAAATAGCGATAGCACTATCTTTCATTTCTTGTTGCATCAAGCGTTTAGCAATATCATACTGTATTTTCTTCCCTGACCGCTCCGATAAATCTTTCTTAGATTTACACGCAAAAAAGAGGATATCTTTGCCATCAGAAAGTTCTACTTCTCCTAATTTTTCTAAATCAGAAAAAGCTTCATTTTCTTTCAAAATTTCCGAAAAATCTTCTTCTTCTTGTTTAAAATCAGAAAGTTTATTCCAAAAATAATTCTTAATACTTTCTACTGAAAAATTTTCAATTATATTTTCCATATTTTGTTTCTATTTATTTTTAATTGTTATTATTAGTTTTTTTCCTTTTTCTGTTAAATAGTATTTTTGATTGGTGCTTGTAGGTTTATCTGGTATCGTAAGAGCCACCAATCCTTCTTCAATAGCAGGTTTAAGATAATTTTTTCTAAAATATTCTCTATCCGATAAATTCAATTTTTCCTGCAATTCACTCCTATAATGAGTTCCTTCAAAAATTCTTAACAAATTCTCAACTTGCGGGGTAACTTGCGGGGTAACTTGCGGGGTAACTTGCGGGGTAACATCCTCTTCTGCCGGTAAAATAATTTGTAAAAAATTTTCTGAAAACTTAAAATATTCCTTGGGATAAACTTGTAAAATTCTTGGCACACCAGAACCCAACTGCTCCACTAATTCTAAGTCCTTATAAATCCGCATCAACTCCTTATTTCTTGGGACAGAATACCCTTCAAAAAATTCCTCTTGTGAAAGTCCTTCTGGAAGTCCTCCATACGATGTAATGACCAATCTATCTCTAAAAATCTCAAATTTTGGAGCGATTTCTTTGGTATAGTCATTATGTACAAAAGCATTGATAACCGCTTCTCGTAAGGCTATCGAGTCCCAAAGTTTCTTTTCTTCTCGCTCTTTTGAGGTTATTTTGGTTAGTGTTCTATTTTCTAGGTTGAGTTTATCCAAAACCTGCTTAGTTGCTTTTATCAAAGATTCATAACCGTACTCTTCATTCTCAATCAAATCCACTTGATTTATTCCTGAGTACTTTGCTACTTTTACCGAAATTCCATTCACATCATTAAGCAGATACGCTACATAATTATATTGATTATCCTCAGTAAGAAGTTCTAGATTTTTAGCAAATTGTTCGTTAAGAAGCTTTCCAGTAGATTGATAATAAATTTGCAATTGTTGAAATCTTAATTCTTGTTTTGGAGATTTTATTTTTCCGATAGAATTTCGGGTTCGTTTACTGAAAAGCTGTTCAATTTGTCGAGTGGGCATTGGCTCTGCACTGCTCCCTACACGAATAAAAACACCTTTTTCCGAAAGCCCATATTTCTTTACATAATAAGGCTTCTCATAGCCTCCTGCCACGATGATTTTCAAAATATTCTTTTCCTCATTCCTTTCCAAAACAATATCAAAAAGCCCCATACACGAAGGCAAAATATTATGTTTAAAACGATCTTTCAGCAGAAGCTGTTCCTCATCAGGATTTTCTACCCCCACAATTTTCCCTACCTTATCAATCCCAATATAGATAACACCTCCCTCATTAGAATTAAGAAATGCTACTACTTCTTTTTCTAACTCGGGTGTTATTTTTTGCTTATATTCTATATGTTTGCTTTCGTGCATAGGGTAATTATTTTTGATGAAAAACAAGACAAATATAATGAATTTTTACTTTGTTTCATAACCTTCTTTAAAGCGTAGAAACTTGTCTGCATCGTTTGGATATTTCTCAATCCATTTACTAACCAACTCTGTATTATATTGCAATTTTTCATAAGATTTAACATCATAAATCCCTTTTCCCTTATTCTCAAACTCTATCAGCAATTGTTTCCTTACTTCTTCTTTGGCCTTTATGCTTTCAGCATACCATTTTTTAGTAAAATATCCACTAATTCCTAACAATATTATAGATAAAATTAGACTCCATATTCCTCCTAAAATAGAATATTTGAAAATACTAGATTTTCCATTTACTTTTGATATATTGCTATTCAACAATATCAGGTCTTTTTCTAACTTTTCAGGAATATGAACTTCAATACTTTTAGGTATGGATTGAATAAATAGCTCTCGTGCTTTGAGTTCTTCTTTTGATGCTTTAAATTCAAAAGTTTTTGGGGTATTTTCCAATATATGGCTCGTTCTTACAAGAACCTTTTTAGAGTTTTCCAAAGTGTAAGAAGCTCCTCTTAATGTACTTTCAGCCTCACCCAATAAACTCAATAAATCTTCAAAAACCATTAATATTCGCGAGTTTTTATCAATATTTTCTCTATTAGTTTCTATCACTTTTTTCAGCAATTCTATACCATTATCTATTTCTTTATTTTCCATTTTTATTAAAATTTTCTTCTATTTGATTTATGTAATTCTGCTTTGATTTCTAATTCTTTATTTCTCCTAATTTTTTCAGCATTATTTTGCTCCAAAATATCTTTTATATTCTTAATTTTCAACTTATTGGTAATCTCCGAAAGTTTGTATCCTGCTAAATATTCCCTTTTTGTTTCTGTATTAATATCAGAAAGTTTTACAATCCGCATTCCTGAAACGCCTACTTTTACATTTTCTGACAGTATTACTTTATAACCCAATTTATCCATTTCACTAATCAATTCATCAAAATTAGAGGCTTTTTTCAGAGATTTTTGTAGATTTTCAAGCATTTTTTCTTTCTTTTCTTTACTGATTTCTACATCAGTTTTAAGATTCATTTCCTTGCAAATCTCCCTTACAGCTTGCCCGAATAATTCTCCTATTTTATGAGCTTTTATTGTGTTTTCCCCATTTGTATTTACTCTATTGACTATAAAATGAATATGTTTGTGTTTTGTAGAATTATGAATATCTAGTCGAATTTGATTGTCTTTTGTAACACCAACTTTTTGTAGAGCTTTCAAGGTAATATCTACCAAAACTTCATTAGAGATTTCATTTTCGTCACTTCTCTCTGGAGAAATGTATCCTGTTAAAGCCCAATTTTTCACATTTTTATTTCGGTCAGCTACAGCTTTCATTTCTTGGAATTGATTCTCAGCAGTATCGGATAACAAATTGCTGGAATATACCATTTCAGCTGTGCCTTTATCATTTCCATTGTATTCCAAAGCAATTTTGGAAATTCGTCTTGTAGTTGCAGAATTATTCATCTCGTACTCTATTTTGGTATAAATAATTGTAAATCAATTTAGTAACTCCTTCTATCTCTCTCATAATTTCAGCCTTATTCTCTAAACTTGAAAACTCACGATTTCGCAATAGATTCTTAATTCTATTAAAGTTATTTCCATAAGACAAAAGCACTTCATCGGTTTTAAATTCATTAATTTTTAATTCTTTTTCCGTTAGAATTAGTCGAACATATTTAGAGATTTTGAGGTTTAGTTTTTCTGCTTTTGTTCTGAGAATTTCAAATTCTTTTTCAGTAAGTTTTGTAGAAATTGTTTTAGAAAAAAGAGCAGATTTTTTCTTGGCTAAACCACCTTTCTTGCCAATAGTTCTGAAATGATTTTTCCTTTTTTCTTCTGCATCTTTTTGTTCTTGCTCTTGTTGAATCTTTGTTATGAAATTCGTTAAAAAATCTTGTTCCATTCTTTTATTTATTAGCGTTTTTAGAATGTTTTTGACGATAGGAAAAAACCAAAAAGTTCCATTTTACATTAAGCCCCACGCTTTTTGTAAACAATGGGTACTTTTTGCACTAACTCAGTGGCAAAGGATTGTGTTTTATTTTTTGAAAGAAAAAAATTAATGTTAATACTTAAAAATAGAATATTTTATCAGTATTTCCGTGTTATAAAATCCTTATTTTTCGTTGAATTGTTGAGTTTTGATTTATAAGGATTTAATATCTCAACACTTCTTCAACGATTCAACAAAGTTGATTTTTTCCATTCAACAAATACTCAACAAAATAACAGGTCTTAAAATTCGTTGAGACTTTTGTTGATTTTATATTTAATTGATTTTTAAAATATTAAGACTTAATTCAACAAATCAACATATTTTTCAAGAATAAAATTTTTAGAAATTTTGAAGTATCTTCCCACCGCATTATTTTCGCAAAAATTTCCTGAATAATCAATATCGTAACGAATGTAAGTCAGTCCATTTTTCTGTGGTTCTAACTTCCATTTGTCTTTCAAAATCGTTCGTACATCATTACGAGAAAAATTCAGTTGCCGAAACATTCTATTGAGCATATTGAGAATATCTTGTGGAACAACACTAATTTCTTGAACCTCATTACTCTCAAAAAATTCATAAAGGAGTTCCACCATTTTGGCTTCTAATTTATTCCCATTTTTGAAAACTAATTTTTGTAAGGCTTTGGTTTTGATTTCATCAGGCGAAAACCACATCCTACTTTTCTTCTGAGAATAAAATTTCCTGTGAATTAAAAAACTTAAAAATTGTGGGATTTCTGAAATTAAATTTTGTAGAAATTCTGTATTTTCTAATTTTATCGGATTGATTTTAAGAACCCAAAATCTGATTTCATTTTCATCAATCTGAATAAAATTATCTTCATTATTAGAACAAAGAATGAATTTACCGAAAAAATCAATTTCTTCTCTATCTTTCCCTTTGTTTTCTAATTTATCTTTATTCGTAGTGGAAAGATATTTGAGCCGTTCGGTAATTTCTTTTCGGTCAAAAAACACTTCATCAATCGCAATCAAAAGCATTGAAGCCCAATCAGAATTAAACTGACTATTGAATGAATCTCCCTTGATGTAAGTCATATTTCTTCCAAAAATCTCTTTCATCCATTTTAGGAAAGTAGTTTTTCCTGTTGCTCTTTCTTTGCTAACTAAGCAAAGAATTGGTAAAATTTGTGTAGGATTTTCCAAAAGAATTTTCAGATAATCAAGTCCTAAATCTACTTGATTACCGAAAATATGTTGCAGAAAAGAAATAGAAAAAGGGATTTCATCAACTGAAACTCTGGAAATACTAGGCTGATGCGGAATCTCATTGTAAATATTGTAGAAATTCTCAATCGTTTTTTGATATTTCAAATGATTAGGGATACAGCAAAAACCATCATATTTCGGAATATCGTAAATTATTTTCTTGCCATGGTCTTGGATAATAGTTTCCCTTGACCACTTCACCAATGAAGTGATTTTATCACCTGAGATTTGAGGGCGTTCTATTAACTTGTAATAGGTGGTACCAACTCGGATGTAAAAATGTGAGTCTTTCATAACTTTTTATTTTAAAAATTATGATTCCTATTTATTTTTACATTTCCAAAAGCCTCCTCTTTGATTTCTTCGATAGTTTTTCGCCTTCCTTTACCTATCCAGTCCAACAACTCATTTTCATAAAAATACAGCTTTTTTCCACTCTTATATGATGGAATTAATCTTTTCCTTACAAGAGCATATAATGTAGGCTTTGCTTTACCTATGATTTCACAAGCTTGTTCTACCCCAATAGGTTTTTTCTTTTCTGGAAGCTCTCTTATAGATCCTTGTTGCACAATAGTCTTCAACTCTTCTATTTGATGTGATAAAAGAGCAACTGCTTTTGGCAGATTTTCAAATGAAATTTCGTTTGCATTCATATATAATTGATATTAATTATTAATGGTGCAAACTTATAAGGTTATTTTATAGTGAAATAAAATTTGCCAAAAAACACTAAAATAACCGTAAAATAACTTTATTTTATTAGTTTTTTCTACTCATTCTTGTCTAATAAATTATTTTTAATTTTAATTTTCCCTTTATCTCCATCATTTGTTAATTTTGAGTGTATGGTATTTATACTCACATCTATTAAAGTCTCTCTAAAAATATTTTTTAAAAAATGTAACATTACATCTCTATTCTTTCTCCCAAAATGGTTCCAAATATTCCAACCAAAATGATATAAATCAATAGCTTTTAGTTCTTGGGGAGTTATAGATGGATAATTTGAAAAATCACTTACACCATTAGAGAAATCTATTACTCTTCTGCATAATTTTTGTATATCTTCATTCGAGCAATATGGAGGGAAAATTTCTATTATATATTGCTTAGCAACATCTTGCATATGCTTAAGTTTAATTTCTTCATCTCGCATTTTTGTTTCACGAATAATATTTATATCTTGTTCTATTTCCATACTATTTTTAACAATATCAGTATCTCTTTTAAAATCTAATGTATTTTCAATACCCTTATTTTTAAAATTTTGTAATTTTCTTTTAATAAAACGATAACATTCACTAAGGAATAACATAAAGCTACAATAAAGACAAATTATTGATATTGCGACAGTAAAAAGGATTACATTAGCAATTGTATTATCTTCATAAATCATTAACTTCATCATAAAATTTACAATAACCATATTTATTGCGATTATAATAGCTGGAAATTTTGCTCCAAAAACTAAATATTTTTCTTTTATCATAATTATTTTTTTATATTCAACTTAATCGCTTTTACAGCTTCATTTTTCTTTTCATTCATCACTTTTGCATAAATTTGAGTCGTTTTCACATTAGTATGCCCAAGTAAATCTTTTACGATATAAATATCCGTTCCATTTGCAATTTGTAAAGTAGCAAATGTATGTCTAAAACAATGAAATGTAATATTTTTACTAATACCAGCATCTAAAATCCACTTTTTTAAAGGACGATTTATCCATGCTGCATTCATTAACCCTTCAAAAACTAAATCATCAGGTTTACCAAATTCCCCACAAAGCAATAGTGCCTGTTCCGAAATTGGCGTATATTCTACTCCTTTAGTCTTTTTCTGTGTAAAATTAAGCTTTGGCTGCCCATTTTCTATACTTATTTCACTCCATTTAAGCTTTTGTATATCAGAGTGTCTAAGACCTGTAAGCGCCGAAAAAAGGGAAGCCCTTCTTATTAAATCATTCGCACAAGGAGTAGATGCCAATTCATCCAACTCATCATTAGTTAAATATTCCCTTCTAACATCTTTACTAACAATTCCTTTTGTTTTCGCAGATATATCTGTTTGAAAATATCCATCAACGAAAGCTTGTTTCAATGAGGCTTTAAAAATTGAAAAATAAGTTGATGCTGTATTTTGGGAAATTGTTCCTTTTTTACCACCCCCACAAGGAGCATCTAATAAAAAACGCTTAAAATCTTCTATAAATTTATAATCAATTTTCTCAAAACTTAAAATATCATTCTGAACAAACATTTCTAGAAAACTCACTGTACGATGCCAGTTAATTATAATTGATTTTGAACTCTTTTTATGTCTAATTCCTATTATTTTTTTGAAGTATTGAATAAAATTTTCCTGAGCTTTCTCTTGTTGAGAAATTTGAGAATTCCTCAATTCCGAATTAAGCTCTCTCTCATCAAATCCTTGTTGAATAATTTTTCGGATACTATCAGCATATAACATTGTTTCTTTATCCAAATCACTCTTACAGATGATAATTCCATTATCATCTCGTTTGGGTTTATATGTAGTCTTCTCTGAAGTAGTTCTAGAAGTTCTCTTTTTATCAAATACAACTGTTTTTACACTTCTATTAATATACTTCCGTATTCTTTGAGGCTTATCTTTTCCTTCTACCATTACAGGGTAACTTTCTATATAAACATGCCATTCATCTCTATATTCTGATTTTCGTAACCTGACTGTTGATTTAGTATAATTCCTTTTATTTCTCATATTAAATTAAATATTTGGTCTATTTTTTCTTTCGGTACATATACAAAACTTCCGATTTTCTGTTTCGGAATATTATATTTTCTTATCGCATTAGTTACCGTTGATGGATTCGCATTGTACTTTTTAGAAACTTCTGACAAAGTATAACAATCTTTAATATCATATGTTTTCTCTTTTTCGGTTTCTTCTTTCTTTTCTTCTTCTATACCCTTACCAATGAATAAATTATCAAAATCCGATTTTCTTACTCTTGTTAGGCGTTCCCCTAAATTTATTCCCAAAACAACACCTTTCCTTATCATCCTATAAACCGTATCTTTAGAAACCCCATATAGCATTGTTGCTTCTGAAACAGATATATATTCTCGACATTGAAGCTCCGCGATTTTCATCTTGTACTTAGAAAGCAAAAAATCAGTTTCTTGTTGTTCCTTTTCTTGTTTTTTTATTTTTTTCTGCAACTTCCTCGAACATTCTTTACAACAAAATCTTGTTGTGATTGTTTTTGCTTCAAAAGGCTTCTGGCAGTATTCACAAAGTTTAGGTATTCTTAATTTGCTGAATCCCATAATCAATATTTTTATTTTTAAGACCTATTAAATTAATTATGACTTATAAGACGCACATTGTCGCCAATTAAGACGCGGTACAAATATGATATTATTTTTTCATTATTATTTCCCAAAAATAATAAAAAACAAATATATCAGCAAAATAAAAATCGCCATAAACATTTAGCTTATAGCGATTTAATAATCATTCTTGATATTTAGTAATTGATACTATTTCACTTCTTCAAAGTCAGCATCTTGGACATTGTCTCCGCCTTGCTGCTGACCGCCTGCTGCACCTGCATTTGGCTGAGCTTCGGCTTGGGCTTTGTAGAGTTCTTCAGAAGCTGCCATCCATGCCGCATCTAACGCTTCTGTTTTAGGCTTGATTTCCTCTACATTTTTCGTTTCGTAAGCTGTTTTCAACTCTGCTAATGCTGTTTCTATTCCAGCTTTTTTGTCTGCAGAAAGCTTATCTCCAAATTCTTTCAGCTGTTTTTCTGTTTGGAAAATCAGTCCATCAGCTTTGTTTATTACTTCTGCATCTTCTTTTTTCTTCGCATCGGCAGAAGCGTTTTCTTCAGCTTCTTTTTTCATTCTTTCGATTTCTGCATCAGAAAGCCCAGAGCTTGCCTGAATCTTGATAGACTGCTCTTTTCCTGTTCCTTTGTCCTTTGCAGAAACGCTAAGGATACCGTTAGCATCTATATCGAAAGTTACTTCAATTTGTGGAACACCTCTTGGCGCTGGTGGGATATCTACCAAATCAAATCTACCGATTTCTTTATTGTCGTTAAACATTGGTCTCTCACCTTGTCCTACTCTGATGGTAACTGCTGGCTGATTGTCCGCCGCTGTAGAAAACACCTCTGATTTTCTTGTAGGGATAGTCGTATTTGCTTCGATTAGTTTTGTAAATACAGACCCCATAGTCTCGATTCCGAGAGAAAGCGGCGTAACATCTAATAGCAATACATCTTTCACATCTCCTGTAAGGACTCCCCCTTGGATAGCCGCACCGATAGCCACTACTTCATCTGGGTTTACTCCTTTAGATGGTGCTTTTCCGAAGAATTTCTCTACCGCCTCCTGAATTGCTGGAATTCTGGTAGAACCACCTACTAAGATAATTTCATCAATATCAGAAACGCTCATTCCTGCGTTAGCCAAAGCTGATTTACAAGGCTCTATCGTTCTCTCGATGAGGTTGTGAGCCAATTGTTCAAACTTCGCTCTTGTCAAAGTTTTTACCAAGTGTTTTGGTCCAGAAGCTGTAGCCGTGATGTACGGAAGGTTGATTTCCGTTTGTGTAGAAGAAGAAAGCTCTACTTTTGCTTTTTCAGCCGCTTCTTTCAATCTTTGAAGTGCGATAGGGTCAGTTTTCAAATCTACACCTTCTTCATTTTTAAATTCATCCGCCATCCAGTCAATGATTACATTATCAAAGTCATCTCCCCCAAGGTGAGTATCTCCATCTGTAGCTTTCACTTCGAAAGAAGCATTTCCATCCACTTCATACATCTCCAATACAGAGACATCATGTGTACCACCACCACAGTCAAACACTACTACATTCATGTCTTTTTTACCTACTTTGTCTAATCCGTAAGCCAAAGCTGCTGCTGTAGGTTCGTTGATGATTCTTTCTACTTTAAGACCTGCGATTTCTCCTGCTTCTTTAGTTGCCTGTCTTTGTGCATCATTAAAGTAAGCTGGCACGGTAATTACCGCTCTTGAAACCTCCTGTCCAAGGTAATCTTCAGCTGTTTTCTTCATTTTTTGAAGAATCATCGCAGAGATTTCTTGTGTGGTGTATTCTCTATCGTCTATTTTTACTTTTACAGTGTCATTTGGACCGCCTACCACTTCATACGGAACTCTTGAGATTTCCTCTTTATCTTTAGAGAACTGCGTTCCTATGAATCTCTTGATAGAGTAAACGGTTTTCTTTGGATTCGTTACTGCCTGTCTTTTAGCTGGGTCACCCACTTTTCTTTCGCCATCTTCTGTAAATGCTACGATAGAAGGCGTTGTTCTTTTTCCTTCTGCATTTGGGATTACTACTGGGTCTTTACCCTCCATTACTGCCACACATGAATTTGTTGTTCCTAAGTCAATTCCTATAATTTTGCTCATAATATTTTATATTCTTTTTTATTAATAATTAGTTAATTTTCACACTTTGATTTTGTCAATATTTATACCATTACTATTTTCGAAGCAAAGAATGACAAATTGTCTTATTTATCAACTTCAAAAAATAAAATTATGACTAAAAATACAAAGAACTTTCATCATTACTGACAAAAGTTCTTCTTAATAATAAATAATATTTTAAAACTAATCTTTATAAATTCGCTCTATTTCGTGGCGAAGCTTGTCCATCACTACTTTTCTTTTAATTTTCAAAGTAGGAGTAAGCTCTCCCCTTTCGATGGTAAATTCCTCTGGAAGCAGCATGAATTTTTTAATGTGCTCATAGGAAGATTGTCCTTTCTGCACCTCTGCTATGATTTTTTGGAATTTCTCTTTTATATTCGGCATTTCCAAGAGTTTCATTTTTTCTGCAAGGTTCAATTTTAGATAATCCTTAAACTCTACCAACTCCTGAGAAAGCGCCTCAAAATTAGGAACGATGAACGAAGTCACATATGGTTTTCCTTCGGCTACGACAAGCGCTTGTGAAATGCTCGGATGCGTCTGCAATGGGATTTCGATAGACTGCGGCGCGATGTATTTCCCATTGGAAGTCTTCATCAAATCCTTTATTCTATCCACTATATAGAGATTCCCATTCTCATCGATACGCCCAGCATCTCCTGTTCGGAAATATCCATCCGCAGTAAAAACTTTCGCTGTTTCCTCTGGATTTTTGTAATATTCCTTCATCACCCCATCATACTTCACCAAAATCTCATTTTCTTCTCCTATTTTTATTTCAACCCCTGGTAGCGGAACCCCCACACTTCCGTGAACGAAATTCACAGTCGGATACGCCGTAACCGTAGCACAAGTCTCAGACAACCCATATCCTACAATTATAGGCATTCCTATGGCAGCGAAAAACTCTGAAATTTCTTTTTTCAGCATCGCACCGCCCACAGGCATAAAGCTGAGGTTTCCACCAAGTTCATTTCTGATTTTCTTAAAAACCAGAGCCGAATAAAATTTATATTTCAGTCCTAATAAAAACGGAATTTTCTCTCCTTTTCTTACTCTTTCTGAGTATTTTACGCCTATTCTAAGGGCTCTACGGAAAAACTCTTGTTTCAGGCTGCTGGAACCTTCTATTTTATTAAGCAAAACTTGATAAATTTTTTCATAAAGTCTTGGAACAGAACACATTGCCCAAGGTTTCACTTCTTTCAAAGCCTGAGAAACATCTTTTGGATTGTCTAAAACCGCCACATGCCCTCCTGTTGCAAAAACAAACGAAGACCATCCACGCTCAAAAATATGACTTAGCGGCAAAAACGCCATAGAAACCTTGTTATGAAGATTCTCTATATTAAAGAACTCTTTATGCGCTTTAATCACAGCATAAAAATTCTTATGCGTAAGAACCACTCCCTTCGGTGTCCCTGTCGTCCCAGAGGTATAAAGTATTGTAGCTGTGCTGTTTATATCTATATCTATATCCTTATATTGGAATTCTTTATCATAAGCATCTTTCCATTTAGGAAGGTAGTATTCCTGCTCTGTAGAATTTTCCAACTGAACAGAAGAAATCACCTGTAAATCAACGAATTCTGAATTTTGTTTAATTTCTCTAACAATCTCCAGCTGCTTCTCTGCTCCTACCAAAATTACCTTTATCTCTGTTTGTCTTAGGATAAATTCCACCTGCTCCTTGCTATTCGTGGCGTAGATAGGCACTGTAATAGCTCCTAATGACTGATTGGCAAAATCTACCAAAACCCAGTCTTTGGAATTATCAGAAAAAATCGCTAGCCTGTCTCCTGCCCCCATTCCAAGGCTGCTAAGAGCATTAGAAATTTGGGCTAAATCCTCTCCAAACTCCCTCCAGCTCTTTGTTTTCCAAACTCCATTTTCCCTAAAAGACAAAGCTGGTAAATCCCCAATGGTTTTAGTATTATTATGAATTAATTTGAGTACGCTCATAAATATGTTATTAAGTGTTGCAAAGATAAAATTTTAATTACATTATGCATCAAAAAAAACATTATTTTTTTCAAGAAAAAAAACTAAACATAAAATTACAAATCTTCCAACACTTCTATATTTAGATATAAATATAATTTTTCAATATTTAAACACAAAATAAGAAAGTCCCATGAAACAGAACTTTCTTATTTAAACTTTTTCTTAAAAAACTTCATTTACTATCTGCTTCACTCCTTCGCTGCGCCCCATAGAATAGTAGTGCAGTGCAGGAACACCTCTTTCTTTCAGCTCTTTACTTTGGGCTGTACACCATTCTATTCCCACCTGTTTCACATCAGCAGCGGTTTTACATTTTGTAATTTCAATCACCAAATCATCTGGTAAATCCACCTTAAAACGATATGGAAGCATACTCAGCTGGCTTTTTGCCGTGATAGGTTTCAGCCCTGGAATTATCGGAATAGTTATACCCTCTTCCTTGCATTTATCCACGAATTCAAAGAATTTTTGATTATCAAAAAACATCTGCGTTACTACATAGTCTGCTCCTGCTTCTTGTTTTTTCTTCAGGTTCAATACATCCTGATGCAGACTCGCCGCCTCCATGTGTTTTTCTGGATAACCCGCAACACCAATGCAGAAATTGGTCGGCGATGGCAGTTCTATATTATGGTCTAGATAAATCCCATTATTCATTTGTTTGATTTGATGAACTAATTCTGAGGCGTGGGCGTTTCCGTTTTTTTCTGGCTTAAAATAGGTTTCAGACTTCATCACATCACCACGAAGAGCCATCACATTATCTATCTCCAAGAAATCCAAGTCTATCAGGAAATTCTCCGTTTCCTCTCTATTAAAACCTCCACACAAGATATGCGGAATAGCATCTATATGATATCTGTTTTGGATTGCCGCACAGATACCCACTGTTCCTGGCCGTTTTCTCACCACTCTCCTTTCCAACAGCCCATTTTCACGCTCTATATATTCATATTCTTCTCTGTGATAAGTCACATTAATAAAACTAGGTGAATACTCCAAAAGAGGGTCTATAGCATCAAAGAACAAATTGATATTCTGTCCTTTAAGCGGTGGCAAAATTTCAAACGAAAAAAGGGTCTTACCATTGGCTTTTTCTATGTGTTCTGTTACTTTCATGATTGTCTATTTTGTTGTTTATTTTTAAATCTATACGCTACGCCCAAAGCTACGAAATTATCTGATTCCGATTTAAAAACAGAAAATCCTGCTATGGCGTCTAATTGTAAATCATTGGTTAAGAGATATTCCAGCCCAGCAGATAAATTATGTTTTGGTCTGGTCTGTCCGTATTGATAGGCTCTATTTCCTGCTCTTGTCCCCAAACATTTATTCCTAATAATAAGAATAATGCATACCAACTCATTCTCTATTCAAACCTTATTTAAATATTTTGTTTTCCTGCCAAAATAGGACTCAGCCATTTTCTAGCAAATTCCTCATCTACGCCCTTTCTTTCGGTATAATCTTTCAGCTGGTCTTCACAGATTTTACCAACCCCGAAATATTTCGCCTTTGCATTAGCAAAATAATACCCCGAAACCGCTGCCGTAGGATACATCGCCAGACCAGCATCCATCAGCTCTATACCGATGGTTTCTTTCACTTTCAGAAGTTCCCAAATGGTAGCCCTTTCCAAATGGTCTGGACATGCTGGATAGCCTGGCGCAGGGCGGATACCCTTGTATTCCTCATCTATCAATTCCTCATTGCTAAGGCTTTCATCCGCTGCATATCCCCAGTATTCTTTTCTCACTTTCCAATGCAGAAATTCCGCAAACGCCTCCGCAAACCTATCCGCCAAAGCCTTCGCCATGATGGTAGAATAGTCATCATTTTGAGCTTCATAATATTTCACCAATTCATCCGTACCAAAACCAGCCGTCACTGCGAAAGCACCTATATAGTCTTGTTTCCCAGTGCTTTGCGGCGCTATAAAGTCCGACAAGGCGAAATACTCCTTTCCTACTGATTTTTTCAGCTGCTGGCGAAGTGTTCGGAAAACAAATTCTTCCCCATCTTTATCTAAAATAATATCATCTCGTTCATTAGAATTAGCTGGGAAAAGCCCAAAAATAGCCTTGGCTTTAAGCAATTTTTCGTTTAGAATTTTATCTAAAATCACCTGTGCATCAGCCCAAAGCTCACGAGCCTGCTCTCCTACTTTTTCATCTTCCAAAATATCTGGATATCTGCCGTGCAAATCCCAACTTCGGAAAAACGGAGACCAATCCACGAAAGGAAGAAGCTCACGGAAATCCTGATCTTCAATCACTGTAATTCCTAATTTTTTAGGCTTAATGATGGTTTCGTTTTCCCAGTCTATTTTAAATCTCTTTTCTCTTGCTTCCTGTATGGATACATATTCTTTGTCTGTCTGTCGTGCCAAAAACTTCTCTCTGAACTCATCGTATTCCTTTTTAAGCTCTTTTTTGTATTCAGCAGATTTTTCTTCGCTCAATAGTGAATTTACAATATTTACCGTTCGTGAAGCATCTCCGCCATGCACCACTGTATTGCGATATTTTGGCGCAATCTTCACAGCTGTATGGGCTTTGGAAGTTGTTGCACCTCCTATCAGCAGTGGAAAATCCAGATTTTGCCTATCTAGTTCAGATGCTACATATTCCATTTCATCCAGACTCGGCGTAATCAAACCACTCAGCCCGATGATATCCACCTTTTGTTCTATGGCTGTCTGAATGATTTTTTCACAAGGCACCATCACACCTAAGTCTATGATTTCATAGTTGTTACACGCTAGTACCACGCCCACGATATTTTTACCAATATCATGAACATCGCCTTTCACCGTCGCTAAAAGAATTTTACCATTAGAAGGTTTAGAAGTGTCTTTTTCCGCCTCTATGAAGGGCTCCAAATAAGCCACTGCCCGTTTCATCACCCTTGCAGATTTTACCACTTGCGGAAGAAACATTTTTCCACTCCCGAAAAGGTCGCCCACTACGCTCATCCCAGTCATCAGGTTAATTTCTATCACATCCAGCGGTCGTCTCGCTTCCTTCAAAGCCGCTTCCATATCCTCCTCGATGAATTTGTCCACGCCTTTTACTAATGAATATGTGATGCGTTCCTGCAAAGGCTGTTCGCGCCAAGATAGGTCTTCTACTTTTTCTTTTTTGACTGATTTTACTTTTTCGGAATAGTCCAGCAAACGCTCCGTAGCATCATCTCTTCGGTCTAATATTACATCTTCTACCAGTTCCAAAAGGTCTTTGGGAATTTCATCATAGACCTCCAGCATCGTAGGGTTTACAATTCCCATATTCATCCCTGCTTTTATGGCATGATACAGAAATACTGAGTGCATGGCTTCCCGCACCGCATCATTTCCTCTAAAAGAAAACGAAACATTAGAAACTCCGCCACTCACCGACACATATGGAAGATTCTGACGAACCCACCTTGTAGCTTCTATAAAATCAATTGCATTTCGCTTATGCTCCTCCATTCCGGTAGCTACAGGGAAAATATTAAGGTCAAAAATAATATCTTCTGGCGGAAAGCCTACCTTGTCCACCAAGATTTTATACGAACGCTCTGCTATCTCTATTCTTCGCTGGTAATTATCGGCTTGGCTCACTTCATCGAAAGCCATTACAATAACCGCCGCACCGTATCTTTTTATAATTTTCGCTTGGCGGATAAACTCCTCTTCTCCCTCTTTTAAACTAATGGAATTCACCACCGATTTTCCTTGAACCACCTGCAATCCAGCTTCTAAAATCTCCCAACGGGAAGAGTCTATCATAATGGGAATACGAGCAATATCGGGCTCTGAAGCTATCAGATTGAGAAATTTCACCATCGAGGCTTTCCCATCTATCAGTCCGTCATCCATATTTACATCCAAAATCTGGGCTCCACCCTCCACCTGATTTCGGGCAATTTCTAAAGCTTCTGTAAAATTTCCTTCACCTATCAGCCTCAAAAATTTCTTCGATCCTGCTACATTTGTCCGCTCTCCTACATTCACAAAATTAGATTCTGGCGTAATTATGAGCGGCTCAAGCCCTGAAAGTTTTAAATATCTCATGTATGGTTATTTTCAGTTAAAATTATAAAGATCCAAAGGTAAGTTTTTTAAAAAACATAAAAAAATAGGAAGGTAAAATTTTACCTTCCTATTTTTATGAAACATTGAACAATTTTAAATTATTCTTTGATAGTAGCAATACTTACTCTGTTCCAATCTGGTTCTGAGAACATGTGACCAATACCGTTTCCTTCTGCTACGATACGATCTCCATCAATTTTGTATTGTTTAACAAGAACAGCTTTAACTGCTTCTGCACGAGCTTTAGCGATTCTTTCGTTAACTTCAACACTTCCTTCTGGTGAAGCAAATCCTTTGATAACAACTTTACTGTTAGGATATTTCTTCAAATAAGTAGCGATTCTAGCTACATTCGGTTGTTGAGAAGGAGCGATGATAGTTTTTCCTTGTGCGAAAGTAACTACAGACTCTAGAGTTCTCTTAGTTTCTACCACAGTTTCTACTTCTGGTTTTCTGTTACGAGCTTCTGCTAGTTCTCCTTCCAATTCGTGGATACGGTTTCTAGCATCTCTCAATTCTCTGTCTTTTTCGCTTAATTCTCCACGAAGTGCTCCAGAGTTATCCTCTACTACAGGTGCAGATGCCTGAGCTGCAGTGATGTGGTGAGCTCCGTTGCTTCCTTTAAATCTGTAAACAATTCCTAAACTTGCTTGTGTAATAGAGTTGTTGTTGTTAAGGCTATGTTCTTGCTGATCTGCAGGTGTCAAACCGTATAGGATTGAAGGACTAAGCTTAACAGCCCAAGCTTTAGAAGAACCTAAGTTAAGCAAGAAGTTAGCACCAGCTTTAACAGTCATTTCATTAGAATCATTTCTACCTGGATAGTAAGAATGAGACCATCCTGGTCCAGCGAAAACTTCTACTTCAAATGTACGAGGAGCTCCTTTATATCCTGCAAAGATATTGCTAAGATTAAAGTTACCTAACATAGCTACATTAGTACGCTCGATAAGTAATGGGTTACGATACCCATCTACATTATCATTAATATAAGCAACACCATCTGCACTAAGACGGAAGCTAGGAGATATTTGTTTTCCTACTTCTACACCGAAGTTAAGTCTTGTAGACTTAAAGAAAGGATGTCCTGTAGTTGGAGTGTATCCACCTACATTTACACCTACTTGCCAGTTATCAAAAAATTTACTGTTGCTAATACTACCAACACTCTGTGCATTAGCTGCTACTGCAGCACCTGCTAACATTACTGATAAGAAAATCTTCTTCATTTCTAAACTAATTTTATGAATTAATGGTGCAAATATACATTTTATTTCGAAAGAGCATATTTATTTTATGATTTTTTAACACTTTTTAAGTATTTTTTCTTGGTTTATAGTCTTTTGCAAGGTCTGAAAGAGCCTTTATATGCTCTGGCGTAGTACCACAGCAGCCACCAATAATGTTTATCAATCCTTTATCCAGATATTCTTTTATCTGTTCTGCGGTCTGCTCAGGAGTTTCATCATACTGCCCAAAGGCATTAGGAAGCCCAGCATTCGGGTGTGCAGAAATCCTAAAGTGAGTTTGTGGAGCGACAGCCTCTAAATATGGAACAAGCTGTTTCGCACCCAAAGCACAATTAAACCCAATACTCAGCAAATCCAAATGAGAAACCGAAATAAGGAAAGCCTCCGCAGTCTGTCCACTTAGGGTACGCCCAGAGGCATCAGTAATAGTCCCTGAAACCATCGTAGGAATACGGATTCCTCTCTCCTCCTGAATTTCATCAATTGCAAAAAGAGCCGCCTTTGCATTGAGCGTGTCAAAAATAGTTTCCACCAAGAGAATATCAGCACCGCCATCTAATAATGCCTCCGCTTGTTGTTTATAAGCTTTTCTCAGTTCATCAAAGGTAATAGCTCTGTAGCCTGGGTCATTCACATCTGGGCTAAGGCTGGCTGTTTTATTTGTAGGCCCAATAGCCCCTGCCACAAATCTCGGTTTGTCTGGAGTTTTAGCGGTATAATCATCACAGGCTTTTCGGGCAAGTTTTGCAGATTCATAATTGAGCTGATAAACAAAATCCTCCATATGGTAGTCCGCCATCGCAATGGTCGTACTGGAAAAAGTATTGGTTTCTATAATGTCCGCCCCAGCCTCCAGATATTGTCTGTGGATTTCATCTATCACGCTGGGTTTGGTGATGGACAGCATATCATTATTCCCTTTCACGGGATATGCCCAATCACGGAACTGCTCGCCGCGATAGTCTTCTTCGGTAAGATTATACTTCTGAATCATGGTTCCCATGGCTCCATCCAGAATCAAAATCCGATGCTCTAATGCATCATTTAATTGTTTTGTATTTTTCAAGTTTATTTTATTTAAATATTAGTTCCCTATTTCTATTCCTTTATTCTTCAAAAATTCACACACTTCATCATTGATATTAAAAGCAGTAATTTTCTTTAATCGAGGAAAATTTTCTACATCGTCAAAAGACTGAACATTATAAATCTCATCCTCGCCATCCCACTGCGGAGAAATCTGCATGTAGATTTCATTTCCTCCATCTTGATAAAGTTCTGTGATTTTTTCTGTCCATTTTTTAGGAATTTCCAAATTTCGGAAATATTCCAAAGCTTCTGGAATAGGCTCATAGCCATCTTCATCTGGATTTATCTCCCGCTCTGCGTATTCTACAAAATCATAAATATCAAATTTTGGTTTTAGTAAATCCTGATTATACATCAGTTCTTCTATAACCAATAATTTAAAATTAAAGTCCTTAAAATCAATAATTTCGCCTTTTTCCTTTTTAAATTTATATGGATTTTTCTTTTTAGATTTAAGCTTTGGTTCGGTCTGACAAATACAGACACTCATGATTTCCTGTGGCTGACAGTTTTCTTCTTTTTCGCTGGCTATACGAGCAGAAATCTCCATTTTACCAACATTAAATTCAACAAAAAGGTAATCCTCTTTTTTGATTTTAATCGCCTCTTGATATGGTTTTCCATCAATCAAAAATTCCCCAGAAAAAGGGTTTTCAGGAGAAAACGGATAAGGCTTGGTTTTTGAAATCTGCAGATTCAGTTCCACCACCTTTCCTTGGAACTTCTCCAAAGCATCAATACCTAAATCATCCCAAGAGTAGCGCGAAGGAAGCACATAGCCGTCCTCATCAGCCTTGCCATCACTCATTTGGATACGGGTAGGCTCGCCCAAAATTTCTTTTAAATCAGAATATAAAAACGGAAAAGAAAAAACTTTTCCATTTATCTTAAAATTCTCTTTATCAACATGAATAGTGACTGATTTCCTCTCCTTTTTTCCGAAAATTTTATCCCAAAAAAACATGTTTATTTCTTTTTGTCCGCATCCATATATATTTTTTTATCTTCTTCTGTAATAGGGCCTTCGTTCCTTTCAAATTCAAATATATACTTGTCATCATATCCATGGATACCAGTATCTAAAGCTTTAAAGGTCTTAGGATTAGCTCCTTTTACAATTTTATTACGACAAAAAACTCTGTATTGGTCTTTGATGTAGTATGAACTCACGATTTCTGCTGTTTTATAATCCAAAGAATCTATTCTCTCCTTATTATGATAATAGTATTTATCGTCTTTTCCCCAATCTTCATCTATTGCTATGAATTTTTTGGGATCTACATTTTTCAATTGATCGTAAATATGATAAACTCCTTTCTTATCACGCCCCCAATCATCTTTCATCACTTGGAAAGTTTCAGGGTCAGCTCCCTTTACTACATTATTATCTGGACTACCATACCGAAGCATATACACACTGTCTTTATCTCGCCAATAATACTTCTTAATCTGCTCAAAAGTAGCAGGGTCTGCTTTCAGCTTAGCAAGTTCCAAAAATACATAATTTTTATCCTTACCTAAATGAAGATCTACATCATTTTTTATAACTTCAAATGTTTCTGCATCAGCATCTTCTACAAGGGTTGTTTCTTTGGACATATTGCCACCATGTATCCACTTATAATATACCTTACCATCCTTTATTTCGTATCCTAAATTACACGAAATAAGAATAATATTCAATATTAAAAATAAACTAATTTTTTTTGTTAATCTTATCATATCTATTTTTATTTTTAAATTTATTCCAAAGCCTGTTTCAAATCTGCAATAATATCTTCTACATTTTCCAGTCCTACCGAGCAGCGAACCAGCCCTGCTGTGATGCCCACTTCGTTTCTTTCTTCCTCGCTAAGTTTAGAATGCGTAGTGGAAGCTGGATGGGTTACTATGGTTCTAGTGTCTCCCAGATTGGCTGACAATGAACACATTTTGATTTTGTTTAAGAAATTTCTTCCACCTTCTACACCGCCTTTCACTTGGAATGCTACGATACTTCCACCCAATTTCATTTGCTTTTTGGCAACTTCATGGTTTGGGTGTGATTTTAAAAACGGATATTTCACAAATTCTACATTAGGATGTTGTTCTAAAAATTCTGCTACTTTCAGCGCATTTTCACAGTGTTTCTCTACCCTTAGCGCTAGTGTTTCCAATGATTTAGATAAAACCCAAGCGTTAAACGGAGACATTGCCGGCCCTGTATTTCTCGCAAAAAGATAAATTTCACGAATCAAATCCACTCTACCCACAGCGACACCACCGAGAACTCTTCCCTGTCCGTCGATAAGTTTCGTAGCCGAATGCACCACGATATCAGCTCCATATTTTATAGGCTGCTGGATGTATGGCGTAGCAAAACAATTATCCACCACGAAAAGCAAATTATTCTTTTTAGCGATTTTTCCCATTTTCTCCAAATCCAAAACCTCTATCGCAGGATTAGTAGGAGTTTCCAGATAAAGAATCTTAGTCTCTGGGCGGATGTATTTTTCTATATCTTCCTCATGTGCTTCGAAATAAGTGGTATTGATATTCCACTTCGGAAAATATTTCGTAAAAAGTGTATGTGTAGAACCAAACACCGAACGACAGCTGAGTATGTGGTCGCCCGCAGAAAGCAGAGATGCCAGCGTGCTATATATCGCCGCCATTCCCGTAGCGAAAGCATAGCCCGTCTCGGCACCTTCCATTTTGGCGATTTTATCGACAAATTCAGTCACATTTGGGTTAGTAAATCTACTGTAAAGGTTCTTTGGTTTTTCCTCCGCGAAACTCGCCCGCATATCCTCCGCATCCTCAAAAATAAAACTTGATGTAAGGTATAGCGGCACCGAATGCTCATCATACTGAGTTCTTTCTGTCTGTGTACGAATAGCAAGTGTTTCGAAATTTTGTTTATTGTTTTCCATGTTTTTTTATTGTTTTTTATGATACATTCTTTCCAAACGAAAATAAGAAAATTTCAATCTGATCTGGTTCGCATTCCAGCTCCTTTGAAAGTTCACTCATTTTCTCTAAATACTCAGAATATTTTTTAAGAGCCTTCTCTCTCTTTAATGAAGATAACTGATTTAATTCTGATATTCTTTTTCTATTAATTACATTCAGAATTTGGTCATCTAAAATCAGTGCTTTAAAGCCGTCTATTTTAGCATTCAGAAAATATAAAAATTTAGACACTATGGATATTCCTAATCCTTTTATTTTTGCAACATCTTCAACTAGTTCTTCTGTTGAAATATTATTATTCTTATATTTTTCTAAAGTTATTTTTAATTCTTTCAAATTCTCTTTTTCCAACAACTTCTCTATATTATTACCTCTTCCTCTGGTTGGATATCCCCATAACAGCACTTTAAAAATAAACTCTTCTGTTGATTTAGCATCTTCAAAAAGCTTTTCTCTATTTAATCTTACCATTTTACCATTCCCATAAGTAGAAAAAATTTTTTCTAAATAATCATGATTAGATATAATTTCACCCCAATTTTTTCTTTCTATAAGGAATGATTGTTTTTTATATGGGAAACTGCGAATAAAATCCTTATACTCGAAGATACTAACACTATTAGCTTCAAAAAAGTCATCTTTTTGTTTTGCTATTTCTTTTGAGTTCATTTAAATAAATATCATTAAATTTTACTTTCCTCCCAGCTCTGCCAGCTCATCTTCATCCAAATCTTCTTTTAGGATAATCCCATAATCTGGGTGTATCACATAGAGTCCTTTTTCTAAATCTTGCGCGTATTTCTCAAAAAAATCTTTTAGAGATTGAGCTTCTATACTGCGATCTGCATCATCATGCCACATTTGGATTATCTGTCCTCGTTTTCCTTCTTTTGAAGGGTCTAGGTCTATCATTTTACCGTTACCTCCTCCATCGGCTGTTAGAGAAATCCATTTGGGATTCCACCAAAAATCAGGTTTTATTCCCTCTTCTGGACTACAGCCATAGTCTTTATCATCTTCTGAAAAATCACCATCATCATATAATTCTTTCCAGATTTTATATTCATCTATAATTCTATCGATAGAGAGCCACTCTTCTCCCATTAGACAATAGCCTTCTTTTTCTCCATTATGAATGCGGTAGATTTCCTTAAAATCCTCTGGCAGAGCGTATCCTAAGGCTTCTTCCAACCTTTCAAAATCCTCATCAGTCGCTCCATCATTTAATTGATATTCAAAAAAATCATCCTTATATTTTTCTTGCAAAATATTGATTTGCTTTTCTATTCTTTCAAGAATTTCTTTCATTTTTTAAGTTTTTTAAATCCTATTTTTCTTTAGCCAAATTTACTGCTTTTAATTTATTTTCGTACATTCGTAATGATAATTTATTACTAATGAAAAAATTTCTTTTGCTTTTGTTTTTGCTTCCTATGTTCGTTTTTGCTCAGGAAGAATTGGGCGCTAGATTTGCCTACACTCATACCAATAAGTCTCATAATTTTGTATTTGGAGGAATTTCCTATAGCACAAAGGCTTATTATGGAGGAGGCACCCTCTATGCAGGAACCCATTTCGGCACTGAAAATTCAAAACTAAAAGTAATACCAGAAATAGGTGCAGAAATGTATTTCATAATAGGAGGAGCTGGAATTTCGCTAAATACCGAGTCCATACAGCCTAGATTAGGATTTTCTCTTTTTAATTTAATCCAAACACACATAGGCTATTCCATACCTTTTTCAAGGAATTCCAATTTCAGAGGCTTTACTTTCACTGCAGCTTTTAATTTATACAAATACCGATAAATATTAACAAAGTCGCAATATGTCACCGAAAACTCCTCTTGCAGTCACTTTCGCACCTGCCCCTGCTCCCATGATAACTATTGGGTTTTCTCCGTAACTCTCTGTATAAATTTCAAAAATAGAATCCGAACCTTTCAGCTGTCCAAGCGCCGAACTTGCAGGGACAGACACCAGTTTCACATCCAAAATCCCTTTGTCTTGGCTCAAATCTCCATGTAAATCTCCCACATAACGAAGCACATGATTTGGCTCTTGATTTTCTTTAATAGACTGATATTCAGCATCCAGCTCTCCCAATCTAGAAATAAACTCATCTTTGTCTATTTCCCCTAAATTCTCTGGGATAAGGTTCTGAATATTGATATCACTAAATTCATTGATTAAATCTAATTCTCTAGCCAAAATAAGCAGTTTTCTAGCCACATCATTTCCACTCAAATCCTCACGAGGGTCTGGTTCTGTAAATCCTTTATCCATCGCTTCTTTGACAATGGTAGAGAATTTCTCATCGCGCACCGAAAAGTTATTAAAAATATAGCTGAGCGACCCCGAAAAAACACCTTTTATTCTTGTAATGTTTTCTCCCGAAAGGTGGAGAAGTTTAATCGTGTCTATCAGCGGAAGACCTGCTCCCACATTGGTTTCGTAGAGATATCTTTTCTTGTTTTTATCCAAAGTTTTTCGCAGATTTCTGTACTCCTGTATCGGTAATGTATTGAAAATCTTATTAGAAGAAACAATGTCAAAACCATTTTCCACAAAAGTTGGATAATTCTTTACAAAATCCTTACTTGCCGTATTATCCACTAAAACCAAGTTTTCAAACTGATTTTCTTTCACAAACTGAAACAAATCCTGCAAAGTGTTTTCCGTATTACCAAAAAGCACTTTTTGGCGCCAGTCGCTACCAAAACCACCTTTATTGAACACCATATTTTTAGAATTTGCTATCGCAATGATTTTCAGATTGATACGCTTTCTATTCTGAATATCATACGAAGAATCTAGAATCTGCTCTATCAGCGTACTGCCTACATTTCCATGCCCTACCAGTACCAAATGTACAGTTTTCACTTTCCCAAAAATCTCAGTTTCTACGATATTTTTAACCTTATCTACCTGATTATCAGAAACCACCAAGTTCACCCTTCCTGCTGATGCTACCTGATTGAGAAGCAGAGGAAATATTTTATTTTTTTGTAATTCCGAAAGAATTTTTTGGAAATTGTCCGTTACCAGACCTATAACAGCCAGATTATCAATACTATAAATCTGACTTACGATTCTGCTTTTCAGTTCCTTTTCAAATTCTTTTCTAAGGCTTTCAACCGCCGTTTCTGCCTGATGCTCATCCACCAAAACAGAAATTCCGTTTTCTATCGCCTGCTGAGAAATCACCCCTACACTTACTCCCGCTCCCTGCAAAGCATTAAAAATACGAGAATCTATCCCTATCTGCCCCAAAAAATCTCTTCCTTCGAAATTAACTATCGCTTTATTTTTGTAAATCGTGATTACATTATTTTCTTCCATATTATATCGTGTTGATTTTTAAAAAATTTTACCTAAAATTTCGTTTAGTTGTTCATATTCCATCAAAAAGGCATCGTGCCCATGGATGGATTTTATCTCGTGATGATACACATTTTTACCATTATTTTTCAGAAAATCATAAGAATTTCTAATCTCAAAAGCAGGATAATGTAAATCCGAATCCACGCCTATGAGATGTATTTCCGAATTGATTTTAAGCAAATCTTCTTCCTTGGCATCAATGGTTTTAAGGAGCTGATTCATAAGCCGATACGCCTTTATATCAAACCTATTATCTAGAGCCTTTCCATGATAATTGAGCCAGTCGTGAGATTTTAGAATATTCTTTTGGTCGTCCTGTTCTCGCTTAAATCTCTGATTAAGAGACCCTGGCGTACGATAGTTGAGCATCGCGTGAATACGGGCTTTTTCAAGTGGTCTGTCTTCACTTTCGAGCAAAAATTCCTGCACCAGACACTGTGAATGCAGCCAGTCCGTCGTCTTATAATCCGTAGCCACAGGAATGAAAATTTTAGCCAAATAAGGCGCTATACAGAGCATTTCCCAAGCGATAGACCCACCGACAGAACCTCCCACCAAAGCATAAAGCTCCTTTATCCCAAGGTTTTTCAACCCCAAAACGAAAAGCCTCGCCATGTCTTTGGCTGTAAAATTTTTATAGTCGTCAATGAAAAAACCATCATAGCCATTCCCTGCCACATTAAAGCAGACAATAGTGTATTTCTGTAAATCTATCACACTCCCATACCCCACGAGGGTTTTCCACCAGCCCTTTTCGCCTGCTACATTAGAGTTTCCTGTAAGGGCGTGATTGACTAAAATGACAGGAGCTGTATGCAGTTTTTGCCCAAAGACTTGGTAGCTCAGCGGGAGGTCAGTATACTGTACCCCACTTTGAGTAATGAATTTATCTATTTTAAGTTGATTAAGCAGCGAACTTTCCAATTTTATTTTTATTTTTTATCCTTGAAAATGCTACTTTATTGAAAAATGTAGTGTTCGTTATCTCCCTCTTTCAGCGAGTAGAATTTAGCACCTTCTCCACGAGCATTCGGAGGGTTGCTAAGGTTTCACAGAGTCTAATCTCTCCACCTTTCTTGATAACATTTTCAAAATTATTGACTAATGCGAGACAAATATAATACGATTTTTTTGATTTTGCAAGATATAAATTTAGAAAAAATTACTCTTTTCCTGTATAGTAGTTATAATCCTTGATAATCTTGTCTATAAACTGCTTTTCGGTAAGTTCTCTGTGGTCTATTTCTAGCTTAAGGATTTCTTTTATTTTATTAGATAACTGATGCAAAATAATCTTGTCATAGGTCAATACAGCCTTTTGATAATTAGATTTTATAATCCTCATATCATTATCAGACAATAGCACGACTTGCGGAAAATCAGGAACATAGTCCTGCTGAAGGTTTTCTAAAATTGTATGAGAAATATTGATTTTATTTTTCAGTGAAATCACCGCTGTTCCAGAGACCATCCCTCCAAATCTTTGATTGTTTTTAGAGACAATGACCGTGATAAGCCCCACTACTCCCCCACTAGAAAAAACATCTACAATTCTGAAAATCCAGCGCACAAAATAATCCCCAAAACTCGCCTGATATCCATCTATTTTCACTACTCTGATTTTCATTATTTTCTTTCCGAAAGTCTGTCCCTCCATCAGGCTCTCGCAGACCAAAGTATAAAGATGAATCGGCAGGGTAATTATTCCAAAAAAAGCCATCACAGTCCATTCATCCCAATTTTTAAATACATTATCTATACTTAAAACTTTAAATAAAATGATAAAAAGCACAATCATATAGGCTGCTTTGATAATCATATCAATGAAAAAAGCCAATATTCTATCCCCTATGCTGGCAATATTAAAATTAATATTTACATTTTGTGATGTATTTATTGCAATTTTAGACATATTTTTACTAATTTAGCCGAATTATGAGAGAAGTTTTTTTTATTAGGCAAAATAAAGAAAAATGGTTGGAAATAGAGCAGGTTATTGATGGAAAAATTAAAAAAAATCCAGATGACCTGTCTTCTTTGTATATAAACTTGGTCAATGATTTGTCTTTTTCACAGACTTATTACCCGAAAAGTAACACCACCATTTATCTAAACCATCTCTCCAGCCAGATTTTTCAAAAAATCTACAAAACCAAGAGAATAGAGCAAAACAGACTTTTATATTTCTTCAAAACGGAAGTTCCTCTTTTGGTGTATGAAAATTATAAATTCTTGCTTTACGCCTTTTGTTTCTTCTTGATTTTCACAGGGATAGGCGTTTTATCAGCTCATTATGACACTACATTTGTGGAGCTTATTTTAGGGGAAGGCTATGTAAATATGACCATAGAAAACATAGAAAAAGGCAATGCTGTGGGCGTTTATCAGCAGGGCTCCAATTTTGGGAGTGCTGTTGCTATTATCCTAAACAACCTCCGTGTGGGTGCTTATCTATTTATTTTAGGGGTTTTCGCGGGGCTGGGAACGCTGCTTTATTTCTTGTACAACTGCATTATGCTGGGGGCTTTTCAGTATTTTTTCTATCAGCATGGGGCGCTGGAAGACAGTATGAGAGGCATCTGGATTCATGGGGTTTTTGAGATTTTCAGTATGGTAGTAGAGGCTATGGCAGGGCTTATGCTGGGTAGTTCTATTTTGTTTCCAAAAACTTATTCTAGGTTTAATTCCTTTAAAATAGGAGCAAAAAATGCCATTAAAATATTTGTCAGCACCATTCCTTTTACTATTATTGCAGGAATTTTAGAAGGATTTGTCACCCGCTATGCTTTGAAAATGAACGAGATTTTCAATTCTGTTTTGATTTTGGGAATGCTGGCGTTCATTAGTTTTTATTATTTTGTGTATCCTTATTATGTTAATAAAAAATTAAAAAACAATGTTTGAATTTTATAAAAGAAGAGATTTCGGTGGTTTGATTTCCGATTCTTTTGCTTTCTTCAAAATATATGGAAAGAACTATTTCAAGAATTATTTCTTGATAAATGGTCTGATACTGATACTGATGATGGTGCTGGCAGTAGTGGGCTACCGCGAATTTTTTTCTCAGATGTTTGGTTCTAATATGGAAGGACAAAGCCGATATTTTGAAGAATATTTTGAGGAGAATATAGGAACTTTGATTTTAATAACATCGCTGATTTTCATATTGTTTTTGGCAGCGGCTATTATCAATTACTGTTTCCCAGTGCTATACATGAAAAGAGCCAGCGAAACGGGAAGTATAGACATCAAAACCGATGAAATACTAAACGACCTGAAGAAAAATGCAGGGAAAATTCTTATCTTATTTTTAGGATTATTGTTTATCATTCTTCCTTTGGTTGTGATCGTTTTTGGTATCAGTTTCTTATTGGTTTTCTTACTGATAGGACTGATTTTGATTTTCTTTTTGGCTCCTATCGTGATGAATACTATCAATTTCCTTCTGTTTGATTATTTCCACACGGAACGAGGCTTCTTTGGTTCTCTTTCCTATGCTATCTCTGCTCAGTTTAACTATCCGAACAGAGAAGGGAAATCACCTTTTTGGAAATATTGGGGCTCTACAGTGGTTACTTATTTTATCATACAAACAGTAATCTCTATATTTACCTTTATCCCTATGTTTTTCACTATATTAGGGGCTTTGAGTGTAGGAGATGCATATAATTCAGATAGTGGCAGCGGGACAGCTTTTGCATTGATTATCATTTATGCAGTGGTGATGTTCATTAGTTTTTTAGCGAATAACTTGATTTATGTAAATGCTGGGCTGATGTACTATGACAACCGCACTGACCTTCATAGAAAAATGGATTTATCTGAAATAGAAACTATTGGACGGAATGAGATTTAAGTTTGTTGCACTTTTAATTTTCTTCGGCAGTTTAGGGCTTTTTCACGGACAAACTTCAACAGATGAAATAGAACTAGATGATGTTCCTGAGGAGATATTAGATAATAATGCCTATGAGGAGCGGAAAATGGATTCTTTACTGAACTCCATAAAGGAAACCGATGATGTAATTTTCCCTAAAACTTTTCCAGAAAACTATAAAAACAAGTATCAGTCCAAAGAGTATGACTATACTGCTACCAAACCAAGAGAATCTCTATGGGAAAAGCTGCAAAGAAAATTCATAGAACTTTTAGAATCTATTTTTGGAAGTATCAATTCTAATAAGCCTTTTGATTTTGCGGAAAGCATAATGAGATTTTTAGCCATTATCATCATAGGTTTTGTGCTTTATTTCTTGATAAAATTCCTTATATCGAAGGAGGGCAGTTTCTTCTTTGGAAAGAAAAACAAAAAAATCAATATAGAAGTAAACGAACTTCATGAAAATATCCATGAAATCAACTTTCAGGAAAGCATCAAAGGCTATGAAAGAAACCGTGATTTCAGATATGCGGTGAGATATCAGTTTCTTTGGATTTTAAAGATATTAGCGGACAAAAAAATCATAGAATGGAATCCTGAAAAAACCAACCGAGACTACATGAGCGAAATCAAAGAAAAACAACTGCAAGGAAAATTCCGAGATGCTACTAAAATCTTTGATTATGTATGGTATGGCGAATTTGAAATTGATGAAAATTCCTACCACAAAATGAAAGAAAAATGGTCGGTTTTTCATGAAAAAATATAAACTGAATGAACAAAACATTTAGAATTTATGGAATAATACTTGTCATCGTTTTGGTGATACTGGGACTGCTGGAAGTCAATAAAACCGAGGTCATAGACTGGCGGAAAAACTTTGACATTCATAAGAAAACTCCCTTTGGGCTGTATGTTTTCAACCAAGAAGTAAATGGGCTTCTCAAAAATGTAGAGCGTGTGGAGGAATCGCCGTTTAATTATTACAAACAAAACCCTAACCTTCCTCCTCATAACATTCTGGTTTTCAATAAACATTTTGATGAAGAGTCTTGGAAAAAAATCTTAGAGCAAACAGAAAAAGGTGCTAATGTATTGGTCATCGATAAAGTTTTCTACTCCCTCCCTGACACCATAGATATATCTTACAAATATCTGAATGACATTGATGAAGATAAAAAGCTGACTTTCCATCTATTAGACAAAAAAATGAAAAACAGCATCTTGATAGATAAAGCGCCTTCTGGAACAGGTTTTAAAGAAATAAACTCTGGTCAGAAAATTTTAGGTTACATCGAAAAAGATGGGAAAAAAGTAAGTTTTAATTTTATCCAAGTTCCTTTTGGAAAAGGTAATTTTTATCTTCATTCGGAGCCGCTTATTCTGACCAATTATTACCTCCTAAAACCCGAAGGACATAAGTATGTAGAAAATATATTTTCATACCTTCCAAATAACAAAACTGTTTGGTTTACAGAAAATTACAATAAAAAAAGAGAATCCCAGTCGCCGCTGAGATTTATCCTTCAGAATGATAATCTCAGACATGCATGGCAGCTGCTACTGGTGGGATTACTGCTTTTTGCGCTATTTAATATTAGAAGAAAACAGAGAATCGTTCCTATCATAGAACCTCTGAAAAACAAGTCCGTAGAGTTCGTGAAAAGTATCGGAAACCTCTATCTACAAGAGGGAACACCACATGACATGGCTCTAAAAAAAATCCAATATTTCCTCAATAAAGTAAGATTGGATTTAATGATTGATACCCAGCATCTGGATGATAATTTCATCAAAAAATTACACCTAAAAACTGGGAAAAATATAGAACTGATACAGGAAGCCGTTGATTTAATAAACAAAATACAAAATCAACATATTCAAGTAAAACACTCTGATTTAGCGAAAATAAACGAAGTTTTAGATAAAATTTTAAAATCATAAAAAATGGAAAATATAGAAAATGAACACCCAGAAACTCCAGCTACACAGTTCCAGTCAAGAATAGATATGACAGAACTCCGCGAAAGTTTAGAAAAAATAAAAGCCGAAATAGGAAAAGTCATCGTAGGACAAGAGAGCATGATAGAACATCTCCTCGCTGCCCTTCTTTCTAATGGGCATGTCCTGATAGAAGGTGTCCCAGGAGTCGCGAAAACCATCACAGCCAAGCTCCTTGCCAAGACTATCTCTGTGGATTTCAGCAGGATACAGTTCACGCCAGATCTTATGCCTTCAGATATTTTGGGAACATCTGTTTTCAATGTGAAAACCTCTGAATTTGAGTTCAAAAAAGGACCTATTTTTTCTAATTTTATCCTCATAGATGAGATTAACCGTTCTCCTGCAAAAACTCAGGCGGCGCTTTTTGAGGTGATGGAGGAAAGACAAATCACTATGGACGGAACGCGCTATCCTATGGAACTTCCTTTCTTGGTAGTGGCTACCCAAAACCCGATAGAACAAGAGGGAACTTACCGACTTCCTGAAGCCCAGCTGGACAGGTTTTTATTTAAAATAAATGTGGGCTATCCTAATCTGGAGCAGGAAATTACCATTATCCAAAACCAGCATCAAGACAAGTCTTCGGACAAAACAGTAGCCATCAATACTGTAATTTCAGGTGAACAGCTGAAAAGATTCCAAAACCTTGTAAAAGAGATTATTGTAGAGCCTCATTTGATAGAATACATTGCGAAACTGGTTATCAACACTCGTGAAAACCAATTCCTATATTTAGGTGCTTCACCGAGAGCGAGTTTGGCTCTTCTTACGGCTTCCAAGGCTTTTGCAGCGATAAGAGGAAGAGATTTCGTAACTCCAGAGGACATAAAAGAAGCCAGCTATGCAGTGCTTCGCCATCGTGTAATGGTTTCTCCTGAGCGAGAAATGGAAGGGCTTACCACAGATGAAATCATCAGACAAATTTTAGAAAATATAGAAATTCCTAGATAATTAGTATCTTTGTGGAGGATAAAATTTTTTCTTTATGAAGAATTTAGAAGTAATTGCATTGATAAAATTCAGAGCTGAACAAGTATCCGAAATCCTTGATAGCTTGAAAGTTTTGGTGGAAGAAAGCCGAAAAGAAAAAGGCTGCATCAAGTACAATCTGATAGAAGATATAGATACCGAAGGGCATTTTATCATGAGTGAAACTTGGGAAAGCCAAGAAGCCCTAAACCTGCATAACCAGACGAAACATTTTATCAATTTCGTAGATTTGGTCAAGGAAAAGAATGCAGAAGTGATTGTTTATAAAGGCAATAATAAATTTCATTAGAAATTCAACGAATAGAACCAATTTCTATTCGTTTTGTTTTTAGCAAAATACACCACACGAGCCGATGAATGAGCATTTATTTGATTTAATAGAAAATACCAATCGTAATGTTTTCCTTACAGGAAGGGCGGGAACAGGAAAAACCACCTTCCTGAGTGATTTCGTGAAAAAATCTCGGAAAAATCATATCATAGTGGCTCCCACAGGCATCGCAGCTATCAATGCCGGCGGTGTCACCATCCACTCTATGTTTGGGCTACCTCTCAGACCCTTTGTCCCTACGGTAGACAGGATAGATGCTAATATTGCTAATAACATTTCAGACCTACTCCCTCATTTCAGATACAGAAAAGACAAACTAAAACTCCTGCGCGAGGTGGAAATCATCATCATAGATGAAGTCTCTATGCTCAGAGCCGATGTCTTGGATATGATGGATTTTGCCCTCAGGACAGCCAGAAGAAATCAGCAGAAATTCGGAGGTGCGCAGCTGCTTTTCGTGGGAGATTTATTCCAGCTTCCGCCTGTTATTCGGGAAGACAGCGAATATATCCTTCAGCGGTACTATTCCTCGCCTTTCTTCTTTAATGCAAAGGCTTTGGAGGAAATGGATTTACTAACGATAGAGCTGACCGAAGTTTTTAGACAAAAAGACAAAGAATTTTTAGACCTGCTGAATGCGATTCGTGATGGAAACAGCAAATTGGTGGATTTCAATAAATTAAATGAAAGGTATTTCCCTGATTTTGAACCTAATGGAGAAGCTTTCGTTCATCTCTGTTCGCATAATAAAATGGCGGACAGCATTAACCAAAAGAAAATCAACGAGTTAAAAACGCCTTCATTTTTCTATAATGCTTCTGTTTTCGGAGATTTTAAGGAAAATATGTTTCCAAATGATGAAACTTTGGAACTGAAAGTCGGCGCGCAGGTGATGTTCATCCGAAATGATACCTCTGGCGACAGAAAATACTACAACGGCAAACTCGCCGAAATATCACGCCTTACAGAAGATAAAGTTTTCGCAATTCTGGATGGAAGCGATGAGGAACTGGAAATAAAAAAAGAAGTCTGGGAACAGAAAAAATACACTCTGGGAGAGGACAAACAGATAAAAGAAGAAGTCACTGGAAGTTTTGAGCAGCTGCCTATCCGTTTGGCGTGGGCAGTTACCATCCACAAAAGCCAAGGGCTCACTTTTGACAGGCTTATCATAGATGCTGGGCAGAGTTTCACCTCTGGGCAGGTCTATGTGGCGCTTTCCCGATGCAGGACATTGGAAGGGATTTATCTAAAATCCAAAATCACGCCTTCGGTTATTTTCAAAGATGATAGAATATCTCATTTTCAAGAAGATACAAAGGCGAATGACAAGATAGAACAAATCATAGAGGCTGAAAAATACCATTACAGCATCAAAAAAGTCCTGAAATACACCGATTGCGGCTGGTTCTTACAATCTCTGGAAGATTGGTATGATATTGCAAAAAGCTCAAAGAAACTCAGCGAAGAGAAAACTCAAACTCTATATATCTCACTGAAAACCAATATAAAAGAATTAATAAAAGTCTGTGAAAAATTTGAGAAAATCCTGCTTCAAAAAGCGACCAAATTCACACACGGACAAGAAGAATGGCAGGAAATAGAAAAGAAAGCAAAAGGCGGAGTTCATTTTTTCTTTGAAAAAATAAAAGACCAAGTTTTTGAGCCTCTGAAACAATTTTATTCCGAGACAAAAAACGAAAAAGGTCTTAAAGAACACAATGAATTTCTCAAAATTTGGATAAGTGACACGGAAGATTATTTGAACGATTTAAAATTAACGAAACTCTTAGAAACGAAGTTATTTGATGCTGATAAAGATGAGAAAATCAGCACAAAAATCGCAAAAATCCCGACTCATATCATCACCTACAAACTCTTTGAACAAGGGAAAAACATTGATGAAATAGCGAAAGAAAGAGCCCTCGCACCCAGCACTATCGTAGGGCATTTGGCTAAATTCGCTGATCAGGGCGTTTTGGATTTAACTAGAATTATAAGTTCTGAAAAAATAAGTATTTTTGAGAAAACTTTTAATGCACAACCGCAAAACAGCCTGAATGAATGGAAGGAAATCCTTCCTGATGATTTTGACTATCACGAGATTAGGCTGCTTTGGAATCATTACAAATACCTGAGCAATAAGGAGTTATAATTTTATTTACATTTTACACGAAATATGAGCAACAGCACTATCATAAAAAAATTATTTTTCATCGGATTGAAATTTAAAAAGTGGTTCATCATCACTTTGCTTATTTCCCTTGCAGTGGCGTTTATCTCCACCTACCGACCTATTCTTACCAAAGAAATAGTAGATCTGGTCATCATTAAAGAAAAAAGCCGAACAGAGCTGATGAACGGGATTTATCTGCTATTAGGGATGGTTCTTTTGGAAACTTTTCTGCAGGTGATGCTGTATTATCTTTCTAATTTCATTGCTCAATCGGTAATTCGGGACATCCGCGAACGCCTTTATACAAAGCTGATTCATTTCAAAACTTCATTTTTTGACAAAACTCCGATTGGGAGCCTGGTCACTCGTGCCGTAGGAGATGTGGAAACCGTGGCAGTGGTCTATACGGATGGTTTTCTGATGGTTTTTGGTGATGTTCTTCGTGTGGTGATGGTCATCGGGACTATGTTTATGGTGAATAAGGAACTCAGCTACATTGTCCTAATGATGCTTCCTCTGATGTATCTTATCACAAGATTTTTTCAGAAAAAACTAAAAGTTTCTTTTTCCACAGAACGAAATCTTACTTCTGTCCAAAATAGTTTCGTGCAGGAAAGACTGGCTGGAATGTCCATTATCCAAGTATTTAACCGACAGAAAGCAGAATTTGACAAATTTGACAAAATCAATATAGAACTGAAAAATGCCTTACTGAAAACGGTATTTTATTTCTCTCTATTCTTTCCCGTTGTGGATTTACTCGCCTCGCTATTTATAGGCACTATCTTGGTTTATGCGGGTTATAATGTTATCAATGGCAAAGAAGTGGGCGCAGGAGACATCATCGCTTTCATTCAGTTTATTTCATTATTAGTCAGACCATTACGACAGATAGCCGATAGATTTAACAATATCCAAAGAGGGCTGGTAGGAGCTGAACGAGTTCTAAAAATCATGAACGAGGAAGAAAACTTTACTCCGAACAAAGGAACCATCAAAAAAGAATCTTTGGAAGGAAAAATAGAGTTTAAAAATGTAAAATTCGCCTATGATGAAAAGCAGCAAGTCTTGAAAGGAATCAACTTCACTGTAAATCCAGGCGAAACAGTGGCTATCGTAGGCGCTACTGGCGCAGGAAAATCCACCATAATAAGCCTAATTACAAGGCTTTACGACATTACCGATGGACAAATTTTAGTAGATGATACCGATATCTACGATTACGAACTATACCACTACAGAAGCCAAATAGGTGTGGTTCTACAAGATGTTTTCCTTTTCCAAGAAAGCATTGCAGAAAACCTTACATTAGGGAATAAAAACATCACATTAGAAGAAATAAAAAAGGCAGCGGAAGAAATAGAAGTTAATGATTTCATAGAAAAACTGCCCAATGGATATCATTTCATCGTAAGCGAAAGAGGTTCTTCCATTTCACTGGGACAGAGACAGTTACTATCTTTCCTAAGGGCTTATTTAGTAAATCCTAAAATTCTCATTCTGGATGAAGCGACTTCTTCCATAGACCACGAATCGGAAAAACTAATTCAAAAAGCAACGGAAAAAATCACTAAAAACAGGACTTCCATCATCATCGCTCACAGGCTCTCCACGATAGAAAAAGCAGATAAAATCATCGTAATGCATCAGGGCGAAATCGTAGAAATGGGAACTCACCAAGAACTCCTAAACAAAGGTGGTTACTACACCGCTCTGAATAAAAAACAAGAACCTATATAACAAAAAGCCTATTTTGATAGGCTTTTTGTTATTTTTTCTGTGCGATAATCGCCACGGCATTTAGGTTTTGTGCATTATCACGGAAAACTTTTCTCATCGCAAGGATTCTTTTCCTAGCAGCAGGGTTGGTAATTATATTAAAGAAAATTTTCAGCGTTCTGAAAAATCCCTCATCATCTATTATTCTTTTGGGTTCTAATAAATGCATTGGGTTGGTTTCTATTTTCACCACAGAAAAACCTTCTTTTTCTAAAAGCTCTGTCCATTCGGAAACGGTTAATGGGCGAGCATTGACCTTTATCGCCAGCGCCAGTTCTTTTTGGATTTCAGCTTTTTTCTCCGTTGGTATCTCATCTGGTGTCAGCCCAAGTTCATGAATTCCGTAGAATCCGCCAGGTTTCAAAATTCGGTAGGCTTCGCGAATAATTTCCGATTTTCTGTGGTCTGCATGCATTGTAAGCATCGCCTCTCCATAGACTTTATCCACACTATTGCTCTCCAAGGTGGACTCCGCCGCATTTCCGATTATAATTTTAAAATCCTTTCCTTTGAGCCTATTTTTGAGAATTCCTGCCGCTTCTTCATTCAGTTCTACGCCTGTATAGCTTTTAGGATTTTTACCAAGTGTAATTCCTGCTGTAAACCCCAGTCCTGGCGCGAACTCCACCACATCATCATTTGAGCTGATATTCAGTCCCTCTATCATCTTCATACTCAGTTCCTTCCCTCCCGGGCGCAGCACTCGTTTGCCCATTTTTGCCAAAATCCAATGACCTTGGCTGGTGTTCATATTTTGTTCTTTGCTCATGATTTAGGATTTTTCGGCAACGCCCTCTACTCTTTTTGATGAATCTAACTTACTAAGCGTCAGACGAATAACACTTTCTTTTTTCGCAATGAGATTATGTGGAACGCCTCCCGACAAAGTCAATAAATCTCCTTTTTTAACCTCATAATTCTGCCCTTCTACACCAAAAATAATTTCTCCCTCCAGCAGTTCCACTACAATGGGAAAAGGTGTCTGGTGCTCTTTCATTTCTTGGTTTTCTCGCATTAGGATTCTGATTTCTTTCGTAAAATCTGTCTCCAAAATCGCCTTTATTGCTGGCTTATTTTCATTAAATTCTAAATCTTGATAAATTGATGCTGTCTTCATTTCTTTGAAACATTTTTAAATTTGAGTTTACAAATTTATAATTTTTTCTTTATTTTTAATTATTCTAAATTACTTTATTTATCTCTACTCTTTCTTATTTGATATAAATTCTTATTTTTGCGGAATGTTTAGATATTTATTTTTAAGCTTTATACTTACTTTTCCCGTTTCGTGTAGTAGTGATGTCCAGCCCAAACCAAAGGGAGAACTCAGGCTAGAGTATCCTGAGGCTAAGTATATTCCATTCTCTTCGGAATGTTCGTTTTCATTTGAGTATTCAGACTTTGCAAAAATACACCAAGCAAAGCAGGCTTGCTGGTACAATGTAGTTTATCCTACGATGAGAGCCAATATTTTTGTAACTTATTTCCCTATCAAAAATGATTTTAATCTACATATAAAAGAAGTAGAAAAAATGGTCTATGAACACACTATCAGGGCTTCTGCAATAGATACTAAATCTTTTTCTTATCCAGAAAAGAGAGTTTTTGGGAACTTTTACGAACTAAAAGGGCAATCTGCGTCTAATATCCAAATCTATATCACGGACAGCACTCGTCATTTCGTAACGGCTAATTTATACTTTAAATCTAGACCAAGACCAGATTCTCTGCAACCTGCGGTAGAATACATCAAGAAAGACTTGATGCACATGATAGAAACCTTCGAGTGGAAACATAAATAACTAAAATACATACACTTACAATCAAATGAATCTTTTGGCAGTAGGAACTGTAGCTTTTGATGCTATTGAAACTCCTTTTGGAAAAACAGATAAAATCCTAGGCGGTGCGGCTACTTATATAGGGCTTTCCGCTTCCGTTTTAAATGCTAATGTCAGCTTAGTTTCTGTAGTTGGTGGAGATTTTCCACAGGAATATTTGGATTTATTGACAAACAGAAATATCAATATAGAAGGAATAGAAATTTTCCCTAATGAAAAAACTTTTTTCTGGGCAGGAAAGTATCATAACGACCTGAATTCCAGAGATACTATGGCTACGGAACTGAATGTTTTAGAAAAATTCGAACCAAAAATTCCTGAACATTGTAAAAATTATGACATCCTGCTTTTAGGAAATCTTCACCCTAGCACACAGCTGGCAGTTCTAAATGGCATGTCTTGCCGCCCTAAACTAGTGATTCTAGACACTATGAATTTTTGGATGAACCACACTTGGGATTTACTGATGGAGGTCATTGCGAAATCTGATGTCATCACGATAAACGATGAAGAGGCACGACAGCTCTCTGGAGAATATTCCCTACCAAAAGCCGCTCAAAAAATCCATAAAATGGGTCCTAAATATGTCATCATCAAAAAAGGTGAGCATGGAGCATTATTATTCAGCGAAGGGAAAGTTTTCGCTATTCCTGCCCTGCCTTTGGAGGAGGTTTTTGACCCTACAGGAGCGGGAGACACTTTCGCAGGAGGATTTGCGGCACATCTAGCAGCAACAAAAAGTATTTCCTTTGAAAATATGAAAACAGCAGTGATAGTAGGCTCTGCGATGGCTTCTTTCACGGTAGAAAAATTTGGAACAGAAAGACTTTTAGAGGTCTCTCCTATGATTCTAAAACAAAGAATCAAAAAATTCCAAGAACTTACTACTTTTGAGGTAGATTTGAAAATTTAAGAAATAATTATAATAAAAAATTTAGATTTTCTCACAAAGAAATTTAATTTTGTAAACTAATTTTAGTAAAAATATGATAAAAAATATCAAAAAGGCATTATTGCTGGGAATCGTACTATTGTCCACTCAAATAAATGCACAGCTGAAAAAAGGGCAGCTAGTGGATGGTATCGCTGCGGTGATTGGAAATGAAATCATTTTGGAATCAGACATCACAGAGCAAGAAAACCATGCAAAGCAAATGGGCGAGAAACTTTCTGGTGACCATTGTGAAACTGTAGAAAGCTTACTAAACAACAGGCTTCTAGTATACCATGCAAAAAAAGACACTCTAATTCCCAACAGAAGCAAGGAAATAAAAGAACAGGTTAATAATAAATACAACCAGATTCTTAGCCAATTCCCTTCTGAAAAGGCAATGCTGGATACATATAAGTTCAGAAATTCGGCTGAAATGAAGAATATGATAGAGAAAATAGATTCTGACAGCTACTACGGACAAAGTAAATTTGCTAGAATTACGGAAAAAGCAGATATCACACCGAGTGAAGTAACAGATTTTTATAATACTTATAAATACCAATTACCAGAGGTAAAAGAGGAAATTATCTTGTCTCAAATTGTGATGTATCCTAAACTAAATGATAAACACAGACAAGAGATTATAGACAAACTAAAGAAAATCAAACAAGATATCCTAAATGGAGACGACTTTGAAACTCAAGCCAGAATCCACTCGGAAGATGAAGGTTCTGCATCCAATGGCGGGCTTTACAAAAATGTTTCCAAAGGAACAATGGTAAAACCTTTCGAGGCGGCAGCTCTCAACTTACAAGAAGGCGAAATATCAGACCCTGTGGAAACAGAATATGGATATCATATCATCCAGCTTGTGAAAAAATCAGGGAAGATATACGATGCTAGACATATTCTTATAAAAAATACTCCAAATGCAGAGGAAATAGAAGCAGCTAAAAAAGAAATGGAAGACATCCGAAAAAGAATTGTAAACGGAAAAATCACTTTCAAAGAAGCTGCTACAAAGTATTCTGATGACAAAAGCACAAAATACAATGCAGGGATAATACTTGGCGAAGATGGAGGCTACAAACAGGAAAAACTAAATCTTTCTCCATCTATCTCTTACCATATCGCAGGTTATAACAAAGGAGATATCACAGATGTATTTGAGGATGAGCACAATAGAAAAAAAGCAGTAATCTTCATAAAAATAGAAGATGTGATTCCTGCTCACCAAGTAGACCTTGCTACTGATTTTGAAAGAGTGAAGACTATGGCTCTCAACAAGAAGAAAAACGAAATGCTAGAAAAATGGGCTAAAGAACAACTTCCTGATACTTTCATATCAATAGACAAGCGTTATCAAAAATGTTCTTTCTACCCTATATGGAACAAAACTTCCGCAAAATAAACTAACAAAACCACTCAATATTCTGGGTGGTTTTTTCTTTTTATCACAATGGTTTTTTCTTTAAAGCCATATTTTATTATCTTTGTCGCTACACTTTTTTGGAAACTTTATGAAAGACATGCCACAACAGACAAACTATACAGAAGACAACATCAGAACCCTCGAGCCTCGCGAGCATGTGCGCCTCCGTCCAGGGATGTACATCGGTAAACTGGGAGACGGCTCTGCGGCGGATGATGGGATTTATATCCTATTAAAAGAGGTTTTGGATAACTCTATCGATGAATTCCGAATGAAATTTGGGAAGAGAATAGATGTTAAAATCAATGATGGAAAAGTCACTGTGCGTGACTATGGGCGTGGAATTCCTTTGGGAAAAATCGTAGATGTAGTTTCCAAAATGAATACAGGTGGGAAATACGATGACGGCGCCTTTAAAAAATCTATCGGTCTGAATGGTGTAGGAACCAAGGCGGTCAATTTCCTTTCTACTTTTTTTCAGGTAAAATCTGTCCGAGATGGGAAAACCAAATCTGCCCAATTTCATGAAGGTAAACTAATAGAAGTAACTGAGGAAACTGATACAACAGAAAAGAACGGAACGGAGGTAAGTTTCATTCCAGACAGCACTATTTTCGTAAATTATAAATTTAGAAATGAGTATGTGGAGCGCATGCTTCGTAATTATACTTATCTAAATTTAGGACTGAAAATCTATTATAACGACTCTGTTTTCGAATCTGAAAACGGGCTGAAAGACCTATTAGAAGAAGAAATAGACGGCGAAATCCTCTACCCTATCATCCACATAAAGGATGAAGACATGGAGATAGCGATTACCCATTCGGATAAATCCCAGTCGGAAACCTATTTTTCATTTGTCAATGGACAATATACCTCGCAGGGAGGAACTCACCTTAATGCCTTCAAGGAGGCTTTTGTGAAAACCATCAAAGAATTTTTCGGGAAAAATTTTGAGGCTGCTGATATTAGAAAATCTATCATCGGTGCAGTGTACATCAATGTGGGAAACCCTGTTTTTGAGTCTCAGACCAAGACCAAATTAGGCTCCACCACTATGGGACAGGATGCGAATGGCAACGAACTGGAAACCATCCGAACTTTTGTCAATAATTACATGAAAAGCAAGCTGGACAATTTTCTTCATAAAAACCCTGAAATTGCTGATGCTATTCACCGTAAAATATTAGTTTCTGAAAGGGAAAGAAAAGAACTTTCGGGAATTCAAAAATTAGCAAGAGAAAGAGCCAAAAAAGTTTCTCTTCATAATAAAAAACTGAGAGACTGCCGACAGCATTACAATGACCAAAAAGCAGCAAGAAAAACTGAAACTCAAATATTTATAACAGAGGGAGACTCTGCATCTGGCTCTATCACAAAGAGTAGAGATGTGGAGACTCAGGCTGTATTTTCGCTAAAAGGAAAACCTCTCAACTGCTATGGATTAACAAAAAAAGTAGTATATGAAAACGAGGAGTTCAACCTTTTACAAGCTGCTCTAAATATCGAGGAAAGTTTGGAAGATTTGAGATATAATCAGGTCATCATCGCTACCGATGCCGATGTAGATGGTATGCACATCAGACTTCTGATGATTACTTTCTTCCTTCAGTTTTTCCCTGATGTGATTAAAAATGGACACCTGTACATTCTCCAAACACCTTTGTTTAGAGTAAGAAACAAAAAAGAAACCCGCTACTGCTACACTGAAGCAGAACGAATAAAGGCTCTAGAAGATTTAGGAAAAAACCCTGAAATCACAAGATTTAAAGGGCTTGGAGAGATTTCACCAGAAGAGTTTAAACATTTCATCGGGAAAGATATTCGCCTTGAGCCTGTGGTGGCGGGTAAAGACACCACAATAGACCAGCTTTTGGAGTTCTATATGGGAAAAAATACGCCTGATAGACAGAACTTTATCCTTGAAAACTTAGTAGTAGAAGAAGCAATAATAGAGTAAAATTTAATATTCAACAATTTATTTTTGTATCATGAGATTAAGCAACAGAAAAAAAGCACCTATATACAATTTTTTACTAACATTTTCCATTTTTTCTGCGATAATAGGTGGAGCTATGACTTTTTTAAACATCATCAAACTGCCTGTTTTTGGGAAAATGGCGAGCATTTCTCTTTTATTGATAGGAGTTTCAGGGTTGGTGATTATCTTCCTGAGAGGTCGCCAGATATTCGAATACGATAGTGATGGAGAAGCGCTTAACTTCAAAAACCACTCTATCATTCCTTTTTTAGGAAAAGAAGCAAAAGATGAATTCCCAAAATACAAACTTGTTTCCTTTGAAATCGTAAATGCATTAATTTTCAAAAGGTTATATATAAAAATCACGAGTAAAAAACATAAAGAAAGTATCCTAAAATACGATATTTCCTACCTTACAAGCAGTGAAATAAGGGATTTAAAACTTTCTTTGCAACGAACAATAAAAGCCAATAAAGAAAACACCAATAACGACGATAAATAGTATGAAACAACATAGTTTATTTAACTTACACGAAGGAGAAGAAAAACAAGACAAGGTTTTACAAGATGTCTTAAAAAACATTTCATTCAAAGGGGCTAATCTTTGGATTTTAGCTTGTGCTATATTCATTGCATCTATTGGTCTGAATGTCAATTCTACAGCTGTGATTATCGGCGCCATGCTGATTTCTCCACTTATGGGACCTATCGTAGGAATTGGGGTTGCCCTTGCCATTTATGATTTAACTCTTCTAAAAAAATCAGGAAAAAACCTACTCACCGCCACTATCGTAAGCCTTTTAGTCTCTGCGATTTACTTTACTCTCAGCCCCTTTAAAGAGGCTCAATCTGAGATTTTAGCCAGAACATCACCTAATATTTATGATGTTTTGATTGCTTTCATTGGTGGAATTGTAGGAATAATTTCCATCACCCGTGTAGAAAAAGGAAACCCTATCCCTGGGGTAGCTATTGCCACAGCACTTATGCCGCCTCTTTGTACGGCAGGTTTTGGGCTGGCGACTTTTAATTTTAAATTTTTTGCTGGAGCTTTATATTTATATTCTATCAACTGCTTCTTCATCGCCATTGCTACATTTACTATTGTTAAATTCCTTAAATACAAACCTGTTTCTACTCAGGATAAAAAATTTGACAGAAAAGTAAAATATTCCATTTATATTTTGTTTACTATTATGATTGTTCCAAGTATTTTCTTGGCTTACCGTCTCATTAGTGATAATAAATATACTAAAAATGTAGAAAACTTCATCAAAAATGAATTTACAGACACAGGGCACACGGTGATTTATAAGAAAATAAATCAAAATGATACGCCCAAAACTATAGAATTGGTTTTACTAAATCAGCGAATGGACAGTATTGAAATTCAAGCGCTTAACAAAAAACTTTCTGACACTTATGAAATCAAGGATACAAAACTCTTGATAAAAAATAATTCATCTAATCTAAAAAGTGAGATTTTAGCTGAAATCAACCAGCAGAACAAGGATTTTTCTGAAAAAGATATCATCATCCAAAATCTTACTTCGGAGCTGAATGAATACAAATTTGATGACCGACAGCTCATCAAAGAACTCAGAATCATTTTCCCAGAGGTAGAAAATATATCTATCGGAAAACTAAACAGTTACGAAAAAGATTCGCGTAAACAAGAAAATACTGTCATCTACCAGATCAAAGAAAAAGAGAATCTAGATGAAGAAAAGCTGAAAAAGTGGCTTCAAACTAAGCTAAACGACCAAAATATCAGACTGATAAACACAAAATAAATGCAAGAAAACGAACATAAAGAAGAAACTTTAAAAAAAATATCTGGGCTTTACCAAGATTGGTTTCTTGATTACGCCTCTTATGTGATTTTAGACCGTGCCATTCCATCTGTTTATGATGGTTTTAAGCCCGTTCAGCGCCGTATCATGCACTCTATGCGCGAGCTGGAAGATGGTAGATACAACAAGGTAGCAAACATCGTGGGAAACACCATGAAATACCACCCGCATGGGGATGCCTCCATCACGGATGCCATGGTGCAGATTGGTCAAAAAGAACTTCTGATAGACACTCAGGGAAACTGGGGAAACATCTACACAGGAGACTCGGCAGCGGCGGCAAGATACATCGAAGCGAGGCTCACGCCTTTCGCTTTGGAGGTGGTTTTTAACCCTAAAACTACGGAATGGGTAAAATCCTATGATGGAAGAAACAACGAGCCTGTAGACCTTCCTGTGAAATTCCCACTGCTCCTTGCACAAGGCGTGGAAGGTATCGGTGTGGGGCTTTCTACTAAGATTATGCCTCACAATTTCAATGAGTTACTGGATGCTTCTATTCTTTATCTAAAAGGAAAAAGTTTCCAGCTTTACCCTGATTTCCTTACAGCTGGACTTTTGGATGTTTCCAACTATAACGATGGAAAACGAGGTGGAAAAATCCGTGCTAGAGCTAGAATTATCCAAAAAGACAAAAACACTCTATGTATCACCGAGTTACCTTTTTCTAAAAACACAGGCGACCTGATTGACAGCATTTTAAAGGCTAATGAAAAGGGCAAAATCAAAATCAAAAAAATAGAGGACAATACTTCTGATGAAGTGGAAATCAACATCTTACTGGCTAATGATGTTTCGCCAGACATGATGATAGACGCCCTGTATGCTTTCACGGACTGCGAAGTTTCTATTTCGCCGAATGCCTGCGTAATCGTGGGAGACAAACCTATGTTCCTTTCGGTTTCGGAAATACTGAAATACAACACAGACCACACGGTTTCTCTTCTGAAAAAAGAGCTGGAAATAGAACTGCACGAACTTCAGGAAAAATGGCATTTTGCGAGTTTAGAAAAAATCTTCATCGAGAATGAAATTTACCAAGAAATCAAAGGTAAAACCAGCAAAGAGGAAGTTTATTCGGCGATTGACACTGCTTTAAAGCCATTTATCAAAAACCTTATGCGTGAGGTAGTTACGGAGGACATTGCCCGACTAACAGAACTTCCTTTCATGCGAATTTCGCGCTATGACAGAGATAAAGCGCTGGAAAACATCGCTGCACTGGAGGACAGAATGGAGCAGGTGAAACATGATTTGGAAAACTTGGTGGATTGTGCCATCAATTATTTCCAAAACATTCAGAAAAAGTATGGAAAAGACAAGCCTCGCCGTACGGAAATTCGTGTTTTTGACAACATAGATGCGACCAATGTAGCGGTAGCAAACGAGAAATTCTACATCAACAGAGCCGAAGGATTCATCGGAACTTCGCTCAAAAAAGATGAATATGTTTTTGACTGTTCAGATTTAGATGACATTATCACTTTCCGAAAAGATGGAACAATGCAGGTAACCAAAGTGGAAGCAAAAACCTTCATCGGAAAAGATATTCTGCATGTAGGCGTATGGAAAAAGAACGACAAACGAACCGTTTATAACATGGTCTACCGCGAGGGAAAAGACGGTCCATATTACATGAAAAGGTTCTCGGTAACGGGAGTTATCCGAAATAATGAATACAAACTTGCTTCGGATGTAAAAGGCTCAGAAGTGCTGTATTTTTCTGCAAATCCAAATGGAGAGGCAGAAATCATCAGTGTTTTACTAAAACCTAATGCCAGAATCAGAAAAAACAGAATCGATATAGATTTCTCGGATTTAGCGATAAAAGGGCGTGATTCCAAAGGAAATCTCGTAACGAAATATGCCGTTAAAAAAATAGAACTAAAAGAAGAAGGCATCTCTACGCTGGCTCCGAGAAAAATTTGGTTTGATGAAAATGTAAGAAGGCTGAATGTAGAGGGCAGAGGAGTTCTGCTCGGCAGCTTTAAAGGAGATGATAAAATCCTGACTATCAATACAAAAGGAGAGGCAAAACTGATTTCATTTGACCTGATGAATCGTTTTGATGATGATTATCTGATTTTGGAAAAATGGCATCCAGAACAGGCTGTTTCGTGCATTTATTATGACGGCGAAAAGGATATTTATTTCATTAAACGATTTTTATTAGAAAACACGGCTAATATTCAGAACTTTATGCCGAGTGAGCATCCTAAATCCTTCATAGAATTTGTGGGAACCAGCGATGGCTGCACGGCGGAAATTATCTTTGCAAAAGATAAAAACGGAAAGGAAAAAGAGCCGGAAACCATTGATATTGATAACTTTATCTCCATTAAAGGAATAAAAGCAATAGGAAATCAATTCGTGAAAGAGAAAATAAAATCCATAAATATCACAATTCCAGAACCGCAGGAAGAGACGGAAGAAGAACCTGTACAGCAGGAAGAAACGGATATTCCAGAAGATGGAGTGATAGGAGATTTATTTAATTGATTTTGAGATGTCTACCGAGTTATTAGAAAGATTTTTGCCTCCAAACAGCATGCCCTACCTAAAAAAATGGCTGGAAGGGCATATGTGCCATATCAAAGTTACAAAAAACAGGCACAGCAAGTTAGGAGATTATAAATCAATGCCTAATAACTCCCACCAAATAACCATCAATGGAACGCTGGAACCAGAGCTTTTTTTCTTTGTCTTTACGCATGAAATCGCCCATTTAGTGGCTTTTCATGAAAAGAAAAATATTCTTCCACATGGAAAAGAATGGAAGATGACCTTTCAGAAAATGCTTTTGGAAAGTCTCTCAATTTATTCCGAAGAGCTGAGACCTTTGATTTTAAATTTTGCTAAAAATCCGAAAGCCAATTTCATGTCCAGCCCAGAGCTGGTAAAATATTTTGACAGCGAACACTCTGATAATAAAGCCTATGTGGAGGATTTGCCCATTGGAGAAAAATTTATTTATCAAACGGATATTTACCAGATAGAAGAAAAGAAGAAAAAGCGTTACCTTTGCAAAAATCTCAATACAGGAAGAATGTATTTATTCAAATCCTGCGCAAGAGTGGAGCGAACAAAATAAACGAAAGAAAATGAACCCAAATAATAACTATTGTGTGATAATGGCAGGCGGCATCGGAAGCCGTTTTTGGCCTATGAGTACGGCTAAATTTCCTAAACAGTTCCATGATATTCTGGGAACAGGAAAGACCATGATACAGCAGACCTTTGAGCGGATAAAGCAGATTGTTCCTGTGGAAAATATTTTTGTGGTAACCAATAAGGAATATTTAGAACTGACATCAGCTCAAATTCCTGAACTTGACAAGAAAAACATCATCGGAGAACCTATGATGAGAAATACTGCGGCGTGTAACATCTACATAACCAACAAAATAGCAAAAATAAACCCAAATGCTAATATCGTTGTACTGCCCGCAGACCATTTGATTTTAAAAGAAAAAACTTTTTGTGAAAAGATAGAATTTGCTTTCGAAAAAGCGAGCCAAAATGACTATCTCATCACACTCGGGATACAGCCTACACGCCCTGATACAGGCTATGGCTACATTCAGTTTTCGGATGAAAAATCTGCTGAAATATGCAAAGTAAAAACTTTCACTGAAAAACCTAATTTAGAAACGGCAGAAAATTTTTTAGCAACGAAAAAATATCTCTGGAATGCTGGGATTTTCATCTGGAATGTGAAATCTATCCAAAAAGCCTTTGAAAACTATCTTCCAAAAATGGCAGAACAGTTCAAAACAGAGGTATATAACACCGAAAAAGAAGCTCCATACATAGAGGAAATTTATCCTAATGTAGAGAAAATATCCATAGACAACGGAATTTTAGAAAAGGCCGATAATGTCTATGTGATTCCTGCTGACTTGGGCTGGTCTGATTTGGGAACTTGGACTTCTGTTTTTGAAAATGCTCAGCGAGATGAAAATAACAACACCATATCTTACAACTGCAATGTTTATAACGCAAAAGGAAATATTATCAGACTCAAAAACCCTGAAAAAACTGCTGTGGTCGATGGACTTACAGACTATATAGTGATAGATACGGAGGAGGCTCTGCTCATCTGCCCAAGAAGCAATGACCAGCTTATCAAAGAATATGTGGCTGATTTAGAAAGCAAAAAATAGAAGAAATGTTTCGTTTGTTATCAAAGAGAACCAATTTATTTTCAGTTCCTACTTACATAGGAGCTTTATTACTTTTTATTTTAGTTTCAAACGATTTAGAAGTTAAATTTTCTAACATTTTTTCCACCTTTATAGCCTTTGTAGGACTGGCTATGGGCTATGTTTTGTTTAATAAAATTTCACTAAATAAAAAGACCCACCTGCCTCTATTTCTGTATTCTATTTTTATTTTTTCATTTTATGATGGAAATCTAGATATAGGGATTTCTATGGCGCTATTTACAAGTTCTATTTTATTATTTTTCTTCACCAGCGAAAATGATAAAATCAGAAGCGATTCTTTCCTTTTGGTCGGTAGCATTCTGGCTGTCAGTTATATTTTCTTGCCGACAACTTGGACGCTTTTTATTTTCGTAATTATCCATATCATCACCAAATCAGACAAAATATTTCTAAATATTTTCCAGCTTATTTTGGGATGTCTTATGGTAATTTCTGGATATTTATGCTTGATGTATGTTATTGAAATAGATGTACTTACAGAAGACTATATTCCGCTGATTTCCAACGAAGTAATTACGGATTTCTCCTCTTTTTATAGCTTAATTCCCATTTTAGTAATGTGTATTTTGGCTGTGGGAGATCATTTTATGAATTTGAATAAAAAAAGCCCGACTAGTAAGTTTAAATACGCTTTCCTGTTGTCTTTCTTATTGGTTCAAATCCTGATTTTAATCTTTTATATGGGCTCTCACAGAGAATATCTGCTGCTGGTTATATTCCCTATCAGCATTATCTTGAGCCGATTTTTAAGGTTTATAAAATACCCTTGGTTTCAGGAACTGGGACTTTGGATTATTATAATTTCTTGTCTTTTAGACAAATTTAACCCTAATTTTATTGATTTAATATGATTCAAATAGATGATAAACTAATTTCTGAGGATTTATTTTCTGAAGAATTCGTGTGCAACCTTGCTAAATGTAAGGGAATCTGCTGTGTGGAAGGCGATGCAGGTGCTCCTATCGATGAAGATGAAACCAAAATATTAGATGAGATTTACCCTAAAATAAAGCCTTATCTCCGTCCAGAAGGAATCCAAGCCATCGAGGAACAAGGCACTTATACTCTTGATTTTGAAGGAGATTTGGTTACTCCTTTGGTGAATAATGCAGAATGCGCCTATGTGATTTTTGATGAAAAAGGCTACACCAAATGTGCCATAGAAAAAGCCTATGAAGACGGCGTTATCGACTGGCAGAAGCCTATTTCCTGCCACCTCTACCCTATTCGTATTACGGAATATTCTAATTTTTCTGCGATTAACTACCATGAATGGGATATCTGCTCTGATGCCTGCACTCTGGGAAAAGAATTGGGCGTTAAAGTCTATCAATTCCTAAAAAAGCCACTTATCCGAAAATACGGAGAGGAGTTCTACCAAACCCTGTCAGAAGCGGCAGAAGAATGGGAAAAAGAATTCGGGAAAGGATAAAAAATCCAATTTCCCGAAGTTAATTTATTTCTATTTTCTTTATTTAAAAATACGCTTTTAGCGGTAAGTCTAGTATTCTTGCCAGTTTCATAATTTCTGGCATATCTTTTTCTGAAAACAGCAGGAACAAATACGCATCTGCTCCTTCATCAAGATGACACAGCCAAAGATGGTATAGGGAAAGCTGTTTTCTCATATACGGGAACAGATCTGCACTATAAGTATCTGCGGGATATTCCCATTTCCAGTCAGAAAAATCAGCTAAATCCAAAATATATTCTTCTAGTTCTTCAGCATAAAATTTCCAGTCAGAAGAGCGGCAGACACCATATTCTCTTATAATTTCTATCACAGGTTCTGCCCTTTGAATTTTATGAGAATATTCCATCATTTCAGCCATGGCTTCTGATATATCCCCGTATTCATCAGGTGTGTATTCCTCTAAAGCCTTTAATAATCTTTCTTTGTTTCCATCTATTACATCCTGCTCCACTCCACAAAAAGCTAGAAATTTCGCCAAATGCTCCTGCGTTGGCACTACTTTTTCTTCCTCTGGAATTGGCTTTATATCAATTTTCACATCTAATTTATCCTCCAAATGAAAATAAATATCCGTCGCCAATTTATTCAGTGCTTCCCACGCCAAAACATCCTCATAGTAATCGCTCTCTGGATCCAGCCATCGGTAGCCTTTCGCCTGTGAATAAAGCTCATGCTCTTCATAATAATCCCCAGTCCCTGCATCATTGTCTAAATCATAATAAGTGACATTAAAATCACCATTAAAACAATGAATTCCAAACATATACATACGGTTATAAAAAGTATCATACCCAGAAATAACCGTATAAACATACCCTATTCCATCTTTTTCGAAATTTTCCGGAATAGGTTCATCAAAATTTAGAACTCGCTTCCTAAAATCCTCTGCCAAAGCTGTCGCTGAAGAAAAACCATATTTTTTTAATATTTTTTTCTTAAAATCTGAATTTTCAGACATATCTTGCGGAAGAAAACCTATTCCTGCAATGACATCTGTAAATTCTGATGATTTATCCAATGAGATAACTTCATCATTTTCAATAAAATAGCGTTCAAAGGCCAAAAAAAGTTCTGTATTCAAATTTGATTTCATTTCATTTCATTTTATTTATTATTTAATAAATTAATTCTAAATGTCGTTCCTTTCCCTACTTCGGAAGAAACTATGCGCAGGTCTCCGCCATGGTATTCATTAATCACCCTCTTCGCCAGAGAAAGCCCCAGCCCCCAGCCTCTTTTCTTGGTTGAAAACCCTGGGTTAAAGACTTTTCTGATTTGAGAATTTGTCATACCGCAGCCATTATCCTTGAATTCTATAAATATCTGATTATCTTTCTCCACCAGCGAAATCACCAGTCGCCCTTTGCCTTTCATAGCATCTACGGCATTTTTCACTAAATTTTCTATCACCCAGCTCATCAAAATCCTGCTGTGCGGAATGAGAACTTCCCGCTCTGGAAGGTACAGCACAAAATCTACTTGGCTCGAAATTCTCGTTTTTAAATAATCAAAATTCGTTTGAATCGTTTCTGATAAATTGAGGTCGTTCAGCTCTGGGACAGACCCTATTTTAGAAAATCTTTCAGAAATTACCATCAGCCGTTTGACATCTTTTTCTATTTCCAAAACACCTTCGTTATCAGCATTTTCCATTTTCAAAATTTCCACCCAGCCGATCATAGAAGAAAGAGGCGTTCCTATCTGATGCGCAGTTTCCTTTGCCAGCCCTGCCCAGAGATAGTTTTCATCCGTTCGTTTTATCGTTCTAAAAAACCAAAAACAAACCAACAAATACCCGCCTATCAAACCTGCTAAAATTACAGGATAATAGTCCAATCTATCCAAAAATAGGGAGTTTGAATAAAACACATACTGATTCTTGCCATCGGGCATTGTAATAAGGAAAGGCTTGTAGGTTCTTCCCATTTTCTGAATCAAAGCATTGAGTTTTTTAGGATCTTCCACGATTTCATTTGGAATATTTCTATAAGTTCCCTCTGCCAAAATAGGCTCATAATTTTCATCTGTCAGAATGATGGGAATAGAGTTATTATCCTTTAAAACTGCCAAAATAAGCTCCAGCGTTTCAGGGTCGTTGATATGCTCATCCTGCATGAATTTCATAGCCGTCGCGATGACCTCTATTCTCTGGATTTCCTGTTTTTTCAGCCTGTCTACCAGCATTGTAGAAGATGCAGCCAAAACCACCACTGCGAGAGTGAGAAACAAAAATATAAGCCAACGGACAAATGATGAAGTAAGATACCTCATTTTTATTTCAATATATCTAAAAGTTTAAACAATTTCGCATTTACATTACTCCCATAGTAGTTATTCACTATCACCGCAAAGACATACTTTTTTCCCTCTTTCGATGTGTGATATCCTGCATAGGCTTTGGCATCTTTTATCGTTCCGCTCTTCATTTTCATGCCGTTATACAGAGGCATAGATTCTTCAAATATAGGGAACCAACTTTGTTTTTTACCCCAAATCAGAGCCTGAACTTCCGCTCTTGCAGAGGCATAGTTCTGTGGCGAAAGCCCGCTTCCGTCAGCGAAATTTATCATCGGTGCCTGGATTCCTTTACTTTTCCAAAAATCTTTTAGAATTTTCACACCATTTGAAAAGGAAGAATTATTATTTTTTACCTTTCCAAAAGTTTTTACAAGGATTTCTCCATACAAATTCACACTTTTTCTCATGAACCAATAGACTATTTTGTCCATTGTAGGAGAATGATGCACCAAAATTTCTTTCCCCTTTAAAGGCGCATATTCCTTCCCTTCTATCAAAAGCTGTGAAGCAGAAGTCACTTTTCCTTTAAGCTCTATATCATTGTTTGACAGCCAATTATACATTTCTAAACCAAGCTGCATAGGTGGATTTGGGACAGAACCAGAAACTACGGTCGTCTTTCCACTAGGAAGAGTTCCATTGATATAGGCTACCTCCGAATACGGCGCCGTGTAGATGATGCTCCTATCCCCTGTTTCCTTCCCTGCTGTCTGGGTTTCGTTCACCCATTTTACCTGCTCTGGAAGATTTACAATTTTCTTGAAAGATGTAGAAGCCCCTGCATTAGCGCCTCCACTTATATGCATATCAAACTGATTTTCACGCCAGTTCACTCCCCAGACTCCCGCTCCGTAATAATTTCCTATATCATTCCAAGGCCAGCCCCCAGGGATAGTCTGAATATCAAAATAGCTGTCATCTATTATCAAATTTCCTCCTATCTTATAGATTCCCAATGATTTAATGGTCTGTATTACTTTATTTTGAAAATCCTCAGGTTTATAGCCTGTATATCGCCAGCTGCCAAGTGTAGGGTCACCATTGGAGCTTACTATCAAATCTCCTGACAGCCTGCCTTCCTCTATATTCCCTGTATAAGATACTTTGGTGGTGTATCGGAAATCTTTTCCAAGCATCTCCAAAGCCGCCATCGCCGTAAAAACCTTCTGTGTGCTCGCTGTGGAAAGTCCTTTATTTCCTTGATATTCGTAAATAAAATTCCCCTGTTCATCGGCTACATAGAAAGAAAGATTCGCTGAATACATCTCTGGTTCATTCAAGAAACTTTTGGTCGCTTGATCTAGTTTTTTAGAAATATCTTGAGAAAAAAAACTCTGAAAAAACAATACTAATAAAAAGCAAAAACTATTTTTCATCTTAAAATTTTATTATATTTTAAACGCTGATGGTGATTATTTTATTTCCTGTATGTAGACCAAGGTATCTTTGGATAAAATTTCTGGGTGAAAAATCTTCACATAATCCCTTAAAACCAAATCTGCACGAACAGCTCCACTCTCAAAAATATCATTTGCCATTCCTCTCCTTCTTTTATTCATCCCAAAAATTTTTCCTTTCTGATAGACATCTAGTTTTTCATAAATAGCATTCATGGCTGTAAGTTCTTTTTTCGTTCTATAATTGCCTGCATTCACCCAAAATTCAGCATTTTTAGACTTCACAAAAACTTCTTCAAAACTAATCGGCACTGATTTTTTATCTTGATTTTCCTTAAAAATATAGTCCGCTCCAGCATCTTTCAGATAATTAGCCGAAAAAGTTTTTCCACCAGCAATATACCAGTGATTTCCATACATTTCATTAGCCAAAACTTTCGGTTTATTGGGCGATTTCTGTGCTTTTTGTTTTATGCTTTCATAATCATTTTTGATTTTAGCATAGATTTCCTCTGCTCGTTTTTCCTCTCCTAAAAGTTTCCCAAACAGCTTTAAATAAGCTGCTTTATCTAAAGGTGTCTCCTCTAAATATTCATCTAAAAAAATGATTTTTATCCCATTATCTTGCAGGATTTTATATGTATTTTCAAAAGTTTCTATGTAATTCGTGAAAATCACATCTGGTTTTAGTTCAAGAATTTTTTCAATATCATACTTTTGGTCAGAACCTACATTCTGAATTTTATTTTTTTCTATAAGTTGCTGAATTTCATTGGAATAAACATACTGCACTCCAGAAATTCCTACTATTTTTTCTTCCTGCCCAAGTTCTAAAAAATATCCCAAAAGGCTGTTATTAAGCAAAACCACTTTGGAAAAAGGCAATTCTTTTTTTTCAAAAGAATACTCAAATTTTCTAGATTTTAATAAAAATTTGTCATTCTGCTCGCTATATTGAACATTTTCAGAAATCACTTCCCAAGATTTAATTGATTGGTTATCAGATTTCTTACACGACAACGCCACAAAAAAACTGGTGATGTATAATATTTTTTTCCATTTCATAGTTCAAAGAAAGCAAAAAAGTATTATATTTGCAAAACTAAAATTCAGGACGCGTAGCTCAATTGGATAGAGCGCCAGATTACGGCTCTGGAGGTTGAGGGTTCGACTCCTTCCGCGTTCACCATAACCCATAAAGTATTTAAAATGAATGCTTTATGGGTTTTTTAGTAAAAAAAATAGTAACTTTTAATTCGCCAAAGGATAAAATAGACTGAAAAATCTAACTTTTATTTAATTCTTTCTTCCTTGAAAATTAGGAAAAGCAATGATTATTCCTACTGCAGTCATACCCATAAATAGGTAAAGAATTTTCTCATCTATTTTTTCAACAAAAATTGAGTAAAACACTACTCCCAACAATCCTAAAAAACCAATTACTAAACTCCAGCCACCTATTTTATAGATAACACTTGGAAATTTGACTTTACTAAAAAGCATTCCCAAAAATAGGGATAGAAAGACTATATAAAATCACAAAACGAAACTCAGAAATCAGTGCATAAGAAAAAACCAAAAGCCCCAAAACAGCATTCACACCTCCTATGAAAAGAAAAATGAGAAGTATCAATAATAAAGATTGTATGTTTTTCATACTCCTAAATTAAGAAATTATTTATAAAACAAATTGCTTTATATTCAATAAAATACCAAAAATAAAAAACACTTTCAAATTTTCTTTGAAAGTGTTTTATAAAGTGTGGCCCCACTTGGGCTCGAACCAAGGACTTGCTGATTATGAGTCAGCTACTCTAACCAACTGAGTTATAGGGCCAAAGGATATTATCCTTAACAATTGGTTTGCAAATATAAATAAAAATCGTAGAACAGCAAAACAAAATTCGCATTTTTATTTCAAAAAATTTATAAAATACTGTTAATCAACAATTATATTATGAATTAAAATTGAAAATTATCATTTTTATTACAATACAAGCCAAAAATCATTAAAAATGCAATCTTTTTATTATATTTGTCTCAAATATGTTTTTTTTTGAAGGATAAAGAATTAGTTGATACCATTACTCAAATCCAAAGTGGGAGCCAAAAAGCACAGACCAAGCTAATTAACTATTTTTGGGATGATGTTTTCAGTTTTGTATTGAAAAAAGTGCAGGACAGAACCATCGCAGATGAGCTTACTGTGGCTGTTTTCGCAAAAATATTAACTAAACTGAACCTTTATGATGAAAATTTTCAGTTTAAAACTTGGATTTTGACCATCGCACAAAATTCAGTAATAGACTATTGGCGAAAAAAATCGAGAGAGGAAGTCTTTACGGATAATTTTAAAGATGTTAAAAACGAATTTGAAAAATCTCCAGAGGAATTATTGATTTCTAAACAGCAGCAGCAGCATATCATCAGCACTATTGCTTCCATGGATGCCCAATACAGGAAAATCATAGAACTGAGATTCTTCGAGGAAAAAAGCATAAAAGAAATTGCAGAAACTCTGGATATTTCGGTTGCAAATACGAAAGTGAGGATAATGAGAGCAAAAAAAATATTAGCCGAATTATTAAAAAACGAATAAAAAACAATGAACAAAGAGGTTTCCGAGACAAACACCATAACCAATAAACCCAAGTGGATAAGGGTAAAACTCCCAACGGGAAAAAACTACCGAGAACTCCGCTCATTGGTTGATAAATATAAGCTGAACACCATCTGCCAGAGCGGTTCCTGCCCAAATATGGGAGACTGCTGGGGCGAAGGAACGGCTACCTTTATGATTTTAGGGAATATATGCACTCGTTCGTGTGGTTTTTGTGGAGTAAAGACTGGAAAACCACTGGATGTAAACTGGGAAGAACCAGAAAAAATAGCCCGCTCCATCAAACTGATGAAAATAAAACACGCTGTCATTACCTCTGTAGACAGAGATGATTTGAAAGATATGGGCTCTATCCTCTGGGCAGAAACAGTGAATGCCGTGAGGAGAATCTCTCCTGAAACCACACTAGAAACACTTATTCCTGATTTCCAAGGAATTACAAGACACCTTGACAGAATGATAGAAGTGGCGCCAGAAGTCATTTCGCACAATATGGAAACCGTGAAAAGGCTGACACGAGAAGTAAGAATTCAGGCTAAATATGAAAGAAGCCTAGATGTCCTCAAATACCTGAAAGACTCAGGACAGCGAAGAACAAAAACAGGAATAATGCTGGGGCTAGGCGAAGAAAGAGATGAAGTTTTCCAAACCATAGAAGACATAAGAAATGCTAATGTGGATGTAATCACCATTGGGCAGTATCTACAGCCAAGTAAAAAACACCTGCCTGTGAAAAGATTTATCCCACTAGAAGAATTCGAAGAGTATAGAGTTTTCGCAGAAAATCTGGGATTCAGACATGTAGAGAGTTCGCCTCTTACAAGAAGCTCTTACAGGGCAGAAAGACATATTTTATAACTAAATAATAATTAACTTAAATTTTATATTATGAAAATTACATCATTAGGCATTTCGCTTTTAGCAGGGGCTTATTTCCTTACTTCCTGCACCACGCAGAAAAATGCAACAGAACAAAAAGTAATGGAGGTGAAAAAAGAAGAAAACCACGCTCATGCCCAGCAGCATGACCATGGGATTGCCCTTGATTTGATGGATACTTCCGTGCGTCCGCAAGATGATTTTTACAACTATGTAAATGGCGGATGGATGAAAACAGCTGTAATCCCTGCTGACAAATCTACTTGGGGTTCTTTCCAAGAGTTAAGAGAAAAAACGGATGAAAATTCACTAAAAATCCTAAAAAACATCCTTTCCGAAAACTACCAAAAAGGAACTGAAGGACAGCAGATTCAGGATTTGTATGCTACATACATGGATATGGACAAGCGTAACGCAGACGGCATCAAACCTATCGAAAAGGATTTAGAAGAAATAAACTCTATCAGAAACCTAAAAGACCTTCAAAACTACCTTATAGGAGCTGTGAGAACTGGGGACAACCCGCTATACGGATGGAGCGTTTATACAGACCTGAAAAACTCTAAGATGAACGCTGTTTATCTTGGTGGGCCTCGTTTAGGTTTAGGTAAAGATTATTACCAAAAAGAAAATGAAGCGAACACTAAAACCATCGCTGAATACAAGAAATATGTAGCTTCTCTATTGCAGATTTTAGGCTACAAAAATGCTGATGCTACAGCGCAGAAAATCGTAGATTTTGAAAAAAGTTTAGCAAAAACCATCCTAACCAACGAGGAAGGAAGAGATGCTAACAAGCGATACAATCCAAAAACTACGGCTGAACTTTCTAAGATTGTAAAAAATGTAAATTTGGCTAACTATCTGAAAGAAGCAGGAGTAAACACAGACCGCGTGATTCTATCTGAGCTGAAATATTACCAAAACCTTGATAAATTCATCAATAGTAATAATATTGCTCTAATCAAAGATTACCTAAAACTTCGCCTTCTTTCTGGAAGTGCATCAAGCCTTGACCAGAGATTGGATAAAATCAACTTTGATTTTTACAGCAAATATCTACAAGGACAGAAAGAGCAAAGAGCTATGGACAAAAGAGCTCTTAGCCTAATCAATGGCGTTCTTGGTGAGGCTTTCGGAAAATTATATGTACAAAAATACTTCTCTCCAGAGGCTAAACAAGAAATGGAAATCCTCATAGGTTACCTGAAAAAGGCTTACCATAAGCACATCAGCGAACTAGAATGGATGTCCAGCGAAACAAAAACTAAGGCACTAGACAAGCTACACAAATTCTCTGTAAAAGTAGCCTACCCGAATAAATGGGAAGATTACTCTAAACTCGTAGTAGAATCGCCTAAAAACGGAGCTTCGCTTTATTCTAACTTAAAAAATGTAGCTGAATGGAGCTACGAGAAAAGCCTAGAAAAAGTAGGAAAACCTGTAGATAAAGAAAAATGGGGAATGCCGCCACAAACGGTAAACGCCTACTACAGCCCTACGAACAACGAAATCGTATTCCCAGCGGCTATTCTACAAGCACCTTTCTTTGATTTCAAAGCTGACCCAGCGGTGAATTTCGGAGGAATAGGAGCAGTTATCGGACACGAGATTTCTCATGGATTCGATGACGGAGGTGCGCGTTTCGATGGAGACGGAAACCTCAACAACTGGTGGACAGAGCAAGACCGTAAGAATTTTGACATCAAAGTAAAACAACTTGCTGAGCAGTACAGCAAATACGAACCTGTGAAAGGAAGTTTCGTGAATGGTGTGTTTACCAGCGGTGAAAACATCGCGGATTTAGGTGGGGTTTCCATTGCCTACGATGCTCTTCAGATGTACTTAAAAGAAAGAAAAAATCCAGGTGTCATCAGCGGTTATACCCAAGAACAAAGATTTTTCCTAAGCTGGGCTACTATCTGGAGAACTAAATCTACAGAGCAGTACCTCATCAACCAAGTGAAAACAGACCCGCACTCACCAGGGTTCTACCGAGCTTTCGCTCCGCTTATCAATGTGGATGCTTTCTACAAGGCATTTAATGTAAAAGAAGGAGACAAACTCTATAAAAAACCAGAAAACAGAATCAAAATCTGGTAAGAAAATCATAAAAAATCCATCACGAAATGTGATGGATTTTTTTTATCTATTTATCTCTTCCCATTTATTCGGACTGCTTCCTTAAAATTTATCATAAATTAAAAAATTAGGGATTTTACTTTTCATTTTTCAATGAATACCAAATATACAGATGAAAACCAACATAAAAAAACATTGAACATCCTAATAATAACGATATTCTATAAGGATACACCGATATTGATGGATACCACCAAAATATAAAATATATTAGAAATATTAAAGACAGAAACAGCATCCTAATCGCCTTATTTCCAACTATCAACCAAATAAAAGCTGATAAAACCAAAACAATGCTGAAAACAAATTTATTATAATATACTGCTATCCCAAAAGCAATATCCCTTTTCGCTGGGAAATAGCTATTTAAAAAACTCAAAACCAGCTCCTGCAAGACAATATATAATATCATCGCAAAAGCCGATGACATACATAGCCGAACCCTGCTATTTTTCATCATTCTTCACAGTTTTTAAAATCTTCTGTTTTCAAAGGTGGCAGTGAAATAGCCTTTCTCAATGAATCACTTTTTGCTCTGTCTTTTATACAAGGTTTCCCAAATTGAGTCCCATAATAAACCTTTCTATTATTTCCTTTTTTAGACCAATAATATTTATCAAGAATTGCAGCCAAAAACTCTCTTTTCATATTTCCTTTTTCTACTTCTTGAAGAAGAAGATTTCTAACATCATCTTCTTTAGCCACTCGGTGTGGATTATGAAGAAGAATAGCAACAGCCGCTAAATCTACGCACTCTTGGTCTTTCAAATTTCTTTTCCCGACATTTTTAGGGTTAGGATATCCATTTTCTTTGATAATAGTAATAAGGCGATAAAAATTAGCCGAATCTATTTTAGGCATGATTTCACTCCTATTAAACTTAATATCATAATTACGAATTCCTTGGTCAAGACCATACATTGCACACAATTCAAAGGCTAAATTATTTTTTGAATTTCTTTTACTCTGAGCCGAACACCCATACAAAACCACAGATAAAAGAAGAACCTTTATAAACACAATTACTTTACTATTTTTTACCTTTTGCATATCTTATTTTTATTTTCTTTCCTATTTCCGCTGACTATTGTTCCCAAAGATAATTAAATTTTCGGCACTGAGTAGCATAATTTTGTTGTAAATTTGTAGGATTATTAAATCTAATAAGAATGTCAAAGCCGAAAAAGGAGCAAAACGAATATATAGAAATCTACGGAGCGCGCGAACACAACCTGAAAAACATCGATGTCAAAATCCCCCGAAACCAGCTGGTAGTCATCACTGGGCTTTCTGGCAGCGGAAAATCTTCCCTCGCGTTTGATACCATCTTCGCCGAAGGACAGCGCCGCTACATCGAGACTTTTTCCGCCTATGCCCGCCAGTTTTTGGGTGGTCTGGAGCGTCCTGATGTGGACAAGATAGAAGGGCTCTCCCCTGTCATCGCCATCGAGCAGAAAACCACCAACAAAAATCCCCGCTCCACAGTAGGCACTGTTACAGAGCTTTACGACTTTCTGAGGCTGCTCTTTGCGCGGGTTTCAGATGCCTACTCGCTCACCACTGGCAGAAAGCTGGTCAGTTACACGGAAGAGCAGATTTTAGAAGCGATAAAATCCAACTACAAAGACGAAAAAGTCCTGCTCACTGCTCCTGTAATCCGTGCAAGAAAGGGACACTACCACGAACTTTTCGTGCAGATGGCGAAAAAAGGCTATGCCCAAGCTAGGATTGATGGGCAGTTGCAAGACATTGAATACGATTTAAAACTTGACCGATACAAAAACCACGATATAGACATCGTCATAGACCGCTGGATTATCGGCGAAAGCGCCACCGAATCCCGTATGGAGAAATCCCTCCGCACGGCTTTAGACATGGGCGAAGGTGTCATCGGAATACAGAAATTCGGTTCGGATGAAATAGAATATTTCTCTAAAAACCTGATGGACGAAGACACAGGGCTTTCCCTCGCACAGCCAGAGCCAAACACTTTTTCCTTCAATTCTCCGAAGGGAAGCTGTCCACATTGCAAGGGACTGGGAATGATTAAGAAAATCAACACCGATTTCTTCGTAGAAAACCCAAAACTATCCATCTCCGCAGGTGCTTTGAAACCTTTGGAAACTTATAAATTCAGCAAATGGGTTTTGGCGCAGATTAGCAGTATTTTAGAGCTTTACGGGCAGAGTCTGGACACGCCTTTTGAGAAAATCTCTTCAGAGGCACTGGACTACATCTACAACGGCATTCACCTGCAAGAAACCCGCGAACTGAAACACGCTGGAATCAGCAAAAAGATAAAAATAGAATTCGATGGGCTGATTTCCCATTTGGAGCAAATCATCGAAGACAAAGAAAACTATGGTGCCACACAAATAGAACGCGATTTCACGGTGGAACAAATCTGCCCAGAGTGCAACGGCGCAAGGCTTCAGGCATCAAGCCTAAGTTTTAAAATCGATGGCAAAAACATCGCAGAAGTGGCAGCATTGAGCCTTTCAGACCTGATGGACTGGCTGAATGATGTAGAAAATACTTTCTCCGACAAAAAGAAAATCATCGCCTACGAAATCCTAAAAGAAATAAAATCCAGACTGCGATTTCTACTGGATGTTGGTCTGGAATACCTCAGCCTCAGCAGAAGCTCCAAAACCCTCTCTGGCGGCGAGTCCCAGCGAATCCGTCTGGCTACACAGATAGGCTCCCAGCTGGTAAATGTGCTTTATATATTGGATGAACCGAGCATCGGACTTCATCAGCGAGACAATGAAAGGCTTATCAATTCACTAAAAAACCTCCGCGATATCGGAAATTCGGTTTTAGTGGTGGAGCATGATAAAGATATGATTTTAGAAGCGGACGAAGTTTTAGACATCGGCCCTAGAGCAGGAAAACACGGCGGTGAAGTTCTTTGGCAGGGAAAACCAAAGGATTTATTAAAAGCTGATACCATTACCGCTGACTACATCACAGGAAAAAGAAAAATAGAAATCCCAAAAGAACGAAGACATGGCAACGGAAATTCGCTGCTGCTGAAAGGAGCCACAGGAAACAACTTGAAAAATGTAAATTTAGAAATTCCTTTGGGCAAATTAGTGGTCGTGACGGGTATCTCCGGAAGTGGGAAATCCTCCCTTATCAATGGAACGCTCTACCCTATTCTCAATAAGCATTTCTACCGTGCTGCGCAGGAACCTCTACCTTATAAATCCATAGAAGGACTAGAAAACATTGACAAAATAGTAGATGTAGACCAGACACCTATCGGAAGAACGCCACGCTCCAACCCTGCCACTTACACAGGTGTTTTCGGAGATATCAGAACGCTCTTTTCTGAGCTTCCAGAGGCAAAAATACGAGGCTACAAACCAGGAAGATTTTCCTTTAATGTAAAAGGAGGAAGATGCGAAACCTGCCAAGGCGGCGGACTGAAAGTCATAGAAATGAATTTCCTCCCTGATGTGTATGTCCACTGCGAAACCTGCAATGGAAAGCGTTTTAACAGGGAAACTCTGGAAATAAGATACAAAGGTAAGTCTATTTCTGATGTCTTGGAGATGACCATAGATGAGGCGGTGGAATTCTTCCAGCCTATCCCAAAAATCTACAACAAAGTGAAAACCCTGCAGGAAGTAGGACTGGGATACATTTCGCTGGGACAGCAGTCTACCACGCTTTCGGGTGGAGAAGCGCAGAGAATAAAACTCGCCACAGAACTCTCCAAAAAACAAACAGGAAACACGCTCTACATCTTGGACGAACCTACCACAGGGCTTCATTTTGAGGATGTAAAGATACTGATGGACGCCATCAACAGGCTGGTAGATTTAGGAAACTCGTTCATCATCATAGAGCACAATCTGGATGTGATAAAACTTGCCGACCATATCATAGACATCGGCCCAGAAGGCGGTAAAAACGGCGGAAAAATCGTAGCTGAAGGAACGCCCGAAGAAATCATTAAAAACAAGAAATCCATAACAGGAAAATTCTTGGCAAAAGAAATGAAACAATAAATTTAAAATATTAAAATCATGAGAAAAAAGTTTTTATTACCGCTAATTTTATTTGTTTCAGGGCTAATTTCAGCACAAGATTGCTTTGAAGACTGCCTTGAAGATTACCCTAAACTGAAAAAGGAAGTCGCCAATTTAGACCAGTTTATCCCAAAAGGCTGGAAACTGATGGGCAGTGTAAATGGCGACATCAACAAGGACGGCATCACGGATTATGTTTTCATACTGGAGAGCAAAGAAAAATACAAAATCCCTGATGATTTCATGAATAAAGAATATTCCTACAGAATTCTCGGCATCACCTTTGGGAAAAAGAGCGGCGGATACCATTTGGCTCTTCAAAACAATAATTTTATCATCAATGGAGACCAAAACTCTTCATTAGATGAGCCTTTTCTGGATATGGAAATCAAAAAAAATGGCACGATTTGGTTCAAGTTTTACTTCTTCTACAGCGCGGGCAGCTGGTGGGTAAGCAATTACACCTATGTTTTCCGCTACCAAAACAACCGATTTGAGCTGATAGGACGCGAAAGCTCTTCCTTCCATAGGGCAACCCACGAGGAATCAACCACCAGCACCAATTTTTCCACCAAAATGTACCATTTCACCTACACAGATGAAAACGGAAAAAAAGAAACCATGAAAAAGAAAGTGAAAGACATGAGACCCCTGCTAATGGAAGAAATAGACCCATATGATTTCAATCCTTTGTCGCATTCCTACGGCGAATACTCTCTCGAAAAGAAGGAATACTAAGAAAGATATTATATTCGCACCGAAAAAATTTATTTTATAATGAAAAGACTGCTTTTATTATTGTTAATTTTAGTTTCTATGCCTTTGTTTTCTCAGATTATCTTCACGGAAAGCATCGCTAACACGATAGATTCTACACGAACAGTGCAGGGAACCATCGCTCCAGAACTAAATTTCAAAACGGAGAAAGAGAATGTTTTTAACTTTAAAAATAACGCAAATATCAATTTCTTGCTCAACAAGAAGAAGTATATCACGATTATCAATCAGATGGAATTTTCTACTTATGGCGACAAACTAAATGTAAGCAACGGCTACATCCACACCGAATACCGCTATTTGGTGAGACCTGCCATAGAACTCTATCCTTTCGCGGAAGCAGTCTGGGCGCCCAGCCGAGGACTGAAAATACGCGCAGCAGGAGGTCTCCAGTCTCGCTATAGAATCTTCCGCACGAGTAAAGTAACACTTTCCACAGGAATAGGTCTCTTCTACGAATACGAAAAATGGAACTACAACGGCGTTCCTAATCCAGATCCACAGGATATGGACAAGATGGAACAACAAAGGAGCATAAAAGGGCAGATATTTGCGAGTTTTAAGTTTAATTTTGGTGAAAAATGGAATATAATTACCAGTGGATACACGCATTTCAAGCCTGACAGCAACATAAAAAACCCGCGCATCGCGTATAGTATAGATGTAAAGCATTCCGTAACGAAGCACTTCGGGATATGGCTTTCTTATCAAAACATCATCCACACAAAACCGATTGTCCCTATCCGAAAACACTACACAGTGCTTACAGGCGGTGTTTTCTTCTCATTCTAATGATATTTTTGTTTAATTTTTAACCTAAAAACTATAAAAACTTCCATTAAAAGATGAATTTAGAAGAAAAAATACAGAATGCAGAAACCAGAATTTTCAAAGTGGTTTTCCCTAAAATAGCCAACCACCACGAAACCATGTTCGGCGGCGCTATCATGGAACAGATGGTAGAAACGGCATTCATTACTGCAACGAGATTTGCACGAAAAGCCTTTGTAATAAAGGCGTGCGACCATACAGAATTCCAAAAACCTGTGCCAGAAAGTTCACTAGTGGAGTTCATCGGTAAAGTAAAATCCATAGGAAACACCAGCCTAAAAGTAAGCGTGGAGGTCTTCTCCGAAGAGATGTACGCCGAGTGCCGAGAGCTGTGTGTCCTTGGAGAATTCAGCCTCGTAGCCATCGGCGAAGACAAAAAAGCTGTGAAAATATTAGACTAAATTCACTTTTATAATTTTTCCTTAATAAATCTTGCGGTTTGAGATTTCTTGTTTTTCGCTAATTCCTCAGGCGTTCCAGCAAAAACAACCTCGCCGCCGTGTTTCCCTGCCTCTGGCCCTACATCTATTATCCAGTCTGCACATTTTATGATATCAGGCTGATGTTCTATCACAATGACAGAATGCCCAAGATCGATGAGCGACTGCAAGGAAACCATAAGCTTGCTAATATCATGAAAATGAAGCCCTGTGGACGGCTCATCAAATATGAATAAAGTTTTCTCCGTGGTTACGCCTTTTACCAAGAAGGAAGCCAGTTTTATCCTCTGTGCTTCTCCACCCGATAGTGTGGATGAACTTTGTCCCAACTGAAGGTATCCCAAACCTACATCTTGCAAGGGTTTTAGTTTGGTAACTATTTTTTTGTCGCCGCTTTCGGTAAAAAACTGGACAGCATCATCTACGGTGAGATGAAGAATTTCAGAAATGTTTTTTTCATGGTATTTCACTTCTAAAACTTCTGATTTAAAGCGGCTTCCCTTGCAATGCTCGCACACCAGCTCTATATCCGCCATAAACTGCATGGACACGGTAATCACTCCTTCTCCCTTGCACTCATCACATCTTCCACCATCTACATTGAACGAGAAATGCTTTGGCTTCAGCCCTTGTATGGCAGCTGCCTTTTGTTTTGCGAACAAATCACGAATGTCATCATAGGCTTTAAGGTAAGTGACAGGATTGGAACGAGAGGATTTTCCGATTGAATTTTGGTCTATGAGTTCTATATTTTTAACCAAAGTAGAAGGAAACTCCACGCTGTCATAATCTCCCTTTTTTCCGCCCATTCCAAGCTGAATCTGTATTTCATTCGCCAAAACCTCCTTCATAAGGGTAGATTTCCCACTTCCCGAAACACCTGATATTACCACAAAACTCTCCAGCGGAATGTCCAAATCTATGTTTTTCAGATTGTTTTGTCTAGCGCCTTTGATTTTAATAAACTCCTTTGATTTTCTACGCTTTTCAGGAATTTTTATTTCTAATTTTCCTGTAAGATACTGGGCTGTAAGCGTATCGGATTTTTTTAACTCTTCAAAATTACCCGCAAAAACCAGCTCTCCTCCTAAGAAACCTGCCTCAGGGCCGATATCTATGATGAAATCCGCCGCCCTCATGATATCCTCATCGTGCTCTACGACAATCACCGTATTTCCTAAATCACGAAGGTTTTTAAGGACTTCTATCAGGTTTTCTGTATCACGAGAATGCAGACCAATACTTGGCTCATCCAGTATGTAGATGGAACCAACCAGCGAGCTTCCGAAGCTGGTAGCGAGGTTAATCCTCTGGCTTTCTCCACCAGAAAGCGTATTAGAAGTTCTATTCAAAGTCAAATATCCGAGTCCCACTTTCAGCAAAAACTCTAATCTTGTGATGATTTCGTAGAGAAGTCTCTTTGCGATTTCCTGCTCATGTGGTGTTAGTTTAAGGTTTTTGATTAGTGGCAAAAGCTCATCCAGTGGCAAATCCACCAAAGTCTGAATGCTGTGTCCATCTATTTTTACCCAAGAGGCCTCCTCTCTCAGCCTCAGCCCTTCACAGACTGGGCAGGTGGTTTTTCCACGATAGCGGGAAAGCATCACTCTGTATTGGATTTTATAGAGATTGTCCTCCAGCATTTGGAAAAAATGATTGATACAAGGAAAATCTGCATCGCCATTTCCCTGCCAAAGGAGTTTTTTTTGTTCTTTATCCAGCTGAAAATAAGGCTTATGAATAGGAAAATCTTTTGCTTTTTTTATAAACATCGTTTTCCATTCTTTCATGGTATCTCCTTTCCAGCAGGAAACTACGTCCTCAAAAATGGATAAATTTTTATTCGGAATTACCAGATCTTCATCGATGCCGATGATCTTGCCATAGCCCTCACAGGAAGGACAGGCTCCGTATGGATTATTAAAACTGAAAAAATGAATATTCGGTTCTAAAAACTCTATTCCGTCCAGTTCGAATTTATTAGAAAAATTAGTAACCTCTTCTTTATCAGCATCTTTCAAAGAACAATAGCCTCGCCCTTCGTAGAATGCAATCTGGATAGAATCTGCCAGCCTTTGGAGAAAACTTTCATCATCTTCATACAAAAATCGGTCTATGATGAGATGAATGTCCATACCTTTTTCAGGAGTGAAATTAAACGCTTCCAAATCCTCTATACTTGCCGTATTCCCATTGATTTCCAAGCGGGTAAATCCTGAAAGTTTCAGGGTGTTGAGTGTATTTTTAAAGGTATCCGTTTCATAATGCAATGGCGAACGGAGCGTGTAGGTTTTCCCTTCGTTTTTCTGGATAAAATCTATCACATCAGAAACGCTGTCTTTCCTTACCTCCTGCCCTGAAACAGGCGAAAAAGTGCGACCTATCCTCGCAAAAAGCAGTTTCAGATAGTCATAAATCTCTGTAGAGGTGCCCACTGTGGAGCGAGGATTGGAGGAAATGACTTTTTGCTGAATGGCAATGGAGGGCGCAAGTCCCTTGATATCATCTACTTTGGGCTTTTCTAATTTACCCAAAAACTGCCTTGCATAGGAGCTTAGACTCTCCACATATCGGCGCTGTCCCTCGGCATAGATGGTATCAAAAGCCAAAGAAGATTTCCCTGAACCAGAAACTCCTGTGATGACCACCAGTTTGTTTTTCGGGATGCAGACATCTATATGTTTCAAGTTATTGAGATGTGCATTTTTTACAAAAATTTCTTTTTTGATGTTTATTTCTCGCTCCGCCATTGCATTTATAAATAAAATACAAAGGTAAGGAAGATACGGCAGAAAATATAATTTTGCTTCTTTTTAGCCCGTAAAAATTTGTATTTACCTAAAAACCAAAATATTATCTATTCATAATATATAAAAACTGCTATCACCTTATTTATCGTTCTTAGCCTGAAAACTTCTGATATTTTTGCTTATTTTTGTCCTAAATTGCTCACTGCATTTAATCGTTTGATAATCATACGATTATTTGCATAACAGATTAAATGTATTATGAATAAAATTATAATTTTAGTATTAAAAAAATAATGATATGAGATTTAATATAAATAACATTGGTTTGGTTTTATGTGTCTTTTTATTGACTAGCTGTGTATATACTAAATTTGAGGTGTATAAATCATTTGAAAATATAGAAACTGATACCCGATATTATAAGGTAGAAGAAAAAGATGGAGTTTATAAATGGGTAGAAATAGGTATTCATACTGTTTTTGGTGCGGGCAGGAAAGATTATCTGACTGTTTCTTTTAAAGAAGAATTACCAAAAAACTTGACTATAAAATCCTCCAATTTTGGAAATATAGATAGCACATATCGTGAAGATTATAAAGTTTTCAGTAAAAGAATAAATATAAACAATATTAAATCAGATACAGTCTATTTAGAATTTAATGACAATAAACGATATAAATTTTATTATGATTTCGAAGAAAAATAATACTTCTTGTAATGGCAGTTATTACTGATATTTTTGTCCTAAATCGCTCATTGCATTTAATCGTTTGATAATCATATGATTATTTGCGCAACAGATTAAATATATTATGAATAAAATTGTATTTTTTGTATTAAGTTTTGTTTTGGTTTCTTGCGAGAAAAAAGACAGAATAGAAATTGATAATATTGATGGCTACAAAGTAGAAAAAAATTCAAAAATGATACTTTGGTAAGTTCTAAAACATATGATGGAGATATGCTAATTTGGGAAATGCTTTATAATAAAAATGGGATAACCGAAAAAGCAACCAAGTTTTACCCGACAGGTTCTATAAAAAGTGTTTCTACATTACAAAAAGAACCTAACCATTATTATGATATTGAATACTATGAAAGTGGCGAGAAACAAATGATGGGAGAGTCTGACTTTATAAAGTCTAGACAATCCCGACTGAGAAGAGGAGCAGCAATATTTTACACAAAACAACAAAAGATTTCTTCAATATTGGTATTTTTCAATGATGGAAAAGAAAAAGAATATCTCGTGAGAGAGACCATATTGGACACAATAACAGATAAAATACTGACAGACAGAGAATACGACCCGCCTGCTCTTCTAAAGTAAAAAAACAAAGAATAATGAAAAATAAAAAATTTATATTAGCCATATTATTAAGCCTTACAGCATGTAATAATAAGACAAAAACTATTAGCACTCTTGAATTAGAGAAAACAATTATAGATTACAAAGATTTACCTTCAAAAGTTAAAGAAAGGGTATTTTATGGAGAAGCTATGAAACTTGGAGAAGAAGATGAAGAAAGATTTCAAGACCTCCAAGAAACTAATAATCCTAAAAAGTATGAATACTATACTAAACAAGATCCTCAATTGGCATGGGTACATTATCCATATATAAGAAATAAAAAAACAAAGCAAGAATATTCTATTGATGAAGATGGACCAATGGGAGGTAGATACATTATTTATGGAGATTCTCTATACATTTCAAATCATTATAACATATACGAAGAAGATAGTTTGAGGTATACTTTCACAAGATACATATTACGATAACATACATCCACAGAGATTGATAATGTTCCAAATACATTGTTTTTACTATAAATAAAATACAATTCTCTGATAAACATAATAAAATAGATAGGCTCCTGCCTGTCTATTTTATTTTTGCTCAAAAAAAACATTTTTAACAAAATTTTCATAAAATGAGATAATATTTAATAAATAAATACTATTTTTGTCACTTGCTTTAAAAATAAGAAGAAAAATGAAGAAGAAGTTGTCAATTCAAAAAATCCTAATTACCTCTTTCGCTATGTTTTCTATGATATTTGGTGGAGGTAATTTCATTTTGCCACCGCTTTTGGGCATCAAGGCTGCCGACTCATGGGATGTTGTAGCAATTGCATTTGGTATTTCTGGCGTTTTGATTCCTCTTATGGGCATTATTGCACAAGCAAAAATACAGGGAACAGTAATAGATTTCGGAAAAAAAGTGCATCCAGTGTTTGCGCTAGTTATAGGAATTTTGATTTACGGCATTTGTCTTTCTTTTCCTATACCGCGCACAGCATCAGTAGCTTACGAACTTTCCGTAAAGGACAGCATCGAGATTTCTTCTCTATGGTTTGGAGTTATTTATTTTTCGCTGGTGATGTATCTTTGTTTCAACCGAGGCAAGATACTGGACATTTTGGGCGAATATCTCACTCCTATCCTACTGATAATCATTTCGACTATCATTTTAGGAGCGGTATTTTTTGTTGATAACGAAATCCCAAAATCAAATTTAGAAAAACCCTTTTCATTAGGGCTTTTAGAGGGCTACCAGACCTTTGACGGAATGGCTTCCATCATCATAGGCGCAGTAATCATCACCTCCCTAAATATGGATGATTCACTAGACTTTTCACAAAAAAGAAGACTTACCATCTATGCAGGATTGATAAGCGGTTTGGCGCTGTTCATCATTTATGCAGGGTTTATCTATACGGGTGCGGTGCTAAAAGTTCATTTCCCATCGGATGATATTTCCCGTTCGGAGGTTCTTTCGAAGGTAAGCTGGCATATCTTGGGCGATATCGGGAAAACATTACTGAGCGTAAGTGTCAGCATTGCTTGTTTCACAACTGCTGTCGGCATTATTACAGGAGCGGCAGATTTCATGAAAAATATTTTCGGAAATTCTGAAATGGTCTACAAGCTGGTGGTGGTATTTTCGTGTATTTTAGGCGTTTTTGTAGGACAGACAGGCGTAGAAAACATTGTAGCCGTTGCTGTTCCTGTGCTTGTGCTGATTTATCCTATCATCATGGCTCTTATTTTGCTTAATTTCGTTCCAGAGAGCTGGACTTCGGTTTCTATTTTCAGAGGAGTTACGCTGGTTGCTGGGATATTTGCGATACCAGATTTTATGATAGCCATTGGTTTTGAGAGCTTTCAGCCTATTCATGACTACCTTCCTCTTGCCTCTTATGGCTTGGCTTGGCTGCTGCCTTGTCTTTTCATTTGGAGTATTTTATTTATCTTCCAAAAAAATAAGCAACTTTAACACTTTTTTAGCTAAATATAAAATGATGCGCCGGTTTTAGTGTTATAAATTGTTAAAAATTAGGCATTTCTATTTTTATGCGTAATTTTGCAACCAAATTTAAATGATATGAAAAACGAAATTAATTATTTGAAAGTAGTAATCATGAGTTTGGTTTTAACCTTATTTTCTGTTTCAGCAAATGCTCAGCAAAAAAAACACAACTACATCACAACTAATGAGCAGCTAGCAGAAGAGTTATCCAAAAAATACGGAATACCAAGTGGAGTTATCCTAGCCGTAGCCTTCGTAGAAACAGGTGGTGGAACAAGTAAAGGAGCTAAAACTTACAACAACCATTTCGGAATTGTAGGTAAGAATACAGTAACAAAATCAAAATACAAAAGTTTTGATTCCACAAGAGAAAGCTATGAGGCTTTCTGTCAGATTCTCTCAAGAAAAAAATACTACTCAGATCTAAAAGGTATCAAAGATACAGCTGAATGGGTAAAAGCCATAGCCGCAGCGGGATATTCTACACAGCCTGTAGAATGGAAAAAAAGAGTCAAAATGATTATCGAAAAATTTAATTTATCTTAAAAACATAAGCTGTCTGAAAATTCAGACAGCTTTTTTTATTTAAAATTTGTTCGGTTTATACAAAATAAATAAATTTGCGTTTCGTTGTAATAAAAAAAATTATTTTGAATAATAATAGAATTCACAGGGTGGTAATTTTGGTTACCTCCTGTTTTTTGGTCTATCTGTCAGCATCTATACTATCATATGTATATGGATGGAAGTTTGAAGCTTTTGATAAAATAAATTTGGTTTCTGATATTTTTAAAAAATCAGAAGAAGAGCAAAACGCAAGTGGAGAATCTGCTATCGCAGGGAAAACAGCAGAAAAACCTGCTAAAGAAGCTGCACAAGAGGATTTTGAACTGTATAAAAAACCTGAATTTATCACTAATTTTCATAAAGGAGACAGCGTGGTTGCTTTGCCTATTTTAGCTCAGAAATTAACTGAACTAAAAAATACAGGAAAAGGCAAAATCCGTATCGCTTACTTTGGAGATAGTATGATAGAGGGCGACCTCATTACTCAAACGCTGAGAAAACTTCTACAGCAGGAATTTGGCGGGCAGGGAGTTGGATTTCTGCCGATGCATTCTAATGTAGCGCAGTTTCGCCAGACCGCTAGAATTTCTGGAACAGGCTGGGAAAGCACCAATTTCATGACTCCTAAAGCGCAAAATATGTACATCTCTGGGCATACTTTCAGAGGTGCAGGAAGTGGAACTTACCAAGATAGAACCCTCACAGAAGGCGCTTTACCTATTCAAAAATACATTCTCTACGGAAAGACAGAAGGCGCTGAAATAGAGATAGATGGAATGGAACACACATTACAGGGAAATCATTTGGTCAATAGAAAAATATTAGCTGATAATACTGATAACACCCTAAAAATAAGGTCTAAAACATCTTCATTACCGATATTCGGAGTTGGTTTTGAATCTGAAAATGGGATAATTTTGGATAATTTTTCATTCCGAGGTATCACAGGTGTGGAACTTAGCAAAATAAATGAGGATTTCTTGAAATCTATTCAGGAAGCCAATCCTTATGATTTGATTGTATTTCAGTATGGTGTAAACCTTTTATTCAGACCAAAAGACACCAACTATTCTCACTATGAAAAAATGATGCAGCCTATACTGAGCAAAATGCGAAACGCTTTCCCTAAAACTGATTTCTTACTAGTAAGTACCGCGGACAGGGCGTTTAGATACGGCGGAGAATACAAAACGGCTATCGGAATTCCTAATCTGATACAAACTCAAGCGAAACTGGCTTTTGATAACAAAATGGCATTTTATAACCAATTCGAATCCATGGGTGGCGAAAATTCTATCGTAAGATGGGCTACACAAAGCCCGCCATTGGCAAATAAAGACTACATCCACCCGAATGGAAAAGGCGCTGAGGTTTTAGCCGAAAAAATATACAATGCACTCATCCAAGACTACAAAAAATACAAACGAAAATAAATGAAACCATTACAAGAATTTTTTGCAACATTTGACTGGAACGCTTTCCTACAGCAGTTTCTATATGATAGTAAAAACCCGTTGCTGTTTAACAATGGTTTTTTCGTGTATTTTTTCACACTATTTATTTTATTATTCTTTGCTCTGAGGAATCATCACAAAGCCCGTAGATATGTATTCTGCCTTTTTTCGCTTTATTTTTTCTATAAGGCGAGCGGCTGGTTTGTCGGCTTGGTGCTGGTTTCAGCAGTGGTGGATTTCTTTTTATCCAACGCTATCTATAGAGAAAAGAGCAAAAGCAAGAAAAAATTCCTGCTGGTTCTGAGTATTTTATTTAACCTCGGAATGCTTTTCTATTTTAAATACACGGATTTCTTCATCGAGATTTCTAATTCTCTATTTGATACCAAATTCAATCCTTTGAACCTCATTCTTCCGATAGGGATTTCGTTCTATACTTTTGAAAATCTCAGCTATACGGTAGATGTTTATCGTGGAGAATTTAAGCCAGCGAATAAATTTTCTGATTATCTTTTGTTCTTGGCGTTTTTCCCAAAACTGATGATGGGACCTATTGTTCGTGCGCATGATTTCGTTCCACAGATTAATGAACCGTATGTGATTTCGGAACGCGACTTCGCAAAAGGATTTTTCCTAATTATTTCGGGATTGATAAAAAAACTGGTCATATCAGACTACATCACCCTAAATATGGTGGATTATATGTTTGATAATCCTGCCCTGCACACAGGTGTAGAAAACCTGATGGCAGTCTATGGTTATGCGATGGTGATATATTGTGATTTTAGTGGTTATAGCGAGATTGCGATAGGTATTGCTCTTTGGCTTGGGTTTAAAATTCCTCCTAATTTCATGTCACCATATCAGAGTATAAATATCACTGAGTTCTGGAGAAGATGGCATATTTCTCTATCTACATGGCTGAAAGACTATCTCTATATTCCATTAGGAGGAAACAGAAATTTCTCAGTAGCTTCTTTCATTTTTGTGGGAGGATTCCTTGTGGGTTCTTTCATCATGGGAGTAGAGCTGTTCCACTTATCCAATCTTTGGGCAGCAGTGGTTTCTGCAGTTTTATTATTAATTTTTATAATTCCAGCCTTAATCACAAGAAAAACTAGCGGAATTGCGGCCAACTTTAACCTATTGACTACCATGCTTTTGGGAGGATTTTGGCACGGAGCCAGCTGGAATTTCATCATCTGGGGAGCTATCCACGGTGTGGGACTTGGGATTCATAAAATATGGATGCTGCTGACTGACAAAAGTTTATCCTCCCTTAACCAAAGCCTAATTTACAAAATCATATCTGGTATTTTGACTTTCCATTTTGTTTGTTTTGCTTGGATTTTCTTCAAAGCTGAAGATTTAGAAATCGCTAAAACGATGATTTATCAAATCTTTAACAACTTTGATATCAGTGTATTTGGTCCTTTTTATGACAATTACAAAGGCGTGGTATGGATGATTTTAGCAGCGATGGTTTTACATTTAGTTCCAGATAATCTGGCTGATAAAGTAATCGCAAGAACCAAAACCATTCCTATGGTGGTCTATATCTTGGTTTTCTTCTTGTTTTTGATTCTTTATGGATATTTCAAATCTGCGGAACAAGTAATGCCTATTTACTTACAATTCTAATTAAAAACATAAAACACAATAAAAAAAACTAACCTCCAAAAAATGGAGGTTAGTTTTTTATTTTAAATATTAAATCTGTAAAAATTACTCTTCTACATAGTCAGAATCCGCTGTAGCGATTGGTTGCTGCTCATAGGTTTTATATTTCTGAGCATTAGTATCATAGATTACAACCAAACCTCCTACTTCATTGCTGATAAGAACCCCATCACGAGGAGCTTTTATGAAAGAAGAACTATTCATATAGATAGATGCTCCTTTAGAAAAAGATTTTAGTTTCAGCTTGTCATTATAATTTTCTGCAAAACTTACATAAGGCTTTTTAGTGACTTTATTTATGCTAATGATAACCAATCTGCTCACCTGCCCTTCATTATCATCCAAAATTACAGCATAATCCTTCACACCATCCCCATCAAAATCCCCTGTGCTGAGTGTAGATTTGGCACGGTCTGCATTTTGAGTAACATTATAAGTTCTACCATCATGATAGCCATCAGCCTCCAAAATCACTTTTTTCACCCCTGGAGGAAGTGAGGAAAACGGAGGAAGCGAAAAACTATTTTTGAACTCCGTAAAGCTATAAGAATCTATCAAAACCTCATCATCTACCGAAATAGGATACTGCTTGGTGCTAGGGACTTTATGCGGATTGTTCAGATAGATAATGCTATTCCCAGAAGAGGATTTTTCCTCATCCAGATACACCTCATCACCAAAATTTAGTTTTTGACCATTTGGCAGGGTAAGAGTATTACTGATTACTTTATACAAAGTATACGGGTCATATTCGCCCTCATAATCACCTGATAATGAATCTTTTTTAGCTACATTTGCTGAATCTTTATTCACTAGAGCTGAATCATTCTGAGAAACGACTTTTTCTGCATCCTTGTTTTTACCAAAGAAAACAAAATAGCCACTCACTCCCAAAATCAATGCTCCTATGATAGAAAAAGCGATATACAGAGACCTTTTAGAGATTTTTATCTCATCGTTTTTCTGCTCTTGATTTTCTTGATTTTCATTGTTTAGATTTTCCATTATTTTTTATTTTTAAACAAAGATAATAAATAACTTGGTACTAAACAATGGGTTTTTATGAGGATTTACAGCATGATAACGCCATCTATTTTGGCCACTTCTTTGTAAAGTCGGATTACATGGTCTGCATCCAAAACGAAGCAGGAAATACTACAACTTATGTATTTGCCATTACTGCTTTCTTTAGTTGTGATGCTGTATTCTAAACCATCAAATATTCTGTAAATCTCAGCAAGTCTCTCGCTATCGTTGATAAGAATAAATTTGTAAAGATAATTTTCTGGAAAATTATGATGTTCTTCTAAATTGATTCTCAGGTTTTTATAAAATTCTTCTACTCTGTTAGTCTGTTCCATTTCTTCTAATTTATTTGGTTAGAAAAAGTGTTTATCAACTGAACTAAATTAGCCATAAACATTTTAATGGAAATTGCCAACAAAATTATACCAAATGCTTTTTTGAGAACCATAAGTGTCCCTTCGTTTATTTTTTTGGACAAAAAGTCAGATGATTTTAAAATAATGTAAACAAATATCATATTGAGCAAAATAGCAATGACAATATTGATAACATGATTATTTGCACGAAGCGAAAGCGTTGCTGTAAGAGAACCCGCTCCCGCCACCAAAGGAAACGCAATAGGAATGATAGAAGCTGCTTGCATTTCTTCGTTTTTATGAATATCTATCCCCAATATCATTTCTAATGCAATGATGAAAACAACGAAAGCGCCCGCAATAGCAAAAGAGTTGATATCCAACCCTATGACTTTCAATAACTTATCCCCTAAAAATAAAAAAGAGAGCATAATCCCTGTTGCCACAATCGTTGCTTTTTCAGATTCTATTTTTCCAAATTTTTTCCTTAAACTCACGAAAATAGGAATAGAACCAATAGCATCAATAATGGCAAATAAAACCAAAAAACATGTGATAATTTCGTCAAATGAGATAGACTCTAGCATAGATTAGTTTTTAAAAATTTCTCAAAAATATGAATATTTTTTAACTATTCCATAATTTTAGTGTAAAATTTGACGATGTCATTATAGAATTCATATAAATCCCCATGAACAGGAGCATATTTTGCTTCTTGAATTTTAGTTCTAAATTTCTCAAAATCCTGCACCAAATCAGAACTTTCTGTTTCTTCTAAAAACTCTAAAACAGTTTGGTTTTCCAGCCTTTTTATTTGATTTTCAGCCTCTTCGTGGAGTTCTTGGTAATTTTCAAAGAAACTTGCAGAATTTCCTTTTTCCACCGCATTTTTTATTGCTCCGAAATAGTATTCTTTCCCGATAGAAATATTTTCCTTTAATAATTCTTCGGTTTCGGCTATGGTTGTTATTTTATTGTCTGATTGTGCATTATTCCATTGTTTAGGCTTCTTTTTTCTAAATGTAAAGAAATAAATCGCCAAAAGAGAACCAAATACAAGAAATCCTATCCCTGCTAATTTCCCAAAATCAAAGGTTTCCGCTTCATCTTCCTCCTCTGAAATTGGAAGGAGATTAACTTTTTTCAGGATATGCCCTGTATCATCCATTACTTTATTTAGAGTGGATTTCGGAGAATCCATAGCATCTTTGGACAATGATAATATTTTTATATTGTCTGAATCTATGGTTTGATATTGTTTTTCATCAATATCGAAATAAGCAAAATTTTCATAATGAATAGTAATTTCGCCTTCTTTTTTAGGGATAATCACATAGTGGTCTGTTTTCTCGCCAGAGAACTCAGATTCTTTAATGTCTATTTTTTGATTCGGTTTAAGGACTGTATAATCATTTGATTCTACAATTTTTGGAAGCTTTATATTTGCAAGATTTCCTTTCCCTTTGAGCCTTACGAAGACATCCATAGGCTGATTTACTTCCACTTCTTCCTTAGGAATTTCTACTTTTAAATCAAACTTTCCTACCGCATTCTTGAAACTGCTCGGTGCGCCTTCAGGAAGTTTTTTTACATGAATTCTAAGCGGATTGGATAATATTCTTTCCTCATTAAACAGCGCAGTTGCGGGAGATATGATGAAATTTCCTTCCTTCTCTGGGACAACCACGAATGAAGCTATTACCTGCATCGCCATTTCATCACTTTTATCTATCTCTATATCTTCTCTCTTTAGATTTACAGTATGGATTTTTTTGGTATTTTGAGGAAGTTTTATATGATTTACCTTTCTAAAATCTTGATAATTATGAGGATTTGCTTTTAATTTTAAAACCACATTAACTGGCTGATTTTGATAAACATCCTTATCTAAAACCTCCATAATCATAGAAACACTTCGCCCCCATGTGTCATTTTTTCGTTTCCCATCTCTCACCAAAATTTCAAATGGCTCAGACTTGTATGTTTTTCCGTTTACCTGTACCAGTGCACTTCCTATCCTAGTTTTCCCTGCATGTTTAGGCTGTAAAATAAGATGATATAGGACTTGCCTTACCACATTTCCTGTTTCTGGATCTATGGCTGCTAAGGATTCTGTAGCGTTTCCGAGTATTTCAAATTTTGATAAATCAGGAAGTCTCACAGGCGACTGCTGTTGATAGTTTTCACCGATAATTTCAAGTCCAATACTCAAATTAAACGGTTCCCTTACTTGGTATTCTTTGGTATCTGTTTCAGACAAAAGAGTTACTTGTCCATATCCAAATATGGGCAGAATAAATAATAATATGTAAGCTCTCAGTCTCATTACCAATCTTTACGATTGCTCTGCGGCTGGGCATATCCCTGCTTTCCCAGAGCCCTTTTAGCTGTGTTTCGTTCCCGTTCTTCTATGTATTGTAATAGTTCTTTTTCCAGTTCTTTTGGCTGATTGGGTTCTTCTTTTTTATTAGAATTATCCTCTTGCTTTTGGCTATCTTGCTGCTCCTTTTTAAATTTATCATTTTCTGGAGCATACATGTCCATAGGATTTTCTTTTTCTCCTTTATCCTGCTGGTTATTTTGTTGCTGTTGTTGAGATTGTTGCTGGTCTTGTTCCTGCTGTTGTTGCTTGGGATCCTTTTTCTGCAGAGCGATTTGCAGATTTTTTAAGATGGTTTGATTATTTGGGTCTAGTTTTAGGGCTTGTTTATAAGAATCTACGGCCTCTTTTTGCTGTTTATTTTTGAAATAAGCGTTACCCAAATTGTATAGAGTAGCTGTTTTTTGCTCTTTGGTTTTTGCATTTTTTAATGCTTTTTGGTAGGTGGAAACTGCATCAGAATATTGGTTTTTCTTATATAGAGCATTTCCCAGATTATACTGCGCCCTGAAGTCTTCTGACTTATCTTGCAGGGTTTTCAGATAATGATACGACGCATCATCAAAGTCTCCTTTCTCAAAACTCTGGTTCCCTCTATATGTATGAACATCACTGCTCACTTGTGCAGAAACCTGCATCACAAAAACCAAACTATATAGAACTAATAAAACTCTTGCCATATATTTATTAGGCAAAAGTAAACTTTCTTTTGTTAAAAAAGAAGCTGTTTTGTGTTAAAAATTGCTAAAAATTAGGTATTTACATTATATATTCAAATCTCTTCTGGGATTCAAAAAATATATCAGAAAAAGTAAAACCAAAGTCCCAGCCAAAAACCACTGATAGTAATGTTCCTTATTTAGAATGCTTATTTTACTAGCTTTACCGCCATCTTTTTGACTTGATTTTATGTCTTTTATAATCTCGTTTACTGCCCTTTCCACGCTATTTCCGTCTATATACACCCCTCCTGTCTTCTCGGAAATGGTTTTGAGAGCCTGTGTTTCTCTTTTGGTGATAACCGTATTCCCGTCCTCATCTTTTTTATAATCTTGATAAAGATTAAACTGAAGCTCTGGTATCGCTCCACCTTCCTCCGTGCCTATCCCCACGCTGGTCACCGCAATATTATTTTTCTGGGCTAAATTCACTGCTGCATCGTGGTTTCCTTCATTGTCTTCCCCATCGCTGATTAGAACAACTTTTTTCAATCCCAAAACTCCTTTTTTCAGCTTTTTTTCGGTTTCTTCCATTGCTAAAAGAAAATCCGTTCCCTGCCTTCTTATCAAATCCGAACTAAGGTTTTCCAAATAAATATCCACCGAGGAATAATCTGTAGTCAGAGGCATCATCGTTCGGGCTTCTCCGGCAAAAACCACTATTCCCACTCGCTCTTCGCGGAGTTGGTTCAAGGTTTTATTTAAAATCAATTTGGCCTGTTCCAATCTCGAAGGTTCTATATCATTGGAATTCATAGAGTTAGAAACATCCACCAAAAATATCACATCAGATGAAGCTTTCTCCACGCTCATCTCTGTTTTTTCATTCTTCACAATATCCACAAAAGACAAAATCAAGAGCAAAAAAGACATAACATAGCACAAAACCAAAACTCCTGAAAACCTTGATTTTTTACCAAAAATATGTTTCTGAAACCTGCTTTCCGCAAAAAAATCCCGTTTCTTTTTTCTCCATTTTGAAAAATCCCAAAGCAGATACACCGCCATCAGTAAAACCAACAACAGCCCAAAATATCGATAATTACCAAACTCCCAGTTCATTCTTTATCTTAATTTCTACATACTCATAATATCCGTGATTCTGATAAGGTCTTTATCTATTTTACTCTCATCATTCTCTTTCACGGCTTTTTCCAGTGGGATAAGTTCCATTCTATCATTGTTAATTCCCACCATATACTGTGACTTCCCTTCCAGCAGGGATTCCACCGCTTTTACACCCATTCTCGTTGCCAAAACTCGGTCATAGCAAGTAGGAGTCCCGCCTCGCTGCATGTGTCCCAGCACAGAAACTCTAATATCATATTCAGGGCGTTTCTGCTCTACATATTCTTTAAGCTCAAATACCGCCTTTCCTGCTGTATTTCCCTCTGCCACCACTATAATATTGGAAGTTTTCCCTCTTCGTTTTCCTCTGTCAATATCTTCGAGCAACACTTCCGCTGGAATATTTTTTTCTGGAATTATGATTCGTTCTGCTCCGCCGCCAATTCCTGAATTTAGCGCAATAAAGCCTGAGTCCCGCCCCATCACTTCCACGAAAAACATTCTATTGTGAGAACTAGCGGTATCCCTTATTTTGTCAATGGCATCCACTACGGTATTTAACGCCGTATCGTAGCCGATAGTATGTGTAGTCCCATAGATGTCATTATCTATCGTTCCAGGAATTCCCATCACAGGAAAGCCAAATTCTTGACTAAAAGACAGCGCTCCTGTAAATGTTCCATCGCCGCCAATCACCACCAAAGCCTCTACTCCGTTCTTTGTCAAGTTATTATAAGCACTCTCCCTGCCCTCTTTCGTTCTAAAACCTTCTGAACGGGCTGATTTTAAGAAAGTTCCGCCTTTGTTTATAATATTACGGACGCTGCGGGCATTTAGCTCTACAAAATCATCCTCTATCATCCCTTGGAAACCACGATAAATCCCCAAAACTTCCACATCATGATAAGAACATGTACGCACCACAGCCCTGATGGCTGCATTCATCCCTGGAGCATCTCCACCAGAGGTCAGAACTGCTATTTTATTGACTTTTTTAAGCATTTTTCTAATTTATTTTTTCCAATTTGGCAAATTTCAAAATCAAGTTCTTTTCGCCTTCTGTGGCAAATTTTATTTTTGCTTTCACATTATTAGGGTCTGTTCCATCCAAAAACAGCACTTCTCCCACTCCGAAACGATTATGCCTTACTTTGTCCCCTACTTCTATATCTTGGGACTGGCTGCTGTCAGGAGTATTTATTTTCGCAGAGGAAACAGGCGTCAAATTCCTTTTAATAGGCTGTTCTGGTAATTTTTGTTCATCGGTAGAAAGTTTTTTCTTTGGTTCTTTCTTTTGGAAAGCCCTCGGCATGCTCGGCGTATCATCAAAAATACTAGATGACAGCCCTGAACGATTGATTCCCCTGTTTTCTACCATTGGATTGATAAAATCCAAATAATCCGTGTCCACCTCGCTGAGAAAACGGCTCGGCTCCGAATCCGTGATTTTCCCCCACTGAAAACGCGAAACAGCATAAGAGAAAAACGCCTGTTTTTCGGCTCTTGTAAGGGCTACATAGAACAATCTACGCTCCTCTTCCAGCTCCTCACGAGAGTTAGAACTCATAAAACTAGGGAACAGACCTTCTTCCAGCCCTACGATGTAGACAATAGGAAATTCCAGCCCTTTGGAAAGGTGTATCGTCATCAGAGAAACTTTATCGCCTTCCTCATCATTCTCCTGTGTATCAGCAGATAAGGCTATATTTTCAAGAAAATTAGACAAACTCGGGTCGCCATCTTCCAGCTGCTGCTGTTCATCTATAAAACCCTGCATGGAGTTCATCAATTCCTGAATATTTTCCACTCGTGAGATACCTTCTGGCGTTTGATCTTCTTTCAAAGACTTTATCAAACCACTTTTTTTAGCCACTTCCATCGCTACTTGATAAATATTTTCTGTTTTCAACATCACTTGGAAAGCCTTCATCATCTGCCAGAAATCATTCAATTTAGTTAAAGCCGAATTGTTTAACCCTAAATTCGGTGCGTGAAACGGCAGAGCATCCAGCACATTAGCAATAGACTGCCCTATCGAGTCGGCATAAACGATGAATTTATTCTGCGTGGTCTCTCCTATCCCACGCATCGGATAATTGATAATTCTAAGCAAGGCTTCCGAATCATTTTCATTGACCAAAAGTCTGAGATACGCCAGCAAATCCTTTATTTCTTTTCTTTGATAAAAAGACAGCCCACCATACACTCGGTAAGGAATATTTTTCCTCCTCAAAGCATCTTCAAAGGCTCTGGTCTGGGAGTTTGTACGATACAGAATCGCAAAATCATTAAATTTTTTCTGATTAAAATTATGCTGTTCCCAGATATTTCCCGCCACAAAATTCGCCTCATCTGCATCAGATAGAGAGCGGTAGACTTTTATCTTTTCTCCGATTTCATTATCACTAAATACATTTTTTTCAAACTGATTTATATTTTTGGAAATCAAATCGTTAGCTGCATTTACGATATTCTGTGTAGAGCGGTAATTCTGCTCCAATGAAACGATTTTCGCATCGGGATAATCCTTTTTAAAATTCAGAATATTCTGAATATTCGCCCCACGGAAAGAGTAGATAGACTGCGCATCATCCCCTACCACACATATATTTTCAAATTTAGATGCTAAAGCCTTCACTATCAAGTACTGAGAATGGTTCGTATCCTGATACTCATCTACCAAAATATACCGAAATCTATCCTGATATTTCGCTAAAACTTCTGGAAACCTTGTAAGCAACTCATTGGTTCTCAATAACAAATCATCAAAATCCATTGCTCCGTTCTTGAAACAGGTTTCTACATATTTCTGGTAAATCTGTCCCATCAGCTTCATATTAGCCCGTTCATCAGCTTCCATCAGCTCTGGATTGTTATAATAGGCTTTTACCGTAATCAGATTGTTTTTATACTGAGAAATTCTGCCCTGCACTTTCTTTGGTTTGTACAAATCTGAATCTATATTCATCTCTTTCAAGACTTTTTTCAACACATTGAGAGAGTCTTGAGTGTCATAAATAGTAAAATTAGATGGAAAACCAAGATAATGAGCTTCACTCCTCAGAATTCGCGCAAAAACAGAGTGAAAAGTCCCCATCCAAAGACTTTTCGCATCGCTATTTCCTACCACCTTTGCGATACGCTCTTTCATCTCTCGCGCAGCCTTATTGGTAAAGGTAAGCGCCAGAATATTAAAAGGATCTGCTCCATTGGTTATCAGATGTGCTATACGCATCGTAAGAACACGAGTTTTCCCAGACCCTGCTCCAGCAAGCACCATTAGAGGCCCTTGCAGAGTGGTCACAGCTTCATATTGAGCATTATTTAATCCTTTTAGGTAATCCATATTTTGAACAAATTAAGCCCACAAATTTAAACTATTTTTTCTTTTATTTTTCTAATTATTTTTTTGGATTATGAAAGAAAAACACTTTTCAATAAAAAATTTTGTTAATTTTGTAACATTTCGTGATTTTTTATACTAATAGAGTAAAATTTAAATTTTTATGAGAAAAAGATTTCTATCAATCGCAATGGCAGCTTCTTTCGCAATGCTGTTTAATGCGCAGCAAATCAAGTTTGAAGAATATGATTTGCCAAACGGGTTACATGTGATTTTACACCAAGACAATTCTGCTCCTGTGGTGACCACTTCGGTAATGTATCATGTCGGTGCAAAGGATGAAGCAGCTGGGAGAACTGGTTTTGCGCACTTTTTTGAGCACCTTTTATTTGAAGGAACTAAAAACATCAAACGAGGCGAATGGTTCAAATTAGTATCTTCTAACGGAGGTTCTAATAACGCAAACACAAGCCCTGACCGTACTTATTATTATGAAACTTTCCCTTCTAACAATGAACAACTTGGGCTTTGGATGGAAGCAGAAAGACTAAGACACCCTGTTATCAACCAGATTGGGGTAGATACTCAGAGAGAAGTAGTAAAAGAAGAAAAAAGGCTAAGAATGGACAACCAGCCTTACGGTGGGCTTTTCAATGCTATTCTTACCACTTTATTTAAAAAACACCCTTATAAAGGAACTGTTATCGGTTCTATGGAGGATTTAAATTCAGCAAAATTAGAAGAATTTAATGCTTTCTTTAAGAAATATTACATTCCTAACAATGCTACTTTGGTAGTTGCTGGAGACATCAAACCAGAGCAGACTAAAAAATGGATTAACGAATATTTCGGCAGCATCCCAAAAGGAACACCTGTTACTCGTAATTTCCCAAAAGAAACTCCTATTACACAAGAGTTTGAGGAAACGATATATGATGCTAACATCCAGATTCCAGCCTATATCTTCGCTTACAGAACACCTGCCGCAAAGGAGAGAGATGCCTACATTCTAAGCATGCTGGGAAGCTACCTAAGCAAAGGTAAATCCTCTGTTCTTTATAAAAAATTAGTAGATAATGAGAAAAAAGCATTGGCTGTAGAGGCGTTCAACCTTGGATTGGTAGACCATAGTATCTTTGCTTTCTTTGCTATTCCTATGGGAAATACCTCAAAAGATGTTTTGAAAAAAGACATCGATGCTGAAATCAAAAAACTTCAGACTGATTTAATCTCAGAGGAAGATTATCAAAAACTTCAAAACCAAGTGGAAAATGATTTCGTAAATGCTAACTCTTCTGTGGAAGGTATCGCCAATACACTAGCAGACAGCTATTTACTAAAAGGGAACACCAACTTGATTAACGAAGAAATCAACATCTATCGCTCTATCACGAGAGAAGATTTGAGAAATGCTGCTAAAAAATACCTAAGCAGCAACCAAAGAGCTATCATTAACTACTTACCTAAAAAATAATTGACCAATGAAGAACATTAAATATATCGCGGCCGCTTTCCTATTTTCTGGAATGGTCTATGCACAAAATATTGACATCAATGCAATGCCTAAACCAGGCCCTACACCTGCTATCAACATTGCAAAACCTAACTCTTTTAAACTTAAAAACGGACTTACTGTTTTAGTAGTGGAAAATAACAAACTTCCAAGAGTAAATATCCAGCTAACTATAGACAGACCCTATATTTATGAAGGAAATATTGTAGGAGTTGGAGAAATCATGGCTGACCAGCTTGGCATGGGAACTACCAAACTAAGCAAAGAGGAATTCAACAAAAAAATTGATTTCTTAGGAGCTTATCTTAGTTTTTCTTCAGAAGGAGCAGGAGCTAATACCCTTTCTAAATACTCTACGCAGGTTATCAGCTTGATGGCGGATGCTATTATCAATCCAAAATTCTCTGCGGAAGAAGTATCTAAATCCAAAGAAAGAACTATCGAGGGATTAAAAACAAAAGAAAAAGATGCTGGTGAAATCGCTAGACGAGTTGATAATGCACTTACTTATGGTAAAAACACAGCTCTCGGTGAATTTGCAACTGAGGAAAGTATCAATAAAATCCAACTGAAAGATGTTCAGGATTTTTATAAAAAATACTACGCACCAGACAATGCTTATTTAGTAATTGTAGGAGATGTAAAAACTTCCGAAATCAAAAAATTAGTAGAAAAAGAATTCGGAAAATGGAAGAAATCTGGAACTAAATTCACTGCATTAGAACCAGCTAAAAAACTACCTGCTACGGAAATCAACATCGTAGATGTGCCTACAGCTGTGCAGTCTGTCATCCGTGTAGGGAATCCTACCACTCTCCAAATGAAAGACCCACAATATTTCAGCGGAGTGATTGCCAACTATATCCTTGGTGGCGGTGGCGAAGCTAGATTATTCATGAATCTTCGTGAGAAAAACGGCTACACTTATGGAGCTTATTCTCGTCTTTCTACAAACAAATACAGTCCATACTTCTCTGCTAATGCAAGTGTAAGAAACGAAGTAACAGACAAGGCTGTCGTAGAATTCATGAACGAATTAAAAGGTATTTCTCAAATAAAACCAGAGGAATTAGCCAATGCAAAAGCAAAACTAAAAGGAGAGTTCATCATGTCATTAGAAAAACCTGAAACTATCGCAAGGTTTGCTCTTAATGAAAGACTTTACAGCCTTCCTGCTGATTTCTATACCAACTATCTGAAATCCATAGATAAAGTGACTACTGCTGATGTTTCTGCTGCTGCAAAAGCCAATATCCTTCCTAACCAAAGTAGAATTTTCGTGGCTGGAAAAGGTGCTGAAATCGCAGAAGGTTTAGAGAAGTTAGGCTATCCTGTGAAATACTTTGACAAATTTGCGAATCCCGCTTCCAAACCAGAAACAAAGAAAATAGCTGCGGGCGTTACCGCTGAATCCATCGGACAGAAATACATCGCTACTATCGGAGGAAAAGTAAATGTAGAGAAAATCAATTCATTACAGATGAATTCTTCTGCAACAGTACAAGGAATGACCATAGAAACCATTACTTTAGCTGCAAAAGGAGGAAAAACATCTGTAGAGATGAAAATGATGGGACAGAGTATGCAGAAAATCGTTTTTGATGGAAAGGACGGCTACATCATGGCACAAGGACAAAAACAGCCTCTACCAGCAGAACTAAAAGAAGAGTTGGCTGCAAATAAAGAAATCTTCCCAGAACTAGCCTTCAATGCTAAAAATACGACATTAAGAGGCATTGAAAATGTGAACGGAGAAGAAGTTTATGCCATAAAAAAGGGAAATAAAACTTACTTCTACAGCGTAAAAACTGGGCTAAAAGTAGGTGAATCCCAAACACAGAAAATGCAAGGACAAGAAGTCATAGTTCCTACTTACTACTCTGATTACAAAGAGGTTTCTGGAGTGAAACTTCCTTTCAAAATCAGCCAAAATATGGGTGGTATAGAAATGAACTCTGATGTAAAATCCTACGAAATCAATAAAGCAACGGATAAAGATTTTAAATAATCATCCACATCAATTAACAACCAGCCCTCTTTTGAGGGCTGGTTTGTTTTTTTTTTACTTAAAATAAATACTTTGATGATGTAATTTGTGAATTTAATAATGTATCTATTTACAATTATTTATCATTAAATTTAACGATGAATTTGCACAGTTCAAAAAAAAGCAATACTTTTGCAAACTAATTAAATAAATATTTCAACATTATGAATCATTATGAAACTGTTTTCATTTTAACTCCCGTTCTATCTGATTCTCAGGTGGAGGAAGCAGTGAGAAAATTTGAAGACCTTTTAAAGGAGCACAATTGCGAAATTGTAGCAAAAGAAAACTGGGGACTTAGAAAATTAGCTTACCCTATCCAATTAAAGAAAAATGGATTCTACACTTTGATAGAATTCAAAGGAGAAGGAGCAGTAGTAGCTGACCTAGAATTAGCTTTCAAGAGAGATGAAAGAGTAATCCGTTACCTTACTACTAAACTTGACAAACACGCAGTAGAATACGCTGTTACAAGAAGAGCTAAACTAAAATCTCAAAAAGCTTAATTTATTAACCCTTTAAAAATTTATTCAAATGGCAATAGATGAAATGGCACAACAAGCCGCAGCAGGAGGAGAATCTGAAGTAAAATTCCTTACTCCGCTGGATATCAATACTAAATCTGATAAAAAATATTGTAGATTTAGAAAATATGGAATCAAATATGTAGATTACAAGGATACTAACTTCCTTCTACAATTCGTAAACGAACAAGGTAAAATTTTACCAAGAAGATACACAGGAACTTCTTTAAAATACCAAAGAAAAGTTTCTGCAGCTATTAAGAGAGCAAGACACCTTGCATTAATGCCTTATGTTGCTGATTTATTAAAATAATTCTAACGCAAAACGGACAACAACAAAATGGAAATCATTCTAAAAAAAGATGTAGAGAATTTAGGACTTGAATTCGATACAGTATCAGTAAAACCAGGTTATGCTAGAAACTTCCTTATTCCACAAGGATTAGCAGTTTTGGCAACACCTAAAAACAGAGCAGAACTTGCTGCTACATTAGAAGCAAGAAAAGAAGAAGAAGCTAAACTAATCGCTGCTGCTAAAAGCATCGTAGAACAATTGAAAAAAACTACTGTTTCTATCGCTGCTAAAGTAGGTTCTGGAGATAGATTATTCGGTTCTATCAACAATATCAACCTAGCTGAAGCTCTTGCAAACGCTGGAGTAAATGTTGATAAAAAATATATCAGAATCCCTGGTAACTCTATCAAGAGATTAGGTAAATTCTCTGCTAAAATCAGACTTCACAGAGATGTAGAGCATGAATACGAATTTGATGTAGTATCTGATGCTCCTGTAGCTCCTGCTAAAAAAGAAGAAGCTAAATCTGAAGAAGCTTAGTTTCGAACTTTTATAAAAATAAAAAAACCTCTTTTTAGAAAGAGGTTTTTTTGTTGTAAAATAATAATGTTTTATAATTCTTCTGTAGTTTTTGCTTTTATAAATTTATCAATCGTGGTATAACGAAAAGCTCCCATTGTATAGGCTTTACCTCTACCCTTAGTTTCATGAACTATATTGATTATAGGAACTTCATCTATTTTTAAACTATCCAAATCTTTAACAGTAACCTCTTTTAATTTATAAAACTGTCGCTTACCTCCTTGATAATTAGGCTCTTTTTCATCAAGATATTGACGAATCTCGTCATTATTTTTTGCAATCTCTCTTAAATCTACATCATTTTTTACTTTTACTATTTTAAAGAGTGTTTTAATTGCATTCTTTTTATAGAAAGCTAAATAATCACTTTCCTTCCTTCCCCTATTATTTTGACAAGCATAGAAAAAGTACTCCTTAGCAATAGGTTCTGCCCTACTGCCTGCTGCTATTTGTACTCTGTTTTCTGGAGTATCTATTAGTTTTAAATAATCAATTAATTTTTCAAACTCATTGATTAAAAATGGTAATATTTCAGATTTAGGGCGTATATCTTCATCTTTTAATATTTCCATTACTCCTGCCCAGTTAAGCCAAAATAGTTGTTCTACTTCTTTAGATTTTTTTTCTAATTTTTCAGGCTTTTTATTATCAGTAGTAATGTAAATAATATAGCTATTTGGAGCACTTTTAGCATTTTCAATAAGCCCTTCTAATTGCACATCATCTACACTTTCATTTTTTATTTTACTCTCAATAAGAACTCTAAAAGAAAAATCACATTCTAAAAGTCCATCATATACATTATGATTTTCTTTAGTTTGAGTAATGATATTGATTTCATTTGACGGAAACTCTATATCATCAATTTTTCCAATAAAACTAGAAATAAACTCTGCTCCACCTACTTTTAAAATTTGTAATAATGCTGCTGTTACTATATTTTCAGTTTGGGAGTAACTACCAAAAACTGAATGATTTTCAATTTTACCCATATTTTATTTATTTTTAATATCCTTTATGAATATATCTTATCAATTTTATTCCTAAATCTGTCCAAACAATTTTAGAATTGGCATTTCTTTGAATATGTAAATCTGCCGAATTGATTTCATCTAAAATCAGCTCTATATTTGCCCCTTGGATGTATGTAGAAAAGGCATCCCAGTTAAAATTATTTTTAGTCAGTTTCTTATAAACCAATTCATCGGCTCCATAATTTTGAATCAGAGCTAGACGGAACATTTCCAAACAATAATTCAAAAAATCCTTCTGTTTATCTCTATTCCACTCGGATATTGCGCGCGCCCAATGGATAATTTCCCGCAGAACGACTGGCTTTTTCTTCGCCTGAAAAGCATTTCTCACCCAAGTGATGAATAACTCCTCAAAATCATCATCTAGCCTGCCTTTCTCGGCTATTTTTTGAGCAACATTAAAATTCCCCTGCGACTGATAGGCTATTTCTCTTGCCTGCTCTTCCGAGATTTCATAACGGCTGAGCAGCGCATTTTGGATCTCTTCGTCCTCTATTCTTGGAACTTCTATTATCTGACAACGAGACAAAATGGTCTGTAAAATATTTTCTACACTATTGGTTAATAGGAAGATTTTTGTTTTTTCTGGCGGTTCTTCCAAAAACTTCAAAAACTTATTCGCTGCTGAAGGATTCATTTTATCTATTCCCCATACGATAAGGATTTTTGTTCCTCCTTCATAACTTTTTAGACTAAAAATCTTTCCCCACTCTTCCACCTCATCCACAGAGATAAGTAATTGTTTATTTGCGTCTAAAATCTCTCCCCATTCATGAATAGATGCATAAGGATTAGCCAAAATCATCTCCCGCCATTCCTGAAAAAAATTTCTACTCAGCGAATTATTATTTTTAGTGAAAACAGGAAAACTAAAATGCAAATCAATATGGTTAAGCGTTTCCACCTTTGGAGAAGAATGTTCATTTTCTCTTTTAAAAAGCTCCTGTACATAGGCTAAAACCAAAGGAAGTCCGCCATAGCCTTCCTCGCCTACAAATAACTGAGCATGAGCCACTCGGTCTTTATTGATGGAATCTTGAAGAATTTCTATCAGTTTTTTTTGTCCTATTATTTGAGTCCAATTCATAGCCCAAAGATAGTATTTTTGGAGGGAATTTTTCTATTTTAACAGAAATAACATATTTTAACATTAAATAAATTTTTGAGTTTCATTATTAATTAAGATATTTGCAATATTTTAAAAATAAAGAATGAAGAAAATTGTCGTTTCAATTTTTGTGGCAGCATTAGGTTCACACGCAGCAGCTCAGAATATCGGTAACTCTCCTTATGCAGCTTACGGAATCGGAGATATCAAATATGATAACTCTGTGGAAACTCGGTCTATGGGTGGAATTTCTGCGGCTTATGTTTGGGATTTTAATAATCAATTTAATTTTCAAAACCCTGCAGCAAACCAAAATTTGGAAATCACTTCCCTAAGATTTCATGGGACTAACGAAAACCAATATTTCAAATCTGGATATAATGGGAATAAATATGGTAAACATTCCTCCTATCTTTCAGGAATTTCCTTAGCTTTTCCTCTTTCTAAAAAGGTAAAATTAGGGATAGGATATCAGCCATATAGTTCAAAAGATTACAGCATCACACAGAGTACATCTCTGCCAGATGGAACTGCTGGCGTTCAGAATTTCCATGGTGAGGGCGGTATCAATCTTGTTCAGCTTGGAGTTGGGTATTCCATTACACCTAGTTTCTCCGTAGGTTTGTCCAATAATCTATATTTTGGGAGAATTTCTGATATACAAGAAACAGCCTATGAAAACACTACTTTGATAAGCAGTATAGAAAACGAATCAAGTGTTACAAGTTTTAATTTCACATTAGGTTCTGTTTATCAGAAAAAACTTAAAAATAATAAAAAGCTAACTCTTGGGGCTTCTTATACTTTTGGAAATACTTCAGATTTTAAATCAACTTACACAAACAGTACCTATTATCTAAACGGGACTACTAAGTCTAACGAAGACATTGTAGCACAAGAATCCAAAAATACAAACAACACTATTCCTCAGAAATTATCTCTCGGTGTAGGATTTGGACACGATGCTAAATGGTTCGTTTCTGGGCAGTTTGACTACAAAAGTGGAAAAAATACAGAATCTCTACGCTATCTGTCTTACAGCTATGACAATGCTTACAGAGTATCTGTAGGGGGCTGGTATCTTCCTAACTATAACAATTTTAGAAATTATTTTTCAAGAGTTACCTACCGTTATGGAGCTTTCTATGAAAAAGGACATCTAAATGTACAAGGCACGAATATCAACCAATACGGGCTTTCATTCGGAGCATCTTTACCTTTCCAAAAAAGCAATGTTACCAGACTTAGCACTTTGGATTTAGGTATAGAATTAGGACAAAGAGGAACGGTTAAAAATAACTTAATCAGAGAAAATTTCTTGAATTTCACCATTGGTATAAACTTTGCCAACAAATGGTTTGAAAAACAATACTTTGACTAGTTTTTTCTTTTTATGAAATTTCAAATGAATAAATACAAAAAAAATATAGTTGCTGTTTTTTCCGTAGCTATATTTTTTGTTTTACATTCTTGTGAAGAAGACCTTACCGAGGTCAATAGAGACAAGAATAAAAATTTCCCTTCCAGAGTTATTTATAACTCAAACATTCTACAGAAAGATTCTGGTTTCGTGAAAATCAGATTCAAAGCGCCTATTTTAGAGGAATATGAATTCATAGACACACCATACATAGAAGCAAAAAAGGGTATTTACCTTGAATTTTATGACAAAAAAAATCCTGATATTCCTGGAACGCTGAAAGCCAATTATGCCAAATTCATAGAAAAAAAGGAATACTATGAAGCCAAAGGCGGAGTGAAAGTGACCAATAACGAGGGACAGACTTTCGTGATGAAATCTATCTACTGGGACAAGAAAAATAAACAGATGTACACCAAGGATTCTGTTTTCATTTCTGATAAAGAAGGTAATGTCTTCGTGGCGGCAAATGGGATGGTTGCCAAAGATGATTTTACAGAATATACTTTCTATAACAACTCTGGCGAAATCAACCCAAAAAAAATGCCCGACAAATAGGGTTTTTATAAAAATTAAAAATAAATCCTCTTTCGTATGAAGAGGATTTATTTTATCTGGTTTGAAGTATTTTATTTAAACAAAACTGCTCCCACCGTCACAAAACTAGTCTGGTCTATCAAGATAGCACTTCCATTTTCGCGGATGCTTTGATAGCTGTCATAGCTCAGCGGCGCAGAGGTTTTTAGTAGAACTTCCACTACCTCGTTTAGTCCTGCATTGGCTGGGTTCATCTCCTTTTCAAGGGTGTTTACATCCAGTCGGTATCGGATTTCCTTCACCATAGCGATTACCGTTTTGCTGTTATGCTGAAGCAGGTATTTAGTCCCGATAGTCAAAGGTTTTTCATCCATCCAGCACACAAGCGCCTCGATGTCTTGACCAGTTTTCAACAAACTATCTTCCTTCGCTATCAAATCTCCTCGGCTAATGTCTATATCATCAGCCAGATGAAGCACAGCACTCTGTGGAGCGAAACATTCCTGAACTTCCTTACCACCGACTTCTATGGCTTTTATGGTAGTTTCTATGTTAGAAGGATAGATTTTCACCTTGTCATTCACCGCGAAAACTCCGCTTTCCACTTTCCCTGCATAGCCTCTGTAATCATGAAGCTCATCCACCTGCGGACGAAGAACCAACTGCACTGGGAACCTTCCATTCACATGATTTAGGGAAGTCTGAAGCTCTACCATTTCCAAAAGATTTAGCAACGCAGAGCCTTTATACCAAGGCATTTTTTCGGATTTATCTACCACATTGTCACCATCCTTCGCACTGATAGGAATGAATTTAACATCCTTTAAAGCTAATGAATTGGCAACTTTTTCGTATTCTTTTACAATCTCATTGAACTTTTCTTCGGAATAATCCACCAAGTCCATTTTATTTATCGCCACCACTACATGTGGAATGTTCAAGAGTGAAGCAATGATAGAGTGTCTTTTCGTTTGCTCTATCACGCCATTTCTAGCATCCACCAAGATGATAATCAAATCTGCATTAGACGCTCCTGTCACCATGTTTCGGGTGTACTGGATATGCCCTGGCGCATCAGCGATGATGAATTTTCTCTTCGGTGTAGAGAAATATTTATACGCCACATCTATGGTTATTCCCTGCTCTCTTTCTGCACGAAGTCCATCGGTCAAAAGAGCCAAATCCACCTCTCCATCCTCACGATTTTTTGTGCTTCTTTCGATGGCTTCCAGCTGGTCTACTAGTATATTTTTGCTATCGTAGAGAAGTCTTCCGATGAGGGTACTCTTTCCATCATCTACACTTCCTGCCGTTAAAAATCTTAATATATCCATTAATTATTTATTTCAATAAATCACCTAAAATAGTTATTAAATCTTTATCTAAATTTCCATTATAATCTTGATGAGGAATATTTAGTTTCTCTAAAATTGTTTTAAATTTTCTAAATCCATCCTTATCTCTTAATGCAACCCACTTTATTCCTAACTGATCACATTGATTTTTATTTTGTTGTGATAGTGTATCAGCAATAAAAATATCTGTGTTTCTTGCTATAATAGCATCGGCACTCTCAGGATTCCCTTTACCCATAAGTTTCACTTCACAAAGATATTTATTTTGATTTTCAATTAAATAAAAATCTATTTCTCTATCCACCTTTTTCCCTTTATCTTTTACAAAATGAGTAGCATCATAATTGTTTTCTGAAACTTGATATAATTTACAAAGAGTAAGCATTAAATATTTTTCGGCACTTTTTCCTGCTGTACTCCAAAGGCCTCCTCGTAAAGCGGCTCTTTTTACTGCTAAAGTATTGATTATTATTAAGCTTTCACTGACATTCAAATCAACACTAACTCCTTTTAATTTTATTGTTAATGCCAAATCTATATCATTTTCTATTTCAATTAGAGTTTGAATACTTTGATACAGAGATTCAAAATGTTCATTCGAAGCTTCTATAACGATATTACGGGTAGCTGATCCATACATATTACTAATTGTTTTCTTATTCAGTCCAGCATTTATAGCAATATCGTTCGATGGAAGATCCTCATTCATAAAATATTTTTTATACCAATCAATAGTAATATTTTCTGAATTAAGTTTTGCTGAAACTATCTTCTTGAAAAAATCAACAGAAAATTGCAAAAATTCAGCATTAATAAGATTTACAATTTCTATCCTATAATCTTCTGATTTTATAATTCGCGTAATAATGTTTTTTACAATTTGTTCAGTAAGTGTCATAATATTATATTTTTAAATTCTTCTAATGTTAAAAATCTAGTCGAATTTTCTGTAAAAATATCATTGTTTTCCTTGAAAGTTTTCATATATTCAAAATATTTTTTTTCTTTTTCTGTTAAAAAAAAATTTCGTCCTAAACTTTTGGCTGTCCGACCTAATGTTCCACTTCCTCCAAAAGGATCAAAAATCAAATCCCCTTTAAATGAATAATATTCAATAATCTTTTTACACAAATCCATAGGAAAAATAGCTGAATGGACTTTATCCGATTTTGGGTGAATTTGCCAAACATTTGTTGTTTCAAATCCATTAATAACCTTACTTTCTTCCACTATTTCTTGTGGATATTGACGAATATTCCAATCAATCAATTTATCTGTCTGTTTTCTATAAACCATCAAATATTCAGTTACTGTATTTGGTTTATATGCTAGAGGCTTACGATGTTGCTGAAATCCTCCAATACGATTTTTAACACTATACTCTGGTTTTTGCCAAATGATATCATCTATAAATTCCCAGCCCATTTCCACTAAAAAATGATGAATATCAAATGGTATTGGATACCGTTTACTAGAGTGTGCTCTACTAATTCTCGGAACTATTACAGGTGAAGTATTCACTATCAAAAAACGCCCTTCTTTTGTAATTCGGTATGTTTCTTGAAAAACTTCTTCTAGAAAATTAAGATAAGCTTTATAACTTGGATAAATAGAATAATCCCTTGCGTTATAATAAGGAGGGGAAGTAAAAGTGAGATGAATACTATCCTCTGGTACATTCTTCAAAACTTCACGGACATCACCATTTACAACTACATTCTCCAAAAAAGGGTAAGTTTTTGTGTGATGTAATAGAGTTTTTTTTTTATTTTCTTGTGCAAAATATTCTTTATAAATTATATCTCTAACCATTTCATTATCATGATTTATTAGTTTTTTTAGGGCTTTATCAATTTTTTTATCTCCCTTAAAAGTAAGTAACCCACGAATAGCTTGATTCACTATTTTAGGATCATCATTATGAAGGTGTTGCAAAAGAATTTGTTGGGTATTTTGATCTCGAAATCTACCAATTGAAGAAATAGCTTCTCTACGAACCAAAGTACTTTCATCTTCTATAGATATTTTTTCCAATTGATGAATAATTTCGACTAATTTTAATTTCCCTAGATTTTTAACTGCCCAGAATCTAACTTGTTCATTATCATAATTTATTAAATTTAAAATCCATTGATAATCAAAAGAAATAGGTAGTTTTCCTAAATTTTCTAAAATAAAGATAAGATTTCCACTATTATTAATGTTTTTTTGAACAAGTTGTCCAAATTCTTGTGGAGAATTTTGCTTTACTTCCTTTATATATTCTTTTGTTAGCATATTTTATTTTTTACAAATAAAAAAATCACTTATAGGATTTATTTTTCTTTTATTAAAAGTTTTTTTATTACAGTTAAGTGAGTGGAGGTAATAAACAATTTTCTATCTAAAAATACCCGTTTTTCTTTCTGTCCTCCATTGCCGCTTCTGATATTTTATCATCGATACGCGTTTCTCCTCTCTCGCTGGTACGAGTGGCTGTAATTTCGTTGATGATATCATCTATGATGTAAGCCTCAGACTCCACTGCCGCAGTACAAGTCATATCTCCCACGGTACGATAGCGGACTTTCTTCTTCAAAATCACATCATTTTCATCAATTTGGATGTATGGAGAAACTGCTATCAGCTGCCCTTGGTGGTCAATCACTTCTCTTTCATGAGAGAAATAAACAGAAGGAAGTTCTATTTTTTCTCGGCGAATGTAGTTCCAAACATCCAACTCTGTCCAGTTACTGATAGGGAAAACACGCACATTTTCTCCTTTGTGGATTTTTCCGTTATAAGTATGCCATAATTCTGGGCGCTGAAGTTTTGGGTCCCAGCCTCCGAAATCATCTCGAACAGAGAAAATTCTTTCCTTAGCACGGGCTTTTTCCTCATCACGGCGCGCTCCACCGATACAAGCATCAAACTCAAATTCCTCTATCGTATCCAAAAGTGTATAACTCTGCAATGCATTTCGGCTAGCAAATTTTCCTTTTGGCTCAGTAAGTCCTTTCTTTTTTATCGTATCTTCTACTTTTCTAACAATAAGTTTTTCACCTAATTTCTTTACTAAATTATCACGAAATTCAAGTGCCTCAGGGAAATTATGCCCTGTATCAATATGCACCAGTGGAAACGGAAATTTGCACGGACGAAAAGCCTTCAAAGCCAAATGTACCAAGACTATAGAGTCCTTACCACCACTGAACAACAATGCAGGTTTCTCAAACTGCCCTGCCACTTCACGAAATATATGAATCGACTCAGATTCTAACTGGTCGAGATAATCTAAAGTCCTATCTTTATTCATTTTAATCTCTATAATGATTTTATTTATATTCTATTTCTATTCTTTCAGTTTCAAAAACAACAGCCCAAGGCATCCAGCAATCCGAATATTCCGTGGCTATTTCATGCCCATTCGCACACATCCTATTAACCTTAGAGCCATCCAATCCACAGCAGCCACTCAGGCTATTTTTAGTATGATAAATGGAATTAACCAAATCATTCTTATTGATAATGATTTGTCCTATATCCACATTCCAATCCACACCATCATTCTTTTTATAAAATCCTCGTGGTAAATAGTCTGTCTCATCTTCCAAACTACAAACAAAATCCTTTGGCAACTCCTTTAAACAAGGTGTTAAAATGATTTCGCATTCTGCACATTTGATGACTATTTCGCTCATTAGGATTTTTACTTTTTATCTTCATTCCAGTGCAATCCGCACTCTTTTTTCTCTTCATTCTCCCACCACCAGCGCCCTGCACGGATATCTTCGCCTTCTTTTATCGGGCGTGTCATCGGCTGGTCGCCTATACTTACATAGCCCTGCTCATGAAGCGGATTGTAAGGGATTTTATGCTCTTTCAAAAACGGTAAAAGCTCTCCTGTTTTCCAATGCAATAGAGGATGAAACTTGATGATTTTATTCCCTTCATCCCATTCCACCATCGGCATCTGCTGTCTGTGTGGAGACTGCTCCGCTCTGATTCCTGTAATCCAGACATCATATCCTTCCAAAGCTCTTTTCAGTGGCTCCACCTTTTTTATGTAGTCGTGCTCTTTTCTCAGCTCTACAGATTTATAAAATCCATTAACTCCATGCTTTCTCACATACTCTTCTATTCTGTGATTATCAGCATAATAGGCTGGAATCAGCACATTGTATTTTTCATTGGTATTTACCCAAGTGTCATAGGTTTCGTAGAACATACGCCCTGTGTCTATTGTGAAAATATCTATCGGAAGATTATTCTTAAAAATATAATCTGTGATTATCTGGTCTTCCATCCCAAAACTCGTAGAAAAAACTACTTTTTTAGGGAATTTTTCAACCAACAAAGCCAAAGCCTCTTCTATGGGTAATTGTGGTAATATATTGGATAATTCTTCTACCTTCATAAACATTTATTTATCGTGCAAAATTAAAAAACTTTATAGATAACGCCCCAAGATAGCAAAAAATTATTAGTCTGACAAATTAAATCAAACATATGATTTTTCCCTTTTTAAATCTGTGATGAGCATCGAATTGTCTTCTCTCATTTTATTGACAAGTTCCTCTACTCTGCTGGTTTTCGGGTCTTCCCAAAGCCAGTCCAATTCCTCCTGAGTAATGCCCACCATCTGCAAAAAGGCAACCTCGCCATGAGGTGTTTCTATCGTGCCAAGCTGTGGGTCTGGTGCAAAGACCATCCCTACCAATTTAGTATCACATTCTAAGCGAATAGGTCCATTGGCTGGAATGAAATGATAGGCTTCAAACCATTTTTTGCTTTCAAATACATAGCGAGCCAAATTCTGCATCACATTCATCGCCCAATAAGGCTCATGTTTAGCTCTATCCGAATCTTTATCCTTCTCAAAAGGAACTACACGAAAAGTAAACTCAAAGCCCCATCCACTAAATTCATTTTCAGCACTTTCAGGCGAATAATACAAGTCACTCATCCCGTATGACACGATATGCCGATGAAAAGCCTGCTCCTCATTATCATAAATACTAATGCCATCAAGCGGGTCTTCCCCTCCGAGTATATATTTTAAAACAGGTCCATAATGGCGAGGTTCCTGCTCTGGATATACTTTCAACAATGCCTCATCTATAGCATCCCAGCCTACCGAATCAGTTTCCTCAAATTTTGCTTTGTATTGCTCTTCTGTGTATCTCATTTTTTTTAATTTTAATTTATAATTATTTCCCTTCTTCCGCTTCTTCCATCAATTTTAAATAAGTCAAATATCTCGATTCCAAAATATTTCCTTCCTCTAATTGAGCTATAACAGAGCATTTAGGTTCATTGATATGCAGACAGTTATGAAACTTGCAGTTCTTCCCTTCCTCAAAAATCTCTGGAAAAAAATGCTGAATTTCCTCTTTTTCTATATCCACCATCGCAAACTCTCGTACCCCTGGCGTGTCAATAACACTGCCACCAAAACTCCAAAAATGCATCTGCGCAAAAGTAGTCGTATGTTTCCCTTTGAGGTGCACCTCTGATATTTCGCCTGTTTTCAAATCAAGTGTCGGTTCCAGCGTATTTACCAGAGTAGATTTTCCGCTTCCTGAGTGACCAAAAAACACCGAAACTTTATCTTTCAAAAGGGTTTTCAAGGTTTCTATATTTTCGCCTGAAACAGAAGAAATTTTCAGGGTTTCGTAGCCTATATTTTGATAAAGTTGCTGAAGCTCTTCCAAAAGTTCCAATTCTTCGGCGTTAAGCGTATCTATTTTATTAAATAAAATCAAAGGCTGGATATTATAAGCCTCACAGCACACCAAAAAACGATCTAAAAAGCCGAGCGAAGTTTCAGGGAATTTTAGTGTGAAAATAAAACACGCCGTGTCTATATTAGAAGCGATAATATGGGCTTCCTTGGAAAGATTGACCGATTTTCGGATGAGATAATTTTTCCTTGGTTCTATCTTTGTAATCCACGCAACATCAGAACTTTCCAGCTCAAATTCCACAAAATCTCCCACCGCCAGCGGATTGGTAAGCCTTGTTTTCTGAAGTTTAAATTTCCCTCGTATTCTTGCCTCGTAGATGGTGTTTGTCGCAGTTTCTTGCACTTGGTACCAGCTACCTGTTGATTTTATAATTAGTCCTTTTTTCAAAAAAATATTTTTTAGTTTTTTTAAGTAAAATCAAATTTCATCAAATCCTCCAAATCCCTCAAAATCGGGTTGATTTCAGCAAATTTATCAAAAATTTTTCGCTTCGTGACCACTTCCCTTTTCAGGCTGGTGTCCGCTTTGTAGAAGATTTCTATTTTGAAATTATTTACTTTGTGTTTAAAGTGATTGAAAAAATCCGCCTGAACTCTCTCAAATTCATGCTTTGCACTATCTGAAGAATACAAAACTTCTATCTGGTTTTCATCCGCTTTACGAAGCTGGAAGGAGCTTATCGCGTTATACGCCACTATATCACTCACCGAGAGGTCTTTTAGGAAATTACGCCATTCATTTTGTAGGTCAGTATCCGTGAAATGATGGTCAGGAAGGTTTTCTTCTGTTTCAGAAAATAGATTTTGTTCATCTTCTTTCTCCTTCTTTTCCATATGTTTTTTAATGGAAAATTCGGAAGATTCCTTTATATTTCTGCCTATTGGCTGGGCAGCTTTTTTTACTGCTAATTCTGTAATTTCCTCTGTTGTAAGAGTTTTCGGCGCGGGAGTTTCGGATTTTTTAGGAGTAGTTTCTCGTAGTTTTTCTACATCACGAAACGGCGGAACCAGTATTAAGAACTTTTTTTTTTATCCATATCCACAGCGGTAAGGCTGGCAAGCTGCATGAGAGCAATCTCCACCGTAAGGCGTGGATTTTTTGAATTTTTATAGTTGATATCTGCATGATTGCAGATTTCTATCGCATTGATGAGCTGTTGCGCTGTCCATTTTTGACTCTGTTCAGCGTATTTTGCTTTGGTATTTTCACCAATTTCTATTAAAGCCAAAGTGGAAGGGTTCTGCGCCAGCATCAAATCTCTGAAATGACTGCCAAGTCCAGCGATAAAGATATGCGGGTCAAAGCCTTTTTTAACAATCTCATCGAATTTCGCTAAAATAGTAGGAATATCGTTTTCTTTCGCTAAATCAGCCACTTGCAGATATTGGTCATAATCCAATATATTGAGAATTTCGGCAGCGTTTGCAAGGGTAATATTCTTCTGCGAAAAAGTAGTCAGCCTGTCAAAAATAGACAGGGCATCACGCAAGGCTCCATCTGCCTTTTGGGCGATGAGAAACAAGGCATCATCTTCGTAAGCTATCCCTTCTTTTTCGGCTATTTTCTTTAAATGATTTTGGATATCCTCTATCGTAATTCTCTTGAAATCATAGATTTGACAACGAGAAAGAATCGTTGGGATAATCTTATGTTTTTCTGTAGTTGCTAAAATGAAAATAGCGTGTGCTGGTGGTTCTTCCAGTGTCTTCAGAAAAGCATTGAAAGCCGCCTGAGAGAGCATATGCACCTCATCTATGATGTACACCTTATACTGCCCTACCTGCGGTGCAAAACGCACTTGGTCTATCAAATACCGAATATCATCCACCGAGTTATTAGACGCGGCATCTAATTCGTAAATATTAAACGCAAAACCTTCTTCATCGGTTGCTCCTGATTTTTCATTGATTTTTCTCGCTAAAATCCTTGCACAAGTGGTTTTTCCCACCCCACGAGGCCCACAGAAAAGCAGTGCCTGTGCAAGCTGATTATTCTCTATGGCGTGTTCCAGTGTATCCGTAATATGAGACTGCCCCACAACGGAGTCAAACTCCTGTGGACGATATTTTCTCGCTGATACAATGAAATTTTCCATTTGACAAAAGTAATTATTTTTTTTGTTTGAGACAATTATTTTTTATTTACACTTGCCTATAATAGTATCTGGGTGGTAAAAATACCCATACTTATCATAATATCTTATCACTCCTATAGTTTTAAGAGAATCACTCTTACATTTTTCCTTATAAAAATATGCAATTCCCCTTTCTTCTTGGTGTAAATCTAAAAAATGTGAGCTTGTAGGTCCTCCATCATCTTCCTCATGGGTCAAAAAATATTCTGTATCCCATGAATATTCATAAATTTCTGTATGCTCTACTTTTTGGTTTATTAGATATTTTTTCAGCTCTTCTTTCAGCAAAGAATCATTTTTGGGTAAATTTTTAACCAAAACCAAATTCATTGTTTCGGATTGATAAAATTCTATTTCTTTCTCTTTACAGGAAAAAGAAATCAGTCCTATCAAAAAAACAAAATAAAATTTCATCTAATTTCATCCCTTAAATTGGTACTTTCTCGCTCCATAAGAAAGCGGATTTTCTCTCTCTATTTCTACTAATCCAAAGCCTTTATAATTAGAATTTACGGAAGTTTTCAGCTGTTTTCTATGGAGTTTTTCATAATTTGAAAAATCCACCACTTTTCTATTCCCAAGGGTTTCAAAAAGCTGCCATTTTTCCACAACGAATTTCCAGTTTTCATTTATTTTCCCTGAAAAAACCTTGGATTTAGAACCGCTTCCATAAGCCAAAAAGCCTAATTCCTTCCCTGAAAGTTCCTCTTCCCTGTCAAAAGACACCTGCAGTGCAGACAGCAGTGCCATAAAAATAGAGGCTGTATAGAGGTTTCCTATCTCGGAGCTCGCTCTCTGTGACGGTTCTATTTTTTGTTTTATAAAATCCAAATATTCTTCAGACTTAGCAAGGGCTTTTTTCTCTTCATCAGTCGTGTAGGGCAGGTTGTTTTCCATGCTGTACAACTCTGTGAAAACTCTCTTTCCATGGAATGCATACGGCAGATGAAAAATCAGATAATGCCAGTTTTCATAGGTTTTCACCAAAGAATTTTGAACCTTGTAATGCTCATACGCTTCTCTAATTCTATTTTGGTAACATTGATTAGAATACTGCCCGTCAAAAACTGGTTCATCAGAGAAAATTTCCATTTTGTCTGGTGCTGTTTCTGGTGCATTTTTAAGGTCAGATTTAGCAATTTCTCTCCTTGGTTTGAAGAAATCAAAAACGCTCTCCGTAGCCACTCCCCATTTTCCTTCTATTTCCAGCAAATTCGGTTCTGCTGAAACCAATAATGCCACTGCACCAGCGCCCTGCGTATATTCGCCCGTTGATTTCAGTTCATATTTTGCATAGTCGGAAGCGATTACCACTGCTTTTTTATCAGGATTAACTTTCACAAAATCCAAACAAGTCTGCAATGCATCCACCCCACCAATACAAGCAAAAGTCATATCCACCACATCACAATTCACAAAACATCTCTCGCCCAGCACCTGCTCCACCATTTGCACCGCATAGGTAGCAGTAGGCTTTGCGGCATCCAAAGCGCTTTCCGTTCCCAAATAAATCCTTGCAATATCTTTAGGCTGGATATTGTAGTCTTTTATGAGCTTCAGAAGAGCCTCCGCCGCGAAAGTTGCCGTATCTTCGTGCACATCAGGAAGAGCCATCTTGTGAAGCCCAAGACCTTTTTCTAACTTAGCCGAATCTATTTCTCTATTTTCAGCTAACTCATTGATATTCAAATAGAGCGACGGCACATAGAAACTTGCCGCCTCAATTCCATATTTCATACTTTGATTTTCTGGTTTTTATTTTTTTCTTATTTAATTATTCTCTCCAGCACCCACTCTATCATCATTTTTTCAGATTTATGGTGGTCTGCTGCGAACTCTCCTCTTCTTCTGTTTGCAATTACATTATTAATAGTAATCGCCTTGTGTCCCAATAATTTAGACATTCCATAGATAGCCGAAGTTTCCATCTCAAAGTTAGTAACTCCTAAATCATTCAGCACTTCCAAAAACTGGTCATTCACAGCTCTCAGTCTCAGCTGTCTTCCCTGCGGCGCATAAAATCCTGGGAAAGTCGCTGTATTTCCTACATATTTTGCATCTTTGAAATATTCATACTGACTCTCTGCCCATTCCGAGAAATAAAGCATCGGTTTTATCTTTTCGTATGGGAATTTCGCTAAGAAATTTTTGCTAAATTCATTCTCAAACTGATAATCTTTGTAGAAATGAAGAAGTCCATCCAGACCTACCACATTCTGTGTTACCAGCATATTATCCACCTCTACATCAGGATTTACGCTTCCACAAGTTCCCATACGGAACAACTGCAAAGCCTTGTGTTCTGATTTAAATTCTTTGTTTTTCAAATCAATATTCACCAAAGCATCCAGCTCATTCATCACGATATCAATATTTTCCGTACCGATACCTGTAGACATTACCGTGATTCGCTCTCCTCTGAGCGTTCCTGTATGCGTGTAAAATTCTCTTTTATTTTTCTTAATTTCTACTTTATCAAAGTATTGTGAAACTTTCGGAACACGGTCTGGGTCACCCACCAAAAGAATTTTTTCTGCGATATCTTCTGGCTGAAGGTTTAAATGATATACACTTCCATCTGGATTTAAAACCAATTCTGAGGCTGCTAATTTATTTACCATAATAATTTTCTTTTTTTATTCGATTTTAAATTTAAACTTCCCAAAGGTAAGGAATTTTATTGATTTCTTACTGACAATGTTCATTTCCGAGGCTCTATCCTCCTACTCTCTTGGTTTTGTAGCCCATATCAGAGAGGATTTTCATGATTTTATCGCGGTTATCTCCTTGGATGATAATCACGCCATCCTTCTCCGAACCACCAATTCCCAAAGTAGTTTTTATTTTCTTGGAAATGTTTTTCAGTTCTTCCTCACTGCCTTCGAAGCCTTCTATCAAAGTAACAGGCTTTCCGTTTCTCCCTTTTTTTTCGTATTTACAGATGAGCGGTTCTCGCTGCTGGTGCTGTTCTTCGGGCATCTGGAAATCCTGCTCTACATGGTCTGGAAAAAGATTTTTCAGCTGGTCTCGTAAATCCATAATCAAATGTATTATTTAATAAAAAACTCTCATCAGTGTGAGAGTTTTTTATTTTTGTTAATCTGCTATCGAAGATACTAAAATTGTACCTTGAGCAGTTGATGTTTTAACAACCTTTCCATTTTTTATCATCTCAACTTTCAATGTTGAATTCTGATTAACTCCTGAAGCTGTTACAGAAGCAGCAAAATTACTTCCTTTGTAAGTTGGACTTGTATATACACTTCTGTTTTGAGGTGCTAGTACATGAGTTGCTCCATCTATCCCAACTATTACAGACTCAATTTGAACACCAGTAGAACCTGTAATTTTCACTGAATAATCCCCTACAGTATTCGCTACATAAGGAGGAAAAACATCATCAGAACCTCCATCTCTACTACACGAAACTGACATAGAAAACAATACTGCTAAAGAAAGTACACTTAGCCCTAATTTTAAATACTTCATAATATTATAATTTTTATTTTATTACTTATCGTTTGTTTTATCCTCTTTTTTCTCTGGTTTTGGAGGTTTTGGTAAAAGAACTTTTCTAGAAAGTCTCATTTTCTTTCTGTCATCATAGCCCATGAATTTCACTTCCACCTCATCACCTTCTTTATATGGTACTTTTTCAGTTCTTTCCCATGCTATTTCAGAGATATGAAGAAGACCTTCTGTTCCTTTAGCCAATTGGATAAATGCTCCGAACTCCATCACTTTAACGACTTTACCTTTATAAACTTCGCCAATCACAGGCACGAAAGTAATCTCGTTAATCTGAGCCACCGCTGCATTTATTTTTTCTCTGTCCGTTCCAGAAATCTCTATATGTCCTATTTCTCCTTTTTCCTCTATCGTGATTACAGTATCTGTATCTTTCTGCATTTGCTGGATAATCTTACCACCAGGCCCGATTACTGCACCGATGAAATCTTTCGGAATTTCCATCATCACAAGTTTTGGAGCATGAGGTTTCACATCTGCATTTGGCTTATCTATAGTTTTCAGCATTTCGCCCAAAATATGCATTCTACCGTCTCTCGCCTGCATTAGGGCTTTTTCCATAATATCCATGGTAAGTCCTTGGATTTTGATATCCATCTGACAAGCCGTGATTCCCTCAGCAGTTCCTGTTACCTTAAAGTCCATATCTCCAAGGTGGTCTTCATCTCCTAAAATATCAGAAAGCACTGTCCATTTTCCAGATTCTTTATCTGTAATCAGTCCCATTGCAATTCCTGAAACAGGCTTTTTCATCTGAATACCAGCATCCATAAGAGCCATTGTCCCTGCACAAACCGTTGCCATAGAAGAAGAACCATTAGACTCCAAAATATCTGAAACCACTCTGATAGTATATGGAGTTTCCTCTGGAATCATCACTTTTAAAGCTCTCTGAGCTAAGTTTCCGTGTCCTATCTCTCTTCTAGAAGTTCCTCTCAATGGTCTAGCTTCCCCTGTAGAGAACGGAGGGAAATTATAGTGAAGGAAGAATCTCTCATCATGCTGAGAAATTACAGAATCTATTCTGTTCGCATCCAATAGAGAACCAAGCGTTACCGTAGTCAAAGACTGAGTTTCTCCCCTTGTAAAGATAGAAGAACCGTGAGCCGCTGGAAGGTAATCTACCTCACACCAGATAGGTCTTATCTGCTGATTATTTCTACCATCTAGACGGATATTTTCATTTAAAATCAACTGGCGAACTGCCTCTTTCTGCACATCATGGAAATAAGTTTTTGCTAAAACCTCTTTTTCTTCCAATTCTTCTTCTGTATATTTTTCTAAAAATTCATCTACCACCGCACTGAATTTATCACTTCTCTCGTGCTTTGCAGATGGGTCTTTTGCTATATCGTAGTATCTTTGGTAAGCATAATCCCAGATTTCCTTTCTCAGTTCTTCATCATGAGTTTCGTGGCAGTATTCTCTCTTCGTTTGAGCTTTTTCTATTCTTGCCGCTAATCTCTCCTGAGCTTCTATCTGGATTTTAATTTCCTCATGAGCGAAAGAAATAGCTTCTATCATTTCCTGCTCAGTAATTTCGTCCATTTCTCCTTCTACCATTACGATTGAGTCTTTAGAAGCCCCTACCATAATGTCCAGTTCCACTCCACTTTGTAGAGTTTCCCAGCTTGGGTTAATGCTCAGAACACCATCTTTTTTAATCACTCTAACCTCTGAGAAAGGTCCATTAAAAGGTATATCTGTAATAGCCACCGCTGCTGAAGCTGCTAGCCCAGCCAAAGAATCTGGCATCACTTTTCCATCGTAGGAAATTAAGGATATCATTACCTGTACTTCTGCGTGAAAATCCTCTGGGAAAAGCGGACGCATCACTCTGTCCACTAGTCTCATTGTCAATACTTCATCATCAGAAGGCTTAGACTCTCTTCTAAAAAAGTTCCCTGGAACACGCCCTGCTGCGGAAAATTTTTCTCTATAATCTACTGTCAAAGGCAGGAAATCTACTCCTGGGTTTGCATCTTTTGCGGCTACCACAGTTGCTAAAAGCATAGTTCCGCCCATTTTTACCACTACTGCACCATCAGCTTGTTTTGCTAATTTACCAGTTTCTATGGTAACTTCTCTACCGTCTTTCAGCACGATAGTTTCTGTAATTGCTTGAGGTTTATTACTCATAAATTTTAATTTTTACTCCGAAATTTCTACTTTCGGACACCTGCGCCACTTCTTTCGGCAGGCATATTGTTAATACTCTATTAATTTTCGCATGCAAAGGTAAGTTTTTTTGAGGGAAAATTTACCATTTTATTAAAAAATTAAAAAAAGCAACCCAAAATACTGAGTTGCTTTTTTATGTTATCTGAATTATTATTTTCTGATTCCAAGCTCTGCAATGATAGCTCTATATCTGTTGATATCTTTCTTTTTAAGATAATCCAGAAGTCTTTTTCTCTTACCTACCAATTTTACTAGTGATCTCTCAGTAGCATAATCTTTGTGGTTAGATTTCAAGTGTTGAGATAAATGATTAATTCTAAATGTGAAAAGAGCGATTTGCCCTTCAGCACTTCCTGTGTCCTGTGCAGATTTTCCATGTTTTGCGAAAAGTTCTGCTTTTACTTCTTTTGTTAGATACATTCCAATATTATTTAAATGATTATTATGTATGAGGCTGCAAATGTAAAAATTATTTTTAGAATAAAAAATTTTTTATACTAATTTTTAGTAAATAAATTAAATTATCTTTGTGCGGAATATGAATCGGAAAAAATTTATACTATTGGGCATCGCAGCTGGGCTTGTTTTGGCTGGCTGTTCTAGTTTTGGGAGTAAATTATTAGGCTACAAACCTGATTATAAATTAGGTAAAGTAAAAAAAATAATCTACTTCCAGCCCGCTGTTTTCCCTGAAATAGAAGAAATAAAACCTCCAACTAATCAAGCATTTTTTAGTGCTGTAACTGACCAAATGAGCCTTTATAGCGGTAACATAAAAACTGTTCAAATGGATAGTTCTATGGACTACGATAATGTTGATACTGAATACATTAAAGAAGTCGGAAAGAATAATAATGCTGAAGCTATTATCGTCCCAAAAGTCAAATACTTCAAAGTAGGTATCGGTAAATATGTGTTTTCTAATCAAGTATTGGTAAGCCTAAAACTCTATGACAGCGACGGAAACCTGATAATGGAGAACCAATACGACACCTACAAAGGCAACGCCAGACTCATAGGAAAAGCCGAAAACTCTATAAAAGTAGGAACAAAAGGAGCGATCAAAGATTTGATAAAAAATCTACGAAAACTCAAAATGTTTTAAACAAAAATTCCGCTTACCAGCATAGAAATAACTCCTACAAAAATCCAGATTTTCAGTAAAATGGATACTACAAAATAGTTTTTCTTACTTTGGTTTCTTAATAAAAGTAAAACAAAAGCGAGGAAAACAATCGTAGCGCCAAAATAATACGAATGCAGACCCAAATCCTGATTTGTCAATATAAACAATGCAAGAAAACCTGCCGATAAAAGTAGCACCTGCACAAGTTTAGATGTTTTTCCAACGCCATAAACTATCGGAAAAGTCTGATAACCAAGAGTCTCATCGGCTTCCCGACTAAGCAAATCCTTTATAATATCCATACTCAGCAGGAGCAAGAACAAAAACGCCGACAAAAGAAAAATTCCTATCGTAAAGTACTGATAATAAACCAATATCCCAAAAAACGGATAAACAGAGAGCAGCACATAGGTGAAATTATTTATCAGTAAAATCTTGCTCAGCTTATGGCTGTAAAACCAAATAAAAAACTGATAAACAATAAAATACAAAAATATTCGCCAAGAAAGATTCAATGAAATTCCCAGCGATAAAATATTCAAAATAAGATAAAAATAAAGGAAATATTTTTTCTTCAAAAAAGCCTGCAACCTAGCACGAAAGGGTTTGATGATTTTATCCTTCTCCTCATCATAAAACTGATTTATCAGTCCGCCAGCTGCGATGCTCATCAGGGAACAAAAGATAATTCCATGAATTTTAACATCTGTAAAATCAACGGTTTTAATTATAAAAAAAGTAAAAACATAAAGCGAAAAAGTAAGAAAAACCAGCCTAAAAATCCTCACTCCCAAAAGCAGACTGACAAACTGCATCGCCCTATGAAGAAAAAGGTTTTTCATTCAGAAATTGTTTAAAATCTGTAAATCACCTCTTTATGAAAGCCTTTCAGCATTTTTTCAGCTTTTTCGTAATCCTTAGTAAAGCCTAAAATATAGCCTCCGCCCCCACTACCACAGAGTTTGAGATAGTAAGCATTGGTATCCAGACCCTTTTTCCATGCGTTGAAAACGCTATCTGGAATCATCGGCCGGAAATGCTCATACGCCCATTTGGAAAGGGCTTTCATGTTCTTAAAAAATGGCGTCATTTCCTTGTTCAAAAAGGACTGAATGCAGGCATTATTATACTTGATAAACTCCTCTTTCAGGGTTTTTCTAAATCCTTCGTTTTTTAATTTTTCAAAGAAAATCTGAACCATAGGCCCTGTTTCTCCCACTACGCCAGAATCAATAAGGAAAATCGCACCTTTCCCTTCGTTTTCTTCTGGAATTTCCACTCTGCCTACATTTTCTTTATTTTCTATCAAAATAGGCAGGTTCATATAGCAGATTAGCGGGTCTATCCCAGAACTTTTGCCATGAAAGAAACTTTCCAGCTCTCCGAAAACTTTTTTCAGTTCCTTCAATTCATTTTTCCCGATTTCTTCGGGTTTATGCTGAACTACGGAATATCGGTCAAAAATAGCCGCTACCAAGGCCCCAGAACTCCCCACGCCATATCCCTGCGGAATATTAGAATCGAAAAACAATCCGTTTTCAATATCTTTCTTTAAAGCTGGTAAATCTAATCTGAACTGCTCTGGAAGTTCTAATTCTGCTAAATATTCCCAATATTTTTTCAAAGATTCATTGGATTTTTTTTCAAACTCTGATTCGAGAGTAGAAAACTTGAAACAACCTTTATAAAAGCTGTACGGCAGGGTCAATCCCTGAGAATTTTCGATAATTCCATACTCCCCAAAAAGAAGAATTTTAGCATAAAAAAGAGGTACTCTCATAACTTAAAATCCTATTACACTGATTCCCACTTCCTTCAAAATCCTTTCTTGATAACCTGGCTGGCTATAGTATTGATTTATAATATATATTTTTCTACGCTCCACATCTACAAGGGCTGGATTTAAATCAGAATACCCAAAATACACCTTATTTTCTGAGGTAGTTTCAAAAGAAGTTTTTATTCTCTGTGCAGATACTTTCCCTGATTCATCTACTTTTATCAAATAATATGAAGAACCTTGGTTAGCCAAAACTACTAGTTCTTTTTCTTTATCTAAAACCAACTGATACGATATTTTTTCCTTTCCGTTTATTTGTGGTAAAACATCTCTAAAAATACTATATCCTAATGGTTTATAATTTTCATCAACCACCAGCACATTGAACCCTACATCTATTTTAGGCGAATTCACAGCTTTAGAATCTGAAGATTCTTGCTCAGTTTTTATAAAAACTTTATTCTTCCCAATTTTATAATCCGCAGATGTTTCGTATAAATAGTTTTTAACAAATGAGTGAGCTTTATCCTGTGTTAATTCATCTTTATCCTGTAAACCATAGCTCTTTATCTCTCCCGTGTTCATATCATACTCCAAGAACTCATAATATCTCTTAAAGAAAGTTTGGATATGGTTATTCATTATCTTCAGTTTTCCATCTTTATAGAAAACCTTCATAGGAGTCAGAATATCTTTATAAGTCTCGCCGTTCCCCCATTTTATAGTTTTTCTACTGATCTCCTTACCCTGTAAATCTGTAATTACGATATCAAACTCCTCTTTAGCGTATTGTTTTTTATCCTTATCTTGTTTTTTATCATATCCAAACACAGATAGGAAACCATATGCCTTGTAGTCTTCATTATAGATTACTTGGTTTTTTACCTTTATCTCTCTTTTGTTTTCAAAATCATATTTTCTCAACTCTGGTTTTTCTTTCGTTTTTCCATTGTAGAAAAGATAAAGATATTCACCTTTTTTATTAACGAACCATGCTACTACCGACTCTTTATTTATGTTATAAGAGTCTTCTACATAAGAATATTCTTTAAAATCTATATAATCCTGAAGATCTATTTCTACAATTTTTTCGGTCTTGGTATGAAACCCTTTAGTAGTATCATATAAAAACTCTGCTTTTCTACGCTCTACAAAAGGTCTAAGGTTTTTAAGCCCTAATATTCCATCTCCTCTATACTGCACTACTAGGAAATTAAGAACTTCATTAGGAATTTTAGGAGTATAGCGAAGAGCTTTATTGATATCTTTTTGGTGGTCTTTTATCATACTTCCTGCTCGGAATGATGACCCTCCTAAATCTACCATCCCTGAACTTCCCCCAATAAAATAAACATTTTTCCCTTCAGGAACATTGTCTATATTATGAAACATCTGTATCTCATGACGCCTCTTTTTATCAGAAATATTAATCTTTGTTTCTGCTACTATTGGGTTAATTGCGAATTTATAATTATTCCCTCTCGTCGCATTCTCTAAAAATTTACCCCACCAAGACTTATCCTCATATTTCTTTTGCCCTTCTTTTATTTCTTCTTCGGAAGAAATCACTTGATAACCATTAACATGACTAAATGTATACAAATAAATATTCTCTTTCGACTCATCTAGGCTCCACCCCAAAGAGTATGCACCTCCATTTTGACCTATATATGGGATTTTTACCTTTATCGTATCTTGTATCTGTTGTGCGTATGAGCATACAAATAAATGCGCTGCTAATAAAATAAAGCTTCTTTTCATAAATTATAATTTTTTATATAAATGATTTAACTAATATATTAAGTGACCACAAAATGACCAGCACTCCCACTCCTATAAACATGGCTTTTGTAGGGAGTTTTCCTGCCAGTTTTGCTGCTAAAGGCGCCGCCAGCATTCCACCAAGAACCAGCCCCAAAATAACCTGCCAATGACTCAGCCCTAAAAAAGCAAAAAATGTAAGCGCACTAGCAAAAGTAATAAAAAACTCTGATAAACTGACTGTTCCGATCACAAATCTCGGCGTTTTTCCTTTTGAAATCAGTGTAGTTGTCACCAAAGGCCCCCAGCCTCCACCTGCAAAAGAGTCCAAAAAACCACCAAAGAAAGCCAGCCAGCCTACATTTTTCAGTTTTTTTGTTTCTTTTTTCTTTCCGAAAACCCTTACTAAAATTCTCACTCCAAGTAAAAAAGTGTAAAATGCAAGTATTGGTTTGATGATATGGGTGTATTCCAGACTAAACATGGACAATAAAACCGCACCTGAAACTGCGCCTATCACCCCTGGGATAATTAGGAATTTAAGGAGTTTTTTATTCACATTTCCAAATTTATAATGACTTAGCCCAGATGCCCCACTAGAAAACATCTCTGCCGTATGGATACTACCACTAATGGCAGGAAGCGGAACGCCCGCACTGAGCAAAGCCGCCGTAGAAGTAAGCCCATAGCCCATCCCCAGAAGCCCATCTATAAGCTGAGCCACAAAACCTATGAGAATCATCCAATAAAACAGCCCATCTATTTCTCCTACAAGCCATTTTATCCCTGTTGAAAACTCATCGTAAGAAATAAATAGATTTAAAATATTCCCAAGTATCAGAATAAAAAAAGCCGCAATACTTGTAAATGCAATCTTTTTCCAATGACTCCCTGTATAACCCTGAATATCGGTCGGCTGAACATCATCTACCTGAACATAAAAATCGTTATATTCTGGATAAAGAGGCGCATTTGTAAGGATTCCTCTATCTTTGGCTTCTTTTACGATTTGTTTGGTCTGTAGAGCATCTTTCAAAGTTATGAAAACCAATTCTTGATTTTCTAAATCCGTTTTTTCAAAAGTTTTTTGGGCAATAGACAGATTAGCACAGACCTCTCTAAGTTCCTCTATCCTGTCATCTATCTGTTCCCCAACCACCAGAATTTCAGAATTGGGAGCATTTTCAAGGATGTAAAGCACCTGCTCAAACGCCAATTCCCCACCGCCGACGATGAGGATTTTTCTATCTACCATGTTTAGAAAAACAGGTAAATGCTGCGCTATATATTTACTTCCTTCCTGAGAATTCATCCATTATAATCCTTCAATCTTGTCAGTAAGGTTGTCTATAAAATTTTGTAACGGCTTCTCTACCATCATTTTAATAAATGGATTGAACTGCCCTTCGAATAATATTTGAACTTCGGATTTATTTTCAGAAACTGCATCCATCTGTCCTGTTAGAGCGAAATCCAAGGAAGGATTTCCTGATGTAAGCACCACCTTCTTGTCCTCTACCATTTCTGAGATTTTTAGTGCGATTTCGGGCATTCCTTTTAGTCCAAACTTAAAGCCATTTTCTGTTGTTTCAAAAGAAACCAAACTCTCTGGCATCAGATGTTTATAATCTTCAGGTTTTTTCAGCATTTCAAATAAATCTTTTGTAGATTTATTTACCATCACTTTTCTTCCTTCTAATTTCATTTTTTATATTTTTGCAATAATATTAACTTCAAAGATTCAGCAAATGTATAAAGTTTTTATCAATGAAAAAAAATTATCCATCAATAATCTTCCTAATGATGATGAAAAAAATATCGCTTATGAGGATTTTGCATCCATAGAAACGGCTTTGGGTATCTTGGAAAACTCTTCGTGTAAATCTGTAAACCTCTACGGCGAAGACCCTGATAAAATCTGGGATGACTTCCATGATTCTTTCACCAATATAGAAGCGGCGGGCGGCATCGTGAAAAACGATGAAAACAAAGTTCTTTTCATCTATAGACTGGGAAAATGGGATTTACCAAAAGGAAAACTAGAACCTGATGAATCCCTTGAACACGCGGCTGTAAGGGAAGTAGAAGAAGAAACAGGAATAGAAAATCTGAAATTACAGAATTTCGTAGGAGCTACTTATCACACCTACAAGGAAAGAGAAAACAATGCTCAGATTCTAAAAACCACTTTTTGGTATCTGATGAAAAGCACTGACAGCAAGGAACTTATCCCACAAACCGAAGAAGGCATCACAAAAGTAGAATGGAAATCCAAAGATGAAATTCTCTCAGATGTTCTCCCAAATACTTTTAAAAATATAGAACTGATTTTAAAAGAAGCAAAAATCATTTAAAAACAAAAAACTCTCAAAATTGAGAGTTTTTTTTATGCTAAAAAAGTCCGTTTAGTTCGGCATCTATTCTATCCAAAATATATCCGAAATCTTCTTCTCTTTCCACGAAATCCAAATCATTCACATCGATAATCAAGAGTTTTCCTTCTTTGTAGCTGTTGATCCACGCTTCGTATTTATTATTAAGCCTCATCAGATAATCTATGCTTATTCCCGACTCGTATTCTCTTCCTCGTTTCGCAATCTGTTTGGTAAGGGTGGAAATATCAGCTTTTAGATAAATCAATAAATCTGGCGCGGAAACGAAGCCCTTCATCAGCTCAAAAAGAGAAGAATAATTCTGATAATCCCTCTCCGAAAGCAGGTTCATCTCGTTAAGATTTTCTGCGAAAATATAGGCATCTTCATAAATTGTCCTATCCTGAATGATATTTTTTCCGCTCTCTCTAATCTCTTTGACCTGCCTAAATCTACTTCCCAAAAAGTAAATCTGCAGAGCAAAAGACCATTTGGACATATCTTGATAGAAATCATCCAAATAGGGATTGTGATCCACATCTTCGAACTGAGCGTTCCAGCCGTAGTGTTTCGCCAGCATGGTCGTAAGTGTAGTCTTTCCTGCTCCTATATTTCCTGTAACTGCTATATGCATATTTTCTTTCTTAAAAAATGAATTTTATAATAAACGCCAAACTACACGCTGCTATTTTACTTTTATCTCGTAAATTTTATCCCAGTTTTTCCCTGTAATCAACATATTATCTCCCTTAAACGCTATTCCGTTCAGCACATCATCAGCATCGGTAGAATGTTTTTTATTGATTTCTGTCAAATCTATTTTGCCTACTACTTCTCCATTTTCTGGGTTTATTTTTAGGATGTATGGTCGCTGCCAGATGTTTGCATAGATAAATCCATCGTGATATTCCAGCTCATTGATTTTTTCATAAACCTCTGATGGCCCTGCTACGGAAATAGTTTTCACTATTTTCTGAAGATTGTCTGGAGATATGAAATAGATATTCTTTGTCCCATCAGAAAGAATGAGATTTTTCCCATCGTAGGTCAGCCCCCAGCCCTCAGTCAGTCTGCTAGGGTAATTAAATTCCGATAGTTTTTTAAGAGTGTTTTTATCATAAACAAAGCCCTTTCTGTGCTGCCAAGTAAGCTGATATATTTTATCTCCTACTATGGTACTTCCCTCTCCAAAATATTCATCATCCAGCTTGGTTTCTGCTGTATTGGTCGTAGAGCCCAGTGTATATTTTATCACCTTGGACTCCCCTGTCTGCCCATTACTTCCGTAAATGGTATTTCCCTCCAACTGGAAACCTTGAACGAAGTTTTCTGCATTATGTGGGTATTCTGCTACCACCTCATAAGTCAGCTCTTTTTCAGGAGTTTTTGAAAGCACATTGATAACCGCATCTATGGATAGATTTTCCCCTGATTTAGTTCTCACATTGATAGTCACAGCATTATCCCCCAATGTAAAAAACGCAGGATCTATCTTCAAAATCGCTGTTTCCTTGTCTCCAAAACTTATGCTTATACTCTCCGCATTATCAGTAACTTCCTTTGGGAAAGTAATCATATCTCCGAAGTGGTACCCTTTGGTCTCCATAGCCAGATTGTACTCATTCATACTATCTAAAATCATCTTATCTTTGCTGCAAGAAGCCAATAATACCAACGCCAAAACGCCCTTAAAAATACTTTTTTTCATCATTTGAAAAGTTTATCTAAAAATCGCCCAAATTTAAGGATTTTTTGAGTTTAGAAAAAATTTAATTTACATTTCCACTAATCCACTTATTCACAATCTCTTATCCAAGCCACTTTCAGAAAAAACTAAAAATCCCTCCAAAAGAGGGATTTCTTTATTTATTCAGCACCTTTTTCAGGCGGTTATAGATTTCTTCATACGCTTCGGTCACCTCGCCCAAATCTCTTCGGAAACGGTCTTTGTCCAGCTTTTTCATGGTGTCTTTATCCCAAAGACGGCAGGTGTCTGGCGAAATTTCGTCCGCCAAGATGATTTCTCCATTTGGTGTTTTACCGAGTTCTATTTTAAAATCAACCAAAATGATATTCATTTTATCAAATAAATCAATCAGTATTTCATTAATTCTGGCTGTCAGTGCATACATTTTATCAAGCTCCTCTCTCGTCGCCGCACCCAAGAATATCGCATGATAGTCGTTTATCAGCGGATCTCCAAGTGCATCATCTTTATAGCAAATATCAAAAATGGTAATCGGTGATTTTGTGCCTTCTTCCACACCCAAACGCTGAGCCATACTTCCCGCCACATAGTTTCTCACAATCACCTCCAAAGGAATGATACTCACCTTTTTAACCAGCTGTTCGCGGTCATCTATCTGCTTGATGAAATGAGTAGGAATTCCCTTTTCATTCAAATATTCAAAGATAAGCGTAGTGATAGCGTTATTCATCTGCCCTTTTTTGTCCACTTGTCCTTTTTTTTGGGCATTGAACGCTGTGGCATCATCTTTAAATCTTACAACCACCTCATCAGGCTTTTCTGTGGCGAATATTTGTTTAGCTTTTCCTTCGTAGAGCATTTCTTTTTTTAAGTCCATTTTTATTAATTTTTTTTGAGTTGCTAAGTTAATTTTTATTTCCCTTAATTCCAAACGATTTAAAACCGAAAAAAGCCCTTTTCAAACAACATTTGTCTAAAAAAGGGCTTTTCATCATTATATGTTAATCCAAATTTTCTATAAGTGTACGCAGATTTTTCAAATCTTTTTTGGATAACGAAGGGCGGAGTTTTTCTATCTCCAAGATACTTCTTCGCAGAGCATCCAGTGTGCCGTCATAGTAGACATTATCCACCTTCGGATAAAGGTACAAGTCACATGTCTGACCCATGAAATGCAGCAGCTGTTTCTGTAATTCCTCGTTTTCAAAAACAGAAACCTGTCCATAGATATCGCTGCAGAACTGCGGAATGGCTTGTTTTAGGTTTTCTGATTTCAAAGCACCATCAAGAGCCAAATTCGGTTTTTTCTCCATATGCATGGTCTTGTAGGTTGAGTTGTATTTAGGGTATACTATATCTTCTGCTACATCTACTACATCTGCTACATCTGCTTTATAATCTCCCACCTCATCTACCTTAACTAATTCAGGGTCAAATGCTTCCACTTCTTTCACATATTCCTTAAAGAATTTTACCATTTTTTTATACTCTTCCCTACTTATATATTTGGTTTTCAAATGGTTTTTTAGAATTGGTTTATAATTTAATTTCAGAAGGGCTATAGTTTTTTTTCTGCCTTCTCCCGATGTATAATCTTCTTCATTGGAACGAAAAGCTGTAATCTGATGAAAAAGATCATCATTATCTAAACCATTGTTTTTATATGCATTCGTACTATATACATTCAGCAAAGGATCAACAGCATAGTCTTCTTCTGATGCATCAATCCCTGAACAATCATGTTCTTCTTCTCCTCTTGCTGTTGCTATTGCTGCTGCTTTTTTCTCTCTTTCAACAAAACCTTTTTCTATCTGCTGGGTATCCAAAGTCATAGATAAATTCAAAGGTTCATTTTTAGCTAAATTAAAGGTAACCTTATCTCCCTTTTCTTTAATAGACATAGAAAGTATCAGACCTTTTTTGGTATTTCCGCTGAATACTTTACTAAAATTGTCATAACTGCTGGTTTCATCCACACAGACCTCCATAATAATTTTTTCTTCTTCACTCAAAACTCCATCGTAGTAGTTACAAGAAACTCCTCCTACTTTTCCTTTGTTATTAGTTTTAGTAAAATCAACCTTAATGTCTACATCTTCTATACTTAGAGGACTCATTGCTATGGTTTTGTCCACTGGATCTATTGTTGTCCAGAAAGGAGATTTTTTCCCAAAAAACACATAGTAACTACCGATAGCATACGGATAATCTTCCATTTTAGGTTTAATTCTCAGCATACCATATGATGAGGAATGATAATACTCCAAAGTGCCCAATTCATCCAGAATCCTTCTAGCTTCTTTACCATTGGCTGCATCCTGTTCGTAGACTAATTTTCTATCAAATTTCACGGTTTCCATCTGCCCAAAAGCAAGCGAAACCACAAATAAACCGAATGTAAAAAATAGTTTTTTCATAATATTTTATTTTAATCTGTTTCCTTAAAAAAATCACTCAACTAAATTAAGGTTTTTTCAGAAACGAATAAAATATTTTTTCGTTTTTCTAACAAAAATCATACTTATTCCCTCGGTAAAATAGGATTTCCTTTTATATCTAAAACAAAGTGCTGACCGCTTTGGTCGGTTGCTAAGAAATATATAGTTGCTTTGTGTCTATTTTTATCATTTTCCTCCATTATTCTTTCTGATGAAGTATAAAATATTCTGTATATTTTATACTTTTCCTGTGGTTTTATCAGCCATTCTTGTGTGGTTATATCCACCACACCTGATTTTTTAATCTCATTGATATTTTCACCATCTTTTTGAACACTATACCCTAAAACAGCCGAAGGTTCGATACCATTCATAAGTTCCCCATAAAGCTTTTTCTTCCCTGATATGGTTAGAAATCCTTTTTTACCTTTAAAATCTTCTACATAGAAAACATTTTCACCTGTCTTTTTATCTTTATAATAAGTATCGTCCATCTCTCTAAAACGAAATCCTTTCCGCTCCTTTCCTTTTTGGTTAATAAGAACCTCAAACCTATCAAAATCCGGCCATTCATCTTTTTCGTATGTTACTATAGCATAATACGCTCCTTTATACAATATCGGGTTTGATATATATTTATATTCTTTATTACGAGCCAGCATTCTTCCATATTCATCTACTTGAAAACCAAGTTTTTTTATTTCTTTAACATCCAAGACTCCTCTTTTCGAAACATAGCAAACTGCTAAAAGTGGTGAAATATCATAATTTGCATTAATCGTCATCTCCTCCTTCCTTTCTCCTACATTTATATTAACATTTAATTCAGAATTAAATGTACTAGGCTCATTTAACATAAAATCTGTAAGGATTTTTCTGGATTTCACATCCATCAGTGCCCATTTCTCGCCATCTTTGGAATATGGAACCAAATCGGTTGGGTTGTAGTTTTTTATTTTGTCTATAATATACTTTTGCGCTATTTTTCCTGATTTCTTACCCTGTGCGAAGCCCAATACACCTATACCAAGCATCACGGCTAATAAAACTCTTTTCATTTTTTTATTTTGTGTGCAATTTACGGATTTTTTGTAGTTTCTCTATCAATTTTAAAGCATAAAAAAACACCTTTTAGAAAGGTGCTTTTTGGGTTAATTTTTCGGCAAAATAGGATTTCCTTTTATATCCAAAACGAAGCGCTGACCACTTTGGTCGGTTGCTAAGAAATATATAGTGGCTTTATCTCTATCCTTTACTGATGACCTCCATATATTTAATGCTTCTGATGAAGTGTAGATTATATCGTATATCTTATACTTCTCCTGCGGTTTTATCAGCCATTCTTGTGTAACCAAATCTACCACGCCTGATTTTTTAATTTCGTGAGAATAATCATTATCTTTCTGAACAACATACCCTAAAACAATATCGTTTTTAGTAAAATTATTCATCAGTTCACCATAAAGTTTTTTCTTTCCTAATATGGTTATTAAACCCTTTTTACCATCAAAATTCTCCACATTAAAAACATCTTCTCCGCTTTCTTTATCTTTATAACCAATATTTGATATTTCTTTGAAATGAAACCCTTTCTGTTCTTCTCCTTTTTCGTTAATGAGTGTCCAGCTGTTATCCTTTTTAGAAACTATGGCATAATATACACCTTTATGTGATACTATATCTAGTATGTATTTATATTTAGGATTACTCGCAGTTTTTTTTCCTGTTTCATCCATTTGAAAAGCAGGTTTATTTATTTTTTCATATTTCTCATACCCTATTTCTGGTGGCAAAGTTTCTCTTCTTGACTCTAGCTCCATCGTATAATCTGAAGTGACACTCCCTATTATATACCTTTTAACATACATACTAATAGATAATTTTGGTTTAAAAGTACTTGCCCAATTCAACACATAATCTGTAAGTACTTTTCTAGATTTCACATCCATCAGTGCCCAATCCTCACCATCTTTGGAGTATGGGACTAGATCTGTAGGTTTGTAACCTTTTATTTTATCTACAATATACTTTTGTACTATCTCTTCTTCGCTCTGTGCAAATCCCAATACACTTATAAAGAGCATCATGGCTAATAAAATTCTTTTCATTTCTTATTCTTTTATTTTCATGCGCAATTTACGGAATTTTGCTGTTTCTCTGTTAATTTTAAAACATAAAAAAACACCTTTTTGAAAAGGTGCTTTTTAGTTAATTTTTCGGTAAAATAGGATTTCCTTTTATATCTAAAACAAAGTGCTGACTACTTTGGTCGGTTGCTAAGAAATATACAGTGGCTTTGTTCCTATTTGTTACATCATATTCCTCATCCTCCATCATTATTTCTGATGAAGTATAAAGTATACTGTAAATTTTATACTTTTCCTGCGGTTTTATCAGCCATTCTTGTGTGGATGTATCTACTATACCCGATTTTTTTATTTTTCTAATATCATCATTATCTTTCTGAAGACTATACCCAAAAGCACTTTGATGCCCCTGATCAAAAACATAAGACCTCGGTTCATTCATTAGCTTACCATAGAGTTTTCTCTTCCCTGATATAGTTATAAAGCCCTTTTTACCATCGAAACCTTCTACATAAAAAATTTTTTCGTTTGGATTTTTATCTTTACAAAGATAGGAGTCTTTTATAACTCTAAAATGAAACCCTTTGAGTTCTTCTCCTCTTTCATTAATAAGAACATCACTGTTATCTTTTTTAGTAGCTATAGCATAATACTCTTCCTTGTAGAGTATTGGTTTTAATATATATTTATATTTTGTCTCATCAACTTCTATCTTCCTCTTTTCCTTTACTTGAAAAGGTGAGTTATCAGCATCAACAGTCTGGACTGCTGCGACAGGATAAATCAACCCTACTTCTGATTCTAATCTATAATCTGAATAAATTATCTCACTTTCTTCACCAGATTCTCCATATAATTTAACATAGATATCAGGATTAAAAGTACTAGGTTCATTTAACACAAAATCTGTCAGGATTTTTCTAGATTTCACATCCATCAGCGCCCATTTCTTACCATCTTTGGAGTATGGAACTAGGTCGGTAAGTTTGTAGTTTTTTATTTTATCTACAATCTGTTCTTTTATCATTCCCTTTATTTTTTCCTCACTATTCTGTGCAAAGCCTAACACACCTATGGAAAGCATCACGGCTAATAAAATTCTTTTCATTTTCTTTTTTATTTTGTGTGCAATTTACGGAATTTTTAATTTGATTTTAAGAAACTTCTTTGTTTTATAATAAACAAGGGACTTTTGAAATTTCAAAAGTCCCTAAGCAATAGTTTCACTATTTTTATTTATTGGATTTCCGAGAGTTATCCTCTTTTGTAATGTAGATACCATCACCCAAGGTCGTTTGTATAAACTCATAACCACAATAGGCACAGTGAGTTACACCATCTCGTTTGGCTCGTCCTGCCCCGCAGTTTGGGCAGTCTTGCGTATCAATCTCAGCAGTTTCTTTCGGCTGAAAAATATCATCTCCATATTTTTTCTGAGCCTGAGACCTTTGTCTCATTCGTTCCAGAAAAGACATTGCTTTTCCAGAAGATTTATTTTCGTCCTCCATTGGTTTATTATTTTAACGCTTGATTATCAAAGATTTGATAATATTTCTGCTTTCTTTTCCTTGTATTCGGTTTCATCTATAAGCCCACTCTCAAAAAGCGTTTTTAATTTTTGAAGTTTGGCCGTGGCATCATCTTGAACCGAATTTTGTGGCTGGTTTTGCTGTGTCTGCTGCTGCATCGCGCTTATCATAGCCCCCATCGCCATGCCCTCCTGTATTCCTGAACTTATATTACTACGGTCATTCCCTATCGCGATCGCTGTATTAAATTTCTGGAAACGCTCCATATCGCCTATCATATTCATATTAGTCACCTTGTCATAGAACTCCGTAACCTCCTCTGGGAGAGTCGCAGAACTCACCATAAACTGGGTAACTTCCACCCCAAAATCAGCAAAATAAGGCTCTATAAGAGGACGGATTTTTTCGCTCAAAGCAGTCATATTTCCAGCCAAATCAAGAACCGAAAGCCCTGCATTAGAAAGCACCTCACCGAACTTCGGCGCAATGAAATCCCTCAACTGATTTTCAAGCTCAAAGACCGTAAGCATAGGATAAGTTCCTGCATATTCCTTGAAAAACTTCGCTACATCGGTGATGCGCACATTATACGAACCAAAAGCCCTTACCCGAACCTGCCCAAACTGCGGATCTCTCATCAGAACAGGCGCCGGCGTCCCCCATTTCAGGTTTACAAACTGCTTGGTAGAAAAATAGTATACATCAGCCTTGAATGGACTTTCAAAACCATACTTCCAGCCTTTAAGCTTAGATAGAATCGGAATATTTTTAGTAGATAATTCATGCGTTCCTGCTGGGAAAACATCCGCTGCCACACCTTCGTTCAGGAAGAGTGCTGTCTGGCTCTCGCGCACGATGAGTTTTGCTCCGTTTTTTATTTCTTTATCTTGGTCTGGAACTTTCCACATTAGTAAATTTGGGTCTGGTTCCACCCATTCTATAATCTCTAAAAACGGAAGTTTTGAATTTGTATCTGCCATAACTTTATTTTTGTAGTGTAAAATTATGACATTATGATACTCCTGCCAAAAAAAGAGCGTCTACAAAGTGTCTACTTACTTTGTAATATTTTGATTTTCAATACTTAAACAATATTTTGTAAAAAATCTTCCAAGTCTTTTTCCTTATCCAAATTCAGTTTTTGTTTGATTCTGTATTTGGTCATTCGGATACTTTTTGGCTCTACATTAAAGATCGTTGCGAGTTCTTTGGTAGACAATTTCAAATGAATATACGCACAATATCTAAGGTCAAGAGGCGTAAGCTTGTTATCCGACAAGGCATTCAGCTTACTGAAAAACTCTGGGTGGATTTCCTGAAACTCCTTCACAGACTGATCCAGCGCTTCCTCCATTCGCTTCTCTTGTTTTAGTATGGTGTCTATATTTACATCGGTTTCCTTGGCTTTTATACTCTCTCTGATTTCATCCAAAAGCTGATTTTTCCGCTCTATTTGGAGGGCATTTGCCAAGGCTTCCTTGTGCATTTGGTCATTTTTTAACCGAAGTAATTCCTGCTGTTCTTTTAGGCGGGCTTGCTCTTCTTGTTCCAATAGAATACGGAGTTTAGACTCTCTTTCCACTCTTATTTTTTGAATAGAGAGCAGACGGCGCTGTTTTTCTTTATGTAAAGCCTGAGCCTGAGCTTCCTGCTTTTCTTTTTGGAGGCGAAGTTCTTTTTCCGCCTGTAGTTTCATCCTATTAGCATAGTTTCTACGCACCAAAATCAGCAGAAATACAGCCATAATAGCCAAACTGATGTAGAGATAATTTTGGATTCTCCTATTTTTTTCTCTCTCTTTTACTACTTCTATTTCGGATTTTATACGCTTGTTTTCGTATTGGGCTTCCAGCTTGTGGGTTTGTTCCTGCTGGTTTTGGTCGTATATTTTATCGTTATATTGTTCTTTTTGTTTTTTGAAAAATAATGCCTTTTCAAAGTTATTATTATTTTGATACAACTGAGAAAGCGCCTCCGAGATAGAAGCCAAAGTATGGTAATCTGGTGAGGACTGATTCTCCATATCAGAATAGGCATCCACGAGTAATTTTTCAGCCTTATTAAAATCCCCCTGACGAATCGCAAGCTGCGCCAAAAGCCCATCTGCATTGGCTTTCACTGATGAACTTGCATCTCGGTTCAGGGAAGTCTGCTTGGCTATTTCTGTGTATTTTCTTATGCTGTCCGCGCTTCCTTTGGTCTGATAGTAGTAGTCTGCAATATTGATATTGGTAATGGCATAAGTCTCTGGACTAACAAAATTAGGATGTTTATGATAAACTTCCGCTGATTTTTTGAGATAAATCAGTATACTATCCATATACTCTGGCTTCGGATTTTCTTTATACAGAAGCCCCATAGATGTAGACATAGCCGAATAGGCATTGGACAGCAGATTGTAGTTTTTGGCTTTTTTAGAAGATTTTACAGCATCTATGGCGTATTTATAAGCCTGAGCCGTATGGTCAAGACTCGCGTGAGCCCCATAAAGAATGTAGTATATACGAGGTTTTAGCAGGTCTAAATTATGTTTCTGAGCCAAATCCAATGATTTCTGAGAAAACTCCACAGCCAAATCCCTTACTTCCAGATAGTTATAATAATACGCTTTGGTGTAATATCCATAGGCAAGGGCTTCAGGGTGGTTGATACTCTGCGCCTCTGCCATGGCTTTTTCTGTATAAATCTTCGCAGAATCCGAATTAGAAACCGAAAACTGATACTTCACCATTTCCGAATAGACTTTGGGCAGCTCCTTTGCAGATTTCTGCCGAGCCTGTTTTTCGGCTGTTTTTAGGGACTGAAATGCTTTATCAAACTGATGTCTCCCCCGCTGCATTTCGGCATTGGTAATAATCTGGTCTATTTTTGAACCTTGACCAAACACTAAAACCGAAAAAACACTAAAAATAAATACTATTTTTTTAGCCATGAATTTCATCTTCCTTTTCATCATTTTTCATTTTACCCAAAGAACCAATATGCCATGATGATAGATGTCGTAATCCCTACTAAATCAGACAATAGCATAGAAGAAATCGTATATCGTGTGTTTTTCACACCCACAGCCCCAAAATAAACTGCGATGACATAGAATGTAGTGTCCGAACTCCCCTGCAAAATCGCTGACAACCGAGCAGGGAAACTATCCACCCCGAAAGTAGTCATCGTGTCTATCATCATCCCCCTCGCTCCCGAACCGCTTAGAGGTTTTATCAGTGCCGTAGGTAGCCCATCCACAAAACGAGTATCCATACTTAGGCTTTCCACCATCCATTTCATTCCACTGATAATCAAATCAAAAACTCCACTGGTTCTCAAAAGAGAAATAGCCACCAGCATTCCTACCAAATAAGGGATAATTTTCACACAGGTATTAAAACCCTCCTTTGCGCCATCTATAAAGGCATCAAAAATATTAATCTTTTTATAAACTCCTCCCAGCACGATGAGCAGGAAAATCAACAAAATCAGTCCATTAGAAATCAACTTGCTCACGCCGTCCAGTTCTTCTTTATTAAGTTTTACCAAGAAGAAAACCATCGCTCCCACAATAGCAGAAATCCCGCCAATATACGCTAACAGCACGGGCTGGAATAGATTGATTTTCTGTCTGATAGATACTATTATCATCGCTGCCATCGTTGCGCAAAAAGTAGCAATCATCGTAGGCAGGAAAATATCGGTAGGCGTGGCAGAATTGAGAGAAGACCTCGTCGCTATGATACTTACAGGAATCAGCGTAAGCCCACTGGCATGCAGACAAAGAAACATAATCTGGGCATTGGTTGCCTTTTCTTTATCTGGATTTAGGCTTTGCAGGCTATCCATAGCTTTTAGCCCAAATGGCGTGGCTGCATTATCCAGCCCCAAAAGATTAGCACTGAAATTCAGCATCATAAGCCCAAAAGAAGGATGCCCTTTGGGAACTTCTGGAAAAAGTTTAGAGAAAAATGGCTGGATTATTCGGCTCAAAAGATTGATTCCGCCTGCCCTCTCGGCAATGCTCATAAAGCCCATAAACAAAGTCATAATCCCTATAAGCCCCAAACTAATCTCCACAGCTGTCTGCGCCGTGCCTATCACCCCGCTCGCCTCCTGAACTCTGTATATTCTTATTTTGTCAGTATCTTGATTTTGATAATGAATTTTATCTTTTATTACTAATTTTTCTTGTTTTAGTTTTTCGGAAATTTCAAGCGGAACATCAGCCAATGGCTTGGTTGCAATAGCCACCGTATCGCCTCCTTTGCCCACTACCATATCATTATAAATAGCTTTATAATTGTCCGAAAAAAGATATTTGAAACTTGCCACCGCAATAGCGATTATGATAAACATACTCCAGATTCTACTCAATACCATATTCTTGATTTTGTGGCTGTAAATATAGAGATTTAAAAAAAAAAATGTTTTTATTTTTAACCTTTTATGATTTTTATCATCTAAAAGAATATTAACACTAAAAAGTTTTTTATGTCACATATTGAAATAACAAGGATTTTTGGGAAGAAAACCATCGGTTTGACCTTCTTTTTGGGAGCGGCAGTAATGATGAACGCCCAAGAAAAACAAAGCATTAAAGGAAAAATCACTGACCAAAATGGCGCAGTCGTGCCTTATGCTTCCATAGAATTTAATAATAAAACTAATGCTGCCCTCAGTGATGCCTCAATGACGGATGACAGCGGTAGTTTTGCACTGAATTTGGCTAATGGGACTTATCAAGTCGTAATCGATGCAGTTAATTTCAAAAGAAAAACCTACGAAATAGAAATCCAAGGTGCTTCTAACCTTGGGAATATTGTCCTAGAACCAGAAACCAGTAAAACCGCAAACAATTCAAAATCAAGCAGTAACGAAAAACAAATCGCTGAAGTAGTCATCACAGCGAAAAGTTCTACACCTTATAAAGTAGAACTTGACAAAAAAACCTACAATGTAGGACAGGATATCTCCTCAAAAGGAGGAACTCTGCATGATGTTCTGAACAATGTCCCTTCGGTGAGTGTGGAGACTGACGGCTCTGTGTCCATGAGAGGAAATTCTAATGTGAAATTCCTTATCAATGGGAAGCCTTCTTCTGTGCTGGGAATTACCGATGATATCAGTGCTGCACTGAAAAGTATCCCTGCCGACCAGATTGACAGGATAGAAATCATTTCTAACCCTTCTTCAAAATTCGAAGCCGAAGGAACAGCGGGTATCCTTAATATCATTCTGAAAAAATCTTCTTCGCTGGGCTTTAATGGGTCAGTGAACGGAAGCCTTGGCTATAATCCAGCTACAAGACTGAATACCAATCTTTCTTGGAACTACGGAAAATGGACTTGGTTCGTGAATGGCGGTGGCGGATATATGAAAAATAAATCCGAAAGTTATTCAGATATTTTGTATAAAAATACAGGAGAAAGCCTCACTACAAGCAGTGAAAACAAGCCTGAAATGAAAAACTATAATTTCAACACAGGTTTCACTTACAGCATTTCAGATAAAACTTCGGTAAATGCTTCATTCTCTGCTAATAGAATGCTGATGGATGGTTTCAGCCTTCAGCAGAATACATCTTCTCTCACAGGAATCACATACAGAAAAAATGATGGACTGGATGAAAATAACAGCATACAAGTAGATGCAGGATTAGAGCATAAATTCAATAACAAAGGACATATGCTAGAGCTGAGTGGTAGCTTCCAGAATACGAGCAACAACTCAGAAAGTAATATTTTTGATAATAGAAACACCTCTCACACCCTTTATCAATACCTAAATGTGGCTGATTTTTCTAGAAAAACTTGGATAGGGAAATTAGACTACGAGCTTCCTATTGGCGAAAACTCTAAAATAGAGGCTGGAGCAAGATATGACTATAATAATAATGATATCAATAACTCTTACCAAGGGCTTTCAGGAGGAAGTTTCATCACATTTGATGATGTTACTGGGAAAAATAACTACACAGAACAGCTTTTGGCGTTCTATGCTCAGTTCAAGAGTAAAATCGGAAAATTCGGGTATCAGCTTGGTGTAAGAAATGAAAATATCAATATTGATATCGAAGCGAATAACAACCTTACTGGACTTTCTACAAAAAGTAAAAAATACAACGAGTTTTTCCCTTCTGTATTCTTAAGCTATGATATCACAGAAAAAAGCCAGTTCTCGCTAAATTATTCGAGAAGAATCAAAAGACCTAAGTCTTGGGAAATCATTCCTGTGATGAGAATCAGTGGTGACCCAAATAGATTTATGGGAAATTCTGACCTCAATCCATCTTTTGTTAATTCATTTGAGTTCAGTTACAATTATTCCAGAGCAAAATGGAATATCAACCCTACACTCTATTACCAAAGAACCACTGATGAAATCAGTTCCATCACGGAGGAGCAGACCTATATCCATCCTATCACAGGACAGCCGACAGAGTACATCCTTTCCAGACCTTTCAATTTAGGAACAGAGGATAAATACGGGCTAGACCTTAGCTACAGCGTAAGTCCTACAAGCTGGTTTAGAGTGTATGGTAATGTCAATCTTTACCGATACAAGAGTGAGTTGACTTATAACAACTCTACAATTGTAAACGAAGGAAACAACCTAAAAGCTAAACTTACCTCAGCTTTTAAAATCAATAGAACCACGAATTTACAGCTTCAGGGAGATTTCCGCGGCGGACATAGAGATTATAATACAGAGAAAAAGAATACCTATGCTCTAAACATCGGTATCAGCAAGAATATCTGGAATAATACAGGAACTATCAGTTTCAGCGTTCAAGATGTTTTCAACTCTAGAAAAATGAGAAATTACACAGACTCAGACACTTTCACGAGATATAATGAAATGCAGATGATGCCGAGACAGTTCTTGCTTTCGTTCTCTTACAGATTCAAAAGTGGAAATGTAACAGAAAGCAAAACAAAAAGAAAACCAGAGATGCAAGATCAAAACAATGACGATATGAATGAAGCTGGGTACAACTAGACATCTTTTTATCAATTATAGTTTTTACCACATCGGTACTTCGGTACTGGTGTGGTTTTTATTTATATTTAAATTTTAAAAACAAAAAAAGAGAGACTGATAAACAGCCTCTCTCATTTCTAATTTTGTAATTTTTCCCCAAAACTAAGGTCTCCCGCATCGCCCAGCCCTGGCGTAATGTAGCCCTTGGAAGTCAGCTCCTCATCTATCGCCCCTATCCAAATATGCGCTTCTGGATAAGCCGTTCTGATGGCCTCTGCACCTTGTCTGCTGGCAATAGCCGCCACAATGTGTATCTGCGAAGGCTTTCCGTGAGTAAGCAGGTCTTTCAGGGCTTCTATCAGACTGGCACCTGTTGCCAGCATAGGATCTGCCACGATGAGCGGTCTTCCCTCTATATTAGGGCAAGTAAGGTAATCTTGTTTGATGGAAAAATAATCGTTCATATCGTGTTTTCTATACGCTGCCACAAAACCGCAGTCTGCCTTGTCAAAATAGTTCAAAACTCCTTGAAACAGTGGAACTCCAGCTCTCAAAATCGTAGTAATCACAGGCTGAACAGCGATTTCTTTCACTTTGATTTTATCCAAAGGCGTGGTGATTTCCACCTCTTTGTAATCCAATTTTTTACTAATTTCAAAGGCTGCAATTTCGCCTATTCTTTCCATATTTCTACGGAATTTCATTCTATCGGTCTGAACTTCTACATTTCTCAGCTCATTTATCCAAGAATTAACCAACGAAACCTCGTTAGAAAGTATATGTATCATAATTGTTTAATTTTTTCTATGTTATTAAAAATATCCCCCTCCTTATAACAAAAGGAAGAGGACGAAAACTATTTTTGTCTGAAATAAACCTCAATAGGCACTCCAGTAAAATCAAAATTCTTACGCAGTTGGTTTTCTATAAACCTTTTATAAGGTTCTTTCACATACTGCGGCAGGTTACAGAAAAACGCAAATTGCGGCGTCACCGTAGGCAGCTGTGTACAGTATTTTATTTTGATGTATTTCCCTTTCAGAGCTGGCGGCGGCGTGTTTTCTATGATAGGAAGCATGATTTCGTTCAGCTTACTTGTCTTAATTCGTTTTTTACGATTTTCATAGACTTCCACAGCCGTTTCCACAGCTTTCAGGATTCTTTGTTTTGTCAATGCCGAAATGAACAAAATAGGCACATCGCTAAACAAAGCTATTTTCTCACGAATTTGGTTTTCAAACTGCTTCATGGTATTGGTTTCTTTTTCCACCAAATCCCATTTATTAACCAAAATTACTATTCCTTTTCGGTTTTTCTGGGCTATCCCAAAGATGTTCATATCTTGGCTTTCCCAGCCTTTGGTAGCATCTATCATCAGGATAACCACATCAGAATTTTCTATCGCTCTGATGGAACGCATCACAGAATAAAACTCCAAATCCTCACTTACTTTGGATTTTTTACGCATTCCTGCCGTATCCACCAAAATAAACTCGTGCCCGAATTTATTATAAATAGTTTCTATGCTGTCTCGCGTAGTTCCTGCGATATCCGTCACGATATTTCTTTCATCGCCCAGTAGAGCATTGGTCAGTGTAGATTTACCTACATTAGGTCGCCCAGCGATGGTTATTCTCGGAAGCCCTTCAAATACATCTACATATTCCGTAGTAGGAAAATCCCTAACGATATCATCCAGCAGCTCTCCCGTTCCGCTTCCTGTAGCAGAAGAAAGCGTATAATATTTTTCTATTCCAAGTTGATAAAATTCCGTAGCAGGAAGAAGCTCCTTCGCAGAATCTACTTTATTTACAACCACATACAGCGGTTTGTTTGCTTTTCTAAGGAGCTGATAAATTTCTTGGTCGGTATCGGTAAGCCCCTCTTCTACATTGACCATGAAAACGATAGAAGTCGCCTCATCCACTGCCAGCTGCACTTGTCTTCTGATTTCTTCCTCGAAGATATCATCACTTCCCACATCATATCCTCCCGTGTCTATCACGGTAAATTCCACGCCGTTCCAGTCGCTTTTTCCGTAATGGCGGTCTCTGGTAACCCCCGCAGTGCTGTCTACGATGGCTTCCCTGCGTTCCAAAAGACGATTAAACAAAGTGGATTTCCCTACATTAGGTCGCCCTACTATGGCTAAAATATTTGACATAAATTCTTTTTAATTTTTCTATTCTGCAAAGATACCATATTTATATTAATCCTTAAGACAATCCTCAAAATCATCACACAAAATGCAACCTTCTTTAAATACCTTCAGCAGATTGGCTTCCATGCATTTTTTCTGTTCTTTCT